>NZ_JBEZBX010000010.1:0-264157 GCF_040647275.1 Lentzea sp. NPDC042327
TGACCAGGCCGACCCGGCCAGCCCGGTGGTGATCCACCCACCGGCACAGGGAAACGCGGGGCCCCCGCGTGACTTCCGGTATGCGGAAGTTGGGGTTGGGTGACCGTTTCACGAGGTCACGCTCAGTGCTGTTATCCGAACGCAACCGCCATTAACCCAACTGGTGAGTAACCTCCCGCGAACGAACTCGTTGCCCAGGTGTGACGCCGGTCCCGTCGGCGTCGTCGGGCTGTGCGGAGGTGCGGATGGGCGTCGAGGTGGTCGTCGAGGGTCTGACCAAGTCCTTCGGCAAGCAGACCATCTGGCAGGACGTCACGCTCACGTTGCCGCCGGGTGAGGTCAGCGTGATGCTCGGGCCGTCGGGCACCGGCAAGAGCGTGTTCCTGAAGTCGCTGGTGGGACTGCTCAAGCCGGAGCAGGGCAAGATCGTCATCAACGGCACGGACCTCGTGCGGTGCTCCGAGCACAAGCTCTACGAGATCCGGAAGATGTTCGGCGTGCTGTTCCAGGACGGTGCGCTGTTCGGGTCGATGAACCTGTACGACAACATCGCCTTCCCGCTGCGGGAGCACACCCGCAAGAGCGAGGCCGAGGTCCGCAGGATCGTCCTCGAGAAGATGGAGATGGTCGGTCTCGTCGGTGCGGAGAAGAAGCTCCCCGGTGAGATCTCCGGCGGCATGCGCAAGCGGGCCGGTCTGGCCCGCGCGCTGGTGCTCGACCCCGAGATCATCCTGTGCGACGAGCCGGACTCCGGGCTCGACCCGGTGCGCACGGCGTACCTGAGCCAGCTGCTGATCGACCTCAACGCGCAGATCGACGCGACGATCCTCATCGTCACGCACAACATCAACATCGCGCGGACCGTGCCGGACAACCTCGGCATGCTGTTCCGGCGGGAGCTCGTCATGTTCGGGCCGCGGGAGGTCCTGCTCACGAGCGACGAGCCGGTGGTCGAGCAGTTCCTCAACGGGCGGCGGCTCGGGCCGATCGGCATGTCCGAGGAGAAGGACCAGGCGACCATGGCCGCCGAGCAGGCGCACGCGGACGCCGGGCACTCGGACGGGTCGCCGGACGAGGACATGCGCGGGGTCGTGCCGCAGCTGGAACCGACGCCGGGGTTGCCGCACCGGGACGCGGTGCGCCGGCGCAAGGACCGGGTCATGTCGATCATCCACCGGCTGCCGCACGAGGCGCAGCAGGGCATCATCGCCAGCCTCACCACCGAGGAGCAGGTGCGGTACGGGGTGCACGTCGGGACGCCGGTCGCGGCTCCCACGCCGAGCCCGTGGCCGCGGACTGGTGGTGTGCTGTGAGCACCCAGACCTTTCCCGGCGCGGGCGCGCTGCGGGAGACCGGGAAGCTGTGCCAGCTCGGCATCGACGTGGTGCGCACGTCGTTCCGGCGGCCGTTCCAGCTGCGGGAGTTCATCCAGCAGAGCTGGTTCATCGTCAGCGTCACGGTGCTGCCGACGGCACTGGTCAGCATCCCGTTCGGCGCGGTCATCGCGTTGCAGCTGGGCAGCCTGACCAGGCAGATCGGCGCGCAGTCGTTCACCGGTGCCGCCAGCGTGCTCGCGATCATCCAGCAGGCCAGCCCGATCGTGACGGCGCTGCTCATCGCCGGTGCCGGCGGCAGTGCGATCTGCGCGGACCTCGGGTCCCGCACGATCCGCGAGGAGATCGACGCCATGGAAGTGCTCGGGGTGTCGCCGATCCACCGGCTGGTCGTGCCCAGGGTGCTGGCGGCGATGCTGGTGTCCGTGCTGCTCAACGGCATGGTCAGCGTCGTCGGCGTGCTCGGCGGCTACTTCTTCAACGTGATCATGCAGGACGGCACGCCCGGTGCCTACCTCGCGAGCTTCAGCGCGCTGGCGCAGCTGCCGGACCTGTGGATCAGCGAGCTCAAGGCGCTGATCTTCGGGTTCATCGCGGGCATCGTGGCCGCCTACCGGGGGCTCAACCCCGCGGGTGGCCCGAAGGGCGTGGGCGACGCGGTCAACCAGGCCGTGGTCATCACGTTCCTGCTGCTGTTCTTCGTCAACTTCGTCCTCACCACGATCTACCTGCAGGTCGTGCCCGCGAAGGGGAGCTGATGGCGAACAAGGTGCTGTCCACCCTGGACGGGTTCGGCGACCAGCTGTCGTTCTACCTCAAGGCGCTGGCGTGGACGCCCCGCGCGCTGAAGCGGTACTCGAAGGAGACGCTGCGGCTGCTGGCCGAGGTGAGCTTCGGGTCCGGTGCGCTCGCGGTCATCGGCGGCACGATCGGCGTGATGGTCGGGTTGTCCGTGTTCACCGGCACCGTCGTCGGTCTGCAGGGGTTCACGGCCCTCAACCAGATCGGCACGAGCGCGTTCGCCGGGTTCGTGTCCGCCTACTTCAACACGCGTGAGATCGCGCCGCTCGTCGCCGGGCTGGCGTTGAGCGCGACGGTCGGAAGTGGGTTCACCGCGCAGCTCGGCGCCATGCGGATCTCCGAGGAGATCGACGCGCTGGAGGTCATGGGCATCCCGAGCCTGCCGTTCCTGGTCACCACGCGGATCATCGCCGGGTTCGTCGCGATCATCCCGCTGTACGTGATCGGCCTGCTCACCAGCTACCTGGCGGCCAGGACGATCACCGTGGAGTTCTACGGGCAGTCGGCGGGCACGTACGACCACTACTTCAACCTGTTCCTGCCACCGGTCGACGTGCTCTGGTCGTTCGGCAAGGTGCTGGTCTTCGCGGTCGTGATCATCATGACCCACTGCTACTACGGCTACCGCGCCTCCGGCGGGCCGGCGGGGGTCGGTGTGGCCGTCGGACGGGCGGTGCGCACCGCCATCGTCACGACCGCGCTGCTCGACTTCTTCCTGAGCCTCGCGATCTGGGGCGCCACGACGACGGTGAGGATCGCCGGATGAAGAAGCGCGTGCTGGGCATCGCGTTCCTCCTCGCGATCGCCATGTTCCTGTCGCTCACGGTGGCGCTCTACAAGGACGCCTTCAGCGACTACGTGAAGGTGACGCTCAAGACCGACCACATCGGCAACCAGCTGCTGACCGCGAGCGACGTCAAGGTGCGCGGGCTGATCGTCGGCTCGGTCAAGGCCATCCGCACCACCGGCGACGGCGCCGAGCTGGAGCTCGCGCTGCTGCCGGACAAGGTCGAGCAGATCCCCGGCAACGTCTCCGCGCGCCTGCTGCCCAAGACGTTGTTCGGCGAGCGGTACGTGAACCTCGTGCTGCCGCAGCGCAAGGGCGCCGCCATCAGGGAGGGCGCGGTCATCGAGCAGGACCGCACCAGCAGCGCCATCGAGGTCGAGCGCGTGCTGAACAACCTGATGCCGGTGCTGCAGGCGATCCAGCCGGAGAAGCTCGCCACGACGCTCACGGCGTTGTCGCAGGCGCTCGACGGCCGCGGCAAGCCGCTCGGCGAGACGCTGGTGTCGCTCGACGCCTACCTCGGTGAGCTCAACCCGCAGCTGCCGGCGCTCAAGGAGAACATCTCCAGGCTCGCCGACGTCGCGAACGTCTACTCCGACGCCGCTCCCGACCTGCTCCAGGCGCTCAACGACATGACCACGACGACCAAGACCGTGGTCGACCAGCGGGACAACCTGCTCGCGCTGTACGGCTCGCTCACCACGACCTCGCAGGACCTCACGGGCTTCCTCGCGGTCAACAAGAACAACATCATCCAGCTCGCGGACACCAGCCGCCCGACGCTGGAGCTGCTGGCCAAGTACGCGCCCGAGTACCCGTGCCTGCTCAAGGGCCTCAGCGAGTTCAAGCCGGTCATCGAGAAGGCGTTCGGTGTGGGCACCAACGAGCCCGGCCTGCACATCACGCTGGAGATCACGAACACCCGCGGCAAGTACAAGCCCGGCATCGACGACCCCGAGTACCGGGACAAGCGCGGGCCACGCTGCTACGACCTGGTCCCGCGGCCGGACCCGTTCCCGCAGTACCCGCCGGAGGGTCCGGTGAAGGACGGCTCCAGCTCGCCGCCGCCCGCCCGCGTCGCCAACGACGGGATCCTGCCGCCCGCGACCGCCGGGAACGCGACCTCGCCGTCGTCGGCCACCGCGGTGAACCTCGCGAACTCGCCGGAGGAGGCCCGGATGATCGCGGCGCTGTTCGGCCCGCGGATGGGCGTGGACCCGCAGGACGTGCCGGGCTGGTCGAGCCTGCTGCTCGGACCGCTGGTGCGCGGAACGGAGGTGACGGTCGAGTGAAGGGTGTGCTCGCCCCGCTGCTGAAGCTGATCACGTTCGCCGTGGTCACGATCCTCGCCACGACCCTGCTGGCGATCACCATCGCGAACGTCAACCTGGCCGGCGCCACCGGGTACAAGGCGCGGTTCACCGACGTCACCGCCCTGAACGAGGGCGACGACATCCGCATCGCCGGCGTCCGCGTCGGGCAGGTCGACGAGATCAGGGTCGTCGACCGCAAGACCGCCGAGGTCGAGTTCTCGATCGACGGCGACCGCCGGCTGCCCGACGCGGTGACCGCGACCATCAAGTACCGCAACCTGGTGGGCCAGCGGTACATCGCGCTGGAGGCCGGCACCGGCGACACCAGCGCGGTGCTGCCCGAGGGCGGCACGATCCCGCTGGAGCGCACCAGGTCAGCGCTCGACCTCACGGTGTTGTTCAACGGCTTCAAGCCGCTCTTCCAGGCCCTGTCGCCGGACGACGTGAACAAGCTGTCGTTCGAGATCGTCCAGGTGCTGCAGGGAGAGGGCGGCACGATCGACAGCCTGCTGCGGCACACGGCGTCGCTGACCAGCACGCTCGCCGGCAAGGACAAGGTCATCGGCCAGGTCGTCGACAACCTCAACGTCGCGCTGGACACCGTGAACTCGCGCGGCGACGACCTGAACAACCTCGTCGTCACGTTGCAGCAGCTCGTCTCCGGGCTCGCGCAGGACCGCCAGCCGATCGGCGAGGCCATCACCGCGCTCGGCGACCTCACCAACGCGACCGCCGGCCTGCTGGAACAGGGCCGTGAACCGTTGCGCAACGACATCGCTCAGCTCGGCATCGTCTCGAAGACGCTGGGGGACAACGAGGTGCTCGTCGAGGGCGTGCTCCAGCGGCTGCCGAACAAGCTGGAGACGATCACCAGGACCGCGACCTACGGCTCGTGGTTCAACTTCTACCTGTGCGAGGCCAGCGGCCAGATCGCCGTGCCGCCGGTCATCACCAACCCCGTCCCCATCACGGCGTTGCCGGTGACACAGCAGAGGTGCCGCCGATGAAACAGCGCAACCCCATCGCCACCGGCGCGATCAGCCTGACGTTGATCGCACTGCTGCTGCTCGCCGCGTTCTACTCCGACGACCTGCCGATCGTGGGCGGCGGCACGAGCTACGCGGCGGACTTCAGCGAGGCCGCGGGCCTGGTGCCGGGCAACGAGGTCCGCGTCGCCGGCGTGAAGGTCGGCAAGGTCACCAAGGTCGGGCTGAACGGCGACCGGGTGCGGGTGACGTTCAAGGTCAAGGACGCCTGGGTGGGCGACCGGTCGACCGCGATGATCCGCATCAAGACGTTGCTGGGCCAGAAGTTCCTGGCGCTCGACCCGCAGGGCTCGCAGCCGCTCTCGCCCGGTGACCCGATCCCGAAGGAACGCACGCTCGCGCCGTACGACGTGAACGAGGCGTTCAACGGGCTCGCGACGACGGTCGGCCAGATCGACACCAAGCAGCTCGCGGACAGCTTCACCGTGCTGTCCGAGACGTTCAAGAACTCGCCCGAGCACGTCCGCGGCGCGCTGGACGGCCTGTCCGCGCTGTCGAAGACGATCTCCTCGCGCGACGAGCAGCTCGCGAAGCTGCTCGACAACACCCGGCAGCTGACCGGGACGCTGGCCGACCGCAACGCCGAGTTCGAGAAGCTGATCGCCGACGGCAACCTGCTGCTGGGCGAGCTGCGCAAGCGGCGGGAGGCCATCAGCGCGGTGCTCGGCGGCACGCGCGACCTGGCCAGGCAGCTCTCCGGGCTGGTCGCGGACAACCAGGACCAGCTGCGGCCGGCGCTGCAGCAGCTCGACCGGGTCACCACGATCCTGCAGCGCAACCAGGACAACCTGGACCGCAGCCTGGCGCTGCTGGCCCCGTTCTACCGGGTGTTCGCGAACACCCTGGGCAACGGGCGCTGGTTCGACACCTACATCTGCGGTCTGCTGCCGCCCTCGGTGAACCTCGGCGTCGTCGGGTTCAACGAGGAAGGCTGCCTGCCTCCGGGGGTGGCGCGATGACGACTGTGGTGCACAGCAGGGCCGGCCGGTTCATCGCGATCGCGTGCGTGCTCGCGCTCGTGCTGACCGCCGCGCTCTGGTGGGTGTTCAACGGCATGAACGGGCGCAAGGTCACCGCGCACTTCGCGGCGGCCGTCGGCGTCTACCCCGGCGGTGACGTGCGGGTGCTGGGCGTGAAGGTCGGCACGATCGACGAGGTCACGCCGGAGGGCAAGACGGTGAAGGTGGTGTTCACCGTCGACCGCGACGTGCGGGTACCGGCGAACGCGCAGGCCGTCGTGGTCTCGCCGAGCGTGGTCAGCGACCGGTACGTGCAGCTCTCGCCCGCCTACACCGGCGGGCCGGCGATGGCCGACGACGCCGTGATCCCGCGCGAGCGCACCGCGACACCGGTCGAGCTCGACGAGCTGTACTCGTCGCTGGACAAGCTCACGACCGCGCTGGGCCCCAACGGCGCGAACGCCGACGGCGCGCTCGCGGACCTGCTGAACTCCGCGGCGAAGAACCTGGAGGGCAACGGCCAGGCGCTCAACGACACGCTGAAGAACCTCGGCCAGGCCACCCGCACGCTGTCGGGGTCGAAGGAGGACCTCTTCGCGACCGTCGACAACCTGCAGAAGTTCACGGCGATGCTGGCCGCGAACGACAGCCAGGTGCGGGACCTCAACAAGCAGCTGGCTGACGTGGCGAAGCTGCTCGCCGACGAACGCGGCGACCTCGGTGCCGCGCTGAGCGAGCTGGCGACCGCGCTGGGGCAGGTGCAGGGGTTCGTCAAGGACAACCGCGCCGGGCTGAAGTCCAACGTGGACAAGCTGGCGTCGATCACGCAGGTGCTCGTGAACCAGCGGGCGGCACTGGCCGAGACGCTGGACGTGGCACCGCTGGCGCTGGGCAACCTGCAGAACTCCTACAACGCGGCGTCCGGCACGCTCGACACCCGCGCGAACATCAACGAGCTCAACCAGCCGCCGATCGTGCTGATCTGCAAGCTGGTGCAGCAGGCGACGCCGAACAACGTGCCGCCGGTGCTCGCGAACACGTGCAAGCAGCTGGAGCCGCTGCTGAGCGGTGCGATCCCGTTGAAGTCGCCCGCAGAGGTGCTCGGCGACCTCAACGCGGGCAAGCTGCCGCTGCCCCTGCCGCTCGCGGGGGTGCCCCGGTGAAGAAGCTCGTCGTGGGTCTCGCGGCGGTGTTGCTGGTCTCCGGCTGCGGTTCCGGTGGCTTCGACGGCGTCTACAACATGCCGCTGCCCGGTGGCGCGGACGTGGGCGACCACCCGTACCGGGTGAAGGCGCACTTCAAGGACGTGCTCGACCTGGTGCCCCAGGCGGGCGTGAAGGTCAACGACGTGCCGGTCGGCCGGGTGGAGCGGATCGACCTCGCTCCCGGCGGCTGGACCGCCGAGGTCACGCTGCTCGTCAACGGCGACGTGCAGCTCCCGGCCAACGCGTACGCGAACCTGCGCCAGTCGGCGTTGCTCGGTGAGAAGTTCATCGAGCTGGGCAAGCCGAAGGACGCGAGCGGCAAACTCGCGGACAACGCGACCATCCCGATCGAGAAGACCAACCGCAACCCCGAGGTCGAAGAGGTCTTCGGCGCGTTGTCGTTACTGCTCAACGGTGGCGGTGTCGCGCAGCTGCAGAACATCACCAAGGAGCTCAACGCGACGTTCGAGGGCAACGAGCAGGAGATCAGGTCGCTGCTCGGCAACCTCGACACGTTCGTCGGGCAGCTGGACGAGCACAAGGCGGAGATCGTCCGCGCGCTCGACTCGATGAACCGGCTCGCCGCCACCCTCGCGCAGCAGCGGGACCGGATCACCGTGGCGCTGACCGACCTGGAACCCGGCCTGAAGGTGCTGGCCGAGCAGCGCACGCAGCTGGTGACGTTGTTGCAGTCGCTGACCAGGCTGTCCGACGTCGCCGTGGACACGGTCAACCGCAGCCGCGACGACATCGTGGCCGACCTCAAGGCGTTGCAGCCGACGCTGACGAAGCTCGCCGAGTCGGGGCAGAACCTGCCGAACGCGTTCGAGCTGCTGCTGACCTACCCGTTCCCGGACGCGGCGGTCGACGGCATCAAGGGCGACTACACCAACGCGTTCATCGACCTGGACCTCAACCTGGGCAACGTCCTCGACAACCTGGGCCGGTCGCGGCAGACCCCGCTCGAAGGCGTTCTGCCGCCGAGCCAGGGCACTCCGCTGCCGCTGCCGAACCTCCCGCTGCCCGGCATCGGCCAGGGCACCGGGTCGGGCCTCGGCGACATCCTCGGCGGTCTGCTGGGAGGGGGGCGCAAGTGATCACGCGGGGCACGAAGCTCAAGGTCGTGGCGTTCGTCCTGGTGGCGTTGCTGGGCATCTCCTACGTCAGCGCGAACTACGTCGGGCTCTTCCGCTCGTCGTCGACCGTCGTGACGATGCAGCTCGCCGACTCCGGCGGCATCTTCTCCAACGCCGAGGTCACCTACCGCGGTGTCACGATCGGCCGGGTCGGGCAGCTGCGGCTGACCGCCGACGGCGTCGAGGCCGACCTGGAGCTCGACGCCGACGCACCGCGGGTGCCGGCGTCGGCCGAGGCCGTCGTCGCCAACCGGTCGGCGGTCGGCGAGCAGTACGTGGACCTGCGGCCGAAGACCGACGGCGGCCCGTTCCTGGAGGCCGGGTCGGTGATCCCGCGGTCGGCGACGAAGACACCGCCGCCGGTGGACGGGCTGCTGACGAACCTCGACGCGTTCGCCACCTCGGTGCCGACGGACTCGCTGAAGATCGTGGTCGACGAGCTGCACACGGCCTTCAACGGCACGGGCGGCGACCTCCAGGTGCTGATCGACAACACCGCGGCGTTCACGGCAGCGGCGCGCGAGCACCTGCCGCAGACCACGCGGCTGCTGCAGGACGGGCGGATCGTGCTGGCCACGCAGGCCGCGTCCGGCGGCGCCATCCGGTCGTTCAGCGGTGACCTGCGGTTGCTCGCCGAGCAGCTGAAGGCCTCCGACGGCGACCTGCGGCGGCTCATCGTCGCGGTGCCGCCGGCGTCCGAGCAGGTGTCGGCGCTGCTCAGGGAGAGCGGGCCGAACCTGGGCGTGGTGTTCGCGAACCTGCTGACCACCTCGAACATCCTGGTGACGCGGCGCGACGGCCTGGAGCAGATCGCCGTCACCTACCCGATCGCCGTGGGCGGTGGCTTCACCGTGGCGCCGGGCGACGGGTCGGCGCACTTCGGGCTGGCGCTGAACGTGTTCGACCCGATGCCGTGCACGGTCGGGTACGAGGGCACGCGCATCCGCACCGGTGCCGACACCGCGCCCGTGCCGCTGAACACGCAGGCCTACTGCGCGCTCGCGCCCGGAAGTGCCACCTCGGTGCGCGGGTCGCAGAATGCTCCGTACGGCGGGACACCGGTGGGCACCGCGGTGACCCAGCCCGGCCAGGAGCCCACCACCGGGTCGCAGACCACCGTGCCCGAGGTGCCGTTGCTGACGTCGCTGGGCCAGCTGCTGGGCCTGCCAGAGGGGAAGAAGTAGTGCGGACCTTCACCACCGTCGCCGCCGTCCTCGCGGTCCTGACCTTCGGCTTCGCCGCGTACGCGGGCGTGACCTGGTACGCGGCGGCCCATTCCTCCGAGTCGTCGTTCGCCTCCGCGCGCGACGAGGCCCGGCGCGCGGGTGAGGTCGGCATCACGAACTTCCTGACGCTCGACTACCGCAAGGTCGACGAGGACCTGCAGCGCTGGCTGAGCTCGTCGACCGGCGAGCTGCGCGCGGAGATCGACAAGGACAAGGACGCGCGCAAGAAGCAGCTGGTCGACGCGAAGTCCGTGACGACGTCAAAGGTCCTCGACGCCGCCGTGTCCGAGCTGGACGACCGCGCGGGCACCGCCGAGATGATCGCCGTGGTCGAGAGCACCGTGACGCCCGACGGCGGCCAGCAGGTCACCAAGATCAACCGGTACCTGACCAAGCTCACCCGCACGGACGACGGCTGGAAGCTGAGCCAGCTGGGCCCGCTGCGGGCGGGCGTCTGACCCGGTCCCGGTCCCGGCTTCGGCCAGAGTTGATTGGACGAGAGCACGTGCCCCCACCCCGCCGCCGCCCCATCCCCACGCCGCCCGCCGGTGGCCGCCCGCGCGTGGCCGGTCTGAACCGCCGTGCCGCCGCGCCCGAGGCCGGTGAGGCGACCGAGGTGGTGACGCCGGAGACCGCCGCTGCGAAGCGGGCCGAGGCGACTGAGGCCGTCGAGCGGGCCGAGGCGGCCGGTGCGGGTGAGGTCGTCGAGGCTCCGGATGCCGGGCAGTCCGCCGAGACCGTCGAGCCGGAGGAGTCCGGGCTCAAGGCGCCCGAGGCGGTGGACTGGACGCCGTCGGCCGCTCCGAAGCCCGCGAAGTCAGAGCCTGCGGAGGCCGAGCCGGAGGGGCTCCCGGTCGAGGTCGCCGGTACGAGGTCAGCGTCCGGGGGCTGGGTGCTGCCGGTCGCGCTGGTCGTGGTCGCGCTGCTGTTCGCGGGCCTCGGCACGTTCTTCCTGGTCAAGTCCAGGTCGGGTGGCTACGACTCGGCGCTGGTCGACTCCGCCACCACGTCCTCGGTGAACGGCCAGGTCCGCGAGGCCGTGGAGAAGTCGTTCTCGTACAACTTCGCCGACGTCACCGCCACCGAGAAAGCCGCGAAGGAGCTCCTGACCGGCAAGGCGCTCTGCCAGTACAACGCGGTCTTCGGCCCGGTCCGCGAGATCGCCCCGCAGCAGAAGCTCGTGGTCAGCGTCCGCGTCGTCTCCTCCGCCGTGTCGTCCCTGCGCGACGGCCGCGCCACCGTCTTGGTCTTCGCCGACCAGGTCACCACCCGCACCACCGACAACCAGACCGGCGGCGGCACCGCCATGCTCCAGGTCGGCGCCGTGGAGGACGGCGGCCGCTGGAAGGTCGACAACCTGAGGATGTTCGGCGCGACCGCCGACCAGGACCGCCAACTCCAGTCCTGCTGACCGGCACGCGGGCCCCCCGCGTGCCCTCCTGGGGGTACGCGGGGACCCCGCGTGCGGTCCTGGAGTACGAAAGCTCCCCGCGTGCACTTGCCGAGGGGGTGCGGACGTTCGGTTCGGGCTGCCTCGCTGCCCTTCGCCGGGAGCCACATACCCGGTGGATGGTCGGTGCCAAACGCTTCGGCGGGGTCGAGTAAGATCAACAACCTCGTCCAAGGCCCGCAAAGGGCTTGGAAGCACCCCAAAGGGCCCCTTCGCCAGACCCGACACGCGTGATCTCGGTCACACGGTTTCTTGTGGCGCTCTGTAAGAGCGCTTGAGGCCGTCAACTTCCCACCAAACCGGGCGTACACGTGTTTGTGCAGGTCAACTGGATGACGGTCGGTGAACGGCGCTCCATCCAGAGAGTGGATAAGCGCTCGACATCTTGACTGCGCGCTCATGCAGGGTCACTCTGTCGGTGAGCAAGAGGAGGGTCCTTCCAGGTGCCTCTCGACAGTCGCCGTGCGTGTGGCTAGACTGCCCCTTTGCGCTGCCCATTTTCCGCTTGCCCTTCGCCGAGAGCGTGGATTAGTCGAGCAGCGCCGCACCCTAGACAGCCGTGCTAGTTCGCTCTAGCCAGCTATTTGTCCCTGGAAGGACGCATCTTGGCGATCTCTCGCGCGACCAAGGCCACTGCTGCGACCAACTCCACGTCGGGGATCCCTGGAGCGCCGAAGCGAGTTTCCTTCGCGAAGATTCACGAGCCGCTTCAGACGCCCAACCTGCTCGACCTGCAGATCCAGTCCTTCGAATGGCTCACCGGTGACGAGGCGTGGTTCCAGCGCCGCGTCGACGCCGGCGACGAGACCCCGACGGGCGGCCTCGAAGAGGTCCTCAACGAGATCTCGCCGATCGAGGACTTCTCCGGCTCCATGTCACTGTCCTTCTCCGACCCGCGCTTCGACGAGGTCAAGGCCTCGACCGAGGAGTGCAAGGACAAGGACATGACGTACGCGGCACCGCTGTTCGTCACGGCGGAGTTCACCAACCACACCACTGGCGAGATCAAGAGCCAGACGGTGTTCATGGGTGACTTCCCGATGATGACGAACAAGGGCACGTTCATCATCAACGGCACCGAGCGCGTGGTTGTCTCGCAGCTCGTTCGCTCGCCTGGTGTCTACTACGACACCGCGGTCGACAAGACGACGGACAAGGACGTCTTCAGCGTCAAGATCATCCCGTCCCGGGGTGCCTGGCTGGAGTTCGACGTCGACAAGCGCGACACCGTGGGTGTCCGCATCGACCGCAAGCGTCGCCAGCCGGTGACGGTGCTGTTGAAGGCCCTGGGCTGGAGCACGGAGCAGATCCGCGAGCGGTTCGCGTTCAGCGAGACGTTGCTGACCACGCTCGAGAAGGACCACACCGCGGGTACCGACGAGGCGTTGCTCGACATCTACCGCAAGCTGCGTCCGGGCGAGCCGCCCACGAAGGAGTCCGCGCAGGCCCTGCTGGAGAACCTGTTCTTCAAGGACAAGCGCTACGACCTGGCGAAGGTTGGTCGCTACAAGATCAACAAGAAGCTGGGCCTGGACACCGAGATCAACACCGGTGTGCTGACCGAGGACGACATCGTCACGACGATCGAGTACCTCGTCCGCCTGCACGCCGGTGAGACGATGATGGACGCCGCCGCCGGTGGCGACGTGCCGGTCGAGGTCGACGACATCGACCACTTCGGCAACCGCCGCCTGCGCACGGTCGGCGAGCTGATCCAGAACCAGATCCGCGTCGGTCTGTCCCGCATGGAGCGCGTCGTCCGCGAGCGCATGACCACGCAGGACGTTGAGGCCATCACGCCGCAGACCCTGATCAACATCCGTCCCGTCGTGGCGGCGATCAAGGAGTTCTTCGGCACCTCGCAGCTGTCGCAGTTCATGGACCAGACCAACCCGCTCGCGGGTCTGACCCACAAGCGCCGCCTGTCGGCGCTGGGTCCCGGTGGTCTGTCCCGTGAGCGGGCCGGCATGGAGGTCCGCGACGTCCACCCGTCGCACTACGGCCGCATGTGCCCGATCGAGACGCCGGAAGGCCCGAACATCGGCCTGATCGGTTCGCTCTCGTCCTACGCGCGGGTCAACCCGTTCGGCTTCATCGAGACGCCGTACCGCAAGGTCGTCGACGGCCGGGTCACCGACCAGATCGACTACCTGACCGCGGACGAGGAGGACCGCTTCGTCAAGGCGCAGGCGAACTCGCCGACCGACGACGAGGGCAACTTCACCGACGACCGCGTCCTGGTCCGCAAGAAGGGCGGCGAGGTCGAGTTCATCGACCCGACCGACGTCGACTACATGGACGTCTCGCCGCGCCAGATGGTGTCGGCCGCGACCGCCATGATCCCGTTCCTCGAGCACGACGACGCCAACCGCGCCCTGATGGGTGCGAACATGCAGCGCCAGGCCGTGCCGCTGCTCCGCTCCGAGTCGCCGCTCGTCGGCACCGGCATGGAGCTGCGCGCCGCGGTCGACGCCGGTGACGTCGTCGTCGCGAAGAAGACCGGTGTGGTCGAGGAGGTCTCCGCCGACTACATCACCGTCATGGCTGACGACGGTGCGCGCAACACCTACGCGCTGCACAAGTTCCGCCGGTCGAACCAGGGCACCTGCATCAACCAGAAGCCCATCGTCAACGAGGGCGACCGGGTCGAGCAGGGCCAGGTCCTGGCCGACGGTCCGTGCACCGAGAACGCCGAGATGGCGCTCGGCAAGAACCTGCTCGTGGCGATCATGCCGTGGGAAGGCCACAACTACGAGGACGCGATCATCCTGTCGCAGCGCCTCGTGCAGGACGACGTTCTCACCTCGATCCACATCGAGGAGCACGAGATCGACGCCCGCGACACGAAGCTCGGCGCCGAGGAGATCACCCGGGACATCCCGAACGTCTCCGAGGAGGTCCTCGCCGACCTCGACGAGCGCGGCATCATCCGCATCGGTGCCGAGGTCCAGCCGGGCGACATCCTCGTCGGCAAGGTCACGCCCAAGGGCGAGACCGAGCTGACGCCGGAGGAGCGCCTGCTCCGCGCGATCTTCGGTGAGAAGGCGCGCGAGGTCCGCGACACCTCCCTCAAGGTGCCGCACGGCGAGTACGGCAAGGTCATCGGCATCCGCGTGTTCTCGCGCGAGGACGACGACGAGCTGCCTCCGGGCGTGAACGAGCTCGTGCGCGTCTACGTGGCCCAGAAGCGCAAGATCCAGGACGGTGACAAGCTCGCCGGCCGCCACGGCAACAAGGGCGTCATCGGCAAGATCCTCCCCGTCGAGGACATGCCGTTCCTCGAGGACGGCACGCCGGTCGACATCATCCTGAACACGCACGGTGTTCCGCGTCGTATGAACATCGGCCAGGTGCTGGAGACCCACCTCGGGTGGATCGCCAAGCAGGGCTGGAGCATCAACGGCGACCCGGACTGGGCGAAGAACCTCTCCGAGGACCTGCTGGAGGTCGAGCCCGGTACCAAGACCGCGACCCCCGTGTTCGACGGCGCGAAGGAAGAGGAGATCACGGGCCTGCTCGGCTCGACGATCCCGAACCGCGACGGCGAGCGCATGGTCAAGGAGAACGGGAAGGCGCAGCTCTTCGACGGCCGCTCCGGCGAGCCGTACCCGTTCCCCGTGTCGGTCGGCTACATGTACATCCTGAAGCTGCTGCACCTGGTGGACGACAAGATCCACGCGCGTTCGACCGGCCCGTACTCGATGATCACGCAGCAGCCGCTGGGTGGTAAGGCGCAGTTCGGTGGTCAGCGCTTCGGTGAGATGGAGTGCTGGGCGATGCAGGCGTACGGCGCCGCGTACACCCTGCAGGAGCTGCTCACCATCAAGTCCGACGACGTGCTCGGCCGCGTGAAGGTCTACGAGGCCATCGTCAAGGGCGAGAACATCCCGGAACCCGGTATCCCGGAGTCCTTCAAGGTGCTGCTCAAGGAGCTGCAGTCGCTCTGCCTCAACGTCGAGGTCCTGTCTTCGGACGGTGCCGCGATCGAGATGCGCGACGGCGACGACGAGGACCTGGAGCGCGCGGCCGCGAACCTCGGCATCAACCTGTCGAGGTCCGAGTCGCCCTCCGTGGACGACGTCGTCAACTAGTCACCTCGCCGGCTGGTGATGGGGCTGCCTCCGAGCCAAGAAATCGGACGCAGTCCCTCACCGGCCCTCCGACCAGCTCCTTTGCCACCGATCTAAAAAGGGGAAGAGAGTAGACGTGCTCGACGTCAACTTCTTCGATGAGCTCCGCATCGGTCTCGCGACCGCGGACGACATCCGCCAGTGGTCCTACGGCGAGGTCAAGAAGCCCGAAACCATCAACTACCGCACGCTCAAGCCCGAGAAGGACGGCTTGTTCTGCGAGAAGATCTTCGGTCCCACCCGGGACTGGGAGTGCTACTGCGGCAAGTACAAGCGCGTGCGCTTCAAGGGCATCATCTGCGAGCGCTGCGGCGTCGAGGTGACCCGCGCGAAGGTGCGTCGTGAGCGCATGGGCCACATCGAGCTCGCCGCTCCGGTCACGCACATCTGGTACTTCAAGGGCGTCCCCAGCCGGTTGGGCTACCTGCTCGACCTGGCCCCCAAGGACCTCGAGAAGATCATCTACTTCGCCGCCTACGTCATCGTGGGCGTGAACGCGGAGCTGCGCCACAACGACCTGCCGACGCTCGAGAGCGAGATGCAGGTCGAGCGCAAGCGCGTCGAGAACCGCCGCGACGCCGACGTGGAGGCCCGCGCCCAGAAGCTCGAGGCCGACCTGGCCGAGCTCGAGGCCGAGGGCGCCAAGTCCGACGTGCGCCGCAAGGTCAAGGAGGGTGGCGAACGTGAGATGCGTCAGCTCCGCGACCGCGCCCAGCGCGAGCTGGACCGCCTCGACGAGATCTGGTCCACCTTCACCAAGCTCGAGCGCGCCCAGCTGATCGCGGACGAGCTGCTCTACCGCGAGCTGTACGACCGCTACGGCGACTACTTCACCGGTGCCATGGGCGCCGAGGCCATCCAGAAGCTCCTGGGTGACTACGACGTGGACGCCGAGGCCGAGGTCCTGCGCGAGACGATCCGCAGCGGCAAGGGCCAGAAGAAGCTGCGTGCGCTCAAGCGCCTCAAGGTCGTCGCCGCGTTCCAGGCGACCCGCAACAACCCGCAGGGCATGGTCCTGGACTGCGTCCCGGTCATCCCGCCGGACCTGCGCCCGATGGTGCAGCTCGACGGTGGCCGCTTCGCGACCTCGGACCTGAACGACCTGTACCGCCGCGTGATCAACCGCAACAACCGCCTCAAGCGACTGATCGACCTCGGCGCGCCCGAGATCATCGTCAACAACGAGAAGCGGATGCTGCAGGAGGCCGTCGACGCGCTGTTCGACAACGGCCGCCGCGGCCGCCCGGTCACCGGGCCCGGCAACCGCCCGCTCAAGTCGCTGTCCGACCTGCTGAAGGGCAAGCAGGGCCGGTTCCGCCAGAACCTGCTCGGCAAGCGCGTCGACTACTCCGGCCGTTCGGTCATCGTGGTCGGCCCGCAGCTCAAGCTGCACCAGTGCGGTCTGCCCAAGCAGATGGCGCTGGAGCTGTTCAAGCCGTTCGTGATGAAGCGGCTCGTGGACCTCAACCACGCGCAGAACATCAAGTCCGCCAAGCGGATGGTCGAGCGTGCGCGCCCGGCCGTGTGGGACGTGCTGGAAGAGGTCATCACCGAGCACCCGGTGCTGCTCAACCGCGCACCCACGCTGCACCGCCTCGGCATCCAGGCCTTCGAGCCGCAGCTGGTCGAGGGCAAGGCCATCCAGCTGCACCCGCTGGTCTGTGAGGCGTTCAACGCCGACTTCGACGGTGACCAGATGGCGGTCCACCTGCCGCTGAGCGCCGAGGCGCAGGCCGAGGCCCGCGTCCTGATGCTGTCGTCGAACAACATCCTGTCCCCGGCGTCCGGCAAGCCGCTGGCCATGCCGCGTCTGGACATGGTGACGGGTCTGTACCACCTGACCCGGCACAAGCCCGGCGACATCGGCGAGGGCCACTTCTACTCGTCGCCCGCCGAGGCCCTGATGGCGTTCGACCGCAAGGTCCTGGGCCTGCAGTCGATGGTGAAGATCCGCGTCTCCGACAAGAACCCGCCCAAGGGCCAGGAGCCCGAGGGCTGGGAGCCCGGTCAGCCGTGGCTCGCGGAGACCACGCTGGGTCGCGTGCTGTTCAACGAGATCCTGCCGCAGGACTACGCCTTCATCAACGAGGTCATGCCCAAGAAGCGGCAGGCCATCATCATCAACGACCTGGCCGAGCGGTACCCGATGGTCACCGTCGCCCGGACGCTGGACAAGCTGAAGGACGCCGGTTTCCACTGGGCCACCCGTTCCGGTGTGACCGTCGCGATCTCGGACGTCCTCGTCCCCGCCGCGAAGCAGGACATCCTCGAGGAGCACGAGCGCCTCGCGGACGCGGTGGAGAAGCGCTACCAGCGCGGTCAGCTCTCCCACGAGGAGCGCAACTCCGAGCTGGTCAAGGTGTGGACCAAGGCCACCGAGCAGGTCCACGAGATCATGGAAGACAACTTCCCCGAGGACAACTCGATCCGCGTCATCGTGCAGTCCGGCGCCGCCGGCAACATGACGCAGGTCCGTTCGCTCGCGGGTATGCGTGGTCTCGTCACCAACCCGAAGGGTGAGTACATCCCGCGCCCGATCAAGAACTCGTTCCGCGAGGGCTTGTCGGTGCTGGAGTACTTCATCGCGACGCACGGTGCCCGCAAGGGTCTGGCCGACACCGCGCTGCGCACCGCCGACTCGGGTTACCTGACCCGTCGTCTGGTGGACGTCTCGCAGGACGTCATCATCCGCGAGGTCGACTGCGGCACCACCCGTGGTGTCCAGATGACCGTCGGCGAGCAGCTGGGCGACAAGGTCGGCCTGCACGAGTTCGCGCAGACCTCGGTCTACGCCCGCACCGTCGCGGACGACATCCTCGACGCGCAGGGCAACCTGGTCCTGAACCGCGGTGACGACCTCGGCGACCCGGCGCTCCAGTCGCTGGTCGACGCGGGCATCATCCGCGTGAAGGTGCGCTCGGTCCTGACCTGCGAGTCCGCGGTCGGTGTGTGCGCGTCCTGCTACGGCCGCTCGATGGCGACCGGTCAGCTGGTCGACGTCGGCGAGGCCGTCGGCATCGTCGCCGCCCAGTCGATCGGTGAGCCGGGCACGCAGCTGACGATGCGCACGTTCCACCAGGGTGGTGTGGCCGGTGACGACATCACGACCGGTCTGCCCCGTGTCCAGGAGCTCTTCGAGGCCCGCGTCCCGAAGGGCAAGGCGCCGATCGCCGACGTCGACGGCCGCGTCCGCATCGAGGACGGCGACCGCTTCTGGAAGATCACGCTGATCCCGGACGACGGTTCCGAGGAGATCGTGTTCGAGAAGCTGTCGAAGCGTCAGCGCCTCGCGAACACGGCGACCGGCCCGCTGCAGGACGGCGACCACGTGGCCGTCGGTCAGCAGCTGCTGGAAGGTACCCCGGACCCGCACGAGGTCCTGCGCGTCATGGGCCCGCGCGAGGCCCAGCTGCACCTGGTGCAGGAAGTGCAGAAGGTGTACCGCGCCCAGGGTGTGGCCATCCACGACAAGCACATCGAGGTCATCGTCCGGCAGATGCTCCGCCGGGTCACGATCATCGACTCGGGTGCGACGGAGTTCCTCCCGGGCTCGCTGGTCGAGCGCGCGGACTTCGAGTCGGGCAACCGCGCCGTCGTCGCCGAGGGTGGCGAGCCGGCGGCCGGACGTCCGGTGCTGATGGGCATCACGAAGGCCTCGCTGGCAACGGACTCGTGGCTGTCCGCCGCGTCGTTCCAGGAGACCACGCGTGTGCTGACCGACGCCGCCATCAACGGGCGTTCGGACAAGCTCATCGGTCTGAAGGAGAACGTCATCATCGGTAAGTTGATCCCGGCCGGTACGGGCATCAACCGCTACCGCAACATCCAGGTCCAGCCGACCGAGGAGGCGCGCGCTGCCGCGTACGCCATCCCCTCGTACGACGACGGGTACTACACCCCGGACGTCTTCGGCACGGGCACTGGTGCCGCGGTGCCGCTGGACGACTACGACTTCGGTCGCGACTACCGCTGAACGCGCTAGTGGAGAACGGCCCCCGGAGCTTCTGCTCCGGGGGCCGTTCCGTTTGTGCCGTCAGCGGTGGGCGAGGCCGTCCAGCCGCAGCGCGGTGGAGTCGTCCCGGTGGCTGCCGGTGCTGCCGACGTGCTTGGCGCTGATCTCCGCGCCGTTCTTGAGCACGTGGTAGAGCGCCATCCCGTGCCCGCGGCCCAGGTCGTAGTCCGTCTTCAGCCATTCCAGGAAGACGCCCGCCTTCGTGCTGCCGTCGTAGCCCTGCTCGGCGGCGGCCGCCAGCAGCTCGGCCGGGGTCTTGCCGGTCTTCTTCTCCGCGCCGTCGAGGTAGGCCTGGAAGGACATCGCCGTCTCCGTTCGTCGTGATGCCGCAAGCCTAGGACAACTCAAGCTGTCTTGACAACTTTTATTGTCGGTGAGTCACAGCCCCGGCCCGGAGACCTCGACACCGTGGTCGGTGAAGCGGAGCCGGTAGATCGCCGGCATCGGCATGGCCTGCGAGAACGAGTGGTCCACGGTGCCGGCGCCGAAGCCGACGAGCGCGCGGGACACGAACGTGCCGTGGCTGCCGATGACCACGGGGCCGTCCCGGTGCTCGCGGGCGAGCGAGGTCAGGACCGCCGTGGCGCGGGCCGTGAGCTGGTGCAGGCTCTCCGCGCCGGGGCGGGCGAAGTGCGGGTTGGCCCAGCTCTCGGCGTAGTGGCGCGCGTAGTCCGGCGTGGGGTCGATGCCGGAGTCCCACTCCCGCAGGTCGTGGCCGGTGCGCACGGGCAGGCCCAGCGCGCGGGCGAACGGTTCGACGGTCTGCACCGCCCGCAGGTACGGGCTGGAGGCGATGAGGCTGGGCTCGATCCCGGCGAGGTGCGCGACGAGGTGTTCGGCCTGCGCCAGGCCCTCCGTGGTCAGCGGCCTGCGGTACTCGTCAGGGCCGCCGCGGCGGGGAGGCGTCGACCGGGCATGCCGGACCAGGACAACTTCGGCGCGCATCAGCCGAGTGTGGCAGCGATCAGCGGCGACGGGCACGGGCCAGCGCGCGGGCCCGCAGGACGAGGTCGTCGACCAGCTGCTCGTCCACCAGCGGCGGCACGCCGGACTCGTCGGTGCAGCACCGCGGTTTCGTGCGCTTCTCCGACAACCGCGGGCGGACGCCGGCCATCTCGTACAGCACCTCGTAGAGGTCGAGGCCGGGATCGTCGTCGTGCGGGCCGACCAGCAGCACCCACACGACGTCGGGGGAGGGGAAGGCGACGACGACCCGGTCGGCACCGCGCAGGTGCTTCACGCACAGGCGGGGCAGCGGTTCGGGGCCGGTGACGCGGTAGCCGAGGGCGGCGCAGCCGGAGTGGGCGAGCTCGTCGAGGAAGCGCTCGTAGGCGACGCGGGCGCGGCCGCGGAGGCCGGCTGCCTGGGCGTGGGCGGTGTGGGTTTCTACGACCTGGAGCAAAGGGGATCTCAGACCGGGCGGACCACGCGTCCCCTGCCGCTGCGCATCTCGTCGAGGGAGGCGGCGAGGTCGCTGCGTTCGAGCAGTGACTGGTCGCTGAGGCGGCGGTGGACTTCGTCGAGGAGGCCGCGGGTCTTGCCGGCGCGGCGGAGGTCGGACACGAGGTGCAGCACCTCGTGCAGGCGCACGGTGTCGAGCAGCATGCGCGGTTCCTGGCTGTGGATGGCCAGTACGCCCTCGCGGGCCCAGGCCTTCACGGTCTTCTCGGTGAGGTCGAGCAGCTCACCGGCCACCACCGGGCGCACCGGCGGGGCCTGGCGCAGGGTCTTCGCCACCACGCCGTCCAGCCGGTGGCGGCGTTCGTCGTCCTCCGCCAGGGAAGACGCGACGGACTCGAGCTCTTCGATGGTGTCGAACAGGTCGCGGATCTGGGCGGCCTCGGTTGCGACGGACATCGCTCCTCCTCCCGTTGACTACCGATTATCGCCCTGATTCTCGGTAGTCGTCAACGGCCCCGGAGTCGGGGGTCCGGGGCCGTCGCGCGGGCGTCAGGAGGAGAAGAACAGGCCGGAGAGGCCGTGGTGCTTGCGGTGGCCGTAGCCATAACCGTGGTGGCCGCCGTGGTGGTGGTGGACCTGCTGCGGCGCGGCGCCCCAACCGGGCTGGACCGGCTGCGGGTAGGCGACGGGCGGCGGGGCCGGAGCGGCCGGCGGCGGCGTGTGCATCTGGGCCTCGAGGCGGGTGATGGACTCGAGCTCGCCGTAGTCGAGGAAGACGCCGCGGCAGCCGTCGCACTGCTCGATGTGAACGCCCATGCGGTCGAACGTGCGCATGTTCGCATGACACTTGGGACACTGCATCGTGGTGAGCCTCCTGCGGTGGGACCGGACAAAAACGATATTAGCCGCGGTCCTCGTGCTCATGCGCCGCAGCGATCCGACGACAAGCCTCGACCAGCGGTTCCATGGCCTGCAGACCGGTCACGAGTGCCCGCGCTGCCATTTGCACAACGTACGCCTGGGCCGGGATGTTGAGCGCTTCCCATTCTGATGTCGGCAGCGCCACACCCCCCGTTTCACGGTAGGTGTTCAGGAACCGCGCCCACAGGTCCGCCGGCAGGATGCCCGCCGCGAACAACGCCGCAGGTCGGGCCAGGTCCCACACCGGGTCGCCCACCCCCAGGTCGTCCACGTCGATCAACCGCCACGCCCCCCGGTGCACCAGCTGCCCGAGGTGCCAGTCGCCGTGGATCAACGCCCGCGTCGACATGCCCAGCGGCGGCAGCACCGCGAACGCCGCCAGCACCACGTCCGCGTGCGGCAGCTCCGGCGGCAACGCCCTGATCGCCCGCACGATCCGCTCCGGCGCCCCCGCCACGGGCCCCCGTGCCGGCAGCGCGTGCAGCTGGGCCAGCAGCTGCGCGCTCTCCTCCCACGGCGCCGCGTCCGGGTCCGCCTGGCTCACCGGCGTCCCGTACGGCCACACCGTCACCGGCCGGTCGTCCACGAACTGCACCGGCCGCAACGGCGGCAGCATCAGCTCCGGGTGCGCGGCCGCGATCTCCAGCCGCTGCGCCAGCGCCTCGACGTCGGTGTCCGCCGAGTGCGCCTTGGCCACCACATCACCGACCCGCACCACCACGACGTCACCGCGGTCGCCGCCCAGCACCTCCGGGTCGCCGGAAGAGCCGGTCAACGAGGCCATCGCCGCGATCAGGTCGTCCACGCCGCACAGTGAACCAGGTGGCCACCGCGTGGGGATCACGCTCGTTGCAGCGATCCCGCGTAGGAGTAGAAGAACCCGATCAGGTAGGTCGCCGCGTCTCCCGGGCTGTCGAACTCGGCGTAGAACCGCCGCTCGTCCTCGTTCACCCAGTACACGGCGTAGCGGTCACCGACCCGCACCAGGCACAGCGCGCCGTCGACCTGCTCGCCCACCGAGTAGCGCGCGGGGTCCAGGCCGAGGTGGGCGGCGATGTCCAGGGCGGCGCTCGCCGCCTGCTCGAACTCCTCCTGCAGCCCCGGTTCCTCCTCGGCGCTGCCGGTGGCCGTCGCGAGTGCCCGCGCCCTGACCGCGGAGGGCAGCCGGTCGGGCGGGCGGTACCGGTTGGCCCTGATGTGCGCGAGCAGGGCTGTGTCCGGCGCGATGTCGTGGTGTTCGAGGTAGTGCGGTACCGAACCGGACCAGACCCACCTGCCGTCGGTGTGGAACACCATCGGCACCGTTTCCGGGTGCTCGGGGTCGACCAGGTCGGGTGCGAGACCGCGGGAGGACAGCACGACCGGTGCGCCGCGCAGGTAGTCGAGCACCGCCTGCTTCTCGAACCGCACGACCGGGGTGCGGTAGGTGAGCGCCACGCCGTCCGCGGACATGCCGTCGACCGCCCGCGCCAGGAGCAGCTCCGGCCGGTGCGGTGCCTTCGCCCGCGGCTCGGGCTTCAGCGTGCCGGTCGTGCTCAGCGCCGCGTTGAGCCAGCCCGGCACGTACCGGGGGTTGCGCGGGTAGAACGTCGGCTCGTGCCGCAGGGCCTGGGCCGCGAAGTCCGCGAGGTCGCTGAAGTACGGCCGCCAGGCGGGTTCGGCCTCGGTGTCGAAGGCCAGCGTCGGCTGACCGCCGTCCTCCAGCACGTAGCGGGCGGTGAACCACGCCCCGAACGGGTAGGAGTAGCCCGCGGCCCTGAGCCGGTGGAACCACTGGCTCACCACCGCCGACGGCAGCCAGTGCACCTCCTCGCCGTCCGCCGTCGTCACCGTGGTCGTGAGGACCTGCCACCCGGCCGTCGCGTCGCACTCGACGCTGATCCGCGTCCACCCCTCGGGTGCGGACGAGGCGAGCTCCGCCGTGATCGCGTCGACGATCGCGTCGAGGTCCGGTTCCCCCGGCGGTCCCCACGCCAGCGAGACGCCGTGCGCCGCGGGCGGTTCGTCCAGGAAGGACAGGTGGTCGACCCGCACCTGGCAGAGCCGGTCGAACTCGCCGGCGGGCCCGCGCAGCCGCCAGCTCCGGGGAACCCGCAGGGAGAGCGGGCTGGTGACGAGGTCCGCACCGTCGGCGGCGACAACCTCGGCGGCGGTCTCACCGGCCAGGGCAACGGTGATGAGCGTGAACCACGACTCGACGAGGCTGCGCTGCAACGGCGTGCCCGCGATGTCGTCGTCGGGGTCGGGATCGACGACGACGTACTGGCGCGCACCGTCCTGCCCCGCACGCGCGACGCAGAGCTGGTCGGACCAGACCGCGTGCGTGGTCCTGCCCAGCGGACCGGACAAGATCGCCTTCACTGCTGTCCTCCCGGCATCGCGGTGCCCATCGGCGTCGGCGTCGCGGGAAGCGGCCCGACGCGCATGAGGTCGTTGACTCGTTCGCTCTCGGCCCGGTGCAGCTCGGCCAGCGTCTGCGCCGGTATCCGCAGCTTCGGCTTGGACGACCGGTTGAGCTGCAGGCCGACGTGGTGGCGGCCGTGGCCGAGGTGCCTGATCAGGTCGATGCCGCGCACCGACGTCCAGTGCGGCCAGGTGCTCGGCACCCGCACGAACGAGGTGCAGACGTCGAGCGTGCGGTCGCCGTGCTCGTTCGGCCGGAGCACCAGCTCCTCGCCCTCGTCGCACATGGCCATGAGCTCCGCTTCCGCGAACGCCCGCGCGAACGGCCCGAGCCGCACGAACCCGTTGATCGTGCGCCACAGCTCCAGTTCGAAGTCCGTGTGGAACCTGGTGCCCGCGGTGTCCGGGTGCGGCACGAAACCGGGGTTGCGCCACTCCTCACCGGTGAACGCACCGTCCGGGCCGACCTCGCGGAGCCCCTTCAGGGTCCGGGTGTCGTCGCGCTTCTCCCGCGGCTGGTGGAGGTCGTAGTAGCCGACCTGACCACCGGGGTTGCGGGCGGCCAGGGCAATGCCCTCGTCGTCGACGTCGGGCAGGGGGGACCTGCCCAGGTACCAGTCGACGTGCACCTCTGGCACCCCGCTCATAGCTCTGCCTCCAGCTCCTGCATTTCCGCGAGCCACTTGAAGTTCTCGTTCACCTGGGGGTTGCCGACGCTGGTGTCGTGGATGTCGCCGTTGTCGTCGAAGTAGGTGACGCGTTCCCAGGTCCGGTAGACGTACTCGTTGCCCATGCCGCCGGGGAACACGTACTCCGACTCCCCGTGCGTGCCGTTCTGGCCCGCGTCGTGGTAGGTGAAGTCGACGTTGACGCCGTTCGGGTGGTACGCCTCCGTGATCCGCTCCACCCTCTTGTTGAGTCCGCTCTCCGTCTTCACGTCCGTGTCGGCGTTGAACCTCATGTTCGTCTCGAACCGGCCGGGCGCGTGGTCGACGTCCATCGTGAACGACACGTGCGCGGAGCCCGTGACGATCTTGTCGCCGAACCCGGACATCGCGCCGCCCGCCACGTGGTTGTTGATGCTCAGCGCCTCGGGGTTGCGCGGCGCGATGCCCTGACCGGCGTGGATGTCGGCCGCACTGCCGCCGTCGATGCGCAGCAGCGGCTGGCTGAGCATCTGCCGCAGGCCCTGGACGTCGCGGTAGACCGGCTTCTCCGGGATGGCCGAGACGTCCACCCGGACCGGAGCGCCGTCGAGCATCCCGGGCGGTGCCTGGCGGGTGTGGCCGGGCGGCAGCTCCCCACCGGGGGTGAAGGTCGGCTTCTCGTCGTTGCGCCCGCCGGTGATCTCCCCCTTGTTCTTGAACACCCGGTCGACGTACTCCGTCGCGGCCTTGTTCAACCTGCGCTGCATCGCGTCCTGCGCCGACTCGCGGGGTGCGGTCGAGGCCGCGTCCGGCTCGATGAACCTGCCGTCGGGACCGACCTCGAGGCCCGCCGTCCGGATCCACACCTCGGCCATGGACAGCTCGGGGTGCTCCAGCGCGTAGAGCTTGACGGCGTGCTGCTCCAGCTCCGCCTGGCTCATGTCCTCCAGCGACCGCTGCCGTCGAGGAGCTTCCGGTTCCGTGCTCCTGGGCTGCGGTGCGTCGGCCCTGGTGGGGACCGTGTGCTGGACCGGGGCCGGCTGGTGCCGTGCCGGATCGGCCGGTCGGTTCCACGGCTGGTCCTGGGTGCTGCCCGGGGGCATCGGCCGGCGAGGTGGCTGCGGGCCCTGTGCCGGGTGCACCGGGCGAGGAGGACCGGCGTTCGGCGGCGCGGTGTGCCGTGCCTGCCGGGGGTGGTGGCCGGCGGGAGGCGCCATCGGGCGCCGCAGCTGGTCGGGGTGCTGCGGGTGGCTGCGGTGCTGTGGGTGGCTGTGGTGTTGCGGGTAGCCGTTGTGCTGCGGGTGACCGTGGTGCTGCGGGGGCTGGCCCTGCTGTGGTGCGGCCCTGCCCTGTTGTGGGTGCTGGCCGGTGTGCGGACGTGGTCCGGCCTGTGGGTGTTGCCAGGCCTGTGGGTGTTGCCCAGCCGGCGGGTGTGACCTGGCCTGCGGGTGATGGCCGGTGTGCGGACGTGGCGCGGGCTGCGGGTGCTGACCGGTCTGCGGGTGCTGACCAGGCTGTGGATGTTGTCCGGCTTGCGGGCGAGGCCCGGCCTGCGGAGGTGGTCCGGCCTGCGGGCGTGGTCCGGCCTGCTGCGGACGCGGTCCCGCCTGGGGGTGCTGCCCTGCTTGCGGGTGTCGGCCGACCGGTGGCTGGAGCGGGCGTTGCTGCTGGTGCCACGTGCGCGGGTCGGCTCCGTGCTGCGGGCGTTGCTGCCCTGCCCACGGCTGGCCGGGACCGTGGGCGGGGCGCTGCGGAACCCCACCCGGAGGCATCCCGCCCACGGGCGTCCCACTGCGAGGCGGCAGCCCCGGTGGAGGTCCCTGCCGCCGCGGTGGCTGCCGGTCCGACCAGCCCGGTGGTGGTGCGCCGGGGTGGACCGGTCGCTGGTGGCCGTCCGGCTGCACCGGGTGCCACTCGCCGGACGCGTCGCGCACCCAGTCCGTCGGTTCGCCGCGGCGCCATGCGCGCGGACGGTGCTCCGGTGTCGCGCCGCCCCACGTGGGGGTCGTGCCGGGCGGGGTCGGGCGGTCGTGCCGGGTGCTGGTGCCGTCCGGCTTGAAGGTGACCCAGTCGCCGTTCGGCGGCCAGCCGGGGGAGAAGTCGCCGCGGACGTGGTCGAAGTGCGACGAGCTCGCGAAGACGTTGCCCATGTCGTCGACCCACGCGTCCTTGGTGGGGGAGACGACGTCGACTCCGAGCTCCTGGCTCAGCCGGGCCGCGAACCCGTCCGACCTCGTGCCGGTCTGGCAGGAGACCAGGCGGATCGGCTGCCTGCCGTCCCAGTCGCCGCTCGACCTGATGATGTCGGCGAGGTCCTCCGGCGTCAGCCTGGTGCCGCCCACCCGGACGTCGTCGGTGGAACCGTGCAGGTCAACGGTGTAGCGGTGCGGGTCGGGGGCGACCATCGCCGCCGACTGCGAGTAGGCCTTGAACTCGTCGTCGTGCAGCGACAGGCCGGACCGGGTGTGCCTGACGTCGTCCCGCAGGTGCTCGAAGCGGTCCGGCAGCGGCACCGGGCTCCGCAGCCTCTTGTGCTCCTCCCACGGCGTGCGCGCGGGCCGTTCGTGCGGCGAGGCGGCGTCGGCAGGCGGCTGTGGTGCGTGCGCGGGGTACGGGGACGGCCCGGCCGGTGGCAACGGACGGGCGTGCGGTGACGGGCCCGCGGGGTGGGCCGGCCGGTGCGGGGACGGGGGAGGCTGGGGAGCGCGGTGCGGTGCCGGAGCGGCTGCCGGTGGAGCGGAGCGGTGCTGCGGCGGTGGCACCTGGCCGTGCTGCGGCGGGGAGGTCTGGGCGTGCTGTGGCGGCACGTGGGCAGGCTGGTGCTGGGGGACGTCGTTGGCAGTGCGGTGCGTCGGCGGGAGCAGAGGTGCCGACGTCGCCGCCTGGTGCACGCCGTCCGCCGGCGGTGTGCGCGGAGCGGTCGGCGGTGGGGCCGAGGTCGTCGGTGCCGGCTGGAAGGGGGCGGAGGCGTTCGGCGCGTGGTTGCCGTGGGAGGCGGGGCCGGACGGGACCGGGCCGGTTGGCGCCTGACTGCCGGGGGCAGGTGCCGACGGTGCCGGGCCGGTGTGGCCGTGGGGTGCGGACGTGCTGCTGCCGACGGGCACGGGCTGGTGGCTGCTGCCGGACGGGTGAGGACCGGCGTTGGTCGGCGAGGTGCCGGCGTGCCCACCCGGCGTCGAGACGGGTGCGCTGCTCGGCGAGAAGGTCGAGGGGGCCGTCGTCGGCACCGAGCGAGCCGCGGCGGGTGAGCCCTGCTGGCCCGGACTCTGCTGGCCCGGACCCTGCGGCGCTGGACCGGTCTGTGCGGGAGCGTGCTGGAAGCCCTGCGGTTGCTGCGGAGCAGCCGCCGCGGAGGACGGGGCAGCGGAGGACGGGGCCGCTTCGGGCGTGGCCGGGCGGTGCGCCGGCTGGTCGGTGGGTGGGCCCGCGAACGACGTGTTCACCGCGTCCGCGGCACGCGGCGGGGGAGGGCTGTCCGACCCGGACGGCGCGGTCGAAGCCGCCGCAGGAGGGGTGATCGGGGGAGCGGACGGCGCCGCAGGAGGTGCGACTGCGGGAGCGGAAGACGCCGCAGGAGGGGCGACCGGGGGAGCGGACGGCGCAGCGGGCGGACCGTCGGGGCGTGCCGTGGGCATGTCGCCGGCCGCAGGGGCGTCGAAGTCGGCGTTCACGCCCTCCATGCCCGACTTGAGGCCGGAAACGCTGCCGCTCACCGCCCCCGACGTGGCGCCGAAGAGGACGTCCCCGGCCTGGATGCCCTCCTCGGACAGGGCGCCCTCGGCCAGTGCGGAGCCGGCGCCGATGAGGGCTTCCTCGGCGGCGTTGCGGCCGATGGAGCGGCCGATCGAGTCGCCTACGCCGTCGCCGAGGGCCTTGCCCGCGCCGGCGCCCACGCCGAAGCCGACGGCGCCGGAGATGAGGCCCGACTTGGCGGCGTCGAGGGTGAGCTTGCCGTCGAGCTCGGAACGGGTGCCCTTGGCCAGCTGGATGCCCTGGACGGCGAGGTCGGTGGCCACGGAGGTGGCCACCTCGATGCCCACCTGCACGGCGAGCTTTCCGATGAGGTTGCGGCCGACCTGCTGCATCAGCCGTTGCACCAGTTGCCGGAACACGATCTGCACGCCGGCGCGGGTGGCCAGCTGGGCGGGGACGATGCCTGCGGTCGAGGCGCCGAAGGACGCCACCGCGGAGGCGATCATCGCGGCGATCTGGATGGCCAGGATCACCAGCGCGATGATGATCGAGAGCTTGGCGTACTCGATCTGCATGGCGCAGTTGCGGCAGGCGGTGGCGAGCTTCTCGGAGACGTTCTTCATCTTGGGCAAGGTGGCTTCCTCGCCCTTGACGAACTTCTCCCAGTACTTCTTGAACGCCTCCGCGGCCTCGCCGTCCATGTGGGACGTGGCCTGCGCCACGGCGTCGTCGGCCTCGCGCATGGCGTTGTCGATGTCGGTCGCGGCGGTCTGCCACACCTCGGCGAGGCGTTGCAGTGCCGTCTCGTCGCCTTCCGGCCAGCTGTCGCCCACCACGATCGGGATGAGCCAGCGGACCTCGGCGGGCATCTCGATGCCCATTGCGGCAATCCCCCCAGACTGCTAACCGCTGATGCCGCGTGCGTTGAAGTCGTCCTGCTGTTCCATCAGGTTCGCGGACTCTTCGAGGTTCTTCCCGATGTCCTGCAACGTCTGCGCGACCTTCGCCATCACCTCGCGCACGGCCTGCGCGGCGGGGGCGTAGTCGGTGCCGAACTTCTGGCCGGCCTCGTCGTTGCCCCAGCACTGGCCCTCGGCGTCGAGACCGCGGGCCAGCGCCGCCGCGTGCGTGCCCATCTCCTCGCCCGCGTGGCCCATCTTCGCCGCGGCCGAGCGCACGCCGGCCGCTTCCATCCACGTGTGCCCGCTCACCAGCGGTGGCCCCTGCCCATGATCGAGTCGCCGCCGAAGTCCTCGTCGTCGGACTCGGCGGAACCGGCGCGCTGCACCGGGCGGGCCTCGCGGCGCAGCACCGAGGAGCCGAAGTCCTCATCGGACGGTGGTGGCGGAGCGGCGGGCTCCTCGCGCTGCTCGACCTTGAAGAAGTCCTTCAGCGACGGTGCGCCCGGCACGACGTCCGGCAGGTCGACCATGCCCTCTTCCGAGGTGAGCGGGGCCATCTCGGCGTTGACCTGCTCGCGCACGTTCATCGCGGCACGGCGGGCCACCTGCGTGATCGTCTGCGCCAGCTGTTCGGGGGTCACCCGGTCGAACGCCCGCGGGCCCAGCTCCAGCTCGTCCAGCACACCGGTCGCGTCCACGGTCACCACGACGTTGCCGTCCGGTGAGGACGCGACACCCGACATCGCCGCGATAGCCGCCTGTGCGTCCCGCAACCCGTCCGTGCGCTCCTTGAGCTCGCGCATCAGGGTGTCGAGCGTGCCGCGCAACTCTGCGTTACGAGCCGCTAGCTGTTCGTCATCGAGCACTGCGGCAACGTACCGAACGCCCCTGCGGCCTGTCGGGCGTATGGATCATTTGGTGATGCAGATCGTCGTCGGCGGCCGGTCGTAGGTCCTGGTGTCGTCGTCGGGACCGCACAACGACCGGTCCGACCTGCCGTCGACCACCTTGGTGACCCTGCGGGTGCCGGTGCCGCAGGCGAGCTTGGTGTCGAAGTCGCCGACCTGCTGGAGGCAGTCGCCCTGGCGCACGTTCAGCGAGTAGCACTCCCGCGTCTTGCGCTTGGTCTTGCGGTTGCGCGCCGACGCCTCCTCCACGTAGTCGCCGCCGGGGCAGGGCGCGGTGACGCCGCGCTCGATGGACACCAGCCGGTAGGTGGCGTCCTGCGCGGCGCAGTCCACCTTCGTCAGCTCGGCCTTGTCGCGGGACAGGTCCACGACCTTGGCGCACTCGCCGACGCCGGGCTGCTCGGTCCAGAGCGAGCAGCCGGAGACGACCAGCGCCAACGCGGTGACCGCGACGAGCTTCCGCACGGCGAAGTGGTGCTTCGACATGGCCTCACACCTCCGGGATGCGGACGTCGGACAGCTGCTGTGGCGAAAGTCGCACCGCCCGCGGCCGGGAGCCGGCGTCCGCGGCCGGACCACCGGGTCCTGCGGCGGCGCTGACCGCACGGTCGGGTGACGAGGCGGCGGTGGGCTGTGACAAAACCGCTTCCCCCAGGTAGAGCTTGATGTGCGGACCATGTCTACTGCACGGGCGGGAGCGGTACCCCCGTTTTGACCCAGGTAGACGTGGGCGGGTATCTTTGCTACTCGTGCCCGACCCATGTCGGGCCGCTCCGCGTGCCCGTGAGGCCGCGGTGTCCTCCACTCGCGGTGGCAGTCGAACTGTTGCTTGCGGACCTGAGTAGCGGGCGACACGCCCGACCTCGGGTGCAGAGAGGGATCAAGAAACACGAGGGTGAACCGCAAGGGGAACCCGCAGAAGACGGAAGAAGCAGCCGGCGAATGCCAACGATCCAGCAGCTGGTCCGCAAGGGCCGCCAGGACAAGGTGGCCAAGCAGAAGACGGCGGCCCTCAAGGGCTCGCCGCAGCGGCGCGGTGTGTGCACCCGCGTTTACACCACCACCCCCAAGAAGCCGAACTCCGCACTGCGCAAGGTCGCTCGCGTGAAGCTGACCAGCGGTATCGAGGTCACGGCCTACATCCCCGGTGAGGGTCACAACCTCCAGGAGCACTCGATGGTGCTCGTGCGCGGTGGTCGTGTGAAGGACCTGCCGGGTGTTCGCTACAAGATCATCCGTGGCTCTCTCGACACGCAGGGTGTCAAGAACCGCAAGCAGGCTCGCAGCCGCTACGGCGCGAAGAAGGAGAAGAGCTGATGCCCCGCAAGGGACCGGCCCCGAAGCGGCCGCTTATCTCTGACCCGGTCTACAGCTCGCCGCTCGTGACCCAGCTCATCAACAAGGTGCTGGTGGACGGCAAGCGCTCCGTGGCCGAGAAGATCGTCTACGAAGCCCTCGAGGGTGCTCGCGAGAAGACCGGCACCGACCCGGTCGTCACGCTGAAGCGCGCGCTGGACAACGTGAAGCCCTCGCTGGAGGTCAAGAGCCGCCGCGTCGGTGGTGCGACCTACCAGGTGCCGATCGAGGTCAAGCCCGGCCGCTCCACCACGCTGGCGCTGCGCTGGCTGATCACCTTCTCCCGGCAGCGCCGTGAGAAGACCATGGTCGAGCGTCTGATGAACGAGCTGCTCGATGCGAGCAACGGTCTCGGTGCGAGCGTCAAGCGCCGTGAGGACACTCACAAGATGGCCGAGTCCAACAAGGCCTTCGCCCACTACCGCTGGTGATGTGCCGCCCGGCCTGCCGGTCAGGCCGGGCGCTCCCAGCCCTAGTGAGCCCACAAGCTCAAGACAGGGGAAAGACCCGTGGCACAGGACGTGCTCACTGATCTTGCCAAGGTCCGCAACATCGGGATCATGGCCCACATCGACGCGGGCAAGACCACGACGACTGAGCGGATCCTGTTCTACACCGGGATCAGCTACAAGATCGGCGAGGTCCACGACGGCGCTGCCGTGATGGACTGGATGGAGCAGGAGCAGGAGCGCGGCATCACGATCACGTCGGCCGCGACGACCTGCTACTGGAAGAACCACCAGATCAACCTGATCGACACGCCCGGCCACGTCGACTTCACCGTCGAGGTCGAGCGCAACCTGCGCGTCCTCGACGGCGCCGTTGCCGTCTTCGACGGCAAGGAGGGCGTCGAGCCGCAGTCCGAGCAGGTCTGGCGGCAGGCGACCAAGTACGACGTCCCGCGCATCTGCTTCGTCAACAAGATGGACAAGCTCGGCGCGGACTTCTACTTCACCATCCGCACCATCTCCGAGCGCCTGGGCGCCAAGCCCCTCCCGATCCAGATCCCGATCGGTGCCGAGAGCGACTTCATCGGCGTCGTCGACCTGATCGAGATGCGCGCTCTGACCTGGCGCGGCGAGGTCCAGAAGGGCGAGGACTACGCGATCGAGGAGATCCCCGCGGATCTCGTCGAGAAGGCGCAGGAGTTCCGCGAGGCGCTGCTCGAGGCCGTCGCCGAGACCGACGACGACCTGACCGAGAAGTACTTCGAGCAGGGCGACCTGTCCGTCGAGGAGATCAAGGCCGGCCTCCGCAAGATCGTTGCCGAGGGCACCGCCTACCCGATCCTCTGCGGCTCCGCGTTCAAGAACAAGGGCGTCCAGCCCATGCTCGACGCGGTGATCGACTTCCTGCCGTCGCCGCTGGACCTCCCGCCGGTCGAGGGCACGCTGCAGGACGGCGAGACCGTCGTGTCGCGCAAGGCCTCGTCCGACGAGCCGTTCTCCGCGCTCGCGTTCAAGATCGCCGTGCACCCGTTCTTCGGCAAGCTGACCTACATCCGGGTCTACTCGGGCAAGGTCGCCTCCGGCACCCAGGTCGTCAACGCGACCAAGGACCGCAAGGAGCGCATCGGGAAGATCTTCCAGATGCACGCCAACAAGGAGAACCCGGTCACCGAGGCCATCGCCGGTCACATCTACGCCGTGATCGGTCTGAAGGACACGACGACCGGTGAGACCCTCGCCGACCCGGCGAACCCCATCGTCCTCGAGTCGATGACGTTCCCCGAGCCGGTCATCCAGGTCGCCATCGAGCCCAAGACGAAGGCCGACCAGGAGAAGCTGGGCACCGCGATCCAGAAGCTGGCCGAGGAGGACCCGACGTTCCGGGTCAACCTCGACCAGGAGACGGGCCAGACCATCATCGCCGGCATGGGCGAGCTCCACCTGGACATCCTGGTGGACCGCATGCGCCGCGAGTTCAAGGTCGAGGCCAACATCGGCAAGCCTCAGGTGGCGTACCGGGAGACCATCCGCAAGGCGGTGGAGAAGTACTCCTACACCCACAAGAAGCAGACCGGTGGCTCCGGCCAGTTCGCGAAGGTGCTCGTCACCGTCGAGCCGCTGGAGAAGAAGGAAGACGGCGCGCTCTACGAGTTCGTCAACGCCGTCACCGGTGGTCGCATCCCCCGCGAGTACATCCCGTCGGTCGACGCGGGTGCGCAGGACGCGCTGCAGTACGGCGTGCTGGCGGGCTACCCGCTGGTCGGCGTGAAGGTGACGCTGCTCGACGGCGCCTACCACGAGGTCGACTCCTCGGAGATGGCGTTCAAGATCGCTGGTTCGATGGCCCTCAAGGAAGCCGCCCGTCAGGCGTCTCCCGCGATCCTCGAGCCGCTGATGGCCGTCGAGGTCACGACGCCCGAGGAGTACATGGGCGACGTGATCGGCGACCTGAACTCCCGCCGTGGCCAGATCCAGGCCATGGAGGAGCGCAGCGGTATCCGCGTCGTCAAGGCGCTGGTCCCGCTGTCGGAAATGTTCGGGTACGTGGGTGACCTGCGGTCCAAGACCCAGGGTCGTGCCAACTACTCGATGGTGTTCGACTCCTACGCAGAGGTTCCCGCGAACGTCTCGAAGGAGATCATCGCGAAGGCGACTGGGGAATAACCCCACACCGGAGCACCGCAGTTCCACCGCGGGCTCTCCGGGGTTGATTCCCTGGGGTCCGCTACTTTTTGACCCTGACGTGTAAGTCCGGCCGGCCGCCCCTAGCCGGCCGGACCAGCAAAAGAAGTCCAGGAGGACAATCCAGTGGCGAAGGCGAAGTTCGAGCGGACGAAGCCGCACGTCAACATCGGCACCATCGGTCACATCGACCATGGCAAGACCACGCTGACCGCGGCGATCTCCAAGGTTCTGCACGACGCGTACCCCGATGTCAACGCTTCGTTCGCGTTCGACCAGATCGACAAGGCGCCGGAAGAGAAGCAGCGCGGCATCACGATCTCGATCGCGCACATCGAGTACCAGACGGAGAACCGTCACTACGCGCACGTCGACTGCCCCGGTCACGCCGACTACATCAAGAACATGATCACCGGTGCGGCGCAGATGGACGGCGCCATCCTGGTGGTCGCGGCGACCGACGGCCCGATGCCGCAGACGAAGGAGCACGTCCTCCTGGCCCGCCAGGTCGGCGTCCCCTACATCGTCGTCGCGCTGAACAAGGCCGACATGGTCGACGACGAGGAGATCCTGGAGCTCGTCGAGCTCGAGGTCCGCGAGCTGCTCTCCGAGTACGAGTTCCCGGGCGACGACCTGCCGGTCGTGCGCGTTTCGGCGCTGAAGGCGCTGGAGGGTGACGAGACCTGGGGCAAGTCCGTGCTGGAGCTCATGGCCGCCGTCGACTCGGCGATCCCGGAGCCGGAGCGCGAGACCGACAAGCCGTTCCTCATGCCCGTCGAGGACGTCTTCACGATCACCGGCCGCGGCACCGTCGTGACCGGTCGCATCGAGCGCGGCATCATCAACGTGAACTCCGAGATCGAGATCGTCGGCATCAAGGAGCAGTCGAAGAAGACGACTGTCACCTCGATCGAGATGTTCAAGAAGTTCCTCGACGAGGGTCGCGCCGGTGACAACGCCGCGCTGCTGCTCCGCGGCATCAAGCGCGAGGAGGTGGAGCGCGGCATGGTCATCGTCAAGCCGGGCACCACGACCCCGCACACCGAGTTCGAGGCGCAGGTCTACATCCTGTCGAAGGACGAGGGTGGCCGCCACACGCCGTTCTTCAACAACTACCGTCCGCAGTTCTACTTCCGGACGACGGACGTGACCGGCGTCGTGACCCTGCCCGAGGGCACCGAGATGGTCATGCCCGGTGACACCACCGGCATGTCGGTCAAGCTGATCCAGCCGATCGCCATGGACGAGGGCCTCCGCTTCGCGATCCGCGAGGGTGGCCGCACCGTCGGCGCCGGCTCGGTCACCAAGATCGTCAAGTGACCTGGCTCTAGCTGTTAGTTCGGCGTCAGGCCGGGCCAACGTTCGCGTTGGCCCGGCCTTCGTCGTAGCAGGACCAGGCGTGTGCGACAGCTCACGCCGGAAATGTTTCGCGGCGCGCGAGGTAGATCCGCCGCGGGGATCTCGTTGCCGGGCAACGGGTCCGTTTCGCTCGTCGGTCCACACGCGACCGATCGGGCGGCTCGTCGGACAAGATCCGCACGTGATCTGCCTCCAACTGACCCACCCCGATTTGGAGTGCCCCGCGACCGTGTGGCATCCTTTATGGGTTGCTCGACGAAGGCCGGGTCGCATCCGTGCGTGCCCATCTCCTTCGACCGAGCGTCCGCGCCCTGTTAGTGAACGCCTCCTTGCGGAGATGGGCATCAGGGTGCATGGGCTGTGGTAGGCCCAATCCCACCGGGGAGACCTTGCGTGGGACCGGTATGCGTACCGGGCGCGACACGCCCGACCGCGTGGACCGGGCACCATGACACTTCAACAGGGGCGGAGCGCGCCAAGAGGCTGTAACAGGCCTCATCCGAGGCACCGCACCGCAGCGGTTACGAGAAGCAGAGGAACGGCAAGCCATCATGGCGGGACAAAAGATCCGCATCCGGCTCAAGGCCTACGACCACGAGGCGATCGACGCGTCTGCGCGCAAGATCGTTGAGACCGTGACGCGCACCGGCGCTCGGGTTGTCGGGCCCGTGCCGCTGCCCACTGAGAAGAACGTGTACTGCGTCATCCGCTCGCCGCACAAGTACAAGGACTCGCGCGAGCACTTCGAGATGCGCACGCACAAGCGGCTGATCGACATCCTCGACCCGACGCCGAAGACGGTTGACGCGCTCATGCGCATCGACCTGCCGGCCAGCGTCGACGTCAACATCCAGTAAGCGTTGGGCGCGGAGAGTAACGGACCAATGTCTGACAGGCAGATGAAGGGCATCCTGGGCACCAAGCTCGGCATGACTCAGGTCTTCGACGAGAACAACCGGGTCGTCCCGGTGACCGTCGTCAAGGCTGAGCCCAATGTCGTGACCCAGGTTCGCACCGAAGAGAAGGACGGCTACACCGCCGTCCAGCTGGCGGCCGGCGCGATCGACCCGCGCAAGGTCAACAAGCCCGTCGCGGGCCACTTCGCCAAGGCCGGGGTCACGCCCCGTCGCCACCTGGTGGAGCTGCGCACGGCGGACGCCGGCGAGTACACGGTCGGCCAGGAGATCACCGCTGAGGTGTTCGAGGCCGGCGCTGTTGTCGACATCACCGGCACCAGCAAGGGCAAGGGCACCGCGGGTGTCATGAAGCGCCACAACTTCCGGGGTCTCGGCTCCAGCCACGGCACCCAGCGCAAGCACCGCTCGCCGGGTTCCATCGGCGGCTGCGCCACCCCGGGTCGCGTCTTCAAGGGTCTGCGCATGGCCGGCCGCATGGGCCACGAGCGCGTGACGACCCAGAACCTGAAGGTGCACAAGATCGACGTGGAGAACGGCCTGCTGCTCATCAAGGGCGCGGTTCCCGGTCCCAAGGGCGGTCTGGTGTTCGTCAAGACTGCTGCGAAGGGTGGTGCCTGATGTCGACGGTTGAGATCCGTACGCCGGACGGCAAGTCCGCCGGCACGGTCGAGCTCCCCTCGGCTGTTTTCGACGCGCAGGCGAACGTCGCGCTGCTGCACCAGGTCGTCGTGGCCCAGCAGGCCGCCGCGCGCCAGGGCACGCACTCGACGAAGACCCGCGGCGAGGTGTCCGGTGGTGGCAAGAAGCCGTACCGCCAGAAGGGCACCGGTCGTGCCCGCCAGGGTTCGACGCGTGCGCCGCAGTTCGCCGGCGGTGGCGTCGTCCACGGCCCGCAGCCGCGCGACTACTCGCAGCGGACGCCCAAGAAGATGAAGGCCGCCGCTCTGCGCGGTGCCCTCTCCGACCGGGCCCGCGCCAACCAGGTGCACGTCGTGTCCGGCCTGGTGGACGGGGACACCCCGTCGACCAAGTCCGCGCGCAAGGTCCTGGAGTCGGTCACCCAGGCCCGTCGCGTCCTCGTGGTGCTCAACCGCACCGACGAGGTCTCGTGGGTCAGCGTGCGCAACCTGCAGCACGTGCACGTGATCGCGCCCGACCAGCTCAACACCTACGACGTGCTCGTCAACGACGACGTGGTGTTCACCAAGGACTCGCTCGACGTGTTCCTCGCCAGCAAGGCCCAGTCGGGTTCTGGCTCGGCTGAGGCCACGGCGACCGTGGTGGACGAGGAGGCCTCGAAGTGATCCCCGACCACAGGGACATCTTGCTCGCGCCGGTGATCTCCGAGAAGTCCTACGGACTGCTCGAGGAGAACAAGTACACCTTCCTGGTGGCGCCGGGTTCGAACAAGACCCAGATCAAGATCGCCGTGGAGAAGGTCTTCGGCGTGAAGGTCGTCAGCGTCAACACCATCAACCGGCAGGGCAAGCGCAAGCGCACCCGCACCGGGTTCGGCAAGCGCAAGGACACGAAGCGCGCGATCGTGACGCTGTCGGCTGACAGCAAGGCGATCGAGATCTTCGGCGGCCCTGCCGCCTGATGACGAGGACTGCGTAGAGATGGGCATTCGCAAGTACAAGCCGACGACTCCCGGTCGTCGCGGTGCGAGCGTCTCCGACTTCGCCGAGATCACTCGGTCGACTCCGGAGAAGTCGCTGATCCGCCCGCTGCACAAGCTGGGTGGCCGCAACGCCTCGGGCAAGATCACCACGCGGCACAAGGGTGGCGGTCACAAGCGGGCTTACCGCCTGATCGACTTCCGCCGCAACGACAAGGACGGCATCCCGGCCAAGGTCGCTCACATCGAGTACGACCCCAACCGCACCGCCCGCATCGCGCTTCTGCACTACGCCGACGGCGAGAAGCGCTACATCATCGCCCCGGAGAAGCTCAAGCAGGGTGACACGGTTGAGAACGGCCCCAAGGCCGACATCAAGCCGGGCAACAACCTGCCGCTGCGCAACATCCCGGTCGGTTCCGTGATCCACGCGATCGAGCTCCGCCCCGGCGGCGGCGCGAAGATGGCGCGCTCGGCCGGTGCCTCGGTTCAGCTCGTGGCCAAGGACGGTCCGTACGCCCAGCTGCGCCTCCCCTCGGGTGAGATCCGCAACGTGGACGTGCGCTGCCGCGCCACGCTCGGCGAGGTCGGCAACAAGGACCACCAGAACATCAACTGGGGCAAGGCCGGCCGCATGCGGTGGAAGGGCAAGAAGCCCACCGTCCGCGGTGTCGCGATGAACCCGGTCGACCACCCGCACGGTGGTGGTGAGGGCAAGACCTCCGGTGGTCGCCACCCGGTCAACCCGGCTGGTAAGCCCGAGGGTCGTACCCGCCGCCGCAAGCCAAGCGACAAGCTCATCGTCCGGCGTCGTCGCACCGGTAAGAAGCGCTGAGCAGGGAGGGAGTGAAGGATGCCTCGCAGCCTTAAGAAGGGTCCCTTCGTCGACGACCACCTGCTCAAGAAGGTGGACGTTCAGAACGAAGCGGGCAAGAAGACCGTCATCAAGACGTGGTCCCGCCGGTCCACGATCATCCCGGACATGCTGGGTCACACCATCGCGGTGCACGACGGCCGCAAGCACGTCCCGGTGTTCGTGACCGAGGCCATGGTCGGGCACAAGCTGGGCGAGTTCGCCCCGACCCGGACCTTCAAGGGCCACATCAAGGACGACCGGAAGTCTCGTCGCCGCTAGGCGCCGAACTGAGAAGAGCAAGGGAAAAGCAGCGATGAACGCCCGTAAGGACGCTGAGGCGCAGGAGTTTCCGCGCGCCGTGGCTCGGGCTCGTTACGTTCGCGACACCCCCATGAAGGTGCGTCGCGTCATCGAGCTCATCAAGGGTCGTAACGCCAGCGAGGCCCTGGCCGTGCTCCAGTTCGCGCCCCAGGCCGCCTCTGAGCCGGTCGCGAAGGTGCTCGCCAGCGCCATGGCCAACGCCGAGAACAACCTGTCCCTGGACCCGTCCACCCTCTGGGTGTCGGTGGCCTACGTGGACGAGGGTCCGACCCTCAAGCGTTTCCGCCCGCGTGCCCAGGGCCGCGCGTACCGGATCCGCAAGCGGACGTCGCACATCACCATCGAGGTGGAGTCGCGTCCGAAGAAGACCAGCGCGAAGGGAACCCGGTAGTGGGCCAGAAGATCAACCCGCACGGCTTCCGGCTGGGGATCACCACCGACTGGAAGTCCCGCTGGTACGCCGACAAGCAGTACGCCGAGTACGTGGCGGAGGACGTCAAGATCCGCCGCCTGCTCGGCAAGGGCATGGAGCGTGCCGGCATCTCCAAGGTGGAGATCGAGCGGACCCGTGACCGGGTGCGCGTCGACATCCACACCGCCCGGCCGGGCATCGTCATCGGCCGCCGCGGTGCCGAGGCGGACCGCATCCGCGGTGAGCTGGAGAAGCTCACCAAGAAGCAGGTCCAGCTGAACATCCTCGAGGTCAAGAGCCCCGAGTCGGACGCGCAGCTCGTGGCACAGGGTGTCGCCGAGCAGCTGTCCAACCGCGTCGCCTTCCGGCGCGCGATGCGCAAGGCCATCCAGTCGGCCATGCGTTCGCCGCAGGTCAAGGGCATCCGCGTGCAGTGCGGCGGTCGCCTCGGCGGCGCCGAGATGTCCCGCTCGGAGCACTACCGCGACGGCCGCGTGCCGCTGCACACGCTCCGCGCCAACATCGACTACGGCTTCTTCGAGGCCCGCACCACGTTCGGCCGCATCGGCGTGAAGGTGTGGATCTACAAGGGCGACATCGTCGGTGGCATCTCGGCCAAGCGCGCGCTCGACGCGGCCCCGGCTCAGGGAGCCGACCGCGCCCCGCGCCGCGACCGCGGCGAGCGTCCGAACCGGGCCCGTCGCTCGGGTGCCAGCGGCACCACCGCGACGAGCACCGAGGCCGGCCGTGCCGCAGCTGACGCCACGGCGTCGGCCGAGGCCCCGGCTGCTGCAGAGAAGACGGAGAGCTGAGTCATGCTCATCCCTCGTAGGGTCAAGCACCGCAAGCAGCACCACCCCAAGCGGTCGGGTGCTGCCAAGGGCGGCACGAAGGTCACCTTCGGTGAGTACGGCATCCAGGCTCTCGAGCCGGCCTACGTCACCAACAGGCAGATCGAGTCCGCTCGTATCGCCATCACGCGCCACATCCGTCGTGGCGGCAAGGTCTGGATCAACATCTTCCCGGACCGTCCGCTGACGAAGAAGCCGGCCGAGACCCGCATGGGTTCCGGTAAGGGTTCGCCGGAGTGGTGGGTGGCCAACGTCAAGCCGGGTCGCGTCCTCTTCGAGATGGCCTTCCCGAACGAGCAGGTGGCCCGCGAGGCTCTTCGCCGCGCGATCCACAAGCTCCCGATGAAGTGCCGCATCGTTACGCGTGAGGGTGGTGAGTTCTGATGGCAGCGGGTACCACCGCTTCTGAGCTGCGTGAGCTCACCGAGGAAGAGCTCGTGCTGCGTCTGAAGGAGTCGAAGGAAGAACTCTTCAACCTTCGCTTCCAGATGGCCACGGGCCAGCTCGACAACAACCGGCGGCTGCGCACGGTCCGGCACGAGATCGCCCGGATCTACACCGTGATGCGGGAGCGGGAGCTCGGGCTCTCCGTCACGCCGGATTCCACTGGTGAGGGTGCGGCATGACCGAAAGCAACGAAGTCCAGACCGAGAAGCGCAACGACCGCAAGGTCCGCGAGGGCCTCGTCGTGTCCGACAAGATGGACAAGACGATCGTCGTGGCGCTCGAGGACCGCAAGAAGCACCCGCGTTACTCCAAGATCATGCGCTCCACCACCAAGGTGAAGGTGCACGACGAGGAGAACGCGGCGGGCGTCGGCGACCGCGTCCTGCTCATGGAGACCCGGCCTCTGTCGGCGACCAAGCGCTGGCGGCTCGTCGAGATCCTCGAGAAGGCCAAGTAAGTCCTTTCTAGACAGACCGAGCCCGTCGGGTCGGAAATCCGGCGGGCCAGGAATGGTCAGGAGCAGGTAAGTGATTCAGCAGGAGTCGCGGCTTCGTGTCGCCGACAACACCGGTGCGAAGGAGATCCTTTGCATCCGTGTTCTCGGTGGTTCGGGCCGCCGCTACGCGGGCATCGGCGACATCATCGTCGCGACCGTCAAGGACGCGATCCCCGGTGCCGGCGTGAAGAAGGGTGACGTCGTCAAGGCCGTCATCGTCCGCACCGTCAAGGAGCGCCGTCGCGCGGATGGCTCGTACATCCGCTTCGACGAGAACGCCGCCGTGCTCATCAAGAACGACAACGAGCCGCGCGGTACCCGCATCTTCGGCCCGGTCGGCCGCGAGCTGCGCGACAAGAGGTTCATGAAGATCATCTCGCTGGCTCCGGAGGTGCTCTGACCATGAAGGTGAAGAAGGGCGACACGGTCGTCGTAATCGCCGGCAAGGACAAGGGCGCGAAGGGCAAGGTCATCCAGGCCTACCCGGAGACCGGCAAGGTCCTGGTCGAGGGCGTCAACCGGATCAAGAAGCACACCAAGATCACGCAGACCCAGCGGGGCGCGCAGTCGGGTGGCATCGTGACCCAGGAAGCCCCGATCAACGTCTCCAACGTGATGGTGGTCGACTCGGACGGCAAGCCGACCCGCGTTGGTTACCGTACGAACGACGAGGGCAAGCGGGTCCGCATTTCCCGTCGTAACGGGAAGGACATCTGATCATGACTACCGCAGAGAAGATCATCCCGCGGCTCAAGACGCGCTACCGCGACGAGGTCAAGGGCGAGCTGCAGAAGCAGTTCTCCTTCGCCAACGTGATGCAGATCCCCGGCGTCGTCAAGGTCGTCGTCAACATGGGTGTCGGCGACGCCGCCCGTGACGGCAAGCTGATCGACGGTGCCGTCAAGGACCTGTCGATCATCACCGGCCAGCGTCCCGAGATCCGTCGGGCCCGCAAGTCCATCGCGCAGTTCAAGCTGCGCGAGGGCATGCCGATCGGCGCGCGCGTCACGCTGCGCGGCGACCGCATGTGGGAGTTCCTCGACCGCCTGCTGACGATCGCTCTCCCGCGCATCCGCGACTTCCGCGGACTCTCGGGCAAGCAGTTCGACGGCAACGGCAACTACACGTTCGGTCTGAACGAGCAGTCGATGTTCCACGAGATCGACCCCGACTCGATCGACCGTCCCCGCGGCATGGACATCACCGTCGTCACCACCGCCACGAACGACGAGGAGGGCCGGGCGCTGCTGAAGCTCCTGGGCTTCCCGTTCAAGGAGAACTGAGTCGATGGCCAAGAAGGCGTTGATCAACAAGGCCGCGAAGAAGCCGAAGTTCAAGGTCCGGGGCTACACCCGGTGCCAGCGTTGCGGCCGCCCCCACGCGGTGTTCCGCAAGTTCGGCCTCTGCCGGATCTGCCTGCGCGAGATGGCTCACCGCGGTGAGCTGCCTGGCGTGAGCAAGTCCAGCTGGTAATTCAGAGCACCATTACTTCGCTGTAGGCCCGCACGCGACCGTCCTGGCCCCTTCACGGGGGCCAGGTCTGGACCCCGAGCGGTGAACCGCAGCGAGAAAGGTTGACCAGGTCACCATGACGATGACCGACCCGATCGCAGACATGCTCACTCGTCTGCGCAACGCGAACTCGGCTTACCACGACAAGGTCGTGATGCCGCACTCGAAGCTGAAGGCCAACATCGCCGAGATCCTCAAGCGCGAGGGCTACATCGCCTCGTACCGCGACGAGGAGGGCGAGGTCGCGAAGAACCTCGTCGTCGAGCTGAAGTACGGCCCGAACCGGGAGCGCAGCATCGCCGGCCTCCGCCGCGTGTCGAAGCCCGGCCTGCGCGTGTACGCGAAGTCCACCGGTCTGCCCCGAGTTCTCGGTGGCCTCGGTGTGGCGATCATTTCGACCTCTGGTGGTCTCATGACCGACCGCCAGGCCAACAAGGCAGGCGTGGGCGGAGAAGTCCTCGCCTACGTTTGGTAAGGGGGAGTAGACATGTCGCGCATCGGTAAGCAGCCGATCATTGTCCCCTCCGGGGTCGACGTGAACATCGCCGGTCAGGACGTGAGCATCAAGGGCCCCAAGGGCACCCTGACGCTGACGATCGCTGAGCCGATCAGCCTGGAGAAGGCTGAGGACGGCACTCTCGAGGTCAAGCGCCCGAACGACGAGCGCCGCAACCGCGCGCTCCACGGCTTGTCGCGCACGCTGGTGCACAACATGGTCGTCGGTGTGACCCAGGGTTACGAAAAGAAGATGGAAATCCACGGCGTCGGTTACCGCGTCGCGCTCAAGGGCTCTGAGCTCGAGTTCGCGCTCGGTTACTCCCACCCCGTCAAGGTCGAGGCCCCCGCGGGCATCACCTTCGCGGTGGAGACCCCGACCCGCTTCTCCGTCTCGGGTATCGACAAGCAGCTGGTCGGTGAGGTCGCCGCCAACATCCGCAAGCTGCGCAAGCCCGACCCGTACAAGGGCAAGGGCGTCCGCTACTCGGGCGAGAAGATCCGTCGCAAGGTCGGAAAGACGGGTAAGTGACATGAGCGAGTCGACTGTTACGAAGCGCAAGCCGGTGGGCAAGGACATCTCCACCAGGCGTCGTGTTGCCAAGGCCCGTCGCCACTTCCGCCTCCGCAAGAAGGTCAACGGAACGGCCGAGCGCCCGCGCCTGGTCGTGCACCGTTCGTCGAAGCACATCACCGTGCAGATCATCGACGACCTGAAGGGCCACACGGTCGCGTCCGCTTCCTCCATGGAGGCCGACGTCCGTGCCCTGGAGGGCGACAAGAAGGCCCGCGCGGCCAAGGTCGGCCAGCTGGCCGCGGCCCGTGCCAAGGACGCCGGTGTCACGGCGGTCGTGTTCGACCGCGGCGGCAACGCGTACCACGGCCGGATCGCTGCTCTGGCGGATGCCGCTCGCGAGGCGGGGCTGGAGTTCTGACAATGATCATCACTGGAATTGAGAGGGACGCCTGATGCCAGGACGTACGCGTCGCGAAGGCGGCGGGGGCGAGCGCGGAGAGCGCCGCGACCGTCGTGACGGCGGCCGCGGCGGCGCGGCCCAGGAGAAGACCCCGCACCTCGAGCGCGTGGTTGCGATCAACCGCGTGTCCAAGGTGGTCAAGGGTGGTCGTCGCTTCAGCTTCACCGCCCTCGTGGTGGTGGGCGACGGCGACGGCATGGTCGGCGTCGGCTACGGCAAGGCCAAGGAAGTTCCCGCGGCCATCGCCAAGGGTGTCGAGGAAGCGAAGAAGAACTTCTTCCGCGTGCCTCGCATCGCCGGCACCATCCCGCACCCGGTGCAGGGTGAGAAGGCCGCCGGTGTGGTCCTGCTGCGTCCGGCCTCGGCCGGTACCGGTGTCATCGCGGGTGGCGCCGTCCGCGCCGTCCTCGAGTGCGCCGGCGTGCACGACGTGCTGTCGAAGTCGCTCGGCTCCGACAACGCGATCAACATCGTGCACGCGACCGTGGCGGCCCTCAAGGGCCTGCAGCGTCCCGAAGAGGTCGCGGCCCGTCGTGGCCTGCCCCTCGAGGACGTCGCCCCCGCCGGCATGATCCGCGCTCGCGCGGGCCAGGGGGTGTGATCATGGCTCAGCTGAAGATCACGCAGGTTCGCAGCACCATCGGTACCAAGCACAACCACCGCGAGTCGATGCGCACCCTCGGGCTGCGCAAGATCCGCCAGTCGGTCGTGCGTGAGGACACCCCCCAGGTGCTCGGCCTGATCCACGCCGTGCGCCACCTGGTGGTTGTTGAGGAGGTCCAGTCGTGACCATCAAGATTCACGACCTGCGTCCTGCCCCCGGGGCCAAGACCGCCAAGACCCGCGTCGGTCGTGGTGAGGGCTCCAAGGGCAAGACCGCCGGCCGCGGTACGAAGGGCACGGGCGCTCGCAAGAACGTCTCGCCGCGCTTCGAAGGTGGCCAGATGCCGCTCCAGATGCGGCTGCCCAAGATGAAGGGCTTCAAGAACCCGTTCCGCACCGAGTACCAGGTCGTGAACGTCTCCGACATCGCTGCCTCGTTCCCCGAGGGCGGTTCGGTCGACGTCGCCGCGCTGGTGCTGGCCGGGCTGGTCCGCAAGGGCTCGCTCGTCAAGGTGCTGGGTGACGGTGAGGTCAGCGTCAAGCTCGACATCACCGCGAACAAGTTCTCCAAGACCGCTGTGGAGAAGATCGCTGCTGCGGGTGGGACGACCACGGTCGCCTGATCCGCGGGACTGTCCGAAGGGCCTCGGGGCGTTGCCCCGGGGCCCTTCGGCGTTTCCGGGGGACGTGGCCGCGAGCGCGGTGGCGGTGACGGCGACGTCGGCGCGGAACCGCTCGCGGAGGGCCTTGACGCCTCGCCTTCGGCGTCGGCTGGGCCGGTGCGGCCCGATCGTGCTGCGGCGCGACTCCGCGGCCCGACCGTGGTGCAACCCGACCGTGGTGCGGTGCGGCTCGGCAGCGCGACGCGGTGCGGCGCGATTCGGCGCGCGTGCGGGGTTCTGCGAACAGCTGAACTTTCCGCCCGATCGGAGGGAACACGAAGAGTGGTGTGGACGTTCCGCCGGGTCTGTTCTGGCTGCTGGTAGCACGGATTGTCCGGGTTCGGTACCCCGAAAGGACCAGTGGACCGGGCAGAGATCAACCGAGTTGAACCTGTGATTGGCCACTGGGTACGACCAGGTGGTGGGGGGCTGTTAGTGTTGCGGGCTGAACCCGGATGTCCTCCGGGTTGCTTGGTCGTGGCTACCTACCTCGGCCCTGCCATCTACCGCATGCGCCGGTCCCTGGGGGTCGGCAACGCTCAGGAGGTTCGCGTGCTCGGCGCATTCCGCTCGGCTCTCGCGACGCCGGATCTACGCAAGAAGATCCTCTTCACGCTCGGGATCATCATTGTGTACCGGCTTGGTGCGACCATGCCCGCGCCGGGCGTGTCCTTCAAGAACGTGCGGGCGTGTGCCGAGCAGCTCGAAGGCCAGAACATCTACTCGCTGATCAACCTGTTCAGCGGTGGTGCGTTGCTCAACCTGTCGGTGTTCGCGCTGGGGATCATGCCCTACATCACCGCGAGCATCATCATCCAGCTGCTCACCGTGGTCATCCCGCGGTTCGAGCAGCTGAAGAAGGAAGGGCAGGCCGGGCAGGGCAAGCTCACGCAGTACACCCGCTACCTCACGATCGGGCTGGCGATCCTGCAGTCCACCGGTCTGGTGGCGCTGGCGGTGCGCGGGCAGCTGTTCGGTGAGTGCGACCAGGACGTCATCCCCGGCAAGGACAGCATCTTCACGCTGATCGTGCTGGTCATCACGATGACGGCCGGTACCTCGGTCATCATGTGGCTGGGTGAGCTGATCACCGAGAAGGGCATCGGCAACGGCATGTCGTTGCTGATCTTCACCGGCATCGCCGCCCGCATCCCGGCCGAGGGCAAGAACATCTGGGACAAGGACCAGTCGCGGATCACCTTCGTCCTCGTCATCATCGCCGCTCTGATCATCATCGCGAGCGTCATCTACGTCGAGCAGGCGCAGCGCCGCATCCCGGTGCAGTACGCCAAGCGCATGATCGGTCGCCGCATGTACGGCGGCACCTCGACCTACCTTCCGTTGAAGGTGAACCAGGCCGGCGTCATCCCGGTCATCTTCGCCTCGTCGCTGCTCTACCTGCCGGACCTGATCGTCCGCCTCACGAACTCCACGGGTGAGCCCAACTGGTTCACCACGTTCGTGCAGACCTACCTGGTCAAGCAGTCGAGCTGGGTGCACATCAGCGCGTACTTCCTGCTGATCGTCTTCTTCACCTACTTCTACGTCGGCATCACGTTCAACCCGGACGAGCGCGCTGACGAGATGAAGAAGTTCGGTGGCTTCATCCCCGGCATCCGTCCCGGTCGCCCGACCGCCGAGTACCTCAAGTTCGTCCTGGGCCGCATCACGCTGCCCGGTTCGCTCTACCTCGGCATCGTGGCGATCCTGCCGAACCTGTTCCTCGACATCACCAGCGAGGGCCAGAACCAGAACTTCCCGTTCGGCGGTACCGCGGTTCTGATCATGGTCGGTGTCGGTCTCGACACCGTGAAGCAGATCGAGAGCCAGCTCATGCAGCGCAATTACGAAGGGTTCCTCCGCTAGTGCGACTTGTTCTCGTTGGCCCGCCGGGTGCGGGCAAGGGCACTCAGGCCGAGGTGCTGAGCACCAAGCTCGGCGTGCCGCACATCTCGACGGGCGACCTCTTCCGGTCACACATCAGCAACCAGACCGAGCTCGGGCTGGAGGTGCAGAGCATCCTCGACGAGGGCGCTCTCGTACCGGACAGCATCACGAACGAGATGGTGCGCAAGCGCTTGGCCGAGTCCGACGCCACGGACGGGTTCCTGCTCGACGGGTTCCCGCGCAACGTGGCGCAGGCCGACAAGCTCGCTGAGTTCCTCTCGGTCGACGGACACGGGCTCGACGCGGTGCTGGAGTTCCGGGTCGACGAGGACGTCGTGGTGGAGCGGTTGCTGGCGCGCGGGCGCACGGACGACAAGGAAGAGGTCATCCGGCACCGGCAGCAGGTGTACCGCAACGAGACCGCGCCGCTGCTCGACTACTACGCGGACAAGGTCATCACCATCGACGCCGTCGGTGAGATCGACGAAATCAGTGAGCGGGCCCTCGCTGCGCTGCACGCGCTGCGCGGCGAGAAGTGACCGGTGGACTGCTCGACCGACTCCGGTCTCTAGTTTCCCCAGGCAGTGAACGCATGATCGAGATCAAGACCCGCGGCCAGCTGGAGGCCATGCGCGCCTCCGGCCTGGTCGTGGCCAGGGCCCTGCGCAACGTCGTCGACGCGGTCAAGGTCGGTGTCTCCACGCAGGAGCTCGACGAGATCGCGGAGCAGACGATCCGCGACGCCGGCGCCGTCCCGTCGTTCAAGGGCTACCACGGGTTCCCCGCGAGCATCTGCGCCTCCGTGAACGAGCAGATCGTCCACGGCATCCCCAGCAGCAAGCAGGTGCTGGCCGAGGGCGACCTCATCTCCATCGACTGCGGTGCCATCCTCGACGGCTGGCACGGCGACTCGGCGGTCACCGTGGGCGTCGGCGAGCTCTCGCCGGCCGACCACCGGCTCTCCGAGGCGACCAGGCTGTCGATGCTCGCGGGCATCGAGGCCGCGGTGCCCGGCGGGAAGCTCACCGACATCTCGTTCGCCATCGAGTCCTCGGCGATCGAGTCCGGTGAGCGCGACGGCATCGAGTACGGCATCGTCGCGGACTACGGCGGCCACGGCATCGGCACCAAGATGCACATGGACCCGTTCCTGCCGAACTACGGCAAGCCCGGCAAGGGCCCGCGCCTGAAGGTCGGCATGGCCATCGCGATCGAACCGATGCTCACGCTCGGCTCCGACGACTCCCAGGAGCTGGACGACGGCTGGACCGTCGTCACGCTCGACGGGACGCGGGCCGCGCACTGGGAGCACTCGGTCGCCATCACCGAGGACGGCCCCTGGGTGCTCACCGCGCCCGAGAAGTGACCCGGCAGCACCACGAACGTCTCCGGCACGGCCCCCGCCTCCACGCGAGGCGGGGGCCGTGCCGTTGTCGCGCCCCGAGTGGCGAGCGGGCCGCCGTCGGACCTGAGCTCCGGTCCCGCGCTCGTCGACGCAGCTCAGCGGTGTTCCAGCGACACCGCGCACAGGCGGCGCGGCACTGTTCAGCGGGGCGCACGGGGCCCGATTTGGGTTGCCGGGGTGAACTGCGTACACTGGTCAGGTGGCGCACCCGTAGCGCCGGTTCTGTCGTGCCCTTCAAGGTGAGATCGAGCCGGGCCGAAACGCGTCCAAAGGTTATTATCACCGTCACGAAACGCGGAGGACATGGGCAAGAAGGACGGGGCCATTGAGGTCGAGGGCCGCGTAGTCGAGCCGCTCCCCAACGCGATGTTCCGCGTCGAGTTGGAGAACGGTCACAAGGTACTCGCGCACATCAGCGGCAAGATGCGTCAGCACTACATCCGCATCCTCCCTGAGGACCGGGTTGTCGTGGAGCTCTCGCCCTACGACCTGTCCCGCGGGCGCATCGTCTACCGCTACAAGTGACCTCCAATAGCAGGAGACTTCAGGCGTGAAGGTCCAGCCGAGCGTCAAGAAGATCTGCGACAAGTGCAAGGTGATCCGCCGTCACGGCCGGGTCATGGTGATCTGCGAGAACCTGCGCCACAAGCAGCGCCAGGGCTGAGCAGCTCCACCACGCGCTCGTCGAGACCTTCGATGACGCAGTAACGAGAAACTCCTCGCACCTGCCGCACGCAGGGCTTCAAGCGTGCGGACACCCCCGGATTCCAGGCCGGGGCCGGGACACCGGCTGTGAGAGCAGCCGGAACGACACAGCGAGTCAGTCGCCGGAACTGGGCGAGGAGCAGACCTGGAAGTAATCGACAGGAGTTAACCGCCACATGGCACGACTCGCTGGCGTCGACCTCCCCCGCGAAAAGCGGATGGAGATCGCGCTCACCTACATCTTCGGCATCGGCCGCACCCGTTCCAAGGAGGTGCTGGCCGCCACGTCGATCTCGCCCGACCTCCGGGTGAAGGATCTGACGGACGACGACGTCGCCACCCTGCGGGACTACATCGAGAACAACTTCAAGGTCGAGGGTGACCTCCGTCGCGAGGTCGCGGCCGACATCCGTCGCAAGATGGAGATCGGTTGCTACGCGGGTCTTCGGCACCGTCGCGGCCTGCCCGTTCGCGGGCAGCGCACCAAGACGAACGCTCGTACCCGCAAGGGTCCGAAGAAGACCGTGGCCGGCAAGAAGAAGGCCGGCAAGAAGTAAGACCTCGGGTCTGCTGCCCTCAACTTAGGAGTTTGTTTTGCCACCGAAGTCCCGCACGGGCGCCGGGGTCAAGAAGATCCGGCGCAAGGAAAAGAAGAACGTCTCGCACGGCCAGGCGCACATCAAGAGCACGTTCAACAACACCATCGTGTCCATCACGGACCCGATGGGCAACGTGATCTCGTGGGCGTCCGCCGGCCACGTCGGCTTCAAGGGTTCTCGCAAGTCCACGCCGTTCGCGGCGCAGATGGCTGCCGAGAACGCCGCCCGCAAGGCCGCAGAGCACGGCATGCGCAAGGTGGACGTGTTCGTCAAGGGTCCCGGCTCCGGCCGTGAGACCGCGATCCGTTCGCTGCAGGCCGCCGGTCTCGAGGTCGGCACCATCCAGGACGTGACCCCGCAGCCCCACAACGGCTGCCGCCCGCCCAAGCGGCGCCGGGTCTGAGGCACGGGGAGGAGTAAGAACTAATGGCTCGTTACACGGGACCCGCGACGCGCATCTCGCGTCGCCTGAAGGTCGACCTCGTTGGTGGGGACCAGGCCTTCGAGCGCCGTCCGTACCCGCCCGGCCAGCACGGCCGCGGCCGGGTCAAGGAGTCCGAGTACCTGCTGCAGCTCCAGGAGAAGCAGAAGGCTCGCTACACCTACGGCGTTCTTGAGCGGCAGTTCGTCCGCTACTACAAGGAAGCGGTTCGCCGCCCCGGCAAGACCGGCGAGAACCTGCTCCAGATCCTCGAGGCCCGCCTCGACAACGTGGTGTACCGCGCGGGCCTCGCCCGCACGCGTCGCCAGGCTCGTCAGCTGGTCGCTCACGGTCACTTCCTGGTCAACGGCCACAAGGTGAACATCCCGAGCTACCAGGTGTCGAAGTTCGACATCATCGACGTGAAGCCGAAGTCCATGCCGACGCTGCCCTTCGAGGCTGCTCGCGCGTCCTTCGGTGACCGCCCGATCCCGGCTTGGCTGCAGGTCGTCCCCTCGAACCTGCGCATCCTCGTGCACCAGCTGCCCGAGCGCGCGCAGATCGACACGCCTGTCACCGAGCAGCTCATCGTCGAGCTCTACTCGAAGTGATCCTCTCCGGGCGGCTGTCCTTCGTGGACGGTCGCTCGGGTCGGGTCCCGCATCGGCGCGAAGGGTGTGCCGAGTGCGTTTGCCGGTCTCCGCACCGGCGTCGTGACGGCGTCAAATAGCGGGCGTCGTTGTAGAAAGGTTGAACCCAGTGCTGATTTCCCAGCGCCCCTCGCTCGGCGAGGAAGCGGTCTCCGAGACCCGTTCCCGGTTCGTCATCGAACCGCTGGAGCCGGGCTTCGGCTACACGCTCGGCAACTCGATCCGCCGCACGCTGCTCTCGTCGATCCCCGGTGCTGCTGTCACGAGCATCCGCATCGACGGCGTGCTGCACGAGTTCACCACGGTTCCCGGGGTGAAGGAGGACGTCACCGACGTCATCCTGAACCTGAAGGAGCTCGTCGTCTCGTCCGAGGAGGACGAGCCGGTGACCATGTACCTGCGCAAGCAGGGCCCCGGTGTGGTGACCGCGGGCGACATCGTGCCTCCGGCCGGTGTCACCGTGCACAACCCCGACCTGCACATCGCGACCCTGAACGGCAAGGGGAAGCTGGAGATCGAGCTCGTCGTCGAGCGCGGTCGCGGCTACGTCCCGGCTGTCCAGAACAAGCAGGCGGGCGCCGAGATCGGCCGCATCCCCGTCGACTCGATCTACTCGCCGGTTCTCAAGGTGACGTACAAGGTCGAGGCGACGCGTGTTGAGCAGCGGACGGACTTCGACAAGCTGATCCTCGACGTGGAGACCAAGCCCTCGATCACCCCGAGGGACGCGGTTGCCTCCGCGGGCAAGACCCTGGTGGAGCTGTTCGGCCTCGCTCGCGAGCTGAACATCGACGCCGAGGGCATCGAGATCGGCCCGTCGCCGGCCGAGGCCGACACCATCGCCGCGTTCGCGATGCCGATCGAGGACCTGGACCTCACCGTCCGGTCCTACAACTGCCTCAAGCGGGAAGGCATCCACACCGTCGGCGAGCTGGTTTCGCGCAGCGAAGCGGACCTGCTGGACATCCGCAACTTCGGTGCGAAGTCGATCGACGAGGTCAAGATGAAGCTCGTCGGCCTCGGCCTCGCGCTGAAGGACTCGCCTCCTGGGTTCGACCCGTCCGCCGCCGCGTCGGACTACCACCCGTCCGACACGGGCTGGGGTGCCGGCGCAGGCCTGGACCCCCACGACGACGGCCAGGACTACGCGGAGACCGAGCAGCTCTGAGGCTCTGAACCAGAGCTAGAGGATCGCAACAGTTACAGGAGTAAGCGATGCCCACCCCTACCAAGGGCCCCCGGCTCGGTGGGTCCCCGGCGCACGAGCGGCTGCTGCTCGCCAACCTGGCGACTGCGCTGTTCGAGCACGGCCGGATCAAGACCACTGAGGCGAAGGCGAAGCGGCTGCGTCCGTACGCCGAGAAGCTCATCAGCAAGGCCAAGGTCGGCGACCTGCACAACCGCCGCGAGATCATGAAGTTGATCCGCGACAAGGACGTCGTGCACAAGCTGATCGCCGAGATCGGTCCGTTCTTCAGCGACCGTTCCGGTGGTTACACCCGCATCACCAAGACGCTGGCGCGCAAGGGCGACAACGCCCCCATGGCCATCATCGAGCTGGTGCAGCAGAAGCTCGTCTCCACGGAGGCCGAGGCTGCGCGCAAGACCAAGTTCGCCAAGGACGAGAAGCCGGCCGCCGCCGAGGCCCCGGTCGTCGAGGCGGACGACGAGGTGAAGGACCAGGACGCCGACGCGCCCGAGTCCGCCACCAAGGACGCCGCCGAGGAGCCCGCTGAGGGTGCCGTCGAGGTTGACGGCGAGCCGTCGGCCGAGGACGTCAAGGCGGAAGAGGCCAAGGACGAGTCCGCCAAGGACAAGTCCTGAGTCTGACCGCTGACGAGCCCGCCGTTCCCGCTTCCGGGGACGGCGGGCTCGTTCGTGTGCGCCTTGATCTCGGTTACGACGGCACCGAGTTCTCCGGCTGGGCCCGCCAGCCCTCCCGCCGGACGGTGTGCGGTGTCCTGGAAGACACCATGTCGATGGTGCTGCGCGAGGACGTCGTCCTGACCGTCGCGGGCCGCACCGACGCCGGTGTGCACGCCTCCGGGCAGGTCGCCCACGCCGACCTGCCCGCGTCCCTGGACGTCGCCGCTTTCCCGAAGCGCCTGGCGCGTGCGCTGCCTTCGGACGTGCGGGTCTTCTCCGCCAGGGTCGTGCCCGCCGCGTTCGACGCGCGGTTCTCGGCCCTGCGCCGCCACTACGAGTACCGCGTGACCGACGCGCCGTTCGGTGCGCACCCGTTGCGCCGCCTGGACACGCTGGCCTGGCCACGCCCCCTGGACGTCGGCGCGATGAACGCCGCCGCGACGTTGTTGCTGGGGGAGCACGACTTCTGCGCGTTCTGCAAACGCCGCGAGGGCGCCACGACGATCCGCGAGCTGCAACGGCTCGAACTGGTCCGTGCCGGGAACGACGGTGTGATCACCGCGTTCGTGTCCGCCGACGCCTTCTGCCACTCGATGGTCCGGTCGCTCATCGGGGCGCTGCTGGCCGTCGGGGAGGGGCGGAAGCCGGTGGAGTGGCCCGGTGGGCTGCTGTCGCTGCACGGGCGGGCCAGCGGGGTCACCGTGGCGCCGGCGCACGGCTTGTCGTTGGTGCGGGTGGACTTCCCGGCCGACGAGGAGCTGGCCGCGCGGGCCGAGGCGACCCGCCGGGTGCGCACCCTGTCCTGAGCTGTCACCGGCCGTGTCCTCCTCCCGCGCAAAGGGGAGGAGCCCCCGGTGGTGCACCGGGGGCTCCGGGAGCGGGATGAGCGTCAGAGCTTCAGGGTCCACGAGTCGATGTGGCCCGTGTCCTGGCTGTAGGCGTCGCGGACCCGCAGGTGCCAGGTGCCGTTGGCGTTCTCGGTGGAGACGTTGACGGAGTAGGTGGCGTTGACGTCGTCGGCGCTGTCACCGCTGGTGGCGACCTTCAGCAGCTTCACGGCGCCCGAGGGGGTGACCAGGGCGAGCTCCAGGTCACCGCGGTAGGTGTGCTTGATGGCGACCTTCACCGAGGCGGTGGCGGTGGCCTTGCCGTTGCACCCGGCGATGGTGATCGGGGAGGTCACCGAGCCCGCGTCGGGGATGGCCGTGTCGGTGTCGTTGGTGACTGCCGGGCACTGGCCGGGCGGGTTGCCGGGGGTGGTGCCGGTGATGTGCAGCAGCTTGTTCGGGGAGCCGGTGCCGGGGTTGGTGACGACGTCGGAGGTGGCGTTCTCCACCAGGGCGTCGCGGACCTGCTGCGGGGTGGCGGCGGGGGAGGAGCCGAGGAACACCGCTGCCGCGCCCACCACGTGCGGGGTCGCCATCGAGGTGCCGGAGATGGTGTTCGTGGCGTTGTCGTCGGTCAGCCAGGCGCTGGTGATGCCGGTGCCGGGGGCGAAGATGTCGAGGCACGTGCCGATGTTCGAGAAGCTCGAACGGACGTCGGTGCGCTCGGTGGAGCCGACCGTGATGGCCTCCGGCGTGCGGGCCGGGGAGGTGTTGCAGGCGTTGGAGCCGCTGTCGTTGCCCGCGGCCAAGCCGTAGGTGACGCCGGCGGCGATGGAGCGCTTCACGGCGTCGTCGACGGTCTGGTTCGCGCCGCCGCCGAGGGACATGTTGGCGACCGCGGGCTTGCGGGCCGGGTTGCCCTGCACGTCGGCGGTGACCCAGTCGATGCCGGCGATGACGCCCGCGAACGTGCCGGAGCCCGCGCAGTTGAGGACGCGGACGGCGACGAGCTTCACGTCCTTGGCCACGCCGAAGCGGGTGCCGCCGACCGTGCCGGCGACGTGGGTGCCGTGGCCGTTGCAGTCGGTGGCGTCGTTGTCGTTGTCGACGGTGTCGCGGCCGTGGGAGGCGCGGCCGCCGAAGTCGCTGTGGGTGGTGCGGATGCCGGTGTCGATGATGTAGGCGGTGACGCCGGAGCCCGCGTTCGGGTACGTGTAACTGTTGTCCAGCGGGAGCGCGCGCTGGTCGATGCGGTCGATGCCCCACGACGGGGTCGGCGTCTGCGTGTCGGAGATGCGGACCTCGGCGTCCTGCTCGACGTACGCGACGCTCGGGTCAGCCGCGAGGCGCTTGGCCTGGGACTCGGACATCGTCGCGGAGAAACCCCGCAAAGCGGACTTGTAGGTGTGTTTCACCTGAGCGTCGTACTTGGCGCTGAGGCTTTCGACACTGGTGGTGCTGAAGTCCTTCAGCACCACGACGTAGCTGTCCTTGACCGCGTTGGACGCACCGAGGTTGCGAATCTCCCCCTCGGGCGCAGCGGTGGCGGAGACGGACGTCAACGCGAGCGCGGTGCCCGCAACCAGTCCGATTCCAGCCGCTCGTCTGAGCCACGATTCACCCATAGCAGCGTTCTCCCTCGTCGCCTGGTCCTGCAGGTGAAGTTTTTCCTAGTGGCGTGGACGGATTGCGCACAAGAAGTTTCACGGATTAAGACGCGTTCGGCCATTCCACAGATTTCGCGCCCGTGTGAATTAGTTGGTGCAGCGGGTCTATGGACAGAACAATGCGGCTTTGGGGAAGCGGACGGCTCGCGCGGCCCGGCCGGCGGTGCCCTCGCCGGTCCTGGAGTCGGTCCAGGTCGGGCCGGTGCGCACGCTCACGGCCGCCACGCAGGGAGAGTGGGCGGTCACGTGGGGCGTTCAAGTGTGGTTGAACATGTTTCACCCGTGCTCTACGTTCAGTTGTGGGAACACAAGTTCTTCTGGGGTTGTTCCCGGAGTTTCGGAACATGGGGCTGGGGGGCTCAGATCGTGCTTCCGCGCGTCGAGAAGATCGATGTCGAATGGCCGGGAAGTGGTCTGTTTTGCCTGGTGAACCGCGTTCGCGGGCGGTGACAGGTCGTCTCGTCAGCGCGTCCCCGGCTTGATTGCGCAATCGAACAACGCACGATGAACAGCGCGCGATGTGCTGTTCCTATTTGGTGACCCTGAATCACTGAGGAGAAACCAGCAATGATTCGTCGCTTCGTTCAGCTGGCTGCGATCACCGGTGCGGCCCTGGCGCTCACGACCTCGACCGCCGGTGCCACGCCGGTTGCGGTGCCGACCGCACCGGGGGTCCTGGCCTGCCACAACGCCGACAACCCCACCAAGACGACGGGCTGGGTGCACGGCAGGGGCTCCGGCAGCTGTGCCCAGGGTGTCGACGTCTTCCTCCAGCGGCTCCGCGCGTGGGGCTGGGTCATCGAGGCCAGCGCCCACTACCAGGGTCCCGGCAGCGCGATCGCGTCCTGGAACTGCTCGGGCTCCGGCCACTACACCTACCGCACGCTCGTCCAGTGGCGCGACGGCGCCGGTGTCCCGCAGAGCTCGATCTCGGGTGAGAGCCGCTTCGAGTGCTGATCAGGCCCGGCACGACCGCGCCCCCGAACGGATCACCGTTCGGGGGCGCGGTTCGTCGGGTCCTCAGTCGCCGCGGCGGACCGCTCCGAGGATCTGCTGCTCGGTGGGCGTGGTGTACAGGCGCAGGTGCGCCCACATGTCCTGGCCCATCGCGATGACCTGGTCGTCCTTCAGCTGGGTCAGCTGCTGGAACATCTGCGGGCGCAGGCGCCACATCTGCCCGGCGAGCTGCGCCTGGCCCATCGGGAGGCGCTGCAGCAGCACCAGGTCCGCGTTGTTCGCCGTCGACGAGGCCTGCGGGTGCAGGTACGGCAGCACGTACATCGTGGTCTGCCACGCCGCCCGCGGCGGGAACAGCTCCTGCGGGACGTGGCCGCCGTCGTGGATGACGAGCAGCGGCATGTCCTCGGTCGGGCGGGGCAGGTCGGCCGGCGACAACCGGCGCAGCTGCACCAGCTGGGACGGGCGGCCGTCCGGGCCCTGGCCCGCCGCGCGCACCACCGGCTGCCAGGCCTGCGGGCGGCCGGTCGCGATGATGATCCACGCACCGGTCGCCATGGCCCGCAGCGCGATCTGGCGGGCCAGGTACAGGCCGCCGACGACCACCATGCGGGTCGGGGTCGGGCGCAGCACGGACACCGTGAGCGGCTCGCCCTTGGTGCCCTGGCCGAGCATCATGCCGCCGCGGTCACCGCTCGGGCTGACCAGGTCGAGCATGGACGGCGACACCAGGAACTCCGGTGCCACCGCGCCGCGGCCGCGGGCGTCCAGCAGACGGGTCGACGTGCTCATGCCACACCTCCCAGCGGCAGCGTCGCGGCGAGACCCGCGAGCTGCATGCCCCGCAACGGGGTCAGCGTGATGTCCAGCTTGTCGCTCAGCTTCGTCAGCTGGTCGTCGGCGCGGTCGAGCTCGCTCGGCGTCCTGGCGCTCACCCGCACCAGGCCGCGCAGCGACACCTGACCGTCCTCGCGCGACGGCGAGATGGACATCGCCAGCGTCGACGAGAGAGCGCGCACACCGGTCAGCGCGTTCAGGTTGCCCTTGAGGCCCTTCGCCGGCCAGCCGGTGATCGCGTAGCTCGCGTGGCCGACGCCGCCGGCCGTGACGCCGGACCACTTCTCCCGCAACGACACGGGGGTGGTGCCGCCGACCGCGGCGGTCAGCTCGGCCGAGGAGATCGCCGCGCGCAGCAGCTCGTCGGAGTCGAGCGGGCGGATCGCCACACCGGCGGACTCCAGCGCGTTGCGGACGCGCGACAGGGCGCCGATCAACGCGCGGTGCGCGCCGACGACGCCGCCGCCGCGTTCGCGGATGGCCTCGCCGCAGCGGCGCGGGTCGAGCCGGACCGTGATCCACGTGGTGCGCCTGGCCGCCGCGGGCAGCGGGCCGAGCACCTCCATGTACGAGCTGAGCGCGGGCGACGACGGCGGGAGCGCCGCGCTGCCGGGGTAGCAGTGCCAGAGCACGGTGATCGCGTCCAGCACCACGCCGCGGTCCTCCAGGCACGGCACCAGCGCGCCGAGGGGCAGCGACGGGGCGGAGCCGACGGCGGAGATCAGCGGCGGCGTCGGGTCGACGAGCAGCACCGCCGTCCACACGCCGTCGTGCCACGACAGCGCGAGCGGGCGGCGTTCGTGGTCGACGCCCTTGGCGATCACCAGGTCCGGGATCGCCAGGCGCAGCAGCGCGACGCGCGGGTCCTCGGCGCCGAGCACCTGCATCTCGTCGTCACCGGGCTTGGACTCCTGCTGCGCCTCGCGGTTCGCGGTGCGGCTGTGCGAGCGGAAGCTGTAGCGCAGCCGGACGCCGATCCACTGGGTCAGCCAGCGCCCCCGCGACCGGGTGAAGGCCACTACCAGCGCGATCAGCAGCACGCCGCCCGCGATCGACAGCGAGACGACGTTCAGGTTGCCCGCAGCGTCCTTCACGCCGACGAGGGTCAGCACGAGGAGTGCGATGGCGAGACCGACCTCGATCGTGACTACGTTCGACACGGGCAAGGAGCCCAGGCTGACGCCGGCCGCCCTGCGCCGGACGCGCCCGACGGGACGGGGAGGCGCCGGTGCCTGCTGGCCAGGAGTCCCCGGACCCTGCGGCCGTGCCATCCCGGGGTTCGGCCGGGGCGGATGTGGAGTGGTCACGGACATCCGTTGTGGTCTCTTTCCCCTCGATGGTCGGTGGGCTTGGCGAACCGGCCCACGGAGCAACCTGCGTCCGGCTATCCTGCCGAACCGTACCGCGACTGGGAGAGCAGCGAGCCGAGAATGGCATCAACACCCACCACCAAGTCACAGGTCCAGGCCTACCAATTCGTCCTGCGGCGGATGCAGTCCGCGCTCGTCCGCAGAGACGCCGTGATGCTGCATGACCCCATGCGCAACCACTCCCGCGCGACATCGGTCGGTGTGATCCTCGGCATCGTCGGTCTGCTCGGCTTCCTGGTGTACGGGTTCTTCAAGCCGGCACCGCGCCTGGACAAGGAAACGCAGATCGCCATCAGCAAGGAGACCGGGCAGGTCTACGTCGTCGACAACGCGACGTCGACCCCCGTGCTGGTGCCGATGACGAACCTCGCCTCGGCACGCCTGCTCTGGTACTCGCGGTCGAACCCGGACCAGGCGCAGAGCGGTGGCGGTGACGCCCCTGGCGGCTCGGTCGGCGGCGCCTCCGGTGGTGCCGCGGGCGGGGAGCCCAAGCTCGTCAGCGAGGCCGCGCTGTCCAAGTACCCGCGCGGGCGCCTCACCGGCCTGCCGGACGCGCCGGACGTGCTGCCCAAGCCCGAGACCCGCATCGACGCGCAGTGGTCGGTCTGCGACACCCTCGACCTCGACGCGTTCCGCAGCAACCAGGCGGCGGCCAACCAGATCAAGACCTCCGTCATCGCGGGCGTCAGCGAGGGCAACCCGAAGCTCGGCGACAACGCCGTGCTCGTGCAGCAGCGGACGGGCGCCAAGAAGGCCTACCTGATCTACAAGAAGCCCGAGGGCTTCGACATCTCGTCGTCTACCGTCCGCGCCGAGGTGGACCTCAGGGACGACAAGGTGATGAACGCGCTGAACCTGCGGGGCAAGCAGCCGCGCGCGGTCAGCACGGCGCTGCTCAACTCGATCTCCGAGGCCAAGCCGCTGAAGGCGCCGGTCATCCCGAGGCAGGGCGAGCAGGCCGCCTACGTCACCGAGACCAGGGTCAACATCGGCGACGTCATCTCGGTCAGCCTGACCGGCACCCAGCGGTTCATGGTGGCGCTGGAGGACGGCTTCCAGGAGGTCGGCCAGACGGTCGGCGACCTGCTGCGCTGGGCGTACGCGAACAACAAGAAGGCGACCGAGCTCTCCCCGAGCGCGGTCACGAACAACCTCGAACCGAAGAACAAGCTCGACCTCACGCAGTACCCGGAGAAGACGCCGACCACGATCGAGCCGAACGCGAACAACGCGGTGCTGTGCCTGGGCTGGAAGGGCAAGGACTACGAGTCGCAGAACCGGACCCAGCACGCCATCGACACCTCGGTCACCATTGGTTCCGCGCTGCCGGGCCCGAAGGACATGAGCCCGGTGCAGCTGGGCGCTCCCGGTGCGGCCGGCGAGATCATCGACCAGTTCCTGATGCTGCCCGGCAAGGCGGCGGTCGTGCGGGCGAGCCAGGGCACCGGTGACTTCGGCGCCGGTCCGGTCCACATCGTGACCGGTCGCGGTGTGCGGTACGGCGTTCCGGACGGGGGCACCGCCGCGGCGCTCGGGCTGGAGGGGACGTTCCCACCGGCACCGAACGACATCCTGAACCTGCTGCCGCAGGGCCCGCAGCTCAACCGCGGCGACGCGAACCGCAGCTACGACGCGATCCCCGCGGTCAAGGGCCAGATCAAGGACCCGGCGCAGCAGCAGAAGTGACGGGAACCGTTCCGGGTGCACCGCAGTCGTAGGGGTGCACCCGAGGTGGCACCGTCGTGAAGGGACAGTCCGTGGCCGGTCGAATCGCCGTCAACCCCGAGTGGCTTGAGAGGTACGCCGACCGGATCGACGGCACGACCGACGACCTGCGGCGCGTGCGGGACGCCATGAGGGTGTCACCGCTGCGGCCGGAGTCGTTCGGCGAGGTCGGCAGGGCACTGGGCAGTGCCCGGGGCTACGCGCGGGCGGCCGAGCTGCTCAACTCCCAGCTCGCCCGCGCCTGCGACACCCTGGACGCGGCGGCCAAGGGGCTGCACGCCGTGGCGGAGCACCACGGGTACAGCGAGGAAGAGGCCGTCCACGGTCTCAAGAAGGCCGATCGCAGGTAGTGGGGAGCTCGAAGGTGGCCGAGGACGGCAGGCAGATCGCGGCCGAGGTGGGTCCCGAGCTCGACTTCCTCTCGCGGGTGAGCCGCAGGCTGGGCGTGGTCGACCTCGTCCACGAGTTCTTCGACCCGCTCGTCGGCGACTGGAACGACCTGCGCGAGGAAGCGGAGCGCTGGCGCAAGGCCGCCAGGGTCACCGAGGCGGTCACCAAGCACGTCGCTGGCCCGCTCGGCGGTGTCGACGCGGCGTGGCAGGGCAGGGACGCCGACGCGTTCCTGGAGCACATGCGCAAGGTCGGGCTCGCCGGCGGCGACATGTCCGACGCGATGACCGCGATGGCCGACGCGCTGGAGGAGACCGCCGACGCGGTGCGCGACATCGTGCGGGACATGGCCCACGTGCTGGCCGACGCCGCGGACTCGGTGTCCGGCGTGGCGGCGCTGCCGCTGGAGGGCGACAACCGGGCGCGCGTGCACATCGAGGACCTCAGGGACCCGGTGCGCGAGCTGTTCGAGTCCGGCCGGCAGGTGCTGGAGGCGTTCCTCGCGCTGTGCGACGGGGTCGCCGGCGTGGAGGGCGGCTTCGGCGCCGTGCGGATGGAGCACCGGTACCCCGAGCAGAACTGGACGTACGCCCCGCCCGCCAAGCCGGCCGTGACGGCACCGGAACCGGCAGGGGCCTCCGCGACGGCGGCCGCGGCGACCGGTGGCGGCGCTCCCGGCTCCGGAGGCGGTGTCGGTGCGAGCGGTGTCGGCGGCAGCGGTGTCGGCGCGGGTGGTGTGGGTGGCACGGGCGCTCCGGCCGCGGCGCAGCAGATGCAGTTCGGCGGGGCCACGGGCGTCAGTGAGAGCCTGCCGCCCGCCGAGCAGGGTGCCGCGGGCGGAACGACGGCCGCGGCCGCCGGTGGCCGTTCCGGGGCCGCTCCCGGCGGTGGCGCGATGATGGGCGGCATGGCGCCGATGATGGGCGCGATGGGCGGTGGCGGGCAGCAGGGCGGCGACAAGGAGCACAAGTCGAAGCACCGGCTCACCGGTTCCGTCGAGGACGTGCTCGGCAAGCCGAAGAAGGCCGCTCCCAAGGTCATCGGCGAGGACTGACCCCCGGCGGAACGACAACGGCCCCGCTCGACGTCCGAGCGGGGCCGTTGTCGTTCCGCGGCTAGGCCGTGCCGCCGCGCTTGCGGTTCGAGTTGCGGACGAACAGCGTCAGCGCCAGCAGCACCGCACCGATGCCGATCCCGGACAACGCCACGATGATCGGCGGCCAGTCCAGGCTCTTCGGCGGCGTGGGCGCGGTGACCATCACCTTCGGCTCCGGCGCCGTGAAGCCCGCGGCCTCCGCCGGGAGCACGGCGGTGAGCGCCGCGACCGGGTTCACCATGCCGTGGCCGGACTTGTGGTCCTTGCCGGTCACGTTGCCCGGCTGCAGCGCCGTCGCCTTCAACCGCGCCATCACCTGGCGCGCCTTCAGCTCCGGGAACCGCTCGCGCACCAGCGCGGCGATGCCCGCGACGTAGGGCGAGGCGAAGCTGGTGCCCTTGATGTCGCTGGTGCCCTGCGCGGTGACGTTCGCGTTGGTGAGGCCGTCACCCTTGGGGTCGACCGAGATGATGCCCTCGCCGGGGGCGGCGATGCTGACCCACGGGCCCCAGATGCTGAACTCGGAGACCTCGCCGGACCGCGCGATCGACGCCACCGAGAGCACGTCGTCGGCGAACCACGCCGGGGACGAGATCACCTTGACGTTGTTCGGGTCCATGTTGTCGTTCTGGGCCGGGCAGCCGTTGCCCTGATCGTCCTTGTTGCCCGCGGCCGTGACCACCACGACGTCCTGCACGTCCACCGCGTACCGGATGGCGGCTTGCAGGTTCCGGTCGTCCTGGCTGAACCCCTTGGGGGTGCCGCAGTTCGTCAGCGAGATGTTGATGACGCCCGCGCCCTTGTCGGCCGCGCGCACGATCGCCTCGGCCAGCGTCTTGACCTTGCCCGCGCCCTTGCGGGCCTCGTTCGTCGCGTCGCCCTTGAACTCGTAGCGGTCGCTGGTCTGGCGGATGGCCAGGATTCGCGCGTCCGGTGCGGCGCCGACGAAGTCGCCCTCGGTCTTCTTCGCGGCGGCGACGCCGGCCACCTCGGTGCCGTGGCCGTCGCAGTCGTCAGTGCCGTTCTTGGTCTTGTCGACGTAGTCGCCGCCGGGGTCGACGCGGCCGGCGAGCCGCGGGTTGCGGGGGTCGACACCGGTGTCGATGATCGCGATCACGACGTTCTTGCCGGTCGCGAACCGGTGCGCCTCTTCGAGGTTGAGGCTCAGCTGGCCCCACGGCATCTCTTCGATGAGCTCGTTCTTGGTGTCGGACGCCACGCACTCCTTGTTGGTGCGCTTGTACTCCACATCCGGCTGACCGGTGTCCTTCGGCGGCGCGGTACCGGGCGGCAGCGGTGGCGGCTCCGAGTTCACCTTGGGCGCCGAACCCGTCGCCGACGTCGGCGCCGCTGCGGACGTCGAGGACGGCGGTTGCGCTGACGACGGTTGTGCGGCGGAGGCGGCGGCGGGCACCGCTCCCGTCAGCAGCAGCAGTCCGGCGGTCGCAGCCGCCGTGGTGCGCCTGATACCGGTCCTCATGGCGTGATCAGGCTCCGGAAGACGGAGTACATGTCCATGACCGCGAGCGCCAGCGGCACCACGGCGGCGATGAGGATCGCCTCCAGGATGTCCACCGTGCGGCGCAGCGGCGGCGAGAACTTCTGGCCGGGGAAGATCACGCCGAGCACCAGCGCGGCCGCGCCCAGCACGAGCAGCGTGCCGAAGACGAATACGATCAGGTTGAACTCGGAGGCCTTGGCGATCCAGGCGACCAGGATGCCCGCCGCGGCGAACATGCCGGTCGAGAGCAGCGCCACGGCCTGCGCACCGTTCGCGTACGCACGACCGCGCATCATCAGCACGATCGAGACGACGACGCCGTAGATCGGGCCCCAGACCGTGCCGTCGCCGGACGCGACGATCGCGGCCAGCGCGGCGATCACGCCGGTGCCGATGATCATGCCGGTGAGGTACTCGTGGGCGACGGCCGTGCGGCGCTCGATGACCGCGAACTCCGGGAAGCCGCTGTCCTCCTTGAGGTCCTCCGCGTTCGTCGGCACGACGGGCGGCGGGATCTTGGCGAGCTGCAGCGTGAGCCGGGGCAGCATCGACATCGCGCCCAGCGCCACCGCGCCGGCCGCCGCGGCCACACCGGCCAGCGGGTGCTCGACGAACGTGGCGACGAGGAACGCGAGCGCGGCGATCGTGCCGGCCGTGGCCGCGGCGATGAACACCGTGACGCCCTGGCCGATCAGCAGGATGCCGCCCCACGCGAAGATCATCATGAGCGCGGACGCGAGCAGCATCTTCGGCTCGAAGTTGACGCCCGGCACCGCGTGGAAGCCCGCGACGAACGCCATCGGCAGCGAACCGCACGCGGCGATCAGCACACCGGTCGACACCGCCTTGTAGGCGCGCGCGATGGTCGCGCCCGTGGCGAGCGCGGCGACGGCGGCCACACCGGCGGCGATGGCGGCCGCGAGGGCGCTCCCCTTGCCGGCGGTCACGACCGGGCCGGACAGGAACAGCGCCACCGCGGAGGCGATCAGCGCGAGCGCGCCCGCGAGGTGACCGAACTTCTGCGCGGTCTCCTTCGTCCACGGCCGGAACGAGTCGGGGTCGGACTCGGCGATCGCGTCGACCACGTCGTCGTACAGCGGCGGCGGCGGGTTCTCGTTGCGGCGCCGCAACTGCAGCAGCTCGCCGTCGACCACGCCGAGCGACGCGAGCGTGCGCGCCGGGTCGAGCGGGCTGTCGCCGAGCTTCGCGAGGCACCAGCCGCCGTGCCGGACACCACCGTCCGGAGTGGCCTCCCTCGCCATGTCGAGCAGCATCGGCAGGAGATCGGCCACCGCCACGTCGGCAGGCAGCGCGACGTCGATACGCGTTCGAGGTGCCACCACCGTGACACGGCTGAACACCGTCGTACCGGTCGCCACCAGGGCCCCCTAAGTCAGATCAGCACTTACGAATCAACGGCCCGACCCTATTCGTCCAGCTGGCCGCTCGTCGGGCGGCCCTAGTATGGCCGGACCGACGCCTGTTGCACGTGTGGTTCGCCGGAACCCGTCAGACTGGGTTTTTTCCCGACCCAGCTTCGTCGCGCGCGCGGATGCGCAATAGTGTCGGTTGCTACTGGTGGCGTAACGAGTCGAAGAGGTGCCTGTCAGTTGAGCACGCTGCAGTTCAAGCGAACGGCACGCCTTGCTGCTCCCCGGCCTCCTGGCGGCGAGGTGCACCTCGAGCCGCCACCCGAGGTCCCCAGGATCATCCCCGGCAACATCATGATGAAGGCGATGCCCGTCGTCATGATCGTCGCCTCCGTGGGCATGATGGGCATGATGTTCGTGTACTCGAACAGGCAGCCCATGGCGATGCTCATGCCGGGCATGATGCTCATCTCGACCGTCGGCATGATGGCCAGCGGCATGGGCTCCGGCAAGGGCCAGAAGAAAGCCGAGATGAACGAGGACCGCAAGGACTACCTGCGGTACCTCGGCCAGATGCGCGACCGCGCCCGCGAAGCCGCCGACGAGCAGCGCGCCGAGCGCGAGTGGGTGCACCCGGACCCGCAGCAGCTGTGGTCGCTCGCCACCACCCGGCGCATGTGGGAACGCCGCCAGAACGACCCCGACTTCTGCCACCTGCGCGCGGGACGGGGCTCGCAGCGCCTCGCCACCCGCCTGGTGCCGCCGCAGACCGGTCCCGTCGAGGAGCTGGAGCCGATCGCGACGCTGGCGCTGCGCCGGTTCGTGCGCGCCCACTCGCTCGTCCCCGACCTGCCGATCTCCATCGCTCTGCGCGGGTTCGCCGCCGTCGGCCTGCTCGGCGACATCGAGGACCGCCGCAACCTCGCCCGCGCCCTGCTCGCCCAGCTCGTCACCTTCCACGCCCCTGACGACCTGCTGATCGCGGTCGTCAGCGCGGGCCGCACCAAGCAGCAGTGGGAGTGGGCGAAGTGGCTGCCGCACGTGCAGCACCCCACCGACATCGACGGCATCGGCCAGCGCCGCATGATGGCGAACTCGCTCGCCGAGGTCGAGGCGATGCTCGACGAGTACCTGCGCGACCGGCAGCGGTTCACCCGCAACGCCCCGCCGCCGCCCGACCAGCCGCACATCGTGATCGTGATCGACGACGGCGACATCAGCCGCGAAGAGATGATCATCCTGGAGGAGGGGCTGGTCGGCGTCACGCTGCTCGACCTCTCCGAGTGCCTGGGCAACCTGACCGCCCGCCGCGGTCTGCGCCTGGTCATCGAGAACAACCAGCTGGGCGCCCGTTCCGCGAGCGGCGTCGAGTGGTTCGGCGCACCGGACGGCCTGTCCGTCGTCGAGGCCGAGGCACTGGCCCGCAGGCTCGCCCCGTACCGCATGGGTGCGGCGGGCGACGTCGGCGGCGACGGTGGCGAGGACCCGTTGGCGATGAACAACAACCCGCCGCTGCTCGAGTTCATGGGCATCCCCGGCGACCCGATCACGTTCGACGTGCAGCAGGCGTGGCGGCCCCGGCCCAAGCGCGACCGCTACCGCATCCCGTTCGGCATCGGCGAGCACGGCCAGCAGGTCGAGCTCGACATCAAGGAGGCCGCGGAGGACGGCATGGGCCCGCACGGCCTGTGCATCGGCGCGACCGGTTCCGGCAAGTCGGAGTTCCTCCGCACGCTGGTGCTCGGCCTGCTGGCGTCGCACTCGTCGACCGCGCTCAACATGATCCTCGTCGACTTCAAGGGTGGTGCGACGTTCCTCGGTCTGGACAAGGCACCGCACGTCGCCGCGACGATCACCAACCTGGCCGGCGACCTCAGCCTCGTCGACCGCATGAAGGACGCCATCGCCGGTGAGGTCTCGCGCCGGCAGGAGGTCCTCGCGAAGGGCAACTACAAGAACGTCTGGGACTACGAGAAGGCCCGCGAGAACGGCGCCCAGCTCGACCCGCTGCCCGCGCTCTTCATCTGCATCGACGAGTTCTCCGAGATGCTGACGGCGAAGCCGGACTTCATCGACATCTTCCTCCAGATCGGTCGTGTCGGCCGGTCGCTGCAGATGCACATGCTCCTCGCGTCGCAGCGGCTGGAGGAGGGCAAGCTGCGCGGCCTGGACACGTTCCTCTCGTACCGGATCGGTCTGAAGACGTTCAACGCGGCCGAGTCGCGTGCGGCGATCGGCGTGCCCGACGCCTACGAGCTGCCGCCGATCCCGGGCTCCGGCTACCTCAGCGTGCAGGGCATGCCGCTGACCAGGTTCAAGGCGCTCTACGTCTCGGGCACCTACCGGCCGTCCGGCATGCAGTCCGCCGGTGAGTCGGTGGCCGTGCGCAGCGACAAGCGCCCGCGGTTCTTCGTCCCGGACTTCATCGAGATGCCGAAGGAGCCGGAGCGCCCCGTCGAGCCGGTCGCGGTCGCGGCCGCACCGGTCAAGGAGGACGCGAACGAGCCGACGCAGCTCGAGCTGATCGTCGACCGCCTCGTCGGCCAGGGCCCGCCCGCGCACGAGGTGTGGCTGCCGCCGCTCAACGAGCCGCCGACGATGGACACGATGCTGCCGCCGCTCGACGTGACGCCGGACCGGGGCCTCACGCCGCCGCAGTACCCGGCCAACGGCATGCTGCAGATCTCGGTCGGCGTGGTCGACAAGCCGTTCGAGCAGCGCCGCGACCTGCTGTGGGCCGACTTCTCCGGTGCCGCGGGCCACGGTGCGGTCGTCGGTGGCCCGCAGTCGGGCAAGTCGACGCTGCTGCGGTCGATCATCGCCTCGATGGCGCTCACGCACACCCCGCAGGAGGCGCAGTTCTACTGCATCGACCTCGGTGGTGGCACGCTCGCCGCGATGGAGAACCTGCCGCACGTCGGTGGCTTCGCCGGCCGTCTCGACGTCGACAAGGTCCGCCGCATGGTGGCCGAGCTGCAGACCCTGATCACCGAGCGCGAGCTGCGGTGGCGCGAGCAGCGGATCGACTCGATGGTCGAGTTCCGCAACCGCAAGCGCCGCGGTGAGATCAAGGACGACCACTTCGGCGACGCGTTCCTGGTCGTCGACGGCTGGATGAACTTCCGCCAGGAGTTCGAGATGGTCGAGCCGCAGATCCAGGCGCTCGCCGCCCAGGGTCTGTCCTACGGCGTCCACGTGATCGTCGCCGCGAACCGGTGGGCGGAGATCCGGCCCGCGATGAAGGACCTCCTCGGCACCCGCTTCGAGCTGCGCCTCGGTGACCCGAGCGAGTCCGAGATCGACCGCAAGGTCGCGGCCAACGTGCCCCCCGGCCGTCCCGGTCGCGGTCTGACCGGCGACAAGCTGCACTTCCTCACGGCACTGCCGCGCATCGACACCTCGCAGGACCCGACCACGATCTCCGCGGGTGTCCAGGACCTCGACGCCAAGCTCAACCAGGCCTGGCAGGGCCCGCGCGCGCCGCAGGTGCGGATGCTGCCCGACGTGCTGGAGCACGCGCAGCTCATGGCGCAGGTCCAGCAGGTCAACCCCAATCGCGGCCACCTGGTCCCGGTCGGCGTCAACGAGGACGAGCTCGCGCCGGTCTACTTCGACTTCGACGCGGACCCGCACTTCATGGCGCTGGCCGACGGCGAGTCGGGCAAGACGAACATCCTGCGCACGATCGTCCGCGGCATCATGCAGAGCTACACCTCCTCGGAGGCGCTGATCGTCCTCGCGGACTACCGCCGCACGATGCTCGGCTTCATCGACACCGACCACCTCCTGACCTACGCCGTGTCGTCGACCCAGTTCGCTGACACGATCAAGGAGGTGCGCGGTTCCCTCGGCCGCCGCATGCCCGGCCCGGACGTCACCCAGGAACAGCTCAAGAACCGCTCCTGGTGGACCGGCCCCGAGGTCTTCGTCGTCGTGGACGACTACGACCTCGTCGCCCCGCAGGGCGCCGCGAACCCGCTGCAGCCGATCGCCGAGTTCATCCCGCAGGCCAAGGACGTCGGTCTGCACGTGGTCGTCGTCCGCCGCATGGGTGGCGCCTCCCGCGCCATGTACGACCCGGTGATGGGCAAGCTGAAGGAGATCGCGGCCCCGATCTTCGTCGGCTCCGGCTCGAAGGAGGAGGGCGCGATCATCGGCACGCTGAAGCCGTCGCCCCAGCCTCCCGGCCGCGGCACCCTGGTGACCCGCAAGCACGGTCAGCAGCGCATCCAGTTCGCCTGGATCGCTCCGGACTAGCCGTTCCGCCCGGTGGCCCCCGTCGTTCCGCGGCGGGGGCCGCTCCGGTTTCCGGCACGGAGAAAGGCCCTCGTGGACCGGTGCACGTGAAAAGGGCCCGCAGCCGAAGCTGCGGGCCCACCGAACAGCAGGGGACTGTCCGGTTCCCCCCAAGAACCGACGCCCTTCCGGTCCGACCCACTGGGGAGGGCCGATCCGGCAGGACCACGACGGTCGCGACACCCCCCAGGGCTTGCGTTGCCGCTCTCGTCGTCCGGCTGAGGAGAACTCTGCCCGACGGCGCTCACACTCCGGTCACACCGCGAGCACGCGTCGCCGGGGCTGCTGGAGAGGCCGGTCCGGCCACGGTGAAGAGGGAGGTAACCGCGGTCGAACCGGCCACGCACATGGTCTCCGCGGACGCTCACAATCCGGTCACACAGGGGGAACGTGGTAGGGCCTGTGTCGAGGTCCATGTTCGCGACAGCCGGGCCTGAGGCGGCCCCCGGGGGCACGGGCGACCAGCCCACATACAACACCGGTATGCGGGCTGGTCGCCCGCACCGCCAGGAACCACCTCAGGCGCGACTCTCATCGAACGGGACCTCGACACAGGCCCTAGCCGAGTACCGGGTGCTCGGTCCGCTGGAGGTGCTGCTCGACGGGGTCGTCGTGCCGCTGCCGGCCGGCCGGAGCCGAGTGCTGCTCGCCACGTTGTTGTTGCGCCCCAACCAGGTCGTCTCGATCGACGCGCTGGTCGACCGGCTCTGGGACGGTGAGCCGCCGACACCGGACCGGGCGCACAAGACGCTGCACACGGTGGTCATGCGGCTGCGCCGGGCGCTGGGCGAGGCGGACTGCGTGCGCACCTCGACCGGTGGTTACCTCGCCGAGGTGGCCGTGGACGCGCTCGACCTGACCCGGTTCCGCCGGTTGGTCGCGGCGGGGGAGCTGGCCGCCGCCGTCCGGTTGTGGCGCGGGCCGATGCTCGTCGACGTGCGGTCCGGTGCCCTGCACCAGCACGACGTCCCGCTGGTGACCGAGGAGTGGCTGCACGCGCTGGAACGGCGGATCAGCGCCGACCTCGACGCCGGCCGGGCCGCAGAGGTGGTGCCCGAGCTGCGCGGCCTCACCGCCCAGCACCCGTTCCGCGAGGCGTTCTGGGCGCAGCTGGTGCTGGCGCTCGCGATGTCGGGGCAGCAGGAACGCGCGCTGGCCGCCTACCGGGAGGTCCGGGCGCTGCTGGCCGACGAGCTCGGCGTCGACCCCGGTGACGAGCTGCGGGCGGTGCACCAGCGCGTGCTCGCCGGTCCCGTTCCGGCGCGCAGGACGGCGGCCGTGCTCCGGCCGGTCCCGCGCCAGCTGCCGACGACGACACCCCGGTTCGTCGGGCGGTCCGCCGAGCTGCGCGACCTGACCGGACTGGCAGCCGGCGACGGGCTGGTGGTCGCGGCGATCACCGGAACCGCGGGCGTCGGCAAGACGACACTGGCCGTGCACTGGGCGCGGGGTGCGGCGGACCGGTTCCCGGACGGCCAGCTCTACGTGAACCTGCGCGGGTTCGACCGCCACCGCGAACCGGTGGCGCCCGGCGACGCGCTCAGCCGGTTCCTCGAAGCGCTCGGCGTGCCGCCGGACCGCATCCCGGCCGCGCTCGACGCCCAGTCGGCGCTGTACCGCAGCCTGGTCGCTGAGCGCCGGGTGCTCGTGCTGCTCGACAACGCCCGCGACCCCGACCACGTGCGGCCGCTGCTGCCCGGTCCGTCGTCGTCGTTCGTGCTGGTCACGAGCCGCGACCGGCTCACCGGCCTGGTCGTGAACGAGGGTGCGCGCGAGCTGGCGCTGGACGTGCTCACGCCCGCGGAGGCACGCGCGTTGATCGTGAGCAGGCTCGGTGCGCGGCGCGCGGGTGACGCCGACGAGCTGATCCGGTGGTGCGGTGGCCTGCCGCTGGCGCTCGCGATCGTGGCGGCCCGCGTCGCCCAGTCGCCGGAGCTCCCGCTGGCCGGGCTGGTCGCGGAGCTGTCCGACGCCCGCACCCGCCTCGACACGCTGGACACCGGTGACGCGGCGACCACCGTGCGCACCGTCTTCCAGTGGTCCTACCGGCAGCTCGGCCCGGCGACCGCGCGGGTGTTCCGGCTGCTCGGCGTGCACCCAGGGCCGGACATCACCGTCGCGGCCACCGCGAGCCTCGCCGGCCTCACCGAGGACGAGGCGCTGCGGCACGTGCGGGAGCTGGTCGAGGCGAACCTGCTCGCCGAGCCCGTGCCCGGCCGGTTCACGAGCCACGACCTGCTGCGCGTGTACGCGGCGGACCGGGCGGAGGCCGAGGAGCCCGCCGAGTCCAGGGCGGCAGCCGTCGAGCGGATGTACGACCACTACCTGCACACGCTGGTCGCGATCGACGCCTCCTGCTTCGCCGGGCGCAGGCAGGCGCAGGCGGTGATCGAGCTGCGGCCGGCACCGGGCACGCGGCCGGAGCTGCCGGCCGGGCGCGAGGAGGCCGACGACTGGTTCCGCGCCGAACGCGCCGTGCTGCGCGCGATCATGGTCCAGGCCGCGGAACGGGACCTGCACCGCTACGCCTGGCAGCTGCCGTGGTTCACCTTCGACCTGGTCGACCGGGTCGGCCCGTGGCAGGAGTGGGTCTGGTCGATGGAGGGCGCCGTGGCAGCGGTCACGCACACCGGTGAACGCCTCTGGGACGCCCGGATGCAGTTCACCCTCGCCGTGGCCCACTGCCGGGCCGGCCGCTTCGACGACGGCAGCGACCTCTTCGCGCGCAGCGCCGACGTGTACCGCGAGGTCGGTCGCGTGACCGGTCAGGCGCGCGCGTTGAGCGGGCTCGCGTGGTCGCTGGGTGAGGCGGGCCGGCTGCGGGAGGCGCTGGAGGTGTCCAAGGAGGCGCTCACGACGTTGCGCGCGTCGCCGACGCCGTACCCGTTGCAGACCGGGATGGCGCTGCACCAGGTCGCGGCGGACCACCTCAAGCTGGGCGAGTACGCGGAGGCGCTCGTGTGCTGCGCGGAGTGGGAGGCCGAGTTCGCGGTCGACATGACCGCGGAGTGGAAGGGGCTCCTCGCCGCGATGAAGGCCAGCGTCCAGGTGGGGCTGGGCGACCACGCGGTCGCGGTCGAGAACGCCCACCTCGCGCTGGGGCACTTCGAGACCGAGGGTTCCTGGCACCACATCGCCGACGTGCACAACACCCTCGGCGACGCGCACCTCGGCCTGGGCGAGCCCGACGCGGCGCGGAGCTGGTGGACGAAGGCACTGGAGGCCTACGAGTACAACGACCACGCCGACGCCGAGCAGGTGCGCGCCAAGCTCGCCGAGCTCCGCTGAGAACTGGTGAGCGGTGCTGGTGACCCCCCAGGAACTGTGCCACCAGCACCGCTGAGGAGAACTCTGCCAGGGGCCGCTCACACTTCGCTCACACCGGGACCACAGGGCCCCTAGACTGGGTTTTCGAGCCGGTGGAGGGGTGTGCGAGCCGAGTACCGGGTGAATCCGTCACCGTCGCGACAGGACGGTCGCAGGCACTGCTCGCCGGACTGGGAGGGCGCCGTCTCCGCGGCGAGCACCGGGCGGCAGCGACGAGCCCCCAGGTGCTTTCCCGTCGCTGCCGTTCCCGGCCGAGCACCACGTTGCCGCACGGCGCTCACACATCGGTCACACCGGGTCCGAAGAGGACGGGAGCAGGGAGTCATGAACGTCGAGTACCGCGTCCTCGGACGGGTCGAGGTGCTGCGTGACGGCGTGCCGGTGCCGTTGCCGGCCGGGCGCGGACGGGTGCTGCTCGCCACGCTGTTGTTGCGGCCCAACCGGTTCGTGCCGGTGGACGAGCTGGTGGACCGGTTGTGGGACGGGGAGCCGCCGACGGTCGACCGGGCGCACAAGACGTTGCAGATGGTGGTGCGGCGGCTGCGGGTGGCGTTGGGGGACGCGGACTGCGTGCGCACGGCGACCGGCGGGTACCTGGCCGAGGTCGACCCCGAGCGGCTGGACCTGACCCGGTTCCGGCGGCTCGCGGCCGACGGGGAGTTCACGGCGGCGCTGGCGCACTGGCGGGGACCGGTGGCAGCGGACGTCGACTCGGTGCTCCTGCACCACGAAGACGTGCCGCCGCTGATCGAGGAACGGCTGGTGGTGCTGGGCCGCAGGATCGACGCCGACCTCGCGCGGAGCCGGGGTGCCGAGCTGGTGGACGAGCTGCGCGAGCTGACCGGCGAGCACCCGTTGCGCGAGGGGTTCTGGGCGCAGCTGGTGCAGGCGCTGCACCAGGCGGGCCGGCCGCGGGACGCGCTCGCGGCCTACGAGCAGATCCGCGCGCACCTGGCCGACGAGCTCGGCGTCGAACCCGGCCAGCAGCTGCGGGAGCTGCACGAACGGTTGCAGGACCCGGAGGCCCGCAGCGACGTGCCGCGGCAGCTGCCCGCACCGTCGGCGCACTTCACCGGGCGGGACGCGGAGCTCGCGAAGCTCACCGCGCTCCTGGACGCGGGAACGGCGGTGGTGATCGCCACGATCGACGGCACGGCCGGCGTCGGCAAGACCGCGCTCGCCGTCCGCTGGGCGCACTCGGTGGCCGACCGCTTCCCCGACGGCCAGCTCCACGTCGACCTGCGCGGCTTCGACCCGTCCGCGCAGCCGCTCGACCCGTCCGCCGTGCTGGCCTCGTTCCTGGCCGCGTTCGGCGTGCCCGGCGGCAAGGTGCCGGCGGACCTGCCGGAACGGGCCGCGCTCTTCCGCAGCGTCAGCGCCGACCGCCGCGTGCTCGTGCTGCTCGACAACGCCCGCGACGTCGAGCAGGTCCGGCCGCTGCTGCCGGCCGGGCGCGGGTGCCTGGTCGTGCTCACCAGCCGCAACCGGTTCACCGGGCTGGTCGTGCGGGAGGGCGCGTTCCCGGTGACGCTGGACGTGCTCGCCGAGCCCGAGGCCGTCGCGCTGCTCACCGCGCGGCTCGGCGCCGACCGGGTGCGGGCCGAACCGGACGCGGTCGCGGACCTCGTGGCGTTCTGCGGCGGCCTCCCGCTCGCACTCGCCGTCCTCGCGTCCCGGGCGGCCGGGGCGCCCGAGCTGTCCCTGCGCGCGCTCGCCGATGAACTGTCCGACGCGAGCGGCGGGCTGCTCACCGGCGTGGAGACGGTCTTCGCCACCTCCTACCGCTGCCTCGACCCCGACTCGGCCCGCCTATTCCGGCTGCTCGGGCTCGCCACCGGCCCGGACGTCTCGCTGGACGCGGCGGCCGCGCTCGACGGCAGGCCCCGTTCCGCGGTGCGCCGGTCGTTGCACGTCCTCACCCGCATGAACCTGGCCGTCGAACGCGCACCGGGCCGCTACACGTGCCACGACCTGCTGCGGGCGTACTCGCAGACGCGGTCGGTGGCCGAGGACACCGACACCGGGCGGCACGAGGCGGTGCGCCGGCTGCTGGACTTCTACCTGCACACGGCGGAGAGCGCCGACCGGCTGCTGCGCCGCACCCGCGTCGCGCTGACGCTGCCGCCGCTCGCCGAGGGCGTGCACCCGGCGCTGCTCGCCGACCGGGCCGCCGCGCTCGCGTGGTGCGAGACCGAGCACCGCAACCTGATGGCCGCCGCGCGCCTGGCCGGTGAGCACGGGTACCACCAGCACGCGTGGCAGCTGCCCACCACGATGTTCGGCTACCTCAACTTCCGCCAGCTCCCCTCCGAGCGCATCGAGCTGTGCAAGGTCGCGCTCGCGGCGGCACGGGCCGCCGAGGACCCGTTCGCCGTCGGCAACACCCTGCACTCGCTGGGCAACGCGCTCGGCGCGCTCGGGGCGTTCGAGGAGGCCGACACCGCCTACGCCGAGGCGCTGGAGGTGCGGGAGGGCATCGGCCACCTGCACGGCATCGCCGTCACGCTCGACCAGTGGGCGGTCAACCAGGCCAGGCAGGGCCGCTTGGAGTCCGCGCGCTCCCTGCACGAACGGGCCGTGCGGCGCCGCCGCGAGCAGGGCGACCCGGCCGGGCTCGCCATGGCGTTGAACAACCAGGCCATGACCCTCGTGGCGCTGGAGGACCTGGAGGCCGCGCTGGCCGCGAGCGACGAGGCGTACGCCACGATCACCGGCGGCGGCATCGACCACCTGCTTCCGTCCACACTGGACACGCGCGGCCTGCTCCAGCTCCGCCTCGGCCGGGTCGACGCGGCGATGGACACGTTCCACCAGGTGCTGGCGCTGCCCGACGACGAGGTGCCCAACGCCGTCCGCGCCGTCACGCACGAGAACATCGCCGACGCACACCTGCGCCGCGGTCGCGCCGCGGAAGCCGTTGCGGCACTGGAGGAAGCGCTGCTCATGCGGGAGGCGCAGGGCAACGCGCGCGCGGTCATCCGGCTGCGGGCGCGCCTCGCCGGGCTGGTACCGGAACGCCGCTGACGCTCACGCCTCCAGCTCGCGGACGAGCTCGCGGATCTCGCCCGTCCTGCGCAGTGCGCTGCGTTCGGAGATGACCAGGGCCTGGCGCGCGCAGGACAGCGCGGCGGTCACGTCACCGGCCGCGCGGAACACCTCGGCGCCGCTGAGGAGGGTCATGGTGCGCGTGAAGCTGCTCTCCTGGTCGAGCAGCGGGCCGGCGAACAGGTCGCGGTAGATCCGCACCGCGCCGTCGAGGTCGCCCATCCGGAACTTGGCCTGCGCCCTGGTGTCCTCCAGCGCGCCGTCCACGACGCCCAGCGAGGCGTACACCTCCGCGGCCCGGTCGGCGGTCTCGACGGCCTCCGCGAACTCGCCCAGCTCCACGAGGGTCATGGCGACGGCGTTCAGCGACCTGGCCCAGCCGCGCGGGTTGCCCGCCGCCCGCCAGTGCTCGCCGGCCGCGCGGTCGTGCCGCAGCGACTCCCGGTGATCGCCCTGTTCGAAGTGGACGTTGGCGAGCTCGGTCTCGGTGGTGGCGAGCGTCCACGGGTCGCCGTGCTCCCGCCGCAGGGCCAGGGCGAGGGTGAGCGACCGCAGCGCCTCCGCGAAGTCGCCGGACCTGCGGTGCGCCACGCCCAGGCTGTGCAGCGCGACCGACTGGCCGTACCGGTTCCCCGACCGCTCGGCGGCTTCGAGCGCGATCGCGTAGAGCCGGAAGAAGTCGTCGGCAGACCCGTTCACCTGCAGGTAGCTCCACAGGCAGCCGGGCAGCATCCACGCGTGGTCGAGGTGTCCCTCCGCCAGTGCGAACTCGCAGAGCTCGACGAGCAGGCCGTGTTCGTTCCGGCACCACGCGAGCGCGCCCTCGCGGTCGGTGAACGCGGCCGCCTCGACGACCGGGTCGCGTTCGGTGAGCGGTTTGTCGCGGCGGTCGACGCGGAGGGCGCGTTCGGCGTTGTCGACCGAGTGCAGGTGGTGGTCGAGGAACCGCACCACGGCGGCCCTGCGCTGCTCGGCGGTCTCCTCGGCGTCGGCGCGCTCGCGGGCGTGCAGGAAGAGCAGGTCGTGCAACGAGAACCGCTGCGGCGCGTGCTCCTCCGCGAGGTGGAAGCGGGTCAGCGTGCGCAGCAGCGCCAGCGCCCGCTCGCTGCTCACGCCGAGCAGGGCCGCCGCGGAGCGCGGGGTGAAGTCGGCGCGCGGGGCCAGGCCGAGCACCCGGAACATGCGGTGTTCGTCGGGCGCGAGCGCGGTGCAGGAGAGGTCGAACGCGGCCCGCACGGCCGCCTCACGGTCGTCGCCGATCTCCAGCGCCGCCAGGCGGTTCCCCGACCGCAGCTGGTCGACGAGGCTGCGCACGGACCGCTCCGGTTCGACGGCGAGCATCGACGCGGCGATCCGCAACGCGAGCGGCAGGCACACGCACAACCGCGCCAGCTCCGCGGTGGCCTCCTGCTCGGCGCGCACGCGCGCGGCGCCGATCATCTTCTCCAGCAACGCCAGCGCGTCGTCGAGCGGCAGCACGCCGAGCTGCAGCAGCGTGGCGTCGTTCAACGCCACCAGGCCGCGCAGGTCGGAGCGGCTGGTGATCACCGCGACGGACCGGCCGCCGGTGGGCAGCAACGGCCGCACCTGCTCGGCCGTGCGCGCGTTGTCCAGCAGCACCAGCACGCGGCGGTCGGCGACCAGCGAGCGGTACGTCCCGATGCGCTGACCGGTGTCGAGCGGGATGTCCTTCGACGACAGGCCGAGCCCGCGCAGCAGCTGGTCGAGCGCGTCGTGCGGGCTCAGCGGTTCCTCGCGGTCGTACCCGCGCAGGTTGACGGCGAGCTGGCCGTCCGGGAACCGGTCCTGCACGCGGTGCGCCCAGTGCACGGCGAGCGCGGTCTTGCCGACACCGGCGCTGCCCGCGATCGCCGAGATCACCACCGGGTGCCCTCCCGACAGCGACCGGTCGAGCCGGGCGAGGTCCTCGGTCCGCCCGGTGAACCGCGGCAGGTCCGGTGGCAGCTGGCGGGGACCGGTGGCGGCCCGCCGGGGTCCGGGGCCGGGCTCCGAGCGCAGGATCGACCCGTGCAGCTCCCGCAGCACCGTGCCGGGGTCGATGCCGAGCTCGTCGGCGAGCATCCGGCTGACCCGGCTGAACGCCTCCAGCGCCTCCGCCTGGCGGTCCGAGCGGTACAGGGCGGTCATCAGCTGGGCCCAGAACCGCTCCCGCAACGGGTGCTCCGCGGTCAGCGCCCGCAGCTCGGGCACCAGCTCGCCGGCCCTGCCGTCGTCGAGGTCGGCCTCGATGCGCTTCTCCAGCACCAGCAGCCGTTCCTCGACGAGCCGAGGCACGTCCTCGCGGTGCAGGGCGTCGGACGTCACGTTGGTGAGCAGCGGACCGCGCCACAGCGCCAGCGCGGCGTGCGGGTCGGTGCGCGCCAACGCACGGAACCGCAGCAGGTCCAGGTCCTCGACCTCGGCGAGGTAGCCGTTCGTGGTGGTGACCACGCAGTTGGCCGGCCCGAGCGCCCGCCGCAGCCGTGCGACCGTCATGTGCAACGTCTTGACCGCGCGGTCGATCGAGGGCGGTGAACCGTCCCAGAGGCGCTCGACCAGCTCGTCGACCGACACGAACCGGTTGGGGCGCAGGAGCAGCGTCGCGAGCAGCACGCGGCCCTTGCCCGCCGGCACCACGACCCGTTCACCGGCGAAGAGGACGTCCAGCGGTCCCAGCACGCGGTACTCGGCCCCCAGCACGCGCACGAGCTTAGGGCCGCCCCTCCGTCCCGGTGCGACCCACGCCCGTCCCGAAGCCCCACAGCGTGACCGGTGTGTCGCAATCCGTGATCCGCGGTGAACTCCCGGTGGCCACCTGGACCATCCGTGTCGTCCGGCTGTGCCGCATCCGGTAAGCATGTGCGCGGAAGAGGGGATGGTGCATGAGCCTCCAGGTCGCGGTGGACTTCGGCACGTCGAGCACCTGCGTCGCGATCTCGGTGCACGGCAGGGAGCCGCAGGTCGTCGTTTTCGACGGCCAGCCGCTGGTGCCGTCCGCCGTGTTCGCGGCCGCGGACGGGACGTTGTTCGTCGGGCAGGAGGCCGAGCGGCAGGCCGCGGTCGACCCGGCCCGCTACGAGCCGCACCCGAAGCGCCGCGTGGACGAGGGGGAGCTGCTGCTGGGCAGCACCGTGCTGCCCGTCGTGGACGTCGTGCGCGCGGTGCTGACCCGTGCGGTCGGGGAGGCGCGGCGCGTGGGCGGCGGTGCGCCCGTCGACCTGCTCGTGCTCACCCACCCCGCCGACTGGGGCACGGTCCGCACCCGCGTGCTGGTCCAGGCCGCGCGCGGGCTGGGGCGGGAGCTGGCGCTCGTGCCGGAACCCGTGGCGGCCGCCGTCTTTCACTCCGCGAGCCACTCCGTTCCCGACGGTGCGGCGCTGGCCGTGCTCGACCTCGGCGGCGGCACCGTCGACGCGAGCGTGGTCGCGCGCACCGGCAGGAGCTTCCGGGTGCTCGCGACGAAGGGCGACCCCGGCTTCGGCGGCGCGGACGTCGACCAGGCGTTGCTGGAGCACGTCGGCGCGCTCGTGTCGACGGAGGACCCGGACGCGTGGCGGCAGCTCGTCGAGGGCCGTGAGATGACCGACCGGCGCAAGCGGCGGGTGCTGCGGCAGGACGTCCGCGGCGCCAAGGAGACGCTGTCGCGGCACGCCTACACCGACGTGCCGATGCCGCCGCCGTTCCCCGACGCGCACGTCACCCGGTCCGACCTGGAGCAGCTGGTGGCGGTCCCGCTCGGCGGTGCGGCCGCGCTGGTGGGCTCGGCCGTGCGGGAGGCCGGTCTGGCGCCGCAGCAGCTGGCCGCGGTGTTCCTGGTGGGCGGCTCGTCCCGGATCCCGCTCGTCGCGCGGCTCGTGCACGAGCACACCGGTGTGGTGCCGACGAGCATCGACCAGCCGGAGACCGTCGTGGCCCGCGGTGCGCTGCGCGCGGTGAGCCTCGACCCGGAGCGCACCGGCGGCATGGCGCAGGGTGCGCCGGCCAAGCCACCTCAGAACCGGGCGCACCCACCGTCCAGGGGCCCCTCGGGGGAGGTGACCCACAACCTGCGCGTGTCCGGCGACACCACCCGCAAGATCACCCGCCGCATCACGCCGCCGCCGGTCGCGCAGTTCCCCGCGTCGTTCCCGTCGATGACGCCGCCGATGACGCCGCCGGAGAAGAAGAGCAAGGCGCCGTTGTTCATCGCGCTCGGCGTGGTCGTCGTGCTCGTGGCGGCCGGCGTCGGCGGGTTCCTCTGGTGGCAGCACCGGGAGGGGACGGGAACCGCCACCCCGCCGCCCGCGGACCAGATCGCGCAGTACGACTACAGCTTCACCCGGCCCGACGGCTGGGAGCAGACCGGCGGCGCACCCGCGGCCAGGCAGGTGCTCCTGCAACCGGTCGACCGGGAAAAGAACACCGGTGATTCCCCGGCGGACCGCATCGCTGTGCAAGAGCAAAAGCTGGAGTACAACAGCGACCAGGACCGCGGGCGGGCATTCGCGGAATTGCAGAAGCAATATGGCGAGCGCGAGGAGAGGGGCGACAAGGTCGCCGCGTTCAGCGACCGCTACACATTCGCGGGCAAGTCCGTTGTTCACTATCGCGAAGAGATCGGCGGGGCCGGGGTCGACTGGTACATCCAGTTCGTCGGTACGGCTCAGGTGAGCGTGGGCTGCCAGGCGACCGAGGCCGGCCGTGACCGCGTCCGCACCGCCTGCGAGCAGATCGTCCGCTCGCTGACCATCAAGCCGTGAACAGCACCAGGGGAGTCGCCTGATGTCCGCCAACGAGGTCCTCGCCCGGTTCCGCGCCGAGGTCGGCCACGCGGTCACCCGCGCACGCCGCGCCGCCGGTGAGGCTGGCGCGCGCAACGCCGAGCTGCGGGAACGCACCCGCGAGCTGGCCCGGCAGGCCCGTGACCGCCGGGCGGAACCGGCGGCCGGTGCCACGCCGGGCGACGTCCGCGAGGCCGCCACGGGGTTCCGCACCGAGCGCGGACTGCCCGTCGAACGGACTCCGGAGGCCGCCGAGCTCGCCGCCGCGGCGTCTCAACCGGTTCCGGGGCCTGAGGTTCCCGCCTTCCCCGGTTCGACCGCGGTCGCCGGTCCGAGTGGCCAGCTTCCCCGCGCGGGTGACGATGACGAGGACTTTTCGCAGTCGCGAATCCTCTACTGACACCGTGCGTTCACCTGGCGTCGTTTACTAGCGCAACTACTTCGAAAGAAGTCGCGACAGGGCGGAACCGACATGGCAGGGTCCTCGTCGGAAGAGGCGTACGAACCAAGAAGTACGACCTGAAGTTCTCTGAAGGGGGCATCTCCCAATGGCTGGTTTCGGTACCACGACCGAAGAGCTCGACACTCTGGCGAAGCGCATCATCGAGGCCGACGAGACCGCGCAGGCGAAGATCCGTCAGGTCCGCGACGCCGCCGAGACCGTCTCCGCCGCGTGGAAGGGCTCGGCCCACACCGCGTTCCAGAGCCTGATCTCCCGCTTCGACGCGGACGCCGCGAAGGTCCAGGAGGCGCTCCGCGCGATCGCCGAGCAGATCTCCGACACCTCGAAGGTCTACGCGCAGAACGAAGCGGCCCAGGAGGCCGAGATGAGCAACGTCACCGCGCGCCTCGGCTGATCCTCCTGCCCCGCAGGTCCTCGTTCCGCAGTCCAGTACTTCACAGACTTTTCTAGGGGAGATCCACAATGGGTGAAATCAAGGTTGAGTTCGGTCAGATCGCGCAGGCGGCCTCGACCATCACCACGCAGTCCAAGGAGATCGACGGCGTCCTGGACGAGATCCGCGCCGAGGTCGTGCGCGTGCTCGGCACCTGGGAGGGTGAGGGCTCGGACACCTACAAGCAGTCCCAGGAGAAGTGGGACAACGCCGCGGCCGACCTGAACTCGGTCCTCGCCGCCATCGGTACCGCCGTGCAGCAGGCCGGCGAGGCGTACCAGCAGGCTGAGAAGCAGAACGTCTCGCGCTGGTAAGACCGCGCGTGGTGGCAAGACCCCTCGTGAGCCCCGGAACCACGTGGTCCGGGGCTCACGTACGTCCGGAGCGGGGTCGGTAGGAGGGGCCGTTTTGGTCCCCGCGCCACCCATCCGGTATCTTCTTACGTTGTTGTGCGGTAGCTGGCGCCTGTGTGTGCCGCGCCTGTCTCGGAACCACCGCTTGGTTCGTCCAAGATCGGTCTGGGGCAACCGCCGCAGTGACCCCAGACGCAAGTGACGACGAGGTAATTCCGTGCGCACGTACAGCCCGAAGCCCGGTGAGGTGACCCGCACCTGGCACGTGATCGACGCCCAGGACGTGGTGCTCGGCCGGCTCGCCACCCAGGCCGCGACGCTGCTGCGCGGCAAGCACAAGCCGACCTACGCGCCTCACGTTGACACCGGTGACTTCGTGGTCATCGTCAACGCTGACAAGGTCGCTCTGACCGGCTCGAAGCGCGACCAGGCGTTCCAGTACCGCCACTCCGGCTTCCCCGGTGGTCTGCGCAAGCAGTCCTTCGGCGAGGTCCTGGACACGCGCCCGGACCGCCTGGTGGAGAAGGCGATCAAGGGCATGCTGCCCAAGAACCGCCTTGGCCGTCAGATCGCGAACAAGCTGAAGGTCTACAGCGGACCGAACCACCCGCACGCGGCGCAGCAGCCGCAGGCCTTCGAGATCAAGAAGATCGCCCAGTGAGCGACGAGTACACCGAGGAAGTTCCTGTGACCACCCCTGAGAACGAGACCCCCGAAGCCGTCGAGGCGGAGGTTGTCGAGGCCGAGGTCGTCGAGGCTGCTCCCGAGGCCGACGCCGAGGCCGCTGAGGCTGAGGTCGAGGTCGCCGAGGACGAAGCCTCCGCGCCGGTGGTCGTCGCTCCCTCGCTGAACGGTGCGCCGCACCTGGCCCAGACCGTCGGCCGCCGCAAGGAGGCCGTCGTCCGCGTCCGCCTCGTGCCCGGCACCGGCAAGTTCACGCTGAACGGCAAGGCCCTCGAGGACTACTTCCCGAACAAGGTGCACCAGCAGCTCATCAAGGAGCCGCTCGTCACCACGGAGAAGCCCGAGACCTTCGACGTCATCGCCAACCTGCGTGGCGGCGGCATCACCGGCCAGGCCGGTGCGCTGCGCCTCGCCATCGCGCGTGCGCTGATCGCCGTCGACTCCGAGGACCGCCCGGTCCTGAAGAAGGCCGGCTTCCTCACCCGTGACCCGCGGGTCAAGGAGCGCAAGAAGTACGGTCTGAAGAAGGCCCGCAAGGCGCCTCAGTACTCCAAGCGCTGAGCGAGTTCCACAGCTGTACCTGCGGGAGCAGCAGTTCACCTCGAACTGCTGCTCCCGCAGTGTTTTCCGGGTCCTTCCCGTCGCCTCGCAGTGTCCATTTCGGAGGATTCATGGCCCGCCTGTTCGGCACCGACGGTGTGCGCGGTCTCGCCAACGCCGACCTCACCCCCGAACTCGCGATGTCCGTCGCCGCCGCGGCGGCGCGCGTGCTCGCCGAACACGACCGTTCCCACCGCCCGGTCGCCGTCGTCGGCCGCGACCCCAGGGCGAGCAGCGAGATGCTGGACGCCGCCGTCACCGCGGGCCTCACCTCGGCCGGTGCCGACGTGCTGCGCGTGGGCGCACTGCCCACCCCCGCCGTCGCGCACCTGGTCTCCTCGCTGGGCGCCGACATCGGCGTGATGATCTCCGCCTCGCACAACGCCATGCCGGACAACGGGATCAAGCTCTTCGCCGCGGGCGGCCACAAGCTGCCCGACTCGGTCGAGGACGAGATCGAGCAGCGCATGGGCTCCGGTTTCGAGCGCCCGACCGGTGCCGCGATCGGCCGCGTCCGCGACATCGCCGACGCCGAGACCCAGTACGTCGAGCACCTGCTCAAGGTCACGCCGCACCGCCTCGACGGCCTCAAGGTCGTGGTGGACTGCGCGAACGGCGCCGCGTCGGTGGCCGCGCCGGACGCCTACCGCCGCGCGGGCGCCGAGGTGGTCGCGATCAACGCGGACCCGGACGGCCTCAACATCAACGACGGCTGCGGCTCCACGCACCTCGATGTGATCTCCGCCGCAGTCCGCGAGCACGGCGCCGACCTCGGCATCGCCCACGACGGTGACGCCGACCGCTGCCTGGCCGTGAACGCCGAGGGCAACGAGGTCGACGGCGACCAGATCATGGCGGTCCTCGCGGTCGCGATGCGCGACGCGGGCGAGCTGTACGAGGACACGCTCGTCGCCACCGTGATGAGCAACCTGGGCCTGCACATCGCCATGCGCGAGGCCGGCATCCGGCTGCGCACCACCGCCGTCGGCGACCGCTACGTGCTGCAGGACCTCAAGGCCGGCGGCTACTCGCTCGGCGGCGAGCAGTCCGGCCACGTGGTGCTGCCCGCGCACGCCACCACCGGCGACGGCCTGCTCACCGCGCTGCGCCTGATGGCCCGCATGGCTGAGACCGGCAAGTCGCTCGCCGACCTCGCCGGCGTGATGCGCCGCCTGCCGCAGGTCCTGATCAACGTCAAGGTCGGCGACAAGGCCGCCGTGGCGAAGGCCACCTCCGTCAGCGAGGCCGTCGCGGCCGTGGAGGCCGAGCTGGGCGACACCGGCCGCGTGCTCCTGCGGCCGTCGGGCACCGAGCAGCTCGTGCGGGTGATGGTCGAGGCCACGAGCCACGACCAGGCCGAGTCGGCGGCGCAGCGCCTCGCGGATGTGGTTTCCTCGGTGCACTGAGGACGTGCGACGGGGGCTGGCCGGTCATGAGCGTGATGATGCTGTTGATCCTCCTGGTGCTGCTGGGAGGAGTGGCCGCGGTGGTGGTCGCCGTGGTCTCGGCGTCGAAGAAGAAGACACCGCCCCCGTACCCGCCTCAGGGCTTCCCGCAGCAGCACCACGGGCAGTACCCGCCTCAGGGGTATCCGCAGCCTGGCCACCAGCACCCCCAGCCCGGCCAGTACCCCCAGCCCGGCCAGCACCCTTACCCGCAGCAGGGCCAGTACCCGCAGCAGGGACCGCCACCCGGCCAGCAGCCGCCCACCCAGTGGTGATCGTCGGCGAAATGCGCCGAATGGCTGTTTACTAAGGCAACCGACATCGCGGAGCTCCGGTCGGCGTGTGAGCGGAGCTGGCACTGTATGGCGGAACCCGATGAGGCCGAACTGCGTCAGATCGGGGACTAGGGGAGGCGAGGAATGGCTGGTTTCGGCGTACAGTCCGGCGATCTCACGAAGACCGCGGGGACCTACGAGGCCGAGGGATCACAACTGATCTCGATGAAGCCGACGATCGTCCCGGTCGTGGGGGCCGGCCAGGTCGGGCGCAAGTTCCAGGCCGTCCACGCCACCTACAAGGGCTTCTTCGACCGGCTGGGTGTCAGCTGCGACACCTTCGGCAAGGAGGCCAACAACATCGCCACCCGGCTGAAGGACGTGGCGAAGTCGTACGAGTCGAACGAGTCCCAGACTTCGCAGCAGTTCAAGGGGTAGTGCGTCGTGGCCGACCAGAACGAGATCAAGAAGCTCCTCGACGACCCCAACGTCACGCCGGAGACCAAGAAGGCACTCGTCCCCGCGCTCGCCGGTGCCGGCGCGCCGGAGGAGGAGGTCGAGCGGTACGCCAAGGCGAACGGCGTCGACGTCCCCAGCGACCCCGGCCTCGGCAGCCACATCCTCGGTGCCGCGCTCGCCGCGCCCACGGCCGGTCTCAGCACCGTCTTCGTCGGTGCCAAGGAGATCAACCGCTCCCAGTGGGAGAAGAAGGGCGGCGAGGCCGACGAGCTCGTCGCCAAGGCCAAGGAGGAGCGCGAGCTCGGCGCCACCCAGAAGGTCCTGAACGAGCAGGGTGACGTCCCGAGCAGCAACACGCTGCTCGACGCCGGCGCACCCGGTCTGCGGTTCTTCGAGAAGTTCATCCCGGTCTACCAGAAGGCCGCTCCCGCGTGCGGTCACCAGGGCGCAGCGCCGAACCTCGAAGGTGACATCTACCGCAGGTACGACGAGGTTCGCGACATCGAGTTCGCCAAGTTCCGCGAGGACTCGGTGAAGCTCCAGGAAGCCGTCGGGAAGCTCCAGACCCACGACAACGCGCTCGGCAGCGCGTGGAACGGGCTGGGCTCGTGGGAGGGCCAGGCCGCCGAGGCGGCGCGCGGCTACCACGACAAGTTCGCCGGCTCCTCCAAGACGCTCGTCCAGCAGACCGGTCAGGCCCCCGGTGCGATCACCGCCGGCGTGACGAACATGCAGAAGCACGTCAAGGAGTTCGCGCAGCAGATCCACGACCAGTACTCGGAGAAGTGCGGCGGTCTGACGGTCGAGGAGGCCGAGACCGCGATCCGGCACGCGAACGGCGACCTCTTCGAGAACGACGGCGGTGTCCTCGACTGGCTGCACGGCGTGCCCGGCCCGCTCTTCGGCGCCGTCACCGGCGCGATCTGCGGCGGACCGCTCGGCATGCTCGCCGGTCTGGGCTGGGGCAGCTGGATCAGCAACACCCGCGAGGGCATCATCAACGCGGCCAAGGACAAGCTGCGGGCGCTCTGCCAGGAGTTCGACGCCAAGAAGAAGGCGTTCGACGGCTACTGCCAGACGGTGCAGGCCGGTGTGCAGAGCGACTACGACACGATGTTCACCGCGCTCAACGCGGCGATCCCCGCGGAGAGCCCGTTCGCGAAGATCGGTGACCCGCCCGCGTTCAGCGAGGACGGCGGCGGCCGCAAGCAGGTGCCCGGCACCGACGGCGGTGGTGGCGGCGGCACGCCCGGTGGTTCGACCGGTGGCGGCGGCGGTGGCACGCCCGGCGGTGGTGGCGGCGGTACGCCCGAGATCCCCAAGCCGGAGAACCCGCTCGACAAGGACGGCGACGGCAAGCCCGACGTCCCCGGCGACACCGACGGCGACGGCAAGCCCGACGACCTCGACGGCGACGGCAAGCCGGACGACCAGCCGAAGCCCGAGGAAGAGCTCGAGAGCGTCACGGTCAAGGCGGGCGACAACACGATCAAGATCACGGAGCCCGACTCGAACGGGCACGTGAAGATGACGATCGACACGCCGAAGGGCGAGCCGAAGACCTACGACCTGGACTTCAGCAAGAACCCGGAGGCCGCCAAGGCGCTCATGGGCCAGAACGGCGCCCAGGCCGTGACGGCGCTGGCGAACCAGGTCACCGGCGGCCAGGTCACGGGTGGCCAGGCCACCGGCACGCCCACGACCGGTGCGACGCCCGCACCCGGCGGCGGTGGCGCGCCCGGCACGGGTCCCCTCGGTTCGGAGTCGAACCCGATCCCGGTCGAGGTGGGCGCCGACGGCAAGATCCACATCGAGCAGGACGGCGTGAGCTTCACCGCCGAGGTGAACCCGGACACCGGCGAGATCAACCTGACCGCGGACAACGGCGACGGCACGCCCGACCAGATCGGCGTGGCGTTCGGCGAGGACGAGAACCCGGCAGCGGCCGGTGGCTCCGGTGGCGGTGCGGTGGACGACCTGCGCCTCGACGATCCGGTGCAGATCCCTGAGCAGGACTTCCCGCGTCCGGTCGAGGGCGAGTTCCAGACGATGCCGGCCCAGGCGGACTTCCAGCCGATGCCCGCCCCCGCGGCCGAGCAGGTGTGGAGCCCGCCCGGTCAGGACGCCCCGGGCTTCCAGGAGGCGGTGGGCCGCAACTACGTCCAGGACAACGGTTTCATGCCGGGCCTGGGCGAGCCGAGGATGCCGGCGGACGGCCCGCAGTTCGCCACCGCGCAGGCCTCCGACAGCACCTCGACCTCGGGCGTCTCGTTCACAGGCGGCGGCTCCAGCGGCAGCGAGTCCGTTCTCGGCGGCTCCTCCATGGACAGCGCCTGGAACACCCCGTCCACCGGCGACAACGGCACCGGCTTCACCACGAACACCTCCGAGGCCGGCCAGCCCGGTTCCGCGAACCTCCCGTCCATGCAGGACGGTGCCCAGGCCCCCTCGGGCGCCGCGGCCGGCGGGATGATGGGCGGCGGGATGATGGGCGGCGGCATGGCAGGCGGAGGCGCGGGCGGCCAGCAGGGCGGCGACACCGAACGGGGCGCCAGCCAGTGGCGCACCACCGGCACCCTGTTCGACGACGACCGGGACAACAACAACCCGCTGAGCGCCGTGCACACCGTCCTGGGTGACGACCGAGGAGGCCGCTGACCCATGTCGACCGGGCAAGTGGACCCCAAGATCCAGGCGCTGTTCGACGAGAACATCGCCCGCTCCCGCCGCGCCAACACCGAGATCACGGCGGACCTCAAGGCCGACCAGGCCCGCCTGGCCGCCGAGGCGAAGGCCCGCGAGGACAAGCACCAGCGCGACCTCGCCGCGGCCAACGAGGCCGCGGAGAACATCGCCAAGCAGGGCGACAAACCCCAGCGCAAACCCCAGTGGGAACAGCGCGACCGCTCCGCGGGCGAACTGGCCTTCGGCCCCGAGGACGACGACGGCAGCTACGCCCCACCCCCGCAACAACCCCAGTTCACGCCGCCACCGCCACCGCCTCCGCCGCCGGTTCCGCCGGCGCGCAGCCGTCGGCCGGCTCCGGTGGCGGATGACGACGACGATTTGAGCGGTCAGACCTGGCTCAGCTGAGTCACCGGCTTGCACCCCGGTTCGTTCCGCGCTGCGGAGCGGGCCGGGGTGTTCGCGTTGACGGCCCCCGCGCGTCAGGCCGGCTTGCGCAGCCCTTCTCGCTGCAACACCAGCTCCGCGCCCTTCGAGTCCTCGTCCAGCAACGAGTCGTACGCCCGCTCACCCAGCAGCACCCGCAGCAGGAACGCCGCCACGAACGCCCGCCCGATCTTCTGGGCGCCGCGCTCACCGCGTCCGTCGAGCATGAGCTCGCTCCAGTGCCGCCCCTCGGTGAACCCGAGGTGCGAGGCCTTGGGCAGCAGTCGCAGCTGCACCGGGCCGCCCCAGGCGGACGCGATGGCCTCGGAGTGGCCGACGGGCGGGGCGATGCGGTCCTCGCCCGCGGCGAGGTGCAGGCCGGGGGCCGACACCGAGCGGGCCGCGTCCAGTGCCGAGGGGCGGGTCTCCGTTGCGGCCAAAGTCACAACGGCTCGCACCTTCGGGGACGAGGAGGCCGCCAGCACGGCCGCGCCGCCGCCCATCGAGTGGCCGGCGAGGGCCAGGCGGGTGGGGTCGACGCTGATGTCGCCGGTGCCCAGGCGGACGCCGGTGCAGATGTCCAAAGTGGTCAGCAGGTTCGCCGACAGCACGCGTGCGGAGAGCAGCGGGCCGCGTTCCACGGCCGGTGCCGCGGCGACCACGCCCCACGAGGCGAGGTGGCGCAAAAGGCCGTGGTAGCGGCGAACCGGCTGCATCCAGCCGTGCCCGAAGGCGACCGCGGGCAGGCCGAGACCGGTGGCCGGGGTGAACACGACGCCGGGCAGGCCGACGAGGGCCAGGTCGCCGCGCAGCACCGGGTGGGGACCGGGGCGGCTGAGCTGCTCGAGAGCCTGTTTCGCGGTCAGCGTGATCACGCGGCGAGCCATGGCTGAACCGTAGTCGATGGTGTCGCCGGCGCCACATCCAAGATTGGTCTACACCAAAGCTGGCCCTGACCTGCGCTGATTCACCGCCCTCGCCCTTTAGGGTTGACGCCGTGGTCTAGCTACCCTGTCTTCCGTGTGCGGAATCGTGGGATACGTGGGTCACCAGTCGGCGCTCGACGTGGTGCTGGACGGGCTGAGGCGGCTCGAGTACCGGGGTTACGACTCGGCCGGTGTCGCGGTCGTCGCGGACGGTGAGCTCGCCGTCGAGCGCAAGGCCGGGCGGCTGCAGAACCTGGAGGCGAGGCTCGACGAGGTGGGTCGCGACGGGTTCGCGGGCACCGTCGGCATGGGACACACGCGGTGGGCGACGCACGGCGCGCCGATCGACCGCAACTCGCACCCGCACCGCGACTCGGCGAACCGGGTCGCCGTGGTGCACAACGGCATCATCGAGAACTTCCTCGCGCTGCGCGGCGAGCTCGAAGGGCTCGGCATCGAGATGGCGTCCGACACCGACACCGAGACGGTCGCGCACCTCGTGGCCATCGCGTACGGCGACGGTGACACGAAGGGCGACCTGCCCGCCAGCGTGCGCAAGGTCGTGAGCCGCCTGGAGGGCGCGTTCACGCTCGTCTTCACGCACGCCGACGAGCCCGACACGGTCGTCGCCGCGCGCCGCAACTCGCCGCTGGTCGTCGGCGTCGGCGAGAACGAGTACTTCGTCGCGAGCGACGTCGCAGCGTTCATCGCGCACACCAAGGAGGCCGTCGAGCTGGGGCAGGACCAGATGGTCGTGCTCACCCGCGACGGCTACGAGGTCACCGACTTCGACGGCGCGCCGGCCGAGGCCAAGCCGTTCACGGTCAACTGGGACCTCAGCGCCGCCGAGAAGGGCGGCCACGAGTACTTCATGCTCAAGGAGATCGAGGAGCAGCCGGAGGCGCTGGCGAACACGCTGCGCGGCCACTTCGCGAACGGCCGGATCGTGCTCGACGAGCAGCGGCTGTCCGACCAGGACCTGCGCGACGTCGACAAGGTCTTCGTCGTCGCCTGTGGCAGCGCCTACCACTCCGGTCTGGTCGCGAAGTACGCGATCGAGCACTGGACCCGGCTGCCCGTCGAGGTCGAGCTGGCCTCCGAGTTCCGCTACCGCGACCCGGTGCTCGACCGCGACACGCTCGTCGTCGCCGTGTCGCAGTCCGGTGAGACCGCGGACACCCTCGAAGCCGTCCGCCACGCCCGCGCGCAGAAGGCCCGCGTCCTCGCGGTCTGCAACACCAACGGCGCGCAGATCCCGCGCGAGTCCGACGCCGTGCTCTACACGCACGCCGGCCCCGAGATCGGTGTCGCGTCGACCAAGGCGTTCCTCGCCCAGATCGCGGCGAACTACCTGGTCGGCCTGGCCCTCGCGCAGGCCCGCGGCACCAAGTACCCGGACGAGGTCGCCCGCGAGTTCCACGAGCTGGAGGCCATGCCCCAGGCCGTGCAGCGGGTGCTCGGCACCATCGACCAGGTCAAGGCGCTGGGCCGGGAGCTCGCCGACTCGAAGGCGGTGCTGTTCCTCGGCCGCCACGTCGGCTACCCGGTGGCGCTGGAGGGCGCGCTCAAGCTCAAGGAGCTCGCCTACATGCACGCCGAGGGCTTCGCGGCCGGTGAGCTCAAGCACGGCCCGATCGCGCTGATCGAGGAGGACCTCCCGGTCGTCGTGGTCATGCCGTCGCCGAAGGGCCGTGCCGTCCTGCACTCGAAGCTGGTGTCCAACATCAGCGAGATCCAGGCCCGCGGCGCCCGCACGATCGTGATCGCCGAGGAGGGTGACGAGACGGTGCGCCCGTTCGCGGACCACCTGATCGAGATCCCGGCCGTCCCGACGCTGCTGCAGCCGCTCATCTCGACCATCCCGCTGCAGGTGCTCGCGGCCGAGATCGCGACCGCCCGCGGCTACGACGTCGACAAGCCTCGCAACCTCGCGAAGTCCGTTACCGTCGAATAGGTGAGAGGCGTCTGGCACACCGAACGCGTCAAGTCCGCTGAAGAGGAGCTCATGGCGGTCGTCCCGCCGGGCTCGCTGATGCGCAAGGCCGCGTTCGGTGTGGCCACCCACGCCCTCCGGCTCCTGCGTGGCCGCCGCCGCGTCACGCTGCTCGTGGGCGCTGGCAACAACGGCGGCGACGCCCTGTGGGCCGGGTACTTCCTGCGTCGCCGGGGGGTCGCGGTGTCCGCGGTCCTGCTCACCCCCGGCAAGGCGCACGCGGAAGGCCTCGCCGCGTTCCGCGGGGCAGGCGGCCGGGTCGTCGACGAGGTCGGCACCCCCGACCTGGTGATCGACGGCATCGTCGGCCTGTCCGCCCGCGGCCCGTTGCGCCCGGAAGCCGCCAAGCTCGTCGAGGGCGTCACGGCCCCGGTCCTCGCCGTGGACCTGCCCAGCGGCATCGACCCGGACACCGGTGAGATCTCCGGTCCGCATGTAAAGGCCCACACCACGGTCACGTTCGGCTGCCTCAAGCCGGTCCACGCGCTGGCCGACTGCGGCGAGGTGCACCTGGTCGACATCGGCCTGCGCCCGCGGGACCCGGACTTCGTGCTGCTGGACCGCGCGGACATCGCCTGGCCGCTGCCGGGCCCGTCCGACGACAAGTACACCCAGGGCGTCACGGGCGTCGCCGCCGGCAGCTCGACCTACCCCGGTGCCGCGGTGCTCGCCACCGGTGCCGCCGTGCTCGCGACGTCGGGCATGGTCCGCTACGCCGGTCCCGCCGCCGACGCGATCCGCGCCCGCTGGCCGGAGACCATCTGCACCGGCTCGATCACCGACGCGGGCCGCGTGCAGGCCTGGGTCGTCGGCCCCGGCATGGGCACGGGCAGCTCGTCCGCCGAGGTGCTGAGGTTCGTGCTGGACGCGAACGTCCCGGTGGTCGCCGACGCCGACGCCATCACGTTGCTCGCGCAGCAGCCGCAGCTGTGGGACGCCCGCGACCCGGACTCGGCACTGGTGCTGACCCCGCACGACCGCGAGTTCGAACGCCTGGCGGGCCCGGTCGGCGGCGACCGGGTGGCCGCCGCGCGCAAGGCCGCCCAGCGGTTCAACGCCGTGGTGCTGCTGAAGGGCCACCGGACCGTCGTGGCCGCCCCGGACGGCCGGGCGCTGGTCAACTCGGCCACCTCGTCGTGGCCGGCGACCGCCGGATCGGGTGACGTGCTGTCCGGGATCATCGGGGCGTTGCTGGCCGCCGGTCTCGACCCGTTCCTGGCCGCGGGGTACGCCGCCCACGTGCACGTTCTGGCGGCGGAGCTGGCCGCGGACGGCGCCCCGGTGCCCGCGTCCGGGCTGATGACCGGGATCACGGCGGCGATCAGGAGCCTCTGAGCGCTCGCTCACACCTGATGAGCTGCGCTCTTGTGGAACGATGACCGGGTTATGGCCCGTTCAGAAGTAGTCGTCGACCTCGGCGCGCTGCGGCACAACGTCGCGCTGCTCGCCGGCCTCGCCCCTGCCGCCCAGACCATGGCCGTCGTGAAGGCCGACGGGTACGGGCACGGCGCGGTGGAGGTCGCCAGGGCCGCGCTCGAAGCGGGTGCGACCTGGCTCGGTTCGTGCTCCACGCAGGAAGCCCTCGCGTTGCGCAGCGCCGGCATCCAGGCACCCATCCTCGCCTGGCTGGACGCACCGGACGAGGACCTGGCCGCCGGTATCGCCGCCGACGTCGACCTGTCCGTCGCCTCCCTGTCCGACCTGCGCCGGGTCGAGCAGGCCGCCGAGGAGGCCGACGCCCGGCCACGGCTCCACCTCAAGATCGACACCGGCCTGAGCCGCAACGGCTGCCAGCCGCGCGACTGGCCGGAGCTGGTCCAGGCCGCCCGCCACCACGACGTGGTCGCCGTCTGGTCGCACCTCGCCTCCGCCGACGAGATCGGCGACCCCTCCATCGACCTGCAGGCCAAGCGGTTCGACGACGCCTACGAGGTGGCGCGGGCGCACGGCCTCGACCCGCTGCGGCACATCGCGAACTCCGCGGCCCTGCTGACCCGGCCCGACCTGCACTTCGACCTGGTCCGGCCCGGCATCGCGATCTACGGCCTGAACCCGGTGCCGACCGACCACGACCTGCGGCCGGTCATGAGCTACCGCTCGCACGTGGCGCTCACGAAACGCATCCCCGCCGGTGAGTCGGTCTCCTACGGGATGACGTGGACCGCGCGGGAGGACACGACGCTGGCACTGGTGCCCGCGGGGTACGCGGACGGTGTCCCGAGGGCGCTCTCCGGCCGGATGGAGGTGCTCCTGGACGGGAAGCGCCGCCCGGTGGTCGGCCGGGTCTGCATGGACCAGGTCGTGGTGAGCTGCGGGGACGACGAGGTGCGCGAGGGTGCCGAGGTCGTCCTGTTCGGCGACGGGAGCCGGGGCGAGCCGACGGCGAGGGAGTGGGCGGAGCTGACCGGGACGATCGACTACGAGATCGTCTGCGGGATGTACCGGCCGCGGGTGCGGAGGATCTACACGTGAGACCGGTGTGGAAGGTCGTCGGCTGGGTCGGTGGCGCGCTCGGTGCCGCCGTCGCCGGTGCCGCCGTCGCGCAGACCGCGAAGGTGTCGCACGAGCGCAAGACCGCGTCCGACGGCCTCGCCGACGAACAGCTGGGCCTGCTGCGGCCCGACCGCGAGTCGACGGTCGCCGCCGACGACGGCGTGCCGCTCTCCGTCGAGGAGGTCGACCCCGCAGACGGGGGCGAACCGGACATCGCCGTCGTGCTCGTGCACGGTTTCGCGCTCGACCGCCGCTGCTTCCACTTCCAGCGCCGCGACCTCGCCGAACTGCTGGACCCGCGCGTGCACCAGGTGCTCTACGACCAGCGCAGCCACGGCCGGTCCGGCCGGTCGTCGGCGGAGGGCAGCACGATCGACCAGCTCGCGCTCGACCTCGACGCGGTGGTCCGCGCGGTCGTGCCGGACGGGCCGCTGGTGCTCGTCGGCCACTCCATGGGCGGCATGACGATCATGGCGCTGGCCGAGAAGCACCCTGAGCTCTTCGAGGAACGGGTCCGCGGCGTCGCGTTGATCGGCACGGCCGCCGGTGCCGTCGGCGGCGCGGGCCTGCCGAAGTCCGTGCTGTCGCGCTACAACCCGGTGACGCTCGGCGTCGGCCGGCTCGCGGGCGTGCAGCCGGGCCTCGTCGAGTGGGTGCGCAAGAGCGCGAAGAGCCTGACCTGGAGCGGCATCCGCACGCTGGCGTTCGGCGACCGCAAGGTGGCGCCGTCGCTCGTGGACCTGATGGACCAGATGATCGGCGGGACCACGGTGAAGGTGCTCACCGAGTTCCTGGAGACCCTCGGCACGCACGACCGCTACAAGGCGCTGGCCGGTCTGCGGCACTGCGAGGTGCTGATCCTGAGCGGGGACGCGGACAAGCTCACGCCGTTCTCGCACGCAGAGCGGATGGCCGAGGAGATGCCGCACGCCACGCTCGTCCGTGCCCCCGGTGCCGGGCACATGGTGATGATGGAGCAGGCTGACCTGGTCAACGACCACCTGGTCGCGCTGATCGAGCGGTGCGCGGCCGACCGCGGAGGAAATCAGGAGAAGTGGTGGCGTCGAGCGTGAAGACCGTCGAACTGCCCCTGGTGACCGACACCGAGGAGTTCGGCCGCAGGCTGGGCGAGCTCGTCCGCGCGGGCGACCTGCTGCTGCTGGCCGGCCCGCTGGGAGCGGGGAAGACGGCGCTCGTGCGCGGTCTGGCCCGCGGTCTCGGCGTGCAGGGCCGGGTGTCGTCGCCGACGTTCGTCGTGGCCCGCGTCCACGAGCCCGCCGAGGGCGGCAGGGGCGTGCGGCTGGTGCACGTCGACGCGTACCGGCTCGGTGGCCACCTGGACGAGCTGGACGACCTCGACCTGGACACCGACCTGGTCGACGCCGTGGTCGCCGTCGAGTGGGGCGAGGGCCTCGCGGAACGGCTGAGCGAGGACCACCTGCTGATCCGCCTCGAACGCGGAACCGACGACGTTCGCACGGCGCAGCTCGTCCCGCACGGCGGGTGGACGGGTCGTCCCCTCCCGGTGTGACGCCGTCCAGCGGATGGGGTGACACCCGTCAAGGGCGGAACGGCCGGCGCCGATGGACCTACCATGATCAACAAGTCGCTCCTCGCGACCGCCGTCGTCGGCGGTGCCCTCCTCGCCGCGGGAGCGCCCGCCTCCGCCGGTGAGCACAGCCGCGCCGGCGGCATCCGCGTCGCGGACAACTTCTGCGCAGCCCCGTGGCTGTGGAACGGCCCGGCCGCGCTGCTGCACGAGGGCCACGCACCCGGCTACGCCACGTGCACCGACGTCCGCACCGCCGGTGACGACGCCGTCAGCGTCCTGGACGACGCCTGCGCCGCGCCGTGGCGGTGGAACGGCCCGCTGGAGATCTTCACGATCGACCACTCGTCGGCCTGCTCCACCGGCTGAGCGCCACCAGCTCGGCGGGATGGCCGGACCGAGCCCGCCGGCCATCCCGCCGTCCGTCCCCTCAGGACAGCTCGCCGTCTTGTTGCTCGGCGTACTAGAGGGCGCTGCCGGCACCTTGAGGACGCATGGGAACTGTGGGCGGCCACACGTGTTCGATTGCCGCTGCTCCGCAGACGGCGACGAGGTCGTCGAGAAGTCGGCCACCCGGCCGCCGCTTCCGGCCGAATCGCCTCCGGCGGTTGACCGGAAGAGGCAACCGGATGACCGACACGACCTCGTACTACCCTGGACAATCGTGCTAGTGCTCGCCGTCGACACGGCCACCCCCGCAGTCACCGCCGGTGTGGTCGAGCTCGCGCCCGACTCCCCGCCACGCCTGCTCGCGAAGCGGGTGACGCTCAACGCCAAGGCGCACGGCGAGCTGCTCACCCCCCACATCTCCGCCGCGCTCGACGAGGCCGGCAAGGCGTACTCCGACCTGGACGCGATCGTCGTCGGCGCGGGTCCCGGCCCGTTCACCGGGCTGCGGGTCGGTCTCGCCACCGCCGCGGCGCTCGGGCAGGCGCTCAACCGCCCGGTCTACCCGGTGGCCACCACGGACGCGATCGCCAAGGACGCCGCGAGCGGGCACCCGCTGCTGGTCGCCACGGACGCGCGCCGCAGGGAGGTCTACTGGGCCGCCTACGACGCCGCCGGTCGCCGCACCGACGGGCCGCACGTGGAGCGCCCGCAGGACCTCGCGGAGAAGCTGCCCGCGCTGGGCGTGCACCAGGCGACCGGTGAGGGTGCGGAGCTCTACGCCGACGTCCTCGGCCTGGAGCTGCTCCAGGCGAAGCACCCGTCGCCGGAGGGGCTGGTCGCCGCCGCGGCCGCCGAGGTGCTCGCGAAGGCCCGGCCCGCCGCACTCACCCCGCTCTACCTGCGCCGCCCGGACGCGGTCGAGCCCACCGGCCGCAAGCGGGTGACCAGGGCATGACCACCGGCACCGTCACACTCGGGCCGTTGCAGCACGCCGACGTGCCGCGGTGCCACGAGATCGAGCTGGACCTGTTCCCCGGCGAGGACCCGTGGAGCGAGACCGCGTTCCACAGCGAGCTCGACCGCGGCAACTACTACCGGGGCGCGTACTGCGACGGCGAGCTGATCGGGTACGCGGGGCTCGCCGCGTCGGCGTACGAGGCGAGCGTGCACACCATCGCCGTCGCCCGGCCCTGGCAGGGCAGGGGCGTCGGCAAGATGCTGCTGCGCGACCTCCTCGCCCGCGTCGACGAGATCGACGTGCCGGTGTTCCTCGAGGTCCGCACGGACAACGAGCCCGCGATCGCCCTCTACCTCGCGCACGGCTTCGAGCACCTCGGCTTGCGCCGCCGCTACTACCAGCCGTCGGGTGCCGACGCGTACACGATGGGAAGGCCCGCGAAAAGTGTCTGACCGACTCATTCTCGGCATCGAGAGCTCCTGCGACGAGACGGGCTTCGGCATCGTCCGGCTCGGCCAGGACGGCTCGCTCGAGCTGCTCGCCGACGAGGTCGCCTCCAGCGTCGAGGAGCACGCCCGCTTCGGCGGCGTCGTGCCGGAGGTCGCCTCGCGCGCCCACCTCGAAGCGCTGGTGCCGACCCTGCGCCGGGCGCTCGACACCGCGCGGGTCGAGCTCTCCCAGCTCCACTCGATCGCCGTCACCGCGGGTCCCGGTCTCGCCGGGGCGCTGCTGGTCGGCGTGTCCGCCGCGAAGGCCTACGCCGCCGCGCTCGGCAAGCCGCTCTACGGGGTGAACCACCTCGCCGGCCACGTCGCCGCGGACACGCTGCAGCACGGCCCGTTGCCACAGCGCTGCCTCGCGCTGCTGGTCTCCGGCGGCCACTCGCAGCTGCTGCTCGTCGAGGGCGGCCTGGCCGGCTCGATCACCGAGATCGGCTCCACCGTGGACGACGCCGCGGGCGAGGCCTACGACAAGGTCGCGCGGCTGCTCGACCTGCCCTACCCCGGCGGCCCGCCCATCGACAAGCTCGCCAAGCAGGGCAACGGCTGCGCGATCGCGTTCCCGCGCGGTCTCACCGGCCCGCGCGACACGAAGTACGACTTCTCGTTCTCCGGTCTGAAGACCGCGGTCGCCCGCTGGGTCGAACGCGCCGAGAGCGCCGGCGAGGAGATCCCGCTGGCCGACGTCGCCGCGTCGTTCCAGGAGGCCGTCGCGGACGTGCTGACCGCCAAGGCCATCCGCGCCGCCAAGGACCTCGGCGTCGACACGCTGGTCATCTCCGGCGGTGTCGCGGCGAACTCGCGGCTGAGCGGCCTGGCCGCCGAGCGCTGCGCGGAGGCGGGCATCGAGCTGCGCGTGCCGAGGCCGCGGCTGTGCACCGACAACGGCGCGATGATCGCCGCTCTCGGCGCGCACCTGGTGGCGGCGGGCGCCAAGCCGTCGTCGATGGACCTCTCGACCAACCCCGGCCTGCCGGTCAACTCGGTCCAGATCCTCTGATCACAGCCGGTGCAGGCCCGGCCTGCGGTCCTCCACGGCGAACGACGCCCTGGTGGTGACCGGGGAGCCGGGCCTCGTCACGTGGTCGAGGCCGCGGAAGTCCGCGCGCAGCTCCTCGGGCGTGAACCTGGCGATCGTGTAGCCGCGGCGGTTGTTGAAGTACTTCACGTGCGGGTTCTCGCGCAGCCACGACGGCGTCTCGGCGTACTCCTCCGACCCGTCGCCGCCGGCCGTGATCGACGTGGTCACCAGCTCGGTCGCGAGGGTCCGCGACGACGGGTCGTCCCAGCGCTGTTTGACCTCCGCGGCCCACGCCGCGTGCACGTCCCCGGTCAGCACGACCGGGTTCCGCACGTCCGCGAACCGCGCCACCACCCGGTCCCGGTCGGCCACGTAGCCGTCCCAGGCGTCCAGCAGGAACTCGTCGACCTCGCCGGGGACGTAGTCGTACTGCGAGAAGAACACCTGCTGGCCGAGCACGTCCCACCGCGCCCGAGACCCCCGCAGCCCGGCGAACAGCCAGTCCTCCTGCTCGGCGCCGAGCATGGTGCGCTCGGGCGCCAGCCGCTCCGGGCAGAGCTGCAGGCCGTCCCCGCAGGCCTGGTCGGTCCGGTACTGGCGGGTGTCGAGCAGGTGGAACGTGGCGAGCGCACCCCAGCCGATCCGCCGGTACAGCCGCGGCGACCTGCGCAGGGGCATGTTCTCGTAGTAGGCCTGGAAGGCCGCGGCCCTGCGCGCGGGGAAGTCCGGCTGCGGCCGGTCCGGCACCAGGCCCGCCCAGTCGTTGTCGATCTCGTGGTCGTCCCAGACGACGCTCCACGGCGCCGCGGCGTGCGCTGCCTGGAGGTCCGGGTCGGCCTTGTACTGCGCCTGCCGCCGCCGGTAGTCCGCGAGCGTGGTGGTCGTCGGGCCCTCGACGTGCCGGACGTTGCCGCTCGGGGCGACGTGGACGCCCGCCTCGTACTCGTAGGTGTAGTCGCCGAGGTGCAGGACCAGGTCGGGTTCGTCCTCGGCCAGCCGCCGGTACGCCGTGAAGTAGCCGTGCTCGTACTGCGCGCACGAGGCGAAGGTCATCGTCAGCGGCACCCGCAGCGAACCGGGCGCGGGCGCCGTGCGGGTGCGGCCGGTACGGGAGAGGTGGTTGAGGGCCTTGAAGCGGTAGAAGTACTCGCGGCCGGGCTCCAGCCCGGCGAGCTCCACGTGGACGCTGTGCGCCCGCTCCGGTCGAGCCGTGGTGGAGCCGTGCCGCACGGTTCGGGTGAACCGCTCGTCCTCGGCGACCTGCCACCGGACCTCCACCGGACGCGCCGGCATGCCTCCCAGGCCGTCCTCCGCGAGCGGTTCGACGGCCAACCGGGTCCACAGCACCACCCCGTCGGGTGTCGGGTCCCCCGAGGCCACGCCCAGTGTGAAAGGGTCGGAGCGGCGGGCGGACCCCGCGACCGAGAACGCTGTGACGCCGGCCACTCCGGAGAGCAGCAGCGTGCGGCGCGAGAACGTGACCATGGCCTGAACACGGCTCCCACCGGGTGAGCGGTTCGGGACCCTCGTTGAAGCGTTGGCACTCTCATGGGTAGAGTGCCAACTGCACGGCACCAGCACCGCCCCGACCCCCGCGACGGCGGGGTGGCAGGAGCCGTTTATTCGAACCTGCCAACGACCCGTGGAGGTCATCCCGGTGAGCGTGAACATCAAGCCGCTCGAGGACAAGATCGTCGTTCAGGCCTCCGAGGCCGAGACGACCACTGCCTCCGGCCTCGTGATCCCGGACACCGCGAAGGAGAAGCCCCAGGAGGGCAAGGTCCTCGCGGTGGGCCCCGGCCGCATCGACGACAAGGGCAACCGCGTCCCGCTGGACGTCGCTGTCGGCGACGTCGTCATCTACTCGAAGTACGGCGGCACCGAGGTCAAGTACAACGGCGAGGAGTACCTGATCCTCTCCGCCCGCGACGTGCTGGCCGTCGTCAACTAAGACGCTCGGCTGTCATGCCTGACGCCCCGGCGCCCCACTCCGGGGCTTCCGGGGCGTTTCGCTACCAGAGAGGCTTTAGGCAATGCCCAAGCAGATCAGCTTCGACGAGGACGCTCGTCGGGCGCTCGAGCGCGGCGTCAACAAGCTCGCGGACACCGTCAAGGTCACCCTTGGCCCGCGCGGGCGCCACGTCGTGCTCGACAAGAAGTTCGGTGGCCCGACGGTCACCAACGACGGTGTGACCATCGCCCGTGAGATCGAGCTGGACGACGCGTTCGAGAACCTCGGCGCGCAGCTCGCCAAGTCGGTCGCCACCAAGACCAACGACGTCGCGGGTGACGGCACCACCACCGCCACCGTGCTGGCGCAGGCGCTGGTCAAGGAAGGCCTGCGCAACATCGCCGCGGGTGCGAACCCGACCGCGCTCGGCCGTGGCATCCAGGCCGCCGCCGACGCCGTCGTGGACGCGCTCAAGGGCAAGGCCACCCCGGTCAAGGGCCGCGACAACATCGCCCAGGTCGGCACCGTCTCCTCGCGGGACACCTCGATCGGCGCGCTGCTCGGCGAGGCCATCGAGCGGGTCGGCGAGGACGGCGTCATCACCGTCGAGGAGTCCTCGACGCTGGCGACCGAGCTCGCGATCACCGAGGGCGTGCAGTTCGACAAGGGTTACGTGTCGACGCACTTCTCGACCGACCTCGAAGCGCAGGAGGCCGTCTACGAGGACGTCCGCATCCTGCTGCACCGCGAGAAGATCTCGGCGCTGGCCGACGTCCTCCCGATCCTCGAGAAGGTCGCGGAGTCCGGCAAGCCGCTGCTGATCATCGCCGAGGACGTCGAGGGCGAGGCCCTGTCCACCCTGGTGGTCAACGCCGTCCGCAAGACCCTGAAGGTCGTCGCCGTGAAGGCGCCGTTCTTCGGTGACCGCCGCAAGGCGTTCCTGGACGACCTCGCGGTCGTCACCGGCGGCGAGGTGATCTCCTCGGAGATCGGCCTGAAGCTGTCCGAGACCACGCTCGACCAGCTGGGTTCCGCCCGCCGCGTCGTCGTGACCAAGGACGACACCACGATCGTGGACGGCGGCGGCACCAAGGCCGACATCGCCGGCCGCGCGGAGCAGCTGCGCCGCGAGATCGAGGCCACGGACTCCGACTGGGACCGCGAGAAGCTCCAGGAGCGCCTCGCGAAGCTCTCCGGCGGCATCGCCGTGATCAAGGTCGGCGCCGCCACCGAGACCGAGCTGAAGGAGCGCAAGCACCGCATCGAGGACGCGGTCGCCGCTACCAAGGCCGCGGTCGAGGAGGGCATCGTCCCCGGCGGTGGCTCCGCTCTCGTGCACGGCGCCAAGGTGCTCGACGGCGGTCTCGGCCTGACCGGTGACGAGGCCACGGGTGTCGCGCTCGTCGCGAAGGCCCTGTCCGCGCCGCTGTTCTGGATCGCCTCGAACGCCGGCCTCGAAGGTGCCGTCGTGGTGAACAAGGTCCGCGAGGGCGAGTGGGGCTTCGGCATCAACGCCGCCTCGCTGGAGTACGGCGACCTGCTGGAGCAGGGCATCATCGACCCGGTCAAGGTCACCCGCTCCGCCGTGGCGAACGCCGCCTCCATCGCCCGCATGGTGCTCACGACCGAGAGCGCCATCGTGGAGAAGAAGGCGGAGGAGCCGGCCGCTGCCGGTCACGGCCACGGCCACGGGCACGGCCACTGAGTCGCCGCTCCCGCTTTCGTCGGGACCGCGATCTCTGAGCTGGAACGAGAACCGGGGCGGCACCACTCACGTGGTGCCGCCCCGGTTCTTCTCGTCCACCACCCCGCGCCCCCTTGATGCCAGCAGAGCGACGGGGAGAGGGCGACCCGGTCAGACGATCGCCAGCTGGCGTTTTCTCGCCTTGATGATGTGGTCGCGTTCCGACTCCGAGAGCCCGCCCCAGATTCCGTAGGGTTCCTGGACCGCGAGCGCGTGCCTGCGGCACATCTCCAGCACCGGGCAGGCGAGGCAGACGGCCTTGGCCCGGGCCTCCCGGCGAGATCTCGCCGGACCCCGTTCACCGTCGGGGTGGAAGAAGAACGCGCTGTCCATGCCCCGGCACGAACCGCGCATCTGCCAGTCCCACAGGTCTGCGTTGGGACCGGGGAGCCTTCGGGTGTCCGCCATCGAGACCGCCTCCGTGACGACTGCTCCATTCGGCTTAACGAAGATCCACCGTAGAACCGCGTCAAAACTTGTTCAAGAGGCAGAAGACCCTTATCAACTGATGGGTGACAGCACGCGTGTTCGATCACTCACCGCCCGGAGTTGCCACCCGGAAGAGGTGAACGGAACATGTTTGCCGTGATGATCCAGCCGGAGCACAGATCTGCCGGTGGTCACACGGGTGAACCCCTCCTGTCCGTGGCCGCGGTGGCCAGGCGGCTCGGGGTGGCACCCGCGACGCTGCGCACCTGGGACCGGCGCTACGGACTCGGGCCGAGCGGCCACACGGTCGGACGGCACCGCAAGTACGGACCGCGTGACGTGGCCCGCCTCGAGCTGATGCAGCGCGCGCTCCTGCGTGGCGCCTCGTCGGCCGAAGCCGCCCGGTTCGCGCTCGACTCGAAGGCGTCGATGACGCACGGTGAGGTGCCCGCCGCACCCACCGGTGGCCGCGGTCTGAAGTTGCCGGGTGCCTCCCGGCTCGCCCGCGGGCTCGGTCGTGCGGCGCTCGCCATGGACTCGATCGCCGTGCAGGAGGTGCTGGCCGACTCGCTCGCCTCCGAGGGCGTGGTCGCGACGTGGAACGAGGTCGTGCGGCCGGTGCTGGCCGCCGTCTCCGCGCGGTGGGAGCTGTCGGGTGCCGGCGTGGAGGTCGAGCACCTGCTGAACGAGTGCGTGCTCGCCTCGTTCGTCCGCGCGACACCGCTCGTCACCCTCGGGCGCAACCACCGGCCCGTGCTGCTCGCGTGCATGCCGGAGGAACGGCACAACCTGCCGCTCTACCCGTTGGCGGCCGAGCTGGCGCAGCGCGGGATCGTCGTCCGGCTGCTCGGGGCGGCGTTGCCGGCGGACGCGCTGGCCGCGGCGGTGCGGCGGACCGCGCCGTCGGCGGTGGTGCTGTGGGCGCAGCTGCCCAGGTACGCCGATCCGGGAGTGCTGGCGGCGGTCCCGCGGACCCGGCAGCAGGTGCGGGTGTTCGTCGGCGGGCCGGGCTGGCGGCGGGGGATGGTGCCGACGCCGGCCGAGCGGGTCGACGACCTGGGTGACGCGGCAGCCGCGGTCGAGGCCGCCGTCACCTGACGGCACACTGCCTGTTCGTGAACTCCGGAGAAGACGCGCTGCGCCGGGCCGCTTTCGGTGCCGCGCCGGGCGACGACGTCTGGGCCGCGCTGGGTGCGCCGAGCGCTCGGGTGCGCTGGCTCGCCGCCGTCGTGCTCGGCGGGCAGGGGCACTACGCCGCCGCGGCGACCGCCCTCGACGTGCTGCGGCACGACCCCGACCCGGTCGTCGCCTCGCTCGCCCTGTCGACCCGCGCCTCGCACCACCGCCAGCTCGGCGCGCACCACCTCGCCCGCGGGCTGGACGGCCAGGCGCTCGCCCGCGTGCGGGGTGACGGCGCCAGCGACCCGGACGGGGTGGACGCCGCCGGGGCCCGCACCGACGCACTGCTGGGGCTTGCCGCCGACGCGATCGGTGCCGGGCGGACGCACGAGTCGCGCCGGCTGCTCGCCCGCGTCGGGCGGACCCCGTCCTGGCGGAGCGCGGTGCGGTTCGGCTGGGTGAGGGCGGAGGTCGAGCTGGCCTCCGGGAACGCCGGGGCCGCGGTGGCGCCGGCCGAGGAGGCGCACGGCGTGGCGACGAAGGCAGGAGCCGTCCGCCACACCGTGAAGTCGGCCCTCGTGCTGGGCACCTCGTTGATCGTGTCGGGGACGCCCGAGGGCACGGCCAGAGGGGTTGAACTGGTCGAGTGTGATCTAAATCACAGCGTCGTGGACGGGCTCCAACCGTTGATCTGGCCGAGCGCTCTGGTGCTGGCAGACCATGCCCCCACGGTGGGCGCAACCGCCATCGACCGGGCGACGGAGGCTCTGAGCTGCGTGTTACGCAGAGCTGATCCAGTCAGCCGTCGGGTCGCCCTCGAGTCCCCCTGGGTGCCGACCGGGCTGCTCCGTTCCGGGGAACCCCCGAATGCAGACCCTCAGACGAACTTCTTGACGGATTAAGCACCGGATCGTGTCAAGGTCGGGCCATCAGCGTCCGATAGGGGATATGGAACGTCACTCGGCTGCAGGAAAGGAGTCCCCGTGACCACGGTCCTTATTTGCGACGACCGGCGCAGTGTGCGTGAGGGTCTCACCCGCGTGATGTCGGCTGTCCCCGGGGTCAGCCGCATCGACTGCGTAGCGCACGGTGACGAGTTGTTGGCTCGCTTTTCCAGGCAGCCGGTCGACGTCGTACTGGTGGGAACCCAGCGCGCCGTCCCGACCGGGGTGGAAGCAACCCGTCGGCTCGTCTCCGCGAACCCGCAGGCAAACGTCATCGTGTTCGGAGCCCCCGACGACGCGGGCAGCATCGCCGCCGCGATTGCCGGTGGCGCCCGCGGCTACCTGAGGTGGGACGCGTCGCGCCCCGAGCTTGTGGCAGCCCTCGCGCACACGCTCGCCAGCACCTCCGTACCGGCACCGCGCCAGCCCTCCGACCCCGGCGTGCAGCTCACGGAGCGCGAGCTCCAGGTGCTGCGCGGCATGAGCCAGGGCAAGAGCAACGGTCAGATCGGCCGCGAGCTCTACCTGTCGGAGGACACGGTCAAGACGCACGCCCGCCGCTTGTTCCGCAAGCTGGGCGTCCGCGACCGCGCGCAGGCGGTGGCGCACGGCTTCCGGCGCGGTCTGGTGCAGTAGTCCAGGCCACAGCGTTGGGCTGAGTTCGCACGATCAGCCGCAATCCCCCAGCCCGGTGACGATGTCGCCGGGCTGCGGCCGTTCGGCGTGCCGGTTGTTCACTCGGTGTGTCCATGCCCCGTTGATGAACGGACGGCCCGCTGACCGGTACGGTGAGGGTTGCTGCTTCGAGTCGCCGTGAGTGACTCGTGTTGTTCCCTGCCGGTACGCCAACGAGTAACACCAGGGCTGTTGTCTGCGATGACCAACTTGGGGGACGGACTGGACGCCGAAGTGGGCGCGGCCGTCGACGGTGACCGCCGGGCGATCGAACGCCTGCTGGCCTCCATTCGTCCTCTGGTGGTGCGGTACTGCCGCGCCAGAGTTGGCAGGCAGGAGCGGAGCTTCGCTTCGGCGGACGATGTGGCCCAGGAGGTGTGTCTCGCGGTGCTCACGGCATTGCCCAGCTACCGCGACCAGGGTCGGCCCTTCCTCGCGTTCGTCTACGGGATCGCGGCGCACAAGGTCGCCGACGCACATCGGTCTGCCGCCAGGAACCGCTCGGAGCCCGTTCCCGAAGTTCCCGACGCGCCGGAGACCGGAGCTGGTCCTGAGCAACGGGCCCTTCAGGGCGAGCTCTCCGGCCGGATGGCGGTCCTGTTGCGCGTCCTGCCGGAGAAGCAGCGGGAGATCCTGCTGTTGAGGGTGGTGGTCGGACTCTCCGCCGAGGAAACTGCCGAGGCGGTCGGTTCGACGCCGGGTGCGGTCCGGGTGGCGCAACACCGTGCGCTGGCTCGGCTCCGCAAGTCGCTGGCAGCGGAGGAGGTGGTCTGAGTGGCCGACGAACACGGGAAGGACGACGAGGAAGTGCGCGGACAGGACGACAGAGCCCCGCACGAGCCCGTCGCAGACGATCTTTCGGCTGTACAGGCCGATGACCGGCTGCTGGACGCGCTGGGGTCCGCGACTCCGGGTGCGGCCGGCGCGCTGGTCGACGACGAGCTGAACGCGTTGCTGCTCGCGTGGCGGCACGAGGTGGAGACCGAGCCCTTCGGGGAGCTCGTCGACACCGAGACCGCCATCGCCACGATCCAGGCTGCCCGTCCGCAGCCGGTGAGCAGGCACCGCTTCCTGATCCCGCTGGCGAGCGCCGCGGCCGTGCTGGCCATCGCGTTCACCGGCGTGAGCCTCGTGGCCCGCGACGCCCAGCCGGGCGACGCGCTCTGGGGTCTCACCCGCGTGCTCTACTCCGAGCACGCGAAGTCGATCGAGGCCGCGGCCATCATCAACACCGACCTGGAGTCGGCCCGCCTCGCGCTGCGCGAGGGCAAGGTGACCGAGGCCCGCGAGAAGCTGAACAAGATCGAGGCCAGTCTGGGCTCCGTCAACACCGACGACGGCAAGGCCCAGCTGGAGGAGAAGCACAAGGAGCTCGAGAAGCAGCTGGGCACGAACACGTCGGTGACGTCACCCACGACGCCACCGCCCGTTGTGACCAAGCCGACCGAGACCAGCGCCAAGCCGACGACGCCGTCCTCGACGCCGACGACAGCGCCCTCGACCACCACGCCGCCCACGTCCCCGTCGTCGGAGACCCCTCCGCCGCCGGACCCGACGTCGAACGGCGAGGAACCCCCGCCGCCTCCGCCCGCACCGGGGGAGACCCAGGGTTCCAACGGGGTCACCAGCGTGAACGAGGGAACCGGAACCAACTGAGACGTGCTGTGAACGCCCCTGACTTCGCCGAGGTCAGGGGCGTTCACACGTCAGGTGGAATGGATTTCGGGTGACCCGGATGGGCCGTTCGGCGGCAGCCGGTCACCGGGAACCGCCGGAGGCGGACTGACCGGGCGCGACCAACGTCACCCCGCGACCTCGGTCACCTCGTCCGGGTGAAAAACCGGATATTCCGGGCAGAGGTCAGCGGGCCGACTCCGTCGCCGTCACCCCGTCCGCGTACCCGCGGCAGTACTCCCAGCTCACGTACGCACCCGGATCCGGGTCGAACGCCGGCTCGTGCGGCCGCATCCGGCCGTCGGCGAGGAGCTGTTCGAGCGAGGCGCGCAGCAACGCCCAGTCGTGGAAGTGCGGTTCCTGGCACTCGCCGCAGTCCACGACGATGCCGCGAACGCCCCTGTGTTCGAGGAGGGCCTGGTAGACGGCCAGGTCGCTGAGGTCGCTGACCAGCTCGGCGCGTTCCTCGTCGTCCATCGGGTCGTGGTCGTGGTGGTCGGGCTCACCGAGAGCGCGCGCGGGGTCCTCGGGGTCGCCCGCGAAGGGGTCTGGTGGCAACGCGTCGTGCGGCACGACCCCGCACGGTACCCGCCGTACCCCGGGATACGTCCAGATACCATGGGCAGCACCGCCTCCGCCTGCGGAAACCGGACGCAGGGACGGGAGGTGCCGCACGACGGAAGGCAAGCCACCCGCCATGACCAGCGAGCTCAACGCTGACGGAGTCCCGAGCAAGTTCGCGATGCTGGGATTGACCTTCGACGACGTGCTCCTGCTGCCTGCCGAGTCGGACGTCGTCCCGAGCGGCGTCGACACGAGCACCAGGATCTCGCGCAACATCAGCCTCAAGGTTCCGCTGGCCAGTGCCGCCATGGACACCGTCACCGAGGGCCGGATGGCGATCTCGATGGCGCGGCAGGGCGGCATCGGCGTGCTGCACCGCAACCTCAGCATCGAGGACCAGGCCCGGCAGGCGGAGACCGTGAAGCGGTCCGAGGCCGGCATGGTCACCGACCCGGTCACGTGCTCGCCGGACGCCACGCTCGCCGAGGTCGACGCGCTGTGCGCGCGTTACCGGATCTCCGGCGTGCCGGTGACCGACTCGAACAACAAGCTGGTGGGCATCATCACGAACCGCGACATGCGGTTCGAGCTCGACCACTCCAAGAAGGTCAGCGAGGTCATGACCAACGGCCCGCTGGTCACGGCGCAGGTCGGCGTGTCGGCCGAGGCCGCGCTGGGGCTGCTGCGCCGGCACAAGGTCGAGAAGCTGCCGATCGTCGACGGTGACGGCAAGCTCAAGGGCCTGATCACGGTCAAGGACTTCGTGAAGACCGAGCAGTACCCGAACGCCACCAAGGACCCGGACGGCCGCCTGCTGTGCGCCGCCGCCGTGGGCGTGGGAGAGGACTCGTTCGTGCGCGCGATGACGCTCGCGGACGCCGGCGTGGACGTGCTGATGGTCGACACGGCGCACGGCCACTCGCGCGGCGTGCTGGAGATGGTCGCGCGCATCAAGAAGGAGCTCGGCGACTCGACGGACGTCGTCGGCGGCAACATCGCGACGCGGGCCGGCGCCCAAGCGCTGATCGACGCGGGCGCGGACGGCGTCAAGGTCGGTGTCGGGCCGGGCTCGATCTGCACCACGCGCGTCGTCGCGGGTGTCGGCGTGCCGCAGATCTCCGCGATCTACGAGGCGTCCCTCGCGTGCCGCCCGGCCGGTGTGCCGGTGATCGGCGACGGCGGCATCCAGTACTCCGGCGACATCGCGAAGGCCATCGCGGCCGGCGCGTCCGCCGTGATGCTCGGCTCGCTGCTCGCGGGCACCCAGGAGGCGCCCGGCGACCTGATCCTGGTCAACGGCAAGCAGTTCAAGACCTACCGCGGCATGGGCTCGCTGGCGGCGATGCAGTCGCGCGGCGAGAACAAGTCGTTCTCGAAGGACCGCTACTTCCAGGACGACGTGCTCAACGAGGACAAGCTGGTCCCGGAGGGCATCGAGGGCCGCACGCCGTTCCGCGGCCCGCTGTCGCAGGTCGTGCACCAGCTCAACGGCGGTCTGCGCGCGGCGATGGGCTACACGGGCTCCCGCACGATCGCGGAGCTGCAGGACGCGCAGCTCGTGCGCATCACCGCGGCGGGGCTCAAGGAGTCGCACCCGCACGACATCACCATGACCGTCGAGGCCCCGAACTACACGACCCGTTAAGGTCTGTCGGCTGTTCGCTCAGGGGTGAGGTGCGTCCGCGGAAAGCGCGGACCGCGCTCGCCCGCCGTGTTTTCTCTGGGGGCGGCCCCCAGACCCCCGGACGAAGGAGAACAACAGGTGCGCGATCTGGTCGAGATCGGCATGGGCCGGACCGCGAGGCGGGCCTACGAGCTGGACGACATCGAGATCATCCCGTCGCGTCGGACGAGGTCGTCGAAGGACGTCTCCACGACGTGGCAGATCGATGCCTACCGCTTCGACATCCCGCTGATCACCCACCCGACGGACGCGATCGTGTCGCCGGGCACGGCGGTCGCGATCGGCGAGCTGGGCGGACTCGGCGTGCTCAACGCCGAGGGCCTCTGGGCCCGCCACGGTGACGTGGACGAGGCGTTGTTCCGCCTCGTGCAGGCCACCGAGGACAGCGACGACCCGGCAGCGGCGGTCAAGGTGCTGCAGGAGCTGCACGCCGCCCCGCTGCGGATGGACCTCATCGCCGAGGCGATCAAGCAGATCCGCGAGTCGGGCGTCACGGTGGCGGCGCGGGTCAGCCCGCAGCGCGCCGCCGAGCTCACCCCGGACCTGCTGGCCGCGGGCGTCGAGATCCTGGTCGTGCAGGGCACGATCATCTCGGCCGAGCACGTGTCGCGCGACGGTGAGCCGCTGAACCTGAAGTCGTTCATCGCGGACCTCGACGTCCCGGTGATCGCCGGCGGTGTCGGCGACTACCGCACGGCCATGCACCTCATGCGCACCGGCGCGGCGGGCGTGATCGTCGGCTACGGCTACTCGCCCGGCGTCACGACCACGGACTCGGTGCTGGGCATCGGCGTGCCGATGGCCACGGCCATCTCGGACGCGGCGGCTGCCCGCCGCGACTACCTCGACGAGACCGGTGGCCGGTACGTGCACGTCATCGCCGACGGCGGCATGCAGACCTCCGGCGAGGTCGCGAAGGCCATCGCCTGCGGTGCGGACGCCGTGATGCTCGGCGAGCCGCTCGCCGCCGCGACCGAGGCACCCGGTCAGGGCCTGTACTGGACCGCGTCGTCGGCGCACCCGTCGGTGCCGCGCAGCCTCGTCGCCGAGGCCGTGGACCAGGAGCTCGACCTGCGCACCCTGCTGTTCGGGCCGTCGTCGGACCCGCGCGGCGTGACGAACCTGTTCGGCGCGCTCAAGAGGGCCATGGCGAAGACCGGTTACTCGGACCTCAAGGAGTTCCAGAAGGTCGGCTTGACCATCCGGGGCTAGTCGTCTGCTGCGGAAGGGCGCGTTCCGGTTGGGACGCGCCCTTCTGCTTTGCTGGGTCCCGTGCCGCTCGTCGAGATCACGTACGCCCCCCACATCCCCCACGCCCTGCTCAAGGACCTCGCCGCGACGCTCCCGCACGCCGTCTCGGTGGCGGTCGAATGCCCGGAGGAGCCCTACGACGGCAACCTCCAGCCCGGTGACGTCGAGCTGCGCTTCCGGCCGCGCGGACCGTTCGACTCGACCGGCATGGACATCGTCGTCGAGGTCAGGTCGAAGTGGTTCGAGAGCCGCGCGGCCAACCGGCAGGACCGGGTCGACGGTCTGTGCACGGCCGTCGTGAACGCCACCGGCCTGCTCGACGTGGGCGTCTACCTCAGCCTCCCGGTCGCGGCCTGGGCGCAGAGCTGATCTTGCAACCGAACCGGTGTCCCGTGCGTCCTGTAGTGCGTGGAACTGGATGCCCTGTTCGGCAAGGACAACAGCAGCGTCGACACGGTCGAGGAGCCCGAGGTCGACGAGGTGCAGGAGGAGACCGCTGACGAGAACAGCATCGGCTGGAAGGCCCTCGCGCTGTTCATCTGCGGTGGACTGGTGATCATGGCGTTGGTCGTGGCGTTCTCGGTGTGGGTCATCGAGGGCCTGGTCCTCTGACTCTGAATCGATGGGGGACTAGGCGTTACCCGAAGTAACGCCTACTCTCCGGTACATGGGTGAACTCGCCGGTAACTTCGACGTCGTCATCGTCGGCTCCGGGTTCGGCGGGAGCGTGGCCGCGCTCCGGCTGACCGAGAAGGGCTATCGCGTCGCCGTGCTCGAAGCCGGCCGTCGCTTCGCCGACGACGAGTTCGCCAAGACCAGCTGGGACCTGAAGAGGTACCTGTGGGCGCCGCAGCTCAGGTGCTTCGGAATCCAGCGCATCCACCTGCTGCGCAACGTGATGGTGCTGGCCGGGGCGGGCGTCGGCGGCGGCAGCCTGGTGTACGCGAACACGCTGTACCGGCCGCTCAAGCCGTTCTACGAGGACCGGCAGTGGGCGCACATCACCGACTGGCAGGCCGAGCTCGACCCGTTCTACGACCAGGCGAGCCGGATGCTGGGCGTGGTCACGAACCCGACCACGACACCGAGCGACGTCGTCATGCGGAAGGTCGCGAAGGACATGGGCGTCGAGGACAGCTACCACCCCACGCCCGTCGGCGTCTTCTTCGGCGAACCCGGCAAGCCGGCGGAGGACCCCTACTTCGGTGGTGCGGGACCGGCCAGGACCGGCTGCACCGAGTGCGGCAGCTGCATGTCCGGCTGCCGGGTCGGCGCCAAGAACACGCTGGTCAAGAACTACCTCTACCTCGCGGAACAGCTCGGGGCGAAGGTCTTCCCGCTGACCACGGTGACCGGGCTGAGCGAGTCCGGTGGCCGGTGGACGGTCCAGGCCAAGCAGACCGGTGGCCGCGCCAGGGCCACGTTCACCGCCGACCAGGTCGTGGTCGCGGCCGGCACCTGGGGCACGCAGCAGCTGCTCCACCGGGCCAGGGCCACCACGCTGCCGAAGATCTCGGCCAAGCTCGGCGAGCTCACCCGCACCAACTCCGAGGCGATCATCGGGGCCGGGCGGTACACCGTGGACCCGCAGAACGACTTCACCAGGGGTGTCGCGATCACGAGCTCGATCCACCCCGACGAGATCACGCACATCGAGCCCGTCCGGTACGGCAAGGGCAGCAACGCCATGGGCCTGCTGCAGACGCTCGCCACCGACGGCTCGGCGAGCGTGCCGAGGTGGCTGCAGTTCCTGCGCGAAGCGGTCAAGCACCCGCTCAAGCTGCTGCGGCTGCTCAGCGTGCACCGGTGGAGCGAGCGCACGGTGATCCTGCTGGTGATGCAGAGCCTCGACAACTCCATCACCACGTTCCTCAAGCGCGGCAAGCTCACCAGCGAGCAGGGCCACGGCGAGCCCAACCCGGCGTTCATCCCGGCCGGCCACCGGGCCAACCTGCTCGCGGCCGAGCACATCGACGGCATCGCCGGCGGCACCTGGGGCGAGCTGTTCAACATCCCGCTGACCGCGCACTTCATCGGCGGCTGCGCCATCTCCAGCACCCCGGCCGAGGGCGTGATCGACCCGTACCACCGGGTCCACGGCTACCCCGGTCTGTCCGTTGTGGACGGTGCGGCGATCAGCGCCAACCTCGGCGTGAACCCGTCGCTCACCATCACCGCGCAGGCGGAGCGGGCGTTCTCGCTCTGGCCGAACAAGGGTGAGCGGGACCAGCGGCCGGCGCAGGGCGAGCCGTACCGGCGGATCAACCCGGCGAAGCCGCGCACCCCGGCGGTCCCCGAGCAGGCCCCGGCCGCGCTGCGGTTGCCGATCGTGGAGGTGTCCTGACCTCGATCACTTTGGCTACCGTGGAGGCATGGCCAAGAAGCCGTTCGCTTCCAGCGCGGACCTCGCCGACAAGGACGAGGTCTTCGTCGAGCTCGCCGAGGGCGTCTACACCCTGACCGCCGAAGGCGACCCCAACGTCGGTGCGATCGAGGCCGACGACTTCCTGATCTGCTTCGAGGCGCGCGCCACCCCCGCGGCCGCGCGCCGCTGGCTCGCGACCCTGCGCAAGCACACGAAGAAGCCGGTCCGCTACCTCGTGCTGAGCCACTACCACGCCGTCCGCACACTGGGCGCCAGCGCGTTCGACGCGCAGGAGGTCGTGGCGCACGAGATGACGCGGGTCCTGATCGCCGAACGCGGCCGGCAGGACTGGGAGAGCGAGTACGGCCGCATGCCGCGGCTGTTCGAGCAGCCGGCCGAGATCCCCGGCCTGACCTGGCCGACGCTCACGTTCTCCGACCGCATGACCATCCCGCTCGGCGGCGAACGCGGCGACCTCGTGCTGCAGCACCTGGGCCGCGGCCACACCGCGGGCGACGTCGTGGCGTGGCTGCCGCAGCAGCGCATCCTCTTCGCGGGCGACCTGGTCGAGTCGCAGGCCGCGCTCTACACCGGTGACGCGTTCCACGACGAGTGGGCGACGTCCACTTTGGACAACGTGGAGGACCTCGGCGCCGAGGTCCTGGTGGGTGGCCGCGGCAAGGTGGCCCGCGACCGGATCGAGGTCGAGGCCGCGATCGCGCAGAGCAGGCACTTCCTGGACGAGCTGCGCCGCACGGTCGGCGGGGTGCACGCCGAGGGCGGCACGCTCAAGCAGGCCTTCGAGCTGGCCCGCGAGACCCTGGCGCCCCGGTACGGCCGCTGGCCGATCTTCGAGCACTGCCTGCCGTTCGACGTGCAGCGCTACTGGGACGAGTGCGACGGCAAGGACTGGCCGGAGATCTGGACCGCGCGCCGCGACCGCGCCGTCTGGGACGCCCTGCAATGACCGTGCTGGTCGTCGGTGCGGGCCCGGTCGGGCTCACGGCGGCGCTGCTGCTGGCCCGCGCCGGTGTGCCCAGCGTGGTGCTGGAGAAGGCCACCGAGCGGTCCCGCGTGGGCAGCCGGTCGATCTGCGTGCAGCGCGACGTGCTGGAGGTCCTCGAACGGGTCGGCGCCGGGCAGGCCGTGGCCGACGCCGGCGTCACCTGGTACACCGGCCGGACCTACCACCGCGACCGCGAGGTGGCGACCCTGACCTTCCCGGCGGCAGCGGGCTTCCCGCCGTTCGTGAACACCCCGCAGACCGTCGTCGAGCGCATCCTGGAGGAGCGGGTCCGCGCCGAGCCGTTGGTCGAGCTGCGCTACGGCCACGAGGTCACCGGCCTGACCTGGGACGCCGACGGTGTGTCCACATCGGACGGAATCGCCGGCACCCACTGCATCGCCGCGGACGGCGCGCACTCGACCGTGCGGCGGCTGCTCGGCGTGCCGTTCGAGGGCTTCTCGTTCGACGACCGGTTCATCATCGCCGACGTGCGCGTCGACCTGGACTTCCCGGCACCGGAACGCCGCTTCTACTTCGACCCGCCGTGGAACCCAGGCCGCCAGGTGTTGCTGCACCCGCAACCGGACGGCGTGTGGCGGATCGACTGGCAGGTCGCCGAGTACGTCGAGCTCACCGACGACCACCTCCGCGCGATCGTCGGCGACAAGCCGTACGAGGTCGTCTGGCAGTCCACGTACCGCTTCCACCAGCGGCGAGCGGCGACGTTCCGCGTCGGCCGGGTCCTGCTCGCGGGCGACGCGGCGCACGTCATGAGCCCGTTCGGCGCGCGCGGCCTGAACTCGGGGATCTGCGACGCGGACAACGCGGCGTGGAAGATCGCCGCCGACCGCAACGGCGAGGCCGGGCCGGGTCTGTTGCGGTCCTACGACGTCGAGCGCGGTGCCGCCGCCGACGAGAACCTGCGCATCACCGGCGCCACCATGCGCTTCCTGGTGCCGGGCAACGACGACGAGCGCGCGCAACGGCAGCGTGCGCTGGAGTCCGGTGAGGGCATCGACTCGGGCAAGCTGTTCACCCCGTTCGCCTACACCGACTCCCCGCTGACCACGGATGGCGGCGAGCTGATCGCGGGATCTCGCGTGGCCGGGCCGGGGTTCCTGGTGCGGGACGGCCGCCTGATCAGGCCGGACGGTCACGTCGCCGGCACCGCGGCGAGCGATGAGGTGACGCGTCGCGCGCTGGGCTGGTGAACTGGACCACATGGGGATGAGCAGAAGGACTTTCTTACGGGGAACCGGGTTATCGGTCGCGGGCATGGGGATCGGTGGCACCGCCGCGGCGGACACGGACTGGGGGAGGCTGCGGCGCAGGCTGGGCGAGCGGCTCGTCCTGCCGCAGGACACCGGCTACGACGCGCTGCGGCTGCCGTTCAACACGGTCTACGCCCACCGCAGGCCGGCCGCCATCGCCCGGTGCGTGCGGACCGAGGACGTGCAGGCGTGCCTGGACTTCGCCTCGCACCAGGGCATCCCGGTCGCCGCCCGCAGCGGCAGGCACAGCTACGCGGGCTACTCGGTGCCGGAGAACGGCCTCGTCGTCGACGTGAGCGCGTTGAACGACGTGCGCTTCCGCGGCACCGACGTGCGGGTCGGCAGCGGCATCCGGCTCGGCGACCTCTACGAGACCATCGGCGCACGCGGCCGCGCGGTGCCGGGTGGCACCTGCAAGTCCGTCGGCATCAGCGGTCTCACGCTCGGCGGCGGCATCGGCGTGATCGGCCGCAAGTACGGTTTGACCTGTGACAACCTGCTCAGCGCGCGGATCGTCACGCCGGACGGCTGCGTGCGCACGGCGTCCGCGGACTCCGAGCCCGGCCTGTTCTGGGCGCTGCGCGGCGGTGGCGGCGGCAACTTCGGCATCGTCACGTCGTTCACGTTCCGCAGCGTGCCCGCGCCGGACATCACCCGCTTCCTGCTGCTGTACCCGGACGGCGCGACCGCCGACGTGGTCGACGCGTGGCAGGAGTGGTTCGCCGACGCCCCGGACGAGCTGTGGGCGATCTGCGAGACGCTCTCCGGCACGCCCACCAGCACCGCGGTCGGCGGCACCTACCTCGGTCCCGCGAAGGACCTGCACCCGTTGCTCGACCGGATGCCGAAGGGCACTCAGCGGGTCGTCGAGGAGCTGACCTACCTGGAGGCCATGCGGTTCTACGCGGGCGGCGACGAGACCGGTGCCGCGTTCGTGGCGTCGTCGCGGATGGCCTATGAGCACGTGCCCGGCTCCCGCGTCGACGAGCTGCTGCGGGGCGGCAGCCGGTACCGCATCCAGTTCGACTCGTTCGGCGGCGCGCTCGGCCGGGTCGCACCGGACGCGACCGCGTTCCCGCACCGGCGGGCCAAGGCCAGTGCCCAGTGCTACGTCAACGTCGTGGACGGCCGCACCGAGGCGGAGGGCCGGCGGATCCTGGCGTCGTTGCGCGACGGGCTCGGCACCGGCACCACCGGGTACGTCAACTACGTGGACCCGGAGATGCCGGACTGGGCGAGGGCCTACTACGGCCGCAACCTCCCGCGGTTGCGGGAGGTGCGCCGCCGCTACGACCCCGACCGGGTGCTCGCGTTCGCCCAGGGGCTGTAGCGCGATCCCGTGCCTAGATCTGAACTCCGGTCAGGACGGTCACCCGTTCCTCGGTGAAGTCCTCCATCGCCGACCGGACGCCCTCGCGCCCGGTGCCCGAGCCCTTCACGCCGCCGTAGGGCATCTGGTCGGCGCGGTAGGACGGCACGTCACCGATGATCACGCCGCCGACCTCCAGCTCGGCCGCCGCCTCGAACGCGACCTGCACGTCACGGGTGAACACCCCGGCCTGCAACCCGTACTTCGAGTCGTTGACCTGCGCGAACGCCTCCTCGACGCCGTCGACCACGGACACCACGAGCACCGGCCCGAAGACCTCTTCGCGCCACACCTTCGCGTCCATCGGCACGTCGGTCAGCACGGTCGGCTCGACCGTCGCGCCGGTGCGCTTGCCGCCGGTGAGCACCTTGGCGCCCGCGTCGGCGGCCATCAGCACCCACTCCTCGACGCGGCGCGCGTTGTCCTCGTCGATCAGCGGCCCGACCTCGACCTCGGGGTCGTGCGGGTCGCCGGTCCGCAGCGCGGCGACCTTCTCGACGAGCTTCGGCACGAACTCCCCGGCCACCGACCGGTCCACGACCACCCGCTGCACCGCGATGCACGACTGCCCGGCCTGGTAGTTGCCGAACGTCGCGATCCGCTGCGCCGCGAAGTCCAGGTCCGTCCAATCAGGACAGACGACGGCGGCGGCGTTGCTGCCCAGCTCCATCACGACGTGCTTGCGCGGCGCGGAGTCCATCAGCGACCAGCCGACCTTCGTCGACCCGGTGAAGGAGATGACGGGCAGCCGTTCGTCGGTGACGAGCTTCTCCATGTCCTTGCCCCGCACCGGGAGCACGGAGAACGCGCCCTCCGGCAGGTCGGTCTGGGCGAGGACCTCGCCCAGCAGCAACGCGCTCAGCGGCGTGGCCGAGGCGGGTTTCACAACCACCGGCGCACCCACCGCGAGCGCCGGCGCGACCTTGTGCGCCACCAGGTTGAGCGGGAAGTTGAACGGTGCCACCGCCAGCACGGGACCGCGCGGCACGTGGCGCACGATCGCCATCCGGCCCTCGCCGCCCGCGTCGGTGTCCAGCCGCTGCACCTCGCCGCTGAACCGGCGGGCCTCCTCGGCGGCGAACCGGAACGTGTTCACCGCGCGCTGGACCTCGACCTCGGCCCACTTGAGCGGTTTGCCGTTCTCGGCGGTGATCGTCTCGGCGATCTCCTCCGCGCGGTCGGTCAGGGCCTGCGCGACCTGCTGCAACGCGGTCGCGCGCACGTGCGCCGGTGTTCTGCGGAACTCGCGGGCCACGGCGTGGGCAGCGGCGACGGCACGTTCCACCTGGTCAGGGCTCGGCACGGCGACCGAGGCCACCTCGGTGCCGTCGAACGGGTGGAACACACCCAGCGCCTGCTCGCCCTGTTCGGGACGGCCGGCGATCCAGCACGGCCTCGGTTGTGGCGTGAACGCGTCCATGGGCTCACGGTAGGCCCTGACCGCCGGTTGGCACCCGCTGAGCGCGCGACTGCCTTCGGGGTCCGCCCGCGTGGCCAACCTCACCGGGGACCGCAACCCGTTCCCACGTCTGGTGGTCCGGTCTCGAACACCTGGTCAACCCGGCCACCGGTAGGCGCCCGACCTGCGGCGCATGACATCCTTAGGCCGTGTCCGACACCAGCAACCGCCCTGTTCTCGTCGTCGACTTCGGCGCCCAGTACGCGCAGCTGATCGCCCGCCGCGTCCGCGAGGCCCAGGTCTACTCCGAGGTGGTCCCGCACACCGCGACGGTGAGCGAGATCCTCGACAAGAACCCGTTGGCCATCGTGCTGTCCGGTGGCCCGTCGAGCGTCTACGAAGAGGGCGCGCCGCAGGTCGACGCCAAGCTGTTCGAGACCGGTGTCCCGGTCTTCGGCATCTGCTACGGCTTCCAGGCGATGGCCCGCGCCCTCGGCGGCGAGGTCGCGCACACCGGCACCCGCGAGTACGGCCGCACCGACCTCGGCGTCACCGCGGAGGCGGGCGCGCTGCACACGGAGCTGCCCGCGAGCCACCCGGTGTGGATGAGCCACGGCGACGCCGTCACCAAGGCCCCCGAGGGCTTCACGGTCACCGCGACCAGCGAGGGCGCCCCGGTCGCCGCGTTCGAGGACACCGAACGCCGGTTCGCCGGTGTGCAGTACCACCCGGAGGTGCACCACTCGCCGCACGGCCAGGAGGTGCTGCGCCGGTTCCTGCACGACATCGCCGGCCTGCGCCCGCAGTGGACCACCTCGTCCATCGTGGACGAGCAGGTCGCCCGCATCCGCGAGCAGATCGGTGACGGCAAGGCCATCTGCGGCCTGTCCGGCGGCGTCGACTCCGCCGTGGCCGCCGCCCTGGTCCAGCGCGCCATCGGCGACCGCCTCACCTGCGTCTTCGTCGACCACGGCCTGCTGCGCTCCGGCGAGCGCGCCCAGGTCGAGCGCGACTACGTGGCCGCGACGGGCATCAACCTGGTGACCGTCGACGCCCGCGAGCGGTTCCTGACCGCCCTGGCCGGCGTCACGGACCCGGAGGAGAAGCGCAAGATCATCGGCCGCGAGTTCATCCGCGTGTTCGAACAGGCCGAGCGCGACCTCAAGGCCGAGGGCGACTACCGCTTCCTCGTCCAGGGCACCCTCTACCCCGACGTCGTCGAGTCCGGCGGCGGCGCGGGCACCGCGAACATCAAGTCGCACCACAACGTCGGCGGCCTGCCGGACGACCTGCAGTTCGAGCTGGTCGAACCGCTGCGCGCGCTGTTCAAGGACGAGGTCCGCCGCGTCGGCACCGAGCTCGGCCTGCCCGAGACCATCGTGCAGCGCCAGCCGTTCCCCGGCCCCGGCCTCGGCATCCGCATCATCGGCGAGGTCACCCAGGACCGCCTCGACACCCTGCGCCAGGCCGACGCCATCGCCCGCGAGGAACTCACCGCGGCAGGCCTCGACCGGCAGATCTGGCAGTGCCCGGTCGTGCTGCTCGCGGACGTCCGCAGCGTCGGCGTCCAGGGCGACGGCCGCACCTACGGCCACCCGGTCGTGCTGCGCCCGGTGTCGTCCGAGGACGCCATGACCGCCGACTGGACCCGCCTGCCCTACGAGGTGCTGGAGCGGATCTCGACCCGGATCACCAACGAGGTGGCGGAGGTCAACCGCGTGGTGCTCGACGTGACGTCGAAGCCGCCGGGCACCATCGAGTGGGAGTGACCACGTGACGAGGCCCCCGGCAGGACGCCGGGGGCCTCGTCCGTTCGATCAGCGCTGCCGGTGCCGGAGAAAACTGGAGTCGACCGCGACCGGTCCGGTCAACCGCCACGCGCCGCGCTCGAAAGCGAGGTTGCCGGTCACCGTGAACGGCAGTCCGTTGGTGTGGGTGAAGATCGCCCAGCCGTAGTCGTCCCCGCTCAACGGGATGTGGATCTTTCGTGTGCGCCCCCGGACCTCGGCGCTCAGCACGATCGTCGTTTCCTCCTGGTCGTCGCCGCTCGACTCCTCCCTCGTCAGCGAGCGGACCTGGCCGACGAGTGTCTCGGTGCTCGGCGGTTCCTCACGGCGCACCAGATGTTCCCGAACACGCGGCAGCCCCGCGATCGCATCGCGGTTGATCACGATGCGGGAGGAGGGGACCTCCGGCGGCGGCGCGCTCGCCGCCCAGTCGAACGAGAGGTCCAGTTCGCGCAGGGTGTCCGACTCCGTCAGATCTTGGAGCGACTCCACGAGGTTGGCGCTGAGTCCCTGTTCCGCGGCACGTTCGACCGCACCGGGGTTCCAGCTCAGCGAGAGGTCCCTGGCCGCGTGCAGACCCGTGGCGAGCGTTTCCATCACGCGGCGCTGGAAGGGGCCCTCCGGGCCGTCCTCGTGATCGGGCAGCGGATCTCCGAGCCGGGTGACGACCGTGAAGACGAAACTGCCGCGCTTGGTGTGCCCGAGCCGGATGTCGTCGTCCAGGAAGTCGTTCACCGTGCTGGAGCGGCGGCCTCGGTGGGAATGCGTCGGATCGTCGGCCGAGGTGGCAGCGGCCTTCATCATCTTGAACAGGCCGTCAAGGGTTCTCTCCGCCTGTTTGAACGGCAGCGTTCCGTCGATCATGATCTGGTCGAACCGGACGAAGAACAGGTCGGCACGGGTCACCGTGATCCGCTCGGCCAGCCGCTGCGGATCCCAGTCGTACACGGTGGCCAACGACCGGAGGGTGTCGCGGAAGCGCTGGGCGAAGTCGACGAAGTCCGTTGCCAGGGGGAGCATCACCCGTGCTCGGTCGTGGAGGCGCCAGATCTGCCGGACGTCGGGAACCTGTGCTTCGAGTTGCCAGTCGTTGGCAGCGAGGTACTGCTGCACCGCCAGCGGGTGGAGGCTTTCGGCGAGTTCGCGGTAGTCGTCGAGTGACGGGCTGCTCACCAGGTCGTCCATGTGGAGTGTGTGTCGCGAAGCCGGTCGTGCTGCGTGGTGCACTTGAGCTGGAGCTCGAACTCCGGGCAGTAGTACTTCACGTACTCGGTCGACGACGAGATGGTGATGTCGACGCCGTCGTAGTCGGTTGCGTGCCACTTGATCGAACAGTCGGCCGCAGCAGCGATCATCTTCACGAAAGCGAGACCGAACTGCTCCTGACGAGCTGTGAACGGCAAGCCTTCGTCAAGTGGTGCTTCCGCGCTGCCGCTTCCGTCGGCCATGGGCTCCCTCCTCGTGGCGGCGAACTGGCAGCACCATAGGGAGCGGCCGGTCCGACGCAGGGAGGAATCGATCTTCGTCACCCGGAAGCGTGACGAGGCCCCCGGCAGGACGCCGGGGGCCTCGTCCGTTCGGTCAGCGCTGCCGCCGGCGCAGTGAGTTGGTCAGCAGGACCACACCCACCAGGATCGCCGTCCCTCCCAGCGCCCACCGGAAGTCGAACCAGAACCGCCCGTCGCTCAGCACGTAGGCCGCTGTCAGCAGCCCGCCGATGCCGAACACCAGGCCCACCACGTCGATCCGGCGGCGCACGGCCTGTCCGGAAGTCTGCTCAGCCACGGAGCACCCTCACCTCTCCGACGCTCGTGCGAACGTCCAGGTCGATCTTCAAGCCGCCTTCGCCGTCGTCGCCGAGGTCCTTGCCCTCGACCTGCACGGCGCCGCCCTCCGCCTTGCGGTCGAGGCAGTCGAGCTCGCCGATGGACGTGGCGTCGCAGGTGAACGTGACGTCGGCGGTCTTCGGCACGTGCACGACGACCTCGCCCAGGTCGGCGTTCACGGCGGTCTGCACCGAACCGGAGTCCGGCAGTTCGCGCAGGTCCAGCAGCACGCTGCCGACGCCGATCGAGTACTTCGCCTGCACCTCGTCGAGCGTCTTGGGCGTGGGGGAGATGCTGCTGACCGTGGTGGGGCCGTCGAAGTCGACGGCGGTCACGCCGAAGCCGACCACCGCCAGCGGGACCAGCAGCCACACCAGGCCGCGACCGCCGCCGGTGAAGGCACCGACCAGCAGGCCGGCCGCCAGCACGGCGATCGCCAGGCCGATGACGTGCGGCGCGGTGAACCACGGCACGACCGGGGCCGCGATGGCGGAGCCGGCGACCACCAGCATCATCACGCCCAGGGTCGCCAGGCCGATCCGCGGCTTGCGCGGGCGCGGTGCGGGGGGCGGGGCCGGGGCGGGTGCTGGTTCGGGCAGGTCCCACGCGAACGGGGCGGCGCCCAGCGGGTCCCAGGCCGGTGCCCCCGGCACCGGTGGCACCGGCGGTGGTTCGGCCAGCGTCGTCGCCGGCTGCAGGTGTCCCCGGTTCTTCTGCAGCAGGTACACGCCACCGACCGCCGCCGCCAGCGTCACGACGACCTGGAAGCCGCCGCTGCCGAACGTGAAGGCGAGCGCCGGGAACATGAGGATGCCGAGGAACAGCGTCTTGGCCGGCGGCATCTCGCTCTGTCCCTTGTGGACCAGCGCCTCCAGCGGCGACACCGCGTCGCCCTCCTCCGGCAGCACCAGCCAGCCCGCGAGGTACAGCGGCAGGCCGACGCCGCCCGACAACGCGAGCGCGACGAAGGCGATCCGCACGATCACCGGGTCGATCTGGTAGCGCAGGGCGATGCCGGTGGCGACGCCGCCGAGCTTCCGCCCTGCACGGGGCCGCACCGGCCGGTGGGCCCAGAACTCCCTGAGCGTGTCCGCCACGCCCTGCATTGCCTTCTCAGTCCCGCTCACGACGACAAGGTTGCGCTGCCGGAGCGCGAACCACATCAGGGAGCAGCCCTGATTCCGCGAACCGGGGTCATCCCTGATGAACAACCCGCCGGGACGTGTGACGATCAGGTGGTGAGTGCAGGGATCGAGCCGATGCGCCGCCGCCGCACCGGCCGGGTGATCGCGGGCGTCGCGAGCGGGCTGGCGAACCACCTGGGCGCACCCGTCTTCTGGGTGCGCCTGGTGTTCGCCGTCTTCGCCGCGTTCAGCGGTGTGGGGATCATCGCCTACGCGCTGCTGTGGATGTTCGTCCCGCAGTCGCCGGTGGCGGAGCCCGAGACCGAGCAGGACCGCAAGGAGTGGCAGCAGGCAGTGGGGCTCGCGGCCGTCGGCATCGGCGTCGCGGTCTTCACCGGCCTGATCAACGGCGGTGCGAGCGGCTGGAGCGGCTGGATCACCGGCCCGATCGCCGTGGCGCTCGTGGGGGCCGCCGTCGTGTGGCGGGAGGCCGACGAGGCCCAGCGGCGCCGGTGGCGTGACGGGGCGATGGCCCAGGGGAAGACGGGGATCGTGCGGACGCTGGCGGGTGGTGCCCTGGTCGTGGCGGGGGTCGCCGCGTTCCTGGTCGCCAACGACTCCCTCCAGAACCTCTCCACGGTCGTGCTCTCCGTGCTCGCGACCCTGATCGGCGTCGCCGTGCTCACCGTGCCGCTGTGGATGCGGCTGGTGCGCGACCTGGACTCCGAGCGCCGGGCCCGCATCCGCACCGAGGAACGCGCCGAGATCGCCGCCCACCTGCACGACTCCGTGCTGCAAACGCTTGCGCTCATCCAGAAGCAGGCCGAGTCGTCACGCGAGGTCAAGCGCCTGGCCCGCAGCCAGGAACGGGAGCTGCGCAGCTGGCTCTACGGCCGTGAGGTGGGCGAACAGCCGCAGACGGTCAGCGTGGCCATCGCCCAGGCCTGCGCCGAGGTGGAGGACGACTTCGCCATCGCCGTGCAGCAGGTCGTGGTCGGCGACTGCGAGCTGGAGGACGGGCTGATCCCGCTGGTGCAGGCGGCGCGGGAGGCGATCGTCAACGCGGCCAAGCACGCGGGCGTGGCCGAGGTCAGCGTGTACGCGGAGGTGGAACCCGAAAAGGTGACGGTGTTCGTGCGCGACCGGGGCAAGGGCTTCGACCCCGACACCGTGCCGGAGGACCGGCATGGCCTCGCCGGCAGCATCCGGGGGAGGATGAGCAGGCACGGTGGCGAGGCGCGGCTGCGGACCGCGCCCGGTGAGGGGACCGAGGTGCAGCTCGAGATGCCGAGGAAGACGGAGGCCAGGACATGAGCGTCAGGGTGTTCCTGGTGGACGACCACGCGTTGTTCCGCGCGGGGGTGCGTGCCGAGCTCGACACGATCACCGACGAGGTCGAGGTGGTCGGCGAGGCGGGCGGCGTCGGCGAGGCGGTCGCGGGCATCGCCCACCTCAAGCCGGACGTCGTGCTGCTCGACGTGCACATGCCCGACGGCGGCGGCGCCGAGGTGCTGCGGCAGATCCGGACCAAGATCCCCGAGGTCACGTTCCTCGCGCTGTCGGTCTCGGACGCCGCCGAGGACGTCATCAACGTCATCCGCGCCGGTGCGCGCGGGTACGTGACCAAGACGATCTCCAGCCAGGAGCTGGTCAAGGCGGTCGTGCGGGTCAGCGAGGGCGACGCGGTGTTCTCCCCGCGCCTCGCCGGGTTCGTCCTGGACGCGTTCGCCGACCGGCCGGGTGCCGCGCCGATCAGCGACCCCGAGCTCGACCTGCTGACCCCCAGGGAACGCGACGTCCTGCGGCTGCTGGCCCGTGGCTACGCTTACAAGGAAATCGCGTCCGAGCTGTTCATCAGCGTGAAGACGGTGGAGACGCACGTGTCGAGCGTCCTGCGGAAGACCCAGCTCTCCAACCGGTACGAGCTCTCCCGCTGGGCCACCGACCGCCGACTGGTCTGAAGGGTTCCCGGGGGCTTTGGTCACGAAGGTCGCCCGCGCTGCCACCGAGGTGCTGGCGCCGTGGGTCTGGATCGTCCTGCTGCCGTTCATCGTCGCCGCGGCCTCCGACGGGCTGTGGAAGACGGTGCTGTGGGGTCTCGTCGTCGCCGTGACGGCGTCCGTCATCCCCATGGCCGTCATCGTGCGCGGCGCGCGCAAGGGCAAGTGGGACGGCCACCACGTCACGAACCGCGAGGGCCGGCTGGTCCCGCTGCTCACGGCGGGTGCGTCGCTCGCGGCCGGCACCGTGGTCATGCTGCTGGGCGACGCCCCGGCCAGCATGCTCGCGCTGGCCGGGAGCATGTTCGCCTCGCTGCTCGTCAGCATGGCGATCACGTTCGGGCTGAAGTGGAAGATCTCGCTGCACGCCGGCGTGGCGTGGGCCGCCGTCGTGACGCTGGCGATCGTCTACGGCCCGTGGCCGCTGCTGATCGCACTGCCCGCCGCGCTGGTGTCGTGGTCGCGCGTCCAGCTCGGCGACCACACGCTCGGGCAGGTGCTCGGCGGCACGGCGATGGGCCTGGTCGTGGGCGGCGGCACGTTCTGGCTGCTGCTCACCTCGTTTGGATGATGCTGACGATCTTCATCTCGTTGTTGACCGCGGCGACCACGACCTCGTAGGTGCCAGCCTGCAGCTGGCCGCCGGTGGTCTGGAGGTTCAGGTCGACCGTGACCACCCAGTTCGGCCCGTCCGAGCGGATGGGCGTGCTGGAGGGGTTGCACTTGACCGACCGGTAGCCCGACCAGCGCGACAGGTACACGTCCACGGGCTCGCTGGCCTTGCCGTGCAGGTTGCGCCACGCCACCTCGGCCCTGGCCGGGAGCTCGGCGTAGTGGTTCTGCACGAAGGACTCCGCCTCCGCGGCGGAGAAGTAGCGGGCGCCGGTGTCCCTGGGGAAGCTGCTCTGGTTGACCGGGGTGTCGTTGCCCGTGCCGTTCCAGTAGGCGGCCGCCGCACCACCGCCGATCGCCAGCAGCCCGATGAGCGACAGCACGGTCAGGATCCGCCGGTTCGGCGGCTTGCGCCGGGGCAGCTCGGGCGGCAGCACCAGCGGCTGCGACGGCTGCGGTGAGGCGGCCAGCAGGTCGGCGGCCTCCTGCGCGGTCGGCCGGTCCTTCGGGTCGGCGGCGAGCAGCCGGTTCAGCAACGGCGTGAGCTCACCCGCGTTCTTGGCGTCCCGCAGCTGCCCGCTCGCGGCCCGGTAGATGAGGCCGAAGCTGTTGTCGCTGGGCCCGTAGACGGACTCGCCCTCGATCGCCGTGTAGATCGTGGCGCCGAGCGAGAACACGTCGGAGGCCTCGTCGGGGTGCTCACCGCGCGCCACCTCGGGTGCGAGGTAGGCGGGGGTGCCCGAGATCATGCCGGTGTCGGTCAGCGTGCCGTCACCGCTGGACTTGGAGATGCCGAAGTCGGTGATCTTGACCGTGCCGTCGTGGCCGATCAGGACGTTGCCCGGCTTGATGTCGCGGTGCACCAGCCCCGCGGTGTGCGCCGCGGACAGCGCCGAGGCGATGAACCCGCCGATCCGCGCGGCCTGGGCCGGCTTGAGCGGCCCCTTGTCGGCGAGCAACGCCGAGAGGCTCTGCGACGGCAGGTACTCCATGACGATCCACGGCTGCTCCTCGTCGTCCCCGACGACGTCGAACACCGCGATCGCGTGCGGGTGGTGCAGTCTCGCCGCGTTGCGCGCTTCCCGCATGGCGCGCTGGTGGTCGCCGGTGACGAGCTGCTTGACAGCGACCTCGCGCGCCAGAACCTGGTCCCGCGCCCGCCAGACCACCCCCATCGCTCCGCTGCCGACGCGCTCCAGCAGCGTGTAGCGGCCCCCGACGGTTGTCACACCGCCAGAGTAGTCAAGGTCGGGTCCGCGCTTTGCGGGGTTCCCGTCGAAGCCGTTCGCGTGGTGCCGCGGTGGGGACCGTGCCTGGTGCGTCGTCGCTGCCCACGACGTCGGGCACCATGCCGTCGGTGGTCTCGGGTGACGAGCTGGTTGGCCACCTCGTCCCGCGCCCCTGCCACCGTCCGACCGGCACGCGCAGGCGCACTAGTCGAGCGTCGAGACCAGCTTCTGCAGCTCCCGGTCGAAGTCGATCCACAGGTCCTCTTCGCCCGGCTGGACGACGTCGTAGGAGCTGTCGAGGAACGTCGCCACGTCTTCGGCGACGGCGCTCAGGATCGCGAACCCGGTCGGCGCGTTCAGCTCGACCAGCACCCGCTCCGGGTCGTCGGAGGCCGGGCGGACCAGGATGTCGCCCTCGCCGCACGGCGTCAGCAGGCCGTCGGCCAGCAGGTCGCGGGCGAACATCCACTCGACCCGGCCGGAGCCCGTGTGGAACACGATGGCGACGGCGTAGGGGTCTTCTGGGTCGTAGACCAGCTCCGCCTCCACCGGTGCGGGGGCCGCGCCGGGGGCGAGGAGGTGAAAAGTGGTGCGGGTGACGACCTTCAGGTTTTCGTTGTTCATGTCGATGTCCTTCTCAGGCGGTTGTCCATCTCCTTCAACAATGAGGAGACGGCTCAGCAGCTCGATAAGGACGCGATTCGTCTCGGAACCATCCTATTGGGGGAGACGCACGTCTCACACCTCAGCGTTTGACCAGGTCGTGCGTCTCGTTTGGTGAGACGCCCTGACCTGCCGAGACGGGCTTCCGGCGGGTCAGCGCGACGCCCATCAGGACCACCAGCATCCCGATCACGACCCTTGCGTTCAGTTGCTCCCCGAGGAAGACCGCTCCGAGGAGTACCGACACGACCGGGAGCAGGTAACCGACCGTAGTCGCCGTGGTGGCGCCCTCGTCGGCGATGACGCGGTAGTTGAGGATGAACGCGACACCGGTGCCGGCGACGCCGAGGACGATGACGGCGACCACGCCGATCCAGTGCAGGTGCAGCGGCTGCAGGCCGCCGAACGGCAGCGCCAGCAGCAGCATGCCCATCGCGGTGGTCAGCTGCATCGCCGCCAGCTGCGTCGAGGTGGCGCCCGTGTTGACCAGGTAGCGGCCCGCGTACGAGTAACCGATGGCGTAGCTCGCGGCGCCGGCCAGGCACAGGACCGCGCCCCAGCTCGCGATGCTGTTGGCCTGCTGCCACGGCGCGAAGATCAGCAGGACGCCCGCGAAGCCCAGCCCCAGCCCGAGCATGCGAACCAGGTCGCTGATCTTCTCCGTGCCCAGCACGAGCCCGATGGCCAGCGCGAACAGCGGCGTCGTGGAGTTGAGCACCCCGGACACGCCGGAGTCGACGGTCTGGCCGCCGATGGCGAAGAGCGTGAACGGGACCGCGCTGCCGAAGAACGCGACGAACGTCATGTGCGCCCAGATCCGCCGGTTCCGCGGCAGGGTCATCCGCGCGGTGGCGAGCACCACGAACAGCACGAGCGCCCCGAAGAACGTCCGCACGATCGAGATCTGCAGGGGCGACAGGCTCCCCAGCGCGAGCTTCATCCACAGGAAGCTGGATCCCCACAGCAGGGCGAGCACGCCCATCCTGATCAACGTTCCGCGTTGGTTCACGCGGACAACGATGCGCCGCACAACCCGTAAAGACAATTTAATTGTTGTGTATAACCTTTAAGCACCGCTGTATGGTCGGGGCATGCTCGACGTGCGCCGCATGCAGGTCCTCAGGGCCGTCGTGACCACGGGTTCCATCACCGCGGCCGCCACGAACCTCGGCTACACCCCGTCCGCGATCTCCCAGCAGGTGGCGGGCCTGGAGAAGCAGGCGGGCCTCCCGCTGCTGGAACGCGTGGGCCGCGGCGTCCGCCCCACCGCCGCCGGCCGCCTGCTCACCGAGCACGCAGCCCGCCTCACCGAACAGCTGGCCGAGGCCGAGAGCGCCCTCACCGCGTTGCGCAACGGCTGCGCGGGCACCCTGCGCGTCCGCTACTTCGCCACCGCCGGCGCCGCCCTCGTGCCACCCGCCGTGGCCCAGTTCCGCGCCGAACGCTCCGGTGTCGAGCTCGACCTGAAGCTCACCGAGCCGGCCGACCCCTTCGAGGAGCTCGCCGCCGGCCGCGCGGACGTCGCCATCACGGTCATGGAACCCGACGAGCCCGCCCCTGCCGGCATGGTCGCCCGCCACCTGCTCACCGACCCGTTCTACGCCGTCTTGCCCCGCGGCCACGCCCTGGCCCGCAAACGCGTCCTGGACCTCGGCGAGCTGGCCGACGAGTCGTGGATCTACGCCGACTGCGGCGCCTCCGGACCGTGCAAGGACCTCGTGCCGAACGCGTGCGCGGGCGCCGGCTTCGCACCGCAGGTCGTGGTGGAGAGCGACGACTACGCGACCGCGCAGGGCTTCGTGGCGGCCGGGCTCGGCGTCACGATCATCCCGCGGCTCGGGCTGGGCTACGCGCATCCGGGCGTGGTGCTGCGCAAGGTGCGCAACCCCGAACCGGTGCGGCACATCCACGTCGTCTACCGCGAGGAGGCCGCGTGGAACCCCGCGGTGCTCGCGCTGGCCGAGGCGCTGGAGAAAGCCGCGCGGGCCTCCTGACTACGCCCCGCCGAACGGCTTGTCGTAGCTCAGCAAGAAGTTGCTGTTGCGCCACCACAGCGAGATCTGCCGCTGCATGGTCGCCTTCGTGCCGTCCTTCTTCGTGACCTCGACGTCCACGACGTAGTAGAACTCCTGCCGCTGGTCGGCGTTCACCAGCTTGGCCTGCTTGTAGGGCGACCAGAAGGTCTTGAAGCCGGCCATGCCACCGGGGTAGTTGGCCTGGAAGTCGGCGTTGCCCATCTTCCACGCCTCTTCCGGTGAACTGGTGGCCAGCTGCAGGTAGGCCTCCAGCAGCGCCTGCCGCTCTTCCACCGAAGGGCTGGCGCTCCACGCGCCTGCCTTTTCGAGGATCTTCGGCTTCTCCGTGTTCGTCGGGTCCGCGTTGTTGCCCGTCGTCTGCTGCGTGGAGGTGTTGCCGCCGGCGTTGTTGTTGCCGTTGCCGTTGTTCCCGCCGCCACCGTTCGAGATCATGCTCGCGAACATGATGCCGACGACCGCGGCCGCCACGATCGCGATCGCGGTGTAGACGGTCGACTTCTTGCTCTTCGACGACGACGACGGCGCCGGGCGGGAGGGCTTGGGGCGCTGCGAGTACTGCGGTGCCGCAGCCGGGCGGTGGTGCTGCTGCTGTGACTGGTGCTGCTGGGGCTGGTGCTGCTGCGCCGGCATCGCGCGGGGCGGCGTGTGCGGCGCGTGCGAGTGCATGTCGACCCGCGTCGCGTTGGGTGGCGGCGGGGGCGGGAGCGCGCGGGTCGCGGCCGACTGGGGCTGCTGGACCGGGGCACCGCGCCACGACGGCGGGTGCGTCGGGGCGACCACGGAGGGCGTGAAGGCGGGGGTGGCCTGGCCGTTGGCGACCGCGGCGAGCGCGTCGCGGGCCTCGACCATCGTCGGGCGCTCCTCCGGCTCCGACCGGAGCAGGCGCATGAGCAGCGCGGTCAGCGGGCCGGCGTTGCGCGGCGGGTTGACCTTGCCGGAGGCGACCTTGTGCAGCAGGGCGATGGTGTTCTCGCTCAGGCCGAACGGCGGCTCGCCCTCGATCGCGGCGTACAGCGTGGAGCCGAGGGAGAACACGTCGGACGGGCTGCCGGGGTCGTAGCCCTTGGCGACCTCGGGGGCGAGGTAGGCGGGGGTGCCGGCGAGCATGCCCGTGGCGGTGACGGTGACGTCGCCGGTCGCGCGGGAGATGCCGAAGTCGGTGATCTTCACGGTGCCGTCGTCGCCGAGCAGCACGTTGCCGGGCTTGATGTCGCGGTGCACGATGCCCGCGTTGTGCGCGGCGGCCAGCGCGGAGGCGACCTGCATGCCGATCGAGGCCACGTCGCGCGGCGGGAGCGTGCCGCGTTCGGACAGGACGCCGGACAGGCTCTTCGACGGCAGGTACTCCATCACGAGCCACGGCTGGCCGTCGTCCTCGGCCACGTCGTACACGGCGACGGCGTGCGGGTGCTGCAGGCGCGCGGCGATGCGGCCCTCGCGCATGGCACGTCTCTTCGCCTCGTCCACGTCGCCGTCGGCGAGCCCTGGCTGCAGGAGCAGCTGCTTGACCGCGACGGTCCGGTGCAGGCGCTCGTCGTGTGCTGTCCAGACGACGCCCATGGCACCACTACCGATGCGCTGGCTCAATCGGTAGCGACCAGCGACCAATCGGCCATCGTCGGTCACAGTTGCTCCCCGCTGTGCGGTCACTTGCTCTCTGTTCAACGGCTCATCACACGTCTGAGTTCACATCACCCATCGGTGCGGTTACCCACCTTACGAGATAACTACGGCCGAACCGTGCCTAACCCTGTTGGGCGTTCGTCGTGGTCGTCGTGACAGGCGGCACCGTCGTGGTGGTCTGCACGACCGAAGAAGGCTTCGACGGCGGAGGCGGCGTCGTGGTCGTAGTCGTCGTCGTGGTGGTCGTAGTTGTGGTCGTCGTAGTGCTGGGCGCTGTTTCGCGCGTCGTCGTTGCCTCGGGCGTGGTGGTCGTCACCTCGGGCACCGTCGTGGTCGTCGGCACCACGGAGGACGAGCTCGCCGGCGGCGCGGACGGCGTCTGCTGCTCCTTGGTGAACACGCCCAGCGCGACCAGGAGACCACCGATGACCAGCAACAACGCCAGCACGACCGCCGCGATCACCAGCGGGCGGTTGTCCTGCGGCCTGGCCGCGGGCGCCATCGGTGGAGCGGTCCGCGGCGGCGACGTGCGCGGAGCCGCCCGGACGATGCGCGTCCGCTCGGGTTCCACGATCGCCGTGGGGTCGGGTCCGGCCACCGCAGCGAGGCCCGTGAACGACGGCGCACGGCCGTTCGCGACCGCCGCCAGCAGCTCCCGCGCCTGCGACATCGTCGGCCGGTCGTCGGCCTCGAAGTTCAGCAGGTACAGCAGCGTGTCGGCGAGCGGGTGGTCGACCGTCGGCGGGTTGATCCGGCCGGCCGCGACGGCGTGCAGAACACCGAGCGTGTTCTCGCTCACCCCGTAGGGCGGTTCGCCCTCCATCGCGGCGAACAGCGTCGAGCCGAGCGAGTAGACGTCGGAGGCCGGCGTCGGGTCCTGGCCCCGCGCGATCTCCGGTGCCAGGTAGGCGGGCGTGCCGGCGATCAGGCCGGTCTTGGTGACCGTGATGTCGTCGCTGGCCCGCGAGATGCCGAAGTCGGTGATCTTGACGATGCCGTTCTCGGCGATCAGCACGTTGCCGGGCTTCACGTCCCGGTGCACGATGCCGGCCGCGTGCGCCGCCGCCAGAGCCGCCGCGCACTGGGCGCCGATGCTGGCGACCTCGACCGGGTCCATCGGCCCGCCCTCGGCCAGCGCGTCGGCGAGGCTGTAGGACGGCAGGTACTCCATGACCAGGCACGGGACGCCGTCCTCCTCGACCACGTCGTACACCGCGATGGCGTTCGGGTGGTGGAGCTTGGCGGCGATGCGGCCCTCGCGCATGGCGCGCTGGATCGCCTCGTCCTGCTCGGCCTCGTCCAGGCCGGGTGCGAGGAGCAGCTGCTTGATCGCGACCTCGCGGCCGAGGCGTTCGTCGTGGGCGCGCCAGACGATGCCCATCGCGCCGGAGCCGATCCGGTCGAGGAAGCGGTAGCGGTCGGCGACCAGCCGCCCGTCAGTGGCGTCGGACGTCGTCACGTGACCACCCCGGCGCGCAGCGAAGGGGAGACCGCGGTGGCAGCAGGTCCCACGCTCGTGCTCCTCGTGCGGTAGTCAGCGGTCGTCCGGAGTGCCCGCACAGGGTACCCCTGTCGTGTACGACCGGTGTGCTACCGGGTTGATGCGTTACTCAGCCGGTGCGAAGAAGTCGAAGACGCCGACGGTCTGCTCGGCCGTGCCGCCGACGGTGTTGAGCACCGGGTCGAGCACGCCGAGGTCGACGCTCACGTCCACCGGGTTCGACGGCGTGGGCAGCGGGGTCTGCGACGAGCTGGGCGGCGGGGGCGTGGTGCTGCTGCTCGGCGGGGTCGTGCTGGACGAGCTCGGCGGCGGAGGAGGCGTCTCGCTCGACGGCGGCGTGCTCGGTGTGGTGGGGGTGGTCTGCGTCTCCGACGACGGCGTGCTCGCGGTCGGGGGCTGCGCGGGCTGCTGCTGCGTCGGCTGCTGGACCTGCGGCTGCTGCGCCGGGCGCTGCTGGGTCGGCTGCTGCGTGTACGGCGCGACCCGCACCTGCTCGGTGGTCGGGTCGGCGGCGGCTGTCTCGGTCTGGTCGGCCTGCTGCGTCTTGTTCGACGGCAGCTTCACGACGCCCTCGGTGCCGGCGCTCGCGCCACGGGCCTGGGCCCGCTCGTCGAACCGCACCTGGGCGAGCGGGCGCTCGTCGGGGGAGGACAGCCAGGAGGAGGCGGCGAACGCGACGGTGCCGCACAGCACGACGCCACCACTGGCGGCCGCGGCCAGCTTGCCGACGGTGAAGCCGCTGCTCTGCGCGTCGTCACCGCGGCCTTCGCGGCGCAGCAGCTCGGTGATGTGCAGCTCCTTGGCGGGCTGCTTGCGCGGCTTGCTGCCGGGGTGCTTGGCGTCCGGGGTCCGCACCGACCTGAACTTGATCGTCGGCTCGAACGCTTCGGGGGTGATGTCGTCGGTGATCACCGGGATCGGCATGGTCTCCGCCTCGCGGCGGGCGATCAGCTCGGCAACCGACAGCTGTCCGGTCGACTCGGCAGAGCCGGTCAACCGCCGACGATGGTCCTCAATCGACACCGCTCGTTCACCCTTCCAGGCTTGCTTTGCGCACTGGCGGAAACATGGATACCGAATCGTGACCCGAGATGTAACCCCTTTGGGGGAATTTTCACGATCGAACCTCATCTTCGCGACGAGCGGTCACCGTTCGACTGCGAACGGCGAATGGGGTTGAGCGCGGCCCGACTCGGCGGGCTAGCTCCGTTGCGCCGAAAGGACCTCGGTGCCGATGATCCGCGGCTGAGTGGTGTCGGTGAGCCAGAAGAGCTGCTCGATGCGCAGCCAGCTCCCGTTCCACTCCTGCATCGAGACGACGGCGAGCACGCTGCCGTTCGGGCGCAGCGAGGTCTGGTCGACGTTGACCGTGCGGATCGTGCCCCACGACTCGACGAACTCCCGCGGGTTCGTGCCCACCAGGTCGGGCGAGAGCAGCTTGGCCGCGGCACCCGGCTTGGTCGTGAGCAGCTCGTAGAACCGCTTCACCACGTCCACCTGCGGCTGCGGGCCGGTCGACACCAGCGGCGTGGCGGGCTCTCCCGACGGCTCCGCCGACGGCCCGGCCGACGGGTCCGCCGACCGCGTGGGCGAGGTCAGCAGCAGCGCGGACGGTTGCGGCATGGGGACCTCGGGAGCGGTCCGCGGCGGTGTGTACTCGCTCGGCAGCTGGGCGGACAGCAGGTCAGGGCGCAGCGCCTGCGCACCGGACAGCGCGACGGGGCGCTCGGTGAACGGGACGCCGGAGTTCGGCGGGCGGCTGCCCGCGAGGATCGCCGCGCCCGCGATCGACGAGACGAGGACGATCGCGCCGGTGAGCACGCCCGCGACCTGGGCGGCGCGGCTGTCGCCCGCACGGCGCCGGCGGCCGGGTCCGGCCGGTGGCGCGGGCTCGGTGGGGCCGAGCAACGACGTGACGAGCGCGTCGGTCGCGGCTTCCTCGGCGGACGGGATGCGCATCGGGCCCGGCTGCTGCCTGATCAGCTCGGCCACGCTGATCGACCCGGCACGGGTGTGACGTCGTCCGGTCGTCGCGGGACGCTGCACTGTCCTGGTCCTCCGTACTGTCCGTGGTCACCTGAAGACGTACCGTGGCCTCACGCGGCAACGCCAGTTTCTCGACGGACTTCAGCCGTTTGTGGCGTCCAGCGGAGCCGTGGATTCGCTCGAAGGTGTTACCTACTACGGTCGGTAGCTCGGGGCCGGACCTTGAGTGCCGGTCACCCGCCGGCTTTCAACCGTTCACCGCTGATCAGCGGCAGCTCGCCGAGCGTGAAGCTGAGCTCGCGCTTCTCCTGGCTGACCGAGCCGTCCTTCTTGGTGAGCCGCAGCAGGCTCACGGTGAGGCCCTTGCCGGGGTCGACCACGATCTCCTCCACCTCTATCAGCGAGATGTCGGCGAGCCGGCCCTCCAGCAGCGAACCGGCGTTCGCGCGCACGGTGTCGGTGGTCAGGGCGAGCGCGGTGTCCGCGTTCGCCGTCATCTCCCGGTAGAAGTCCTCGGTCCGCTGGGCGATCTCGGTGCCGTCGACCGCCGGCGCCTGCGAGAGCGGCACGGTGGTGATGACGGGCGCTGCGGTGCCGGGCGGCTTGGTGCCGCTGCCGGTCGGGGCGCCCTGGCCGCTGCTGCGGGGCGCCGCGGAGCCGGGTGTGGCGCCGCCCGTGCCGGGGACGGGGTTGCCGCGGCCGGTGTTCGCAGGGGACGTCCGCGTGCCGGCGGTGGTCGCGGACGTCGGGCTGACCGCCGTCGGCAGGGCCGAGATCAGCGGCACGTCCGACGGGTAGCCGGGCAGGCCGATCCGCTCGACCTGGCCGCCGCCGCTGACCAGCTTGGCCGCGGCGACGCTCAGGCCGACCAGCACGAGCACCGAGGACACGACGGCGAACCACGCCGCCCGCTTCCAGGTGCGCGGGGGCGTGACCGACGCGGGAACCATGCCGATGTTGAACTTGCGCAGCCCGTCGGTGTCCGCGATCGGGTCGATCGGGCGGCTGCGGGGCAGTGGGATGCGGTCGCCCCCGACGACGGGTCGTTCGTGTGCGACCCAGTCGTCGAGACGATGTTTGCCCGGTTGTTCGTCCATCCCGACACCCCTCTGCGACGCAACCAGGGTAGGGCCGTTCGGACGTGCGGAAGCGACCTGAAGGGGTAATTCAGGACGAGTGACACCCGGAGGTGTGAACTTCTACCGCGGAGGCAGCTGAGCTTGGCCGCTCTTCAACTGCTTCTGCGTGCGCTGCACGCCGTTCAGGGCCGCGAGACCGCTGCCGCCGGCGATCAGCGCACCGATGACGTCGGCGCCCAGGGTGTCACCGCCGGTGATCAACAAGCCGATCACGGCACCCGCGGTGGTGATGATCGCCGCCTTCCAGCGGCTGCGGACGAACTGCGCGACAGGTGCTCCGGCCGCGCCCTTCTTGCCGGCGGCAGAGCCAAGCATGCCCAGGTATGCGTCGTGCGCCAAGGCGGCGAGCAGGCCGGCGATGGCGATCAGTGCGGCGATGAGGCCCATGCCTCCAGTGTGCCCCCGGATTTTTCCGGTGGACCATCCGTGATCGCCCTGATATCCGATTCGGGTGGACATGTTCTGGCACGACGACTGCCTTGAGCACGACGCCGGCGAGGGGCTGTGGGAGCTGCCGGGCTCCTGGCCGTGGCTGGACGTGCCGGAGCCGCACCCGGAGAACGCGGCGCGGCTGCGGACGTTCCGGCACGCGCTGATGCACGGCCCGGTGGCCGGGCACCTCCGGTGGCACGAGGGGCGCCATGCGTCCGTGGACGAGCTTCTGCGCGTGCACTCGGCTTCGTACCTGGACTCGTTGCGGGTGTCCGAGCGTGTGCCGCTGGAGGTGAACACGGTCGTCGGACCCGAGACGTGGAACGCGGTCCGTGCGGCGGCGGGCACCTCACTGGCCGCGCTGGAGTCCGGCGCACCCCTGGCCTACGCGCTCGTGCGACCGCCCGGCCACCACGCGCAGCCGGCGGTGGCGGACGGCTACTGCTTCGTGAACAACGCCGCGCTGGTGGCGGAGACCGCGCGGCGCCAGGGCCTGCGGGTCGCGGTGCTGGACTGGGACGTGCACCACGGCAACGGCACCCAGGAGGTGTTCTACGACCGGTCCGACGTGCTGACCGTCTCCGTGCACATGCGGCACGGGGCGTGGGGCGCGAACCACCCGCAGACGGGCGCCCCCTCAGAGGTGGGCGCGCAGGGGCGGAACGTGAACATCGAGCTGTCCCTGGGTGCGGGCGACACGGCGTACCTGCGCGCGTTGGACGAGATCGCGTTCCCGTTGCTGCGGTCGTTCGAACCGGACCTGCTGGTGTGCGCGTCGGGGTTCGACGGGTCGGCGTTCGACCCGAACGGCCGGCACAACCTGACCGCCGCCGGGTACCGCGAGATCGGGCGGCGGGTGGCGGCGTTCGGCACGCGCGTCGTGCTCACGCAGGAGGGCGGCTACCTGCGCGGGTACGGCGCGTTGTGCCTGCACGCGCTGGTGGAGGGCCTGCTGCGGCTGCCGGAGCCGTTGCTGGAGGACCCGCTGGCCTACGTGCCGGACGACGACCAGCTCGTGGACGCGGACTTCGAACGGGTGCTCGCGGCGCTGCGGCCTTTTTGGCCCGGCGTCCTGTGACGCCGGGCCGGTGGGCGACTACCTGCCGAGCGGGCCGCGACCCATCTTGAGCAGGACCAGTGCGAGGTCCTTGCCCTCGGGGCCCAGCGGCTTGTAGCGGTTGAGCACGTCGATCTCGCGGTTGTGCACGATCTTCGTGCCGCCCGCCGCCATCCGCGCGGCGCCGATGATCTTGGAGATCTCGACCCTGCGCTGGACCAGCCGCAGTATCTCGGCGTCCAGGTGGTCGATCTCCTCGCGCAGTTCGGTGATGTCGGACGCGGCGGTGGTGGTGGATTCCATCGTGGTGACCTTTCGACTCTTCTTGAGTCCCGGCCCGGAAGCGACGAAGCCCCGGGGTCCGAGGACTCCGGGGCTTCGTGGTGGCTTCGTCAGCGCTGGACGACCACGGGAGCCGGAGTCCGGGTCCCGTAGAAAAACTCGAAGAACGTCGCGCGCATGGACGTAGTGTGCCACATGTCGCGCCGTTCACGCTTCGGCGTCTCACACAGTGACCTGGGGGTCTTCATGAAGTACGTGCTCGGGGTGGCTGCTGCCCTCGTGCTGTCCGCCTTCACCGTTCCCGCCGCTCAGGCGGAGACCGGCTTCGCGTCGGTCGCGCTCACGCCCACCTCCGGCTGGCTGGTCGGGCCGGACGGCACCTGGAAGGTCAGGGGCGGGTACGCGGGCGGCTTCGCGATCGACATCACGAACCGGTCGGCGGTCGACGTCGACGACCTGTACGTCCGCGTCTCGTTCCCGACTGACGAGCTGGAGGTCACCGGCTACGAGGGTGACCACTGGACGTGCTGGGACGTCGCGGGTGGTCCCGGCGTCGAGGGCGTCCACTGCCAGGCCGACTTCCTCGCGGTGCCGGACGAGGCGTTCCCGACGCTGACGCTGGGCACCAAGGGGCTCCAGCACCACACGGACAGCATCGACGTCTACGCCGAGAGCGCGGGCCACGACGACGTCCATGCCGGGGTCGCCTACGAGGTCGACACGAGCACCTGATCGAACCTGCTCGTCGAACACATGGTCGGGCGGTACCGGATTTGTCGGTGCCGCCCGGTACCGTGGATGGACGATGAGCGCCTTGTTCGACTTGCCCTCAAGTCCCCCCGTTTCCCGCGCTGGCCACCTGCTCGACGACCTGAACCCCGCGCAGCGCCGTGCCGTGGAGCACGCCGGCACGCCCCTGCTCGTGGTGGCGGGCGCCGGCTCCGGCAAGACGCGCGTCCTCACCCGGCGGATCGCGTACCTGCTGGCGGAGCGCGACGTGCACCCCGGCGAGATCATGGCCATCACGTTCACGAACAAGGCCGCCGCGGAGATGAAGGAGCGCGTCGCCGACATGGTGGGCGCGCGCGCCCGTTCGATGTGGGTGTCGACGTTCCACTCGATGTGCGTGCGGGTCATGCGCCGCGAGGCGAAGACGCTGGGCATGTCGTCGAACTTCTCGATCTACGACAGCGACGACACGCGCCGGCTCATCACGCTCGTCGCCCGCGACCTGGACCTCGACCCGAAGAAGTACGCGGCGCGCACGCTGGCCGTGCACGTCTCGAACCTCAAGAACGAGCTGGTCGACCCGGAGACGGCGACCGCGCAGGCGACGAACGACCTGGAGCGCCGCGTCGCCGAGGTCTACACCGTCTACCAGCGGCGGCTGACCGAGTCGAACTCGCTCGACTTCGACGACCTGATCATGAAGACGGTCGAGCTGCTGCAGACGTTCCCGGACGTGGCCGAGCACTACCGCCGCCGCTTCCGGCACGTGCTGGTCGACGAGTACCAGGACACGAACCACGCGCAGTACACGCTGGTGCGCGAGCTCGTCGGCAAGGCGGGCGGCGAGCTCCCGCCGGCCGAGCTGTGCGTGGTGGGCGACGCCGACCAGTCGATCTACGCGTTCCGCGGCGCGACGATCCGCAACATCGTGGAGTTCGAGCGGGACTACCCGGACGCCACGACGATCCTGCTCGAGCAGAACTACCGCTCCACGCAGAACATCCTGACCGCGGCGAACGCGGTGATCTCGCGCAACGCGAACCGCCGCGACAAGACGTTGTGGAGCGACCTCGGCGAGGGCGAGAAGATCGTCGGCTACGTCGCGGACAACGAGCACGACGAGGCCGCGTTCGTGGCCAACGAGATCGACCGGCTGGTCGACGGCGGCGAGGTCAACAACTCCGAGATCGCCGTCTTCTACCGCACGAACAACCAGTCGCGCGTGTTCGAGGAGATCTTCATCCGCCTCGGCCTGCCGTACCGGGTCGTCGGCGGTGTCCGCTTCTACGAGCGGCGCGAGGTCCGCGACGCGCTGGCCTACCTGCGCACGCTGGCCAACCCCGAGGACACGGTGTCGTTGCGCCGCATCCTCAACGTGCCCAAGCGCGGCATCGGCGACCGGGCGGAGGCCTGCGTCTCCGCCTACGCCGAACGCGAGCGGATCAGCTTCGCCGCGGCCCTGCGCGAGGCCGTCCACGACCGCGTCCCGATGCTGAACCCGCGCTCCCGCAACGCGATCGCCGGTTTCGTCGAGATGATGGACGCGCTCGGTGAGATGGTCGCCCGCGAGGACGACGTGGCCGACATCCTCGAAGCGGTGCTGGAGCAGACCGGCTACCGCACCGAGCTGGAGGCCAGCGAGGACCCGCAGGACCACACCCGCGTGGAGAACCTGAACGAGCTCGTCACGGTGGCCCGCGAGTTCACCGAGCTGGAGCTCCCCGAGGGTGCGGAGCCGGTGCCGTCGCTGCCCGCGTTCCTGGAGCGCGTGTCGCTGGTCGCGGACGCCGACTCGATCCCCGACGCCGAGTCCGACGGCGTGGTCACCCTGATGACCATCCACACCGCCAAGGGCCTGGAGTACCCGGTCGTCTTCTCGACGGGCTGGGAGGACGGCGTCTTCCCGCACATGCGCGCCCTGGGCGACCCGGCCGAGCTGGCCGAGGAACGCCGCCTCGCCTACGTGGGCATCACCCGCGCCCAGCGCCGCCTGTACCTCTCCCGCGCACTGGTCCGCTCCGCCTGGGGCCAGCCCTCGGCGAACCCGGCCTCCCGCTTCCTCGGCGAGATCCCCCAGGACCTCATCGACTGGCGCCGCGTGGAACCCTCCCGCTCCGCCCCCGCCGCGGCCACGACCTGGGGCCGTTCGGCGGCCTCCAGCGGCGGCATCGCCTCCCGCGGCCTCACCCGCCCCGCCCCCGGCAAGGCGGGCTGGAAGGACGCCCCGGCGATGAAGCTGGAGGTGGGGGACCGCGTCACCCACGACAAGTACGGCCTGGGCCGCGTCGTGGCCGTCGACGGCGCGGGTCTGCGCGCCACCGCCACGATCGACTTCGGCGGCTCGGGCACGGTCCGCCTGATGCTCATCGGCAGCGTGCCGATGACGAAGCTCTGACCGCACGAGCCAGCACACCCGCGCCGCCAACGCCGTCGTTGGCGGCGCGTGCTGTTTCGGCGCCGTGCACCCGCGCGCTCGGCGGGGCGTTCCGCTGACTTCACCTGTCCGGGTGACAGCCGGGACACCGGTCGCACCCCGTCTGACCTGCGACTTGAGTTGCGCTTGACCAAATTCACAGCAATTCGGAAAACCTGCGCAACGACCCGCAACCCCGTGCGTCTATGTGGGTGTCGCAAGCAGCACGGCCATCGGAACGTTCGGGGCGGTCCGGGGCAAGCAGGAGCAGCTCGCGCACGAAGGGGAGCGAAGGGACGGCGGGGGCCCAACTTCGCGGCGAAGGTGCGGCCGGACCGAACGGGAGAGCGGTCCGGCCGCATCGTTTTCGCAGGTGGGGCGCGGTGCGCCGAAATTGTCAGACCCCCTGAGCACAATCGACCGCATGAGGAACTCGACTCGGCGGGAGTGCTCGCGGTGGATCACGTACTTGCTCAGGTTCTGCGCGAACGTGTGTTCGGCGATCTCGCGCGGCTCGAAGCCGGCGCGAGTGGGAACCCAGAGCACGCGGTCATGCTCGTGGAGGCCTGGCGGGCGCTCCTGCGCCTCCACGAGACGACGGAGAGCGGGGCCTGCCGGGGGTGCGGGCGGCGGTGGCGCAGGCGGATGTGCTCGGTCTGGCGGGTGGCGGTCGCTCACTTCGTCCGGCACGAGCGCGGCTGCGGTGGCGCTTGAGGCTCCTGAGGCCCCAGGGACGCCTGGAGCGACCCGTACCACCACAGCACCTGGCTCAAACCCGGAAAGCCCCTCAGGAGGCCGCTGGGCCGTAGTTCACCGCCGGACGAACCTGCGGAACCGGTCAGACCGTGACGCCGCGCTGGTTCAGCCAGGTCAGCGGGTTGATCTTCTGACCGCCCGGCTCCCAGACCTCGAAGTGCAGGTGGGGCCCGGTGGAGAAGCCGCGGTTGCCCATGCGGGCGATCTGCTGGCCCGCCTTGACGCGCTGGCCCTCGCTCACGTTGTAGTCGTTCACGTGGCCGTAGACGGTGATGGTGCCGTCGGCGTGCTGCACGCGGACCCAGAGGCCGAAGCCGGAGGCGGGACCCGCCTCGATCACGACACCGTCGGCGGCGGAGAGGATCGGGGTGCCGATCGGGCCGGCGATGTCGATGCCGAGGTGCATGGTGCCCCAGCGGCCGCCGTAGCCGGAGGTGAACTCGCCGGCGGCGGGGCGGACGAACTTCGGGCGCTTCTTCTCGGCCTCAGCGGCTTCGCGCTGGACGGTGAGCTGCTGGCTGCGCAGGAGCTTCGCGGCTTCCGCGGAGCCTTCCGACGTCGTCTTGGAGACCGCGAGGATCTGCGGCGCGGAGGCGGTGTCACCGCCCATGCCGTCGAAGGTGGCGGCGCCGCCGGTGTGGTTGGCGAGCTGGACGTCCTTGCCCTCGTCCGCGGCTGCCTGGCCGATCTGGCCGGCGCCGGCTGCGGCGAAGGCGCCCACTGCGACGGCGGCGACGACGATGCGTCCGCGCAGCGCCGACGGCGGCGGGGGGAGCCGGTGCGAGCTGACGGTGCGCGTGGAAGCGCGGTCGACTGCCTCTTCAAGCGCAGTGCGTTCAAAGCCGCCGGGGGAGCGGTGGTGACTCAAAGCTTGCCCTTCCGCCTTCGGGGAGCCTGGTCGGGTGGACTGCCGGGCGGGGGATTCCCGGTGAGTCAGATTTCGGGGTTCTGACTCGGTGTCCTTCTGTGACCAGACCGTGACAACGGACCGGGGGACAGTAACGGCGGCGAGCGCCGGAGGGCAAACCCCAGTTCGTTATGTCGACCGAATGGGCGGCGACCAGCAAGTTTCAACTGTCAACTGTGACGGTCGGTCAGCCCGGGCGCGTGACACGCCTCCCCACCGGCGGCGATGGGGTGAGTTGACGAGTCATCCATACGGGTGATGGCGGTAACAACGACGTGAAGCGTTCTCGTGTCAACCGGGAGGGAAAGGTGACCTGAATCACGTATCTGGTGCTCTTCGACGAGCAACGACGGGTGCTCCAGTCGGGCGTTGCGCTGCGGGACGATGACCTGGTCCATCTCCGACCAGACCACGACGAACCGGGTGCGGCACGGCCGGCAGGGCTCGGCGAGCTCGGAGAGGAGCTCCGAACCGGGGCGCAGCTGCCTGGTCAGCGAGGTCGGCATCAGATAGGCGGTGAGAGTGCCGTTGTGCGGAGTCCCCAAGGTCACGAGCGTGCGCACTCGTGAGTCGCCGTGCAGCCGTTGTACGTAATACCTGGCGATGAGACCGCCGAGTGAATGGCCGACGACGTGCACCTGGTCGGAACCGGTCTGCTCGCAGATCCGCTCGATCTGCTCCCCGAGCAGGGCGGCCGACCGCCGGACGTCGCCGGTCAGCGCGGTCAGCACGCTGTAGTTGACGGCGTGCACCACCCCGAAGCCCCGCCTCCGCAGCGCCCCCGACAGCACCGCGAAGGCGGAGCGGTTGTCCCCGATGCCGTGCACCAACACGATCGGGGTGCCCGCCGCGTCCATCGCCGAAACCACCAGCCCCCGCTGGCGGGGCGGCAGGCCGTCGGTGCGGTAGTGCCGGAAGTGGCCGTCCGGGCGCAGCTGCTCGGTGACGGCACCCCAGGGGTAGAGCACGGCGTGGGCGGTCAGCCAGACCGCCTCCATCGCCGCCCCGCGCACGCCGCCGGGCGTGGCCAGCGCACGCAGCGCGACCTTGGCTTCTTCGGTGATGTCGCGGGCCGTGTGCACACCTCGGCCGGCGCGATCGAGAACGGCGTCGGCGAGACGCCCCGTCCACGACCGGCCGTTGTCGCTCATGGGGGCGACGGTAAGTGATGATCTCACCGGAAAGGAGTACCCAGCGGCCCTTTTCCACAAGCGAACGCGTCCCGTCTCAACGGGCTTCGTTCACCTGCGTGAACAGGTGCGTCCGTTCGTCCGCCCACCTGGGGGACCACCGCCTTCCGCCAGGGCGTCGGCGTGGCGGCGGGGTGTGGTCTTGCTAGGTTCGCCCGCGATGACTCGAACCGAGCTCGAGAACCAGACACCGGCGGTCACCCGGCTGCGCGTCGCGTGGGGCCTCGCCGCGGCAGGAGCCCTCCTCGCGACGATCGGGCCGTTGCTCGGCGTCGTGGACGGCAGTGCGCCGGCGTACACGTCATGGCCGCTGCTGGCCGTGCTCGCGCTGCTGCCTCCCGCGCTCGCGGGGGCGTTGTGGCTGCGCGGCCGCCCGTTCGTCGCGGCCGCGGTGCTCGCGGCGGTCGGTGCGTTCGCGCCCGGACGGCTGCTCGGCGACCTGCAGATCATCGGTCACACGATGACGGTGAGCAGGCCTGAGCTGTTCCGGCCGTCGGGGCTCGTGGCGCCGCCGACCGGTGCCGGGCTCTGGGTCCTCGTCCTCGGTCACGCGCTGGTGCTCGCCGGCGGTCTGCTCGCGGCGGGCCGGCTCGGCGTGCCCGCCGACGAGGAGGAAGACGCGCCGCGCCAGCTCGCGGTCCTGCTGCCGGTCACCGCGCTCGCCGCCATCGCGCTGCTGGGCGAGCCGTTCAGCTCCTCCGACGTCTACCTGCTGCCGCGCAGCCCGTGGGACCTACCGGTGCTCGGGCTGGTCGGCGGGCTGCTGCTGGCCGTGGCCGCACCGCTGGTCGCCGCGCTCACCGGCAGCTCGTCCGACCCCGACACGCGCCGCGGCGGCATGCTCGGCGTGGCGCTCGGCCTGGCCGCGGTGGCCGTGCCGTCGCTGGCCGCCGGCCTGTTCGCGGACGGCCTCGGCGTCACCTGGGGCCCGGTCGTGGCGGTGCTGGTCGCCGTCGTGCTGGTGCTCCTGTCGTTCCGCGGTGCGCGCGCGGACAGGAGTGAGAAGGACGGGGCGGCGGAGCAGGTCGCCCTGCCCGCCCTGCACCGGCTGCACGCGGCCACGGGCGTGTTCGCCCTCCTGGCCGCCGTCGCCGCCGTCGTGGGCGCCCTCTCCCCGCTGATCGTGGTCGACGGCGAGGCACCGGTGGCCTACGCGGCCCGGCTGCTGTGGCCGACCGGCCTGGTGCTCGCGGTGCTGGGGCTGCTGATGTTCGTGCGCGCCGCCGCCGGCCGGGTCCGCCCGGCACTGGTCTTCACGGTCTACGCGACCCTGCTCGCGTCCGTGTTCTCCGTGCAGACGGTGAGCCTGGCCAGCCAGTCCGGCCTGGCCGAGCCGGCGCCGGGCTTCTGGCTCATGTCCGCGGTCTACCCGTTCGGGTTGATCGCGCTGGTGTGCGCGGCCGTCGCGGGCGGTGCCGAACGCGAGAGCGCCGAGCAGCACAAGGCCGAGCAGGTGCCGGTCGCAGAGCTGGGTGCGGTGCTGCTGGCCGGGCTGTTCGCCGTGGGCGCGTTCGCGTTGCCGACGATGAAGGCCGCCGGCTACACCCCGCCGGACCTGCTCGGCAACTACGACCCGATCGTCTCCACGACGCTCGTCGCCGCGTTGCTGCTGGTCGTCACCGGCCTGGTCCTCGCGCTGCGGTCCCGCCCGGAACGCGGTGCGGCGGTGCTGGCCGGTGCGGCCGTGCTCGTCGGCGTCCGCGCGCTGGAGCTGCCGCTGACCGGTGACCGGGTCGAGGGGGTGACCGCGGCACCGGGCACGTGGCTGGCGCTCGCGTCCGTGGTCGCGCTCCTGGTCGCGGCGGGCTCGATGGCGGCTCGCGCGAGCAGGTGAGAAGGCTCGCACCCGGCTTCCGCAGGGGCGCTGGAACGCACGTACGCATGCACGCGTGATCGACCTCACCGCCGTTGAGACCGACCTCACCGGGAGTGGCGTGCGAGCAGTAGGCGCAGGTCGATAGTGTCTGGGCCCAGCCGCGTCAAGTGGGTTCTGACGGCCCCTTGAGGACCACCCAGGCGCGGTGTTCCGACACCGACGTCGCAGGAGACCCGAGTGGACCTGTACGAGTACCAGGCGAAGGACCTCTTCGCCGCCCACGGCGTCCCGGTACTGCCGGGCGATGTGGCCACCAACCCCGCCGACGCCAAGGCCATCGCCGCGAAGTTCGGCCAGCCCGTCGTCGTCAAGGCCCAGGTCAAGACCGGTGGCCGCGGCAAGGCCGGCGGCGTGAAGCTGGCCAAGGACGCCGACGAGACCGAGGAGAAGGCGACCGCCATCCTCGGCCTCGACATCAAGGGGCACATCGTTCACCGCGTGCTGGTGACGCCCGCCTCCGACATCGCGGAGGAGTACTACTTCTCCTTCCTGCTCGACCGCGCCAACCGCACCTTCCTCGCCATGGCGAGCGTCGAGGGCGGCATGGACATCGAGGAGGTCGCGGCCACCAAGCCCGAGGCCCTCGCGAAGATCCACATCGACGCCATCCAGGGTGTCGACCAGGCCAAGGCGACCGAGATCGCCGACGCGGCGAACTTCCCGGCCGAGGTCAAGGACCAGGTCGTGGACGTCATCGTCAAGCTGTGGGAGACCTTCGTCGCGGAGGACGCCACGCTCGTCGAGGTCAACCCGCTGGTCCGCGACCCCGAGGGCAAGGTCATCGCCCTCGACGGCAAGGTCACGCTGGACGAGAACGCCGGCTTCCGCCACCCGGCCCACGCCGAGCTGGTCGACAAGCAGGCGGAGAACCCCCTCGAGGCCAAGGCCAAGGAGAAGGGGCTCAACTACGTCAAGCTCGACGGCGAGGTCGGCATCATCGGCAACGGTGCCGGTCTCGTGATGTCCACCCTGGACGTCGTCGCGTACGCCGGTGAGCAGTACGGCGTGAAGCCCGCGAACTTCCTCGACATCGGCGGCGGCGCGTCCGCCGAGGTCATGGCGAACGGCCTGGACGTCATCCTCGGCGACGAGGCCGTCCGCTCGGTCTTCGTGAACGTCTTCGGCGGCATCACCGCGTGCGACGCCGTGGCCAACGGCATCGTGAAGGCGCTGGAGATCCTCGGCGACTCGGCCACCAAGCCGCTCGTCGTCCGCCTGGACGGCAACAACGTGGAGGAGGGCCGCGCGATCCTCGCCGAGGCCAACCACCCGCTGGTGACCGTTGTCGACACGATGGACAACGCGGCCGCCAAGGCCGCCGAGCTCGCGGCTGCGGGGGTCTGAGTCAGATGGCTATCTTCCTCAACGAGAACAGCAAGGTCATCGTCCAGGGCATGACCGGTGCCGAGGGCACCAAGCACACCAAGCGCATGCTCGCGTCCGGCACGAACATCGTCGGTGGCGTGAACCCGCGCAAGGCGGGCGAGAAGGTCGACTTCGACGGCACCGTCCTCCCGGTCTTCGGCACCGTCAAGGAGGCCATGGAGGCCACCGGCGCGAACGTGACCGTGATCTTCGTCCCGCCGGCCTTCTCGAAGGCCGCCGTGGTCGAGGCGATCGACGCCGAGATCGAGCTGGCCGTCGTCATCACCGAGGGCATCCCGGTGCACGACACCGCCTACTTCTGGGCGCACGCCGTCGCGACGGGCAACAAGACCCGCATCATCGGCCCGAACTGCCCCGGCATCATCAGCCCCGGCAAGTCGAACGCCGGCATCATCCCCGCGAACATCGCGGGCAGCGGCAAGATCGGCCTCGTGTCGAAGTCGGGCACGCTGACCTACCAGATGATGCACGAGCTGCGGGACTTCGGTTTCTCCACCGCGATCGGCATCGGTGGCGACCCGATCATCGGCACCACGCACATCGACGCCTTGGAGGCCTTCGAGGCCGACGAGGAGACCGTCGCGATCGTGATGATCGGTGAGATCGGTGGTGACGCCGAGGAGCGCGCCGCGGCGTACATCAAGGAGAACGTGACCAAGCCGGTCGTCGGCTACGTCGCGGGCTTCACCGCTCCGGAGGGCAAGACCATGGGCCACGCCGGCGCCATCGTCTCGGGCTCCGCGGGCACCGCGCAGGCGAAGAAGGAGGCCCTCGAGGCCGCCGGCGTCAAGGTCGGCAAGACGCCGTCCGAGACCGCCGCCCTCATGCGCGAGATCATGAACGCCCTCTGACCCGAGCCGGTCTGAGCTGAACCGCACGCGGGGACCTTTCGTACCGTCATTGAGTACGAAAGGTCCCCGCGTGCGTTTGCGGCAGGGGTAATTTCGGGTCGGACGGGTTCGTGTGGCGGAACCGGCGTGATCCGGTCATCGTCTGAGCACACGCATCGACTAGCGTTTGGGATTCACCCAGCTGGAGGAGGAGACCTCGACATGTCCGTGCCTTACGGCGCACCCCAACAGCAGCCGCCGGGTCCGGCACCGCAGCAGCCCAGCGCCGCTCCCGGCGCGAGCAACCTCAACCTGGGCATGATCCTCCCGATGGTGGGCGCCGGTCTCGGCCTGGTCGCCTACCTGCTCGCCTTCTCCGACAGCGTCGGCGGCGTGACGTGGATCCTGGCGGCCGCCGCGCTCGCCGCTCTCACGCTCCTGCCGAACGCCCCGAGGTTCCTGCCGGTCGCCGCCGCGCTCGCCGCGGTGCAGACGCTGGAACTGCTCCAGGGCATCATCAAGGCCTCGTCGGTCGACGGCCTCGCGATCGTGCTGCTGATCGTCTCGCTGCTGCAGACCGCCGCGCTCGTGCTGGCGTTGCTGCTCGGCGAGGGCATCGTGAAGTTCGACCCGAAGCCGGCGAACCCGTACGCGGGCCAGCCCGGTGGCTGGAACCCGCAGTCGGGCGCGTTCCCGCAGCAGGGCCACCAGCACCAGCAGCAGCACGCCGCTCCGCAGCAGCAGTTCGGCCAGCAGCCGCAGCAGCAGGCACCGCAGCAGCAACAGCAGTTCGGTCAGCAGCCGCAGCAGCCCCAGCAGCCGGGTCAGCCGCCGCAGCAGACGAGCTTCATGCCGCAGCCGGGCCAGTTCGGTTCGCCGGGCACGCCGCCCGGTGGCTTCGGCGGCCCGCAGCAGTAAGCAGTTGGGGCGTCTGCAAGTACCACCGACTTCGTGTTGGTAGTACTTGCAGACGCCGCACGCAGGAGGGGCGGTACCGGACCACGGTGCCGCCCCTCCTGCGTGCGGCGAGCCTCATCCGGATGGACCAGCCGGCCTGACACAGTGGGGAAATGCCCGTGCTGCAACGCGACGTGACCCGCGAGGTGACGGCGGTGCGCCCGCCGGAGTTCTCGCGTGCCGAACGCATGCGCGTCCTCGCCGCGGCCGCCGTCGGTTCGGTGGTGGTCGGCTACGCCGCCGTCGCCGCTCTGCTCGCGCTGATCACGGCCACCGCCACGTACGCCGACTTCGACACCGCCGGCGTGCTCACGGGCGCCGCGCCCGCCTGGCTCGCCGCGCACCACGTGCCGCTGCGCTTCGAGGCGGGCCAGCTCGGCGTGCTGCCGCTGCTGCCGACGGCGCTGCTGATGCTGCTGGTCGGCAGGACCGCCGCGGGCACCGCCGACCGGCTCGGCCTCTACGAACCGCTGCAGGCCCGTTCCGTGGTCCTGAGCATCTCCGGCGCCCACGCGGTGGTGGGCGGCATGATCGCGCTGCTGATGGGCGACGACGGGCTCGTGCGCGCGACGCCGGCCGTCGCGTTCTTCGGCTGCGCCGCGGTCTCCGGTGTCGCTGCCACGGTCGGCGTGGCCCGCCGCTGCGGCCTGGTGGAGCTGGTGTTCGACAAGCTCGACCCGGTGGCGTTCCAGGGGCTGCGGTCCGGCTTCATGGCGTTGTTCGCGCTCTTCAGCGCCGGTGCGCTGGCGGTGGCGGCCGGGCTCGCGATCTCGTGGCCCAAGACCGCGGAGCTGTTCGCCGACGCGGGTCCGTCGGTCGGTGTCGGGCTCGGCGTGTGGCTGCTGTGCCTGGGCTACCTGCCGAACGCCGTCGTCGCCGGCCTGTCCTACGTCGCGGGCTCCGGTTTCTCGATGGGCCTGGTCGAGGTCACGCCGCTGACGTTCACCGGTGGTCAGGTGCCCGGTGTGCCGCTGCTCGCGGCGATGCCGGAGGGTGAGCACCTGCTCAGCCCGGCCGTGCTCGTCGTGCCCCCGCTGATCGGCGCGTTCGTCGGGTGGACCTGCCGCAAGGTGTCCGACCGGCCCACGTCGCGGCTGCGGGCGGTGCTGGTCGCCGCGATCACCGCGGCCGTCGGCAGCCTGGTGCTCGCCGCGACGGCGGGCGGGCGGCTCGCCGGTGGTGCGTTCGACCCGGTCACCATCCCCGCCGGCCTGCTCGGGCTGCTCGTGGCGCTGTGGGTGCTGGTGCCGGGAGCGCTCGTCGCGTGGCTCGCCGGGGCGCGGGTGAAGCCGGTCGTGGCCGCGGACGCCGAGTTCGTCGAGCCGGACTTCGTCGAGGACGCCGAGGCCGTGGACGAGGAGGTCGTCTTCGAGGACGACGAGCTCACCGACCAGCTCCAAGTCGTGGCGGCCGACGAGTTCGAGGTCGAGGAGGACCTCGACGACGACTACTACGACGACGACGAGGCCGAGTACGACGAAGCCGAGTACGACGACGACGCTGACGCCGAGTACGACGAGGACGACGAGGCCGTCGCCGACGAAGCTGTCGCCGACGAGGACGAGGACGAGTACGAGGACGACGTCGCCGAGGACGAGCCCGTCGACGAGGACAAGAGCTCCGAACCCGAAGTGGTGGAAGAGGAAGACTTCGACGCGGAGTTCGACGAGATGCTCGGCATGGGTCCGGAGGAGGACCTGGACGACAAGCCGCGGCGGTGACGACCTAAACTGCCCCTGAGCTGCTGCAACACCGCTGCAAGACCAGGAGTAGACGCTGAGCACCGAACTTCGGCTTCCCACACCGGCGCGCGTCGTCGTGCTCGTCTCCGGTTCCGGAACCCTCATGCAGGCGTTGCTGGACGCCACCGACCTCCCGATCGAGGTGGTCGCCGTCGGCGCGGACCGCGAGGACATCGAGGGCCTCAAGCGCGCCGAACGGGCGGGCGTCCCGCACTTCGCCGTCAAGCTGCGCGACCACGCCGACCGGGCCGCGTGGGACGTCGCGCTGACCGAGGCGGTCGCCGCGCACGAGCCAGACCTGGTCGTGTCCGCCGGCTTCATGAAGATCATCGGGCCGGAGTTCCTGGCCCGCTTCGGCGGCCGGATGATCAACACCCACCCCGCGCTGCTGCCGGCGTTCCCCGGCGCGCACGGCGTCCGCGACGCGCTGGACTACGGCGTGCGCGTGACCGGGTCGACCGTGCACCTCGTCGACGCGGGCGTGGACACCGGGCCGATCCTGGCGCAGGAGGCCGTTGTCGTCGAACCCGGCGACACCGAGGAGACCCTGCACGAACGCATCAAGGTCGTCGAACGCCGGCTGCTCGTCGAGACGGTCGGCAGGCTGGCCCGCGAGGGCTGCACCGTGAACGGACGAAAGGTGAGCATTCCGTGAGCACTCCCGCCGAGAGGCGACCGGTCCGTCGGGCACTGGTCGGTGTCTCCGACAAGGCCGGCCTGCTGGAACTGGCCACCGGCCTGCACGCGGCCGGAGTCGAGATCGTGTCGACCGGCGGCACCGCGAAGGTGCTGGCCGCCGCCGGTGTGCCGGTCACGCCGGTCGAGGAGGTCACCGGGTTCCCCGAGTGCCTCGACGGCCGCGTGAAGACGCTGCACCCGCGCGTGCACGCCGGTCTGCTCGCGGACCTGCGCAAGGAGACGCACGCGCAGCAGTTGCGCGACATGGACATCGCGCCGTTCGACCTGCTGGTCGTGAACCTGTACCCGTTCACCCAGACCGTGGCGTCCGGTGCTTCGCCGGACGAGTGCGTCGAGCAGATCGACATCGGCGGCCCGGCGATGGTGCGCGCGTCGGCGAAGAACCACGCGAACGTGGCCGTGGTCGTCGACCCCGCGCGCTACGACTGGGTGCTGGAGAACGTGCGCGAGGGCGGCTTCACCCTGGCCGACCGCCAGCGCCTGGCCGCGGACGCGTTCCGGCACACCGCGACCTACGACGTGGCCGTGGCGTCCTGGATGGGCAACGCCCTGGCGCCCGACGACGAGGGTTCGGGCTTCCCCGGCTGGGTCGGCGCGACCTGGAACCGCTCGAACGTGCTGCGCTACGGCGAGAACCCGCACCAGCACGCCGCGATCTACGCGCAGGGTGACGGCCGTGTGGGTCTCGCGTCGGCGAAGCAGTTGCACGGCAAGGAGATGTCGTACAACAACTACCTCGACGGCGATGCCGCGTGGCGCGCCGCGTGGGACCACGAGCGCCCCTGCGTCGCGATCATCAAGCACGCCAACCCGTGCGGCATCGCGGTGTCCGACGTGAGCATCGCGGACGCGCACCGCAAGGCGCACGAGTGCGACCCGGTCAGCGCGTTCGGCGGCATCATCGCGGCCAACCGCGAGGTCACCGTGGAGATGGCCGAGTTCGTCTCGGAGATCTTCACCGAGGTGGTCATCGCTCCGTCCTATGCGGACGGTGCGGTGGAGGTGTTGCAGCGCAAGAAGAACGTGCGCATCCTGGTCGCCGAGGCACCCGCCCGCGGTGGTGCGGAGATGCGCCCGGTGTCCGGCGGCCTGCTGCTGCAGCAGCGCGACGCCATCGACGCCGACGGCGACTCGCCCGCCAACTGGACGCTGGCGTGCGGCAAGCCCGCCGACGAGCAGACGCTGGCGGACCTGGAGTTCGCGTGGCGCGCGATCCGCGCGGTCAAGTCGAACGCGATCCTGCTGGCGGACAACGGTGCCACGGTCGGCGTCGGCATGGGCCAGGTCAACCGGGTCGACTCGTCGCACCTCGCGGTGAAGCGCGCGGGTGAGCGGGCCAAGGGCGCGGTGGCGGCCTCGGACGCGTTCTTCCCGTTCCCGGACGGCCTCGAGGTGCTGCTGAACGCGGGTGTGCGCGCGGTCGTGCAGCCCGGCGGTTCGGTCCGCGACCCCGAGGTGATCGCGAAGGCCGAGGCGGCGGGCGTGACGCTGTACCTGACCGGAACGCGCCACTTCGCGCACTGATCGGTGCTGTGAGGAGGGGCCGCTTCCCTTGGGGAGCGGCCCCTTCGCGTTTCAGAGCTTGGCGAGCATCTCCTCGGCGATGCCCTTGGCCGCGGCCTCGAACTCGGCGGTGTCCCCGCGCTTCGGGCTGAACAGCCCGACGTCCCAGCCGGTGTGGTCGACCTCGACCACGTGGTCGCCCTTGCGCGCGATGATCGAGATGTCGGTGAACGCCGACGTGCCGTCCATCAGCACGGCGGTGGCCTCGTCACCGAGACCGTCGATCGGCTTCTGCCGCGGCGTGCCCCGGGTGTTGGCCATGGCCATCTGCACGGCCTCCTGGTAGGCCCTGTCCTCTTCCTTCGCGTCCTGCGTGACGTACACGTCGGTGTTGCGCAGGCCTTCGCCGTCGACACCCTCGGTCTGGTTCCACGAGCAGATCGTGCGCTTGCCCCTGCCCAGGTCGGTCTCCGACGAGCCGAGCCTGTTCGGGTTGGTCGTGCGCGCCTTCTTCAACGCCGCCTCGGAGACGTTCGAACAAGCCGCGGGCAGTTGGTCGGCACGCTTGGGAGAGCCGCCGTCCTCGTGGGCGCCGAGGTACAGGACCGCGGCGGTGATGCCGCCGCCGAGGACCAGCAGCGCGACGATCGACAGGGCGATGATGACCGGCGCCTTGCTCTTACCGGGTGGTTGCGGCGGACCCCAGCCGGGCTGCTGCGGGTGACCCCGGTACTGCTGCTGCGGTGGTTGCCGGTGCCAGCCGTGCGGAGGTGGTTGGTTCACTGTTTCCCCAGATAGCGGTGCTGTTCGAGCCACCGTAGAGGACCGTCCGGACCCGTGTGCGCATGTCCACCGAAAGGGTGACACCCCAGCATTGACACAGGGGTGCTTGGACGCGCTACGATCATGACGTTCGTTCGAACAAGAGTTCGAATAAGCAAGTCGCCGAACTTCCCGCGGCGATCGTGCACAGGGGTGCGCACGATCAGGACGGGAGGTGGGTGGAGTGTCGAGGTCGGCAACGGCGTCGTTGGCCGCGCTCGGGGTGAACCCGGCCAGCGAGCTGACCCGCTCTTCCACCGACCAGACCACGGGGCGGGTGCTGCCGGTTCGCGGGGAACTGGCGGACCTGCTGCCGTGGGGCGGCTTGCGGCGTGGCAGCACGGTGTCGGTGGGCGGATCGACATCGTTGCTGCTCGCCCTGCTGGCGGGTGCGACCGCGGACGGCTGTTGGGCCGCCGTGGTCGGCCTGCCGCAGGTGGGGGTGCTGGCCGCGGCCGAGCTCGGGGTCTCGGTGCAGCGGCTGGCACTCGTCCCACACCCCGGCACCGATCCCGGCCCGGTGATCGCCGCCCTGCTGGACGGCCTCGACCTCGTCGCCGTCGGCTGCCCCCTGCCCCCTTCGCTGGCCCGCCGCCTCACCGCCCGCGCCCGGCAACGCCGCGCCGTGCTGATCGCGTTCGGCACCTGGCCCTCTCCCGACGTGGAGCTGACGGCGGAGTCCGTGCGCTGGAACCGGCTCGACGACGGCGCCGGCACCCTGCGCCGCCAGCAGATCGACGTCCGCAGCGGCGGCCGCGGCTCCGCAGGCCGCCCGCGCACCGCGGTGCTGACGTTCGGCGAGGAAGAAATCGAGCTCCCGCTGGTGACCGGTGACCCGGTCCGGCCCGACGAGCCGGCTGATGCCGGTCCGGGCCGGTCTGACGAGCCGGTCACCAGGCGGGTGAACGCGTTGGGGGACAAGCGCTCTGCCGCCGAACGCGCGGCCGCGGTCGTGGCCAGGTGGGCGGCGGCCGAGAGGGATGAGCTGGCTGCGCGGCGGGGGCGGCAGGGGGAGCGGGTGCGGCGGGCGGAAGGGACGCGGCAGGGGGAGCAGGAGCTGCGGGCCCAGCGGGCGCGGCAGGCGGAGGGGGCTGAGCGGGCGTGGGAGGCGGAGCGGGCCCAGCAGGCGGAGCGGGTTGAGCGGGCGTCGCCGGCGGAGCGGGCGCCGCGGACCCAGCGGACGCGGCAGGTGGAGCGGGCTGAGGAGACGCGGCAGGCACAGCGGATCCAACCGGCGGAACGGACGCAGCAGGTGGGGCGGGCCCGGCGGGCGGAGCAGGCGCCGCGGGCTCAGCGGACCCAGCGGGCGGAGCGAACCCAGCACGCAGAGCGAACGCGCACGCTCGCGCAGGGGTCCCCTTCGGCCTGGGATCCCCCACATTCCATTCTCCCAGGCATCACCGACAGTTCCGGCGCAGCGGAGCCGCGGTGAAGGACACCCGGCTGCTCGTCGTCTGGTGCCCCGACTGGCCCGTGATCGCCGCCTGCGCCGCCACGGGCACCAGTCCGCACGTCCCGGTGGTCGTGGTCGACGGCAACGAGGTCGTGGCCACCTCGGCCGTGGCGCGGGCCGAGGGGATCCGCAGGACCATGCGCCGGCGGATGGCCGAGGCGATGTGTCCCGAGCTCGTCACGTTCGAGCACGAGCCGCAGCGGGATGCGCGGTTCTTCGAGCCGGTCGCGGAGGCGGTCGAGGAGCTCGCTCCCGGTGTCGAGGTGGTGGAGCCGGGGGTGGTGGCGGTGCAGGCGCGGGGGCCGATCACGTACTTCGGCGGTGCCGAGCGGGCGGCTGAGCGGCTGGTCGACCACGTCGCGGCCAGGACCGGCACGGAGGCGCAGGTCGGGGTGGCCGACAGCCTGTTCGCCGCCACGAAGGCCGCGCACCGCAACGTGATCGTGCCGCCACACCGGACCGCGGAGTTCCTCCGGCCGCTCGGTGTGCACGAGCTGGCGGAGCCGGGGCTCGTTGACCTGCTCAGGAGGCTCGGGTTGAAGACGCTCGGCGCGTTCGCGGACGTGCCGGAGAACGCGGTGGCGTCCCGGTTCGGCGGCTCGGCCACGAGGCAGCACCGGTTGGCGCGCGGGTTGTCGGAGCGGCCGCTCGACAAGCGCAGGCCGGCGCCGGAGCTGGCGGTCGCGGAGACGTTCGACGAACCGGTCGACCGGGTCGACTCGGCCGCGTTCGCCGCGCGGACGCTGGCGGCGAGGCTGCACGCCAACCTCGCTGACCGCGGGCTCGCGTGCACCCGGCTCGGCATCCACGCCCGCACCGAGCGCGACGAGGAGCTGCACCGGGTGTGGCGGGCCGCGGAACCGTTGACACCGCGGGGGATCGCGGACCGGGTGCGGTGGCAGCTGGACGGCTGGCTCACCCGCGAACAGCTCACGTCGGGCATCCGGACGCTCACCCTCGAACCCGCCGAGGTCGTCGACGGCACCGCGTTGCAGCTCGGGTTGTGGGGGCAGGACGACGAACGCGCGGTCAGGGCGTTGCTGCACGTGCAGGGGTTGCTGGGGCCGGACGCGGTGCTGGTGCCGGTGCTCGACGGCGGACGCGGGCCGCGGGAGCGGGTCAGGCTCGTGCCGTGGGGGGACGAGCGGACGCCGGCGCTCAACCCGGACCACCCGTGGCCCGGCCGCCTCACCCGCGCTCCCGCCACGCTCAGGGACGAACCCGCCGCGCTGAGGGACGCGAACGGCGGCGAGGTCGGTGTGACCGGACGGCTTGAGCTCACGGCACGGCCGCGGCAGGTCACCGCGAACGGCAGAACGCGGGACGTGGTCGCGTGGGCGGGCCCGTGGCCGGTGGACGAGCGGTGGTGGGCACCGGACGCGCACCGGGCGGCACGGGTGCAGGTGCAGACCGAGGACCAGGCGTTCCTGTTGATCCGCAGGGACCAGAGGTGGTTTCTGGAAGGGGTGTACGACTGATGTTCGACGACTACGACTACGAGGTCCCCGAGGGCCTGGAGCAGCTGATCCCGTCGCCGCGCAGGGCACCGGATGGGCTGGAATGACCCGCCGGTCCGCTGGAAGGACCTGGAACGCGCGCTCTCCGGCAAGCCGCACGAGCAGAAGCCCGACGGCGGTGACGGTCCCGCCTGGTCACGGCGGCGCGACCGGTACTCGGCGCCGCCGGGGTTCCAGCTGCGCGCCGACGAGCGGGTCACCCGCATGCGCGTGCCGTACGCGGAGCTGCACTGCCACTCGAACTTCAGCTGGCTCGACGGCGCGAGCCACCCGGAGGAGCTCGTCGAGGCCGCGCAGCGGCTGGAGCTCGACGCGCTCGCGCTGACCGACCACGACGGCATGTACGGAGTGGTGCGGTTCGCCGAGGCGGCGAAGGAACTGGGCGTGCACACGGTGTTCGGCGCGGAGCTGAGCGTCGGCCTGAGCAGGCCCGCCGGCGGCGAACCGGACCCCGAGGGCGACCACCTGCTGTTGCTGGCGTGCCGGCAGGAGGGCTACCACCGGCTGTGCCGCACGCTCACCACCGGCCACCTCCACGACGACGCGGAGAAGGGAAAACCCGTCTACGACCTCGATCAGCTGCTGGCCGACACCAGGGGCGAGGTCGTGGCGTTGACGGGCTGCCGCAAGGGAACCGTGCGCCGCGCGCTCACCAGGGAGGGTCCGGAGGCGGCGTTCCGCGAACTGGTCCGGCTCACCGACCTCTTCGGTGCGGAACGCGTCTACGTCGAGCTCACCGACCACGGCCTGCCGGAGGACAGCCGCCGCAACGACCTGCTGCACGCGATGGCCAAGCACCTCAAACTCCCGGTCGTGGCAACGAACGCCGTGCACTACGCGACACCGGACCGCGGCCGGCTGGCCGCCGCGATGGCCGCGGTCAGGGCGCGCAGCAGCCTCGACGAGATGGCCGGCTGGCTGCCGCCGTCACCCGCGGCGTTCCTGCGCAGCGGCGAGGAGATGATGCACCGGTTCCGCCGTTTCCCCGGCGCCGTGCACAACGCGGCGCTGCTCGGCATGCAGCTCGCGTTCGACCTGAGGCTGGTCGCGCCGCGGCTGCCGCCGTTCGACGTGCCTGCCGGTCACGACGAGATCAGCTGGCTGCGCCGGCTCACCCACGAGGGCGCGCACCGCCGGTACGCCGACTCCGAGCACCGGGAACGGGCGTTCGCGCAGATCGAGCACGAGCTGAAGGTCATCGAGCAGCTCGGCTTCCCCGGCTACTTCCTCGTCGTGCACGACATCGTGAGCTTCTGCAGGGAGAACGACATCCTCTGCCAGGGCCGGGGCAGCGCCGCGAACTCCGCGGTGTGCTTCGCGCTCGGCATCACCAACGTCGACGCGGTCCGCTTCGACCTGCTCTTCGAACGCTTCCTCGCCCCCGCCCGCGACGGCCCTCCCGACATCGACGTCGACATCGAGTCCGACCGCAGGGAAGAGGTCATCCAGCACGTCTACCGCAAGTACGGCCGCCGGCACGCCGCGCAGGTCGCCAACGTCATCACCTACCGGGCCCGTTCCGCCGTGCGCGACATGGCCCGCGCGCTCGGCCACTCACCCGGCCAGCAGGACGCGTGGAGCAAGCAGATAGAGCGCTGGGGCCCGCTGCGGACCACCACCGACGACTGCGACATCCCCGTCCCGGTGCTGGAGCTCTCCGCGCAGCTGGAGAACTTCCCGCGCCACCTGGGCATCCACTCCGGCGGCATGGTGATCTGCGACCGCGCGGTCAGCGAGGTGTGCCCGGTGGAGAAGGCGCGCATGGCCGGCCGCACGGTGCTGCAGTGGGACAAGGACGACTGCGCGTCCATCGGCCTGGTGAAGTTCGACCTGCTCGGCCTGGGCATGCTCTCCGCGCTGCACCACGCGATCGACCTCGTGCGCGACCACGAGGGCGTCGAGGTCGACATCGGCCACCTGGACCTGGATGACCAGCGCGTCTACGAAATGTTGCAGAAAGCCGACTCCGTGGGCGTCTTCCAGGTGGAGAGCCGCGCGCAGATGGCGACGCTGCCGCGCCTGAAACCGCGCGAGTTCTACGACCTGGTCGTCGAGGTGGCGCTGATCCGGCCGGGCCCGATCCAGGGCGGCTCGGTGCACCCGTACATCCGGCGCCGCAACGGGCAGGAGAAGTGGGACTTCGACCACCCGTTGCTGGAGAACGCACTCCGCAAGACCTACGGCGTGCCGTTGTTCCAGGAACAGCTCATGCAGATCGCCGTGGACGCCGCCGGTTTCACCGCCGCGGAGGCCGACGAGCTGCGCCGCGCGATGGGTGCCAAGCGCTCGACAGCGCGGATGGAACGCCTGCGCGACCGCTTCCACGAGGGCTGCGCGGCGAACGGCATCGGGGAGGAGTTGGCGGGCCGCATCTACGCGAAGCTGCTGGCGTTCGCCAACTTCGGCTTCCCCGAGTCGCACGCGCTGTCCTTCGCGCACCTGGTGTTCGTGAGCGCGTGGTTCAAGCTCTACTACCCGGCCGCCTTCTGCGCCGCACTGCTGCGCGCTCAGCCGATGGGCTTCTACTCACCGCAGTCGCTGGTGGTCGACGCCCGCCGGCACGGCGTGACCGTGCACGGCCCGTGCGTCAACGCCTCCCTGCCGCACGCGACGCTGGAACCCTTCGAGGGCGGCGTGAACGCCGTCCGCACCGGTCTGGCCTCGGTCCGCGGCGTCGGCCAGTCGGACGCCGAACGCATCGTCGCCGCACAACCGTTCCGCGACATGGAGGACTTCGGCTCCCGCGTGCAGCTCACCACCGCCCAGGTGGAGGCCCTCGCCACCGCGGGCGCGTTCGCGTGCTTCGGCCTGGAACGCCGCGAGGCCCTGTGGGCAGCCGGAGCGGTGGCCGCGATCCGCCCCGACCGCCTGCCGGGAACCACGACCGGTGTCGACGCACCCGCGTTGCCCGGCATGGACGAGGTGGAGCTGGCCGTGGCCGACGTCTGGGCCACCGGCCTGTCCCCGGACAGCTTCCCGACCCAGTTCGTCCGGTCCACCCTGGACGCGATGGGCGCCCTGCCCACCGCCGCGCTCGCCGGCGTCGAGTCCGGCACCCGCGTCCTGATCGGCGGCGCGGTCACCCACCGCCAACGCCCCGCGACCGCGGGCGGCGTCACGTTCCTCAACATCGAGGACGAGACCGGCATGGTGAACGTGGTGTGCTCGCCGGGCCTGTGGGCCCGCTACCGCCGGATCGCGCGCAGCAGCGGGGCGATGCTGGTGCGGGGGACCGTCGAGTCGGCGGAGGGGGTGGTCAGCCTGCTGGCCGACCGGCTCCAGCACCTCGACCTGCGCATCCCCTCGCGGTCGCGGGACTTCCGCTGATCAGGCCTGGCCGGCGCGCCGCTGTTCCCAGCGCTCGACGATCTGATCGGCGGTGGCCTTGTCGATGGGGTCCAGCCGCCCGTCCCGGCGTCCCCGGTCCAGCTCCTCGCGAACGCGGCTGCGCATCCAGCCGGACTCGGTGATGTACCGCTCCTCCAGGTCGTAACCCTGCGGGCTCGTCCAGGTCCGGATGACCGCGTCGGGCTCGGCGGACGAAGACCCCCAGTCCACCCAGGCGAGGTAGGAGTACTGCCCGTCCTCAGGTTCCATGTCGCACAGCTCGTTTCGTCAGAGGGAACGCGCCCCTCGCGGGTGCGAGGGGCGCGTCGTCATCACCTCAGCAGTTTGAAGTTCGGGATGATGAGCGCACTCGGTGGGATGTCGACCTCGTTGAAGATCGCATCGGACTTGACCTTCTCGGCCGCGGTGTCCGCCTCAAGCTCGTTGATCTTCAGCTTCTCCTTTTCCGTGAGGGGGCGCTTCTCCGCCGCCGCCCTGCCCTGGATCGCCGCGACCTGGGCGTCGTTGGTCCGGCGCTTCTCGTAGTGCGTGGTCTCGTCGCTCTTCGCCTTGAAGCTCTTGTCCGTGTGGAACTGGAGCTCGAACAGCTGACCGTCCGCGGACCTGAAGGTCGTGTTGATGCCGGGGTAGCCGTTCATCTTCGCCCAGAAGTTCTTGACCTCCACGAGGGTGTAGCCCTTGGCCTCGAACGCGACGAGGGCCTCGTAGAACTTGTTGGTGTACGTCGCGTCCGGGAACACGTAGGTGTACCGGACCGCGTCGTTCATCTTGTGCTGGATGTCCCGCGGATCGCGCTTGACACCACCGTCGTTCATCTCGTCGAAGAGCTTGCGGAGGTACGACTCCGCGCTCTTGAGCTCGGTCCGCTTCTTGCCGGGCTCCACGATCCGGTACTTGCGGTCGGCCCCGATCGCGTCCGCGATGCCGTCGACGTCCGGGGTGATGCGCTTCTCCGCGTCGGCGGCCTTCTTCAGCTGGGCGTCGGCCCACTGGTAGTCGGCCGCGCTGATCCGGACCCTGAGCGCGCCGATGTCGTGCCAGTAGTCGCCGTTCACGAACGTCGGCTCTTTGTACACCGGTGCGTCGGGATCGGGGGTGGGGCTCGTGCAGTCCGCGGCCGCGGCCATCAGGCCGTGCGCGCAGACCTTGGGCTGCTCCACCTTGAACTTCGCGTCGTCGAGCTTGGCCAGGCCGTTCTCGATCCGCAGCGTGCCGCCCTCGATGCGGATGTCCGCACCGTCCAGCTTGGACAGGTCGCCCTCCAGCCGGCTGGAGTACGACTCCAGGCGGTAGAGCCTGCCGTCGATCGCGACGACCGCGTTGTCGATCTTGCCGACGCCGTTCTCGATGTGGACCTTGGCGCTGAAGATCTCACCGAGCGAACCGGGGAGCCGGTGCGGCACGGTGTCGTCCAGCTTGACGATGACGCCGCGGAGCTCCGCGAGGTTGTCGAGGATCTTGCCGGTGCCCTTGCCGAGCACGTTCTTCATCACGCTGAGCGTCTTGGTCAACGCTCCGGCGCCGCCGCTCGCGACCGTGCTCACCGCACCGAACGACAGGTCCCACAGGGTCAGGCCGAGCGCCTTCGCCGGGTTGTCGTGCCATTCCTCCAGGTGGATGAGCGTGTACGGGTTTTGGACCGTGTAGACGAGCCCGTCCCAGATCTGCTTGCACGAGTGGAAGTCGCCGAAGACCGAGCCGCCGACGCAGTCGAGACCGGTGAGCAGGCCGTCCAGGGTGCCCTTGGCGCCCTCGACGATGCCCGAGCCGATCTGCTTGTAGAGCAGGGTCAGCTTGTCCTTGCCCTCGCGCAGCAGCTGGCAGGCCGCCTGGTCACCGGCGGCGCACCGGGCGCCCGTCTGCAACGACTCGACCGCGGCCTCGCCGTAGGCCTTGAGACCGCTCTTCGCGACCTCCTCGACCTTGTTCGCGGCGCGTTTGCAGTCCTCGAAGTAGAAGACCGGGTTGTCCAGGCACCGGTCGATGGTCAGGATGCCCTTGATGAGCTGCCCGTTGAGCTCGTCGGCCTTCTTCTGGGCCTCCTCCCGCGCGATCTGCTCGGCCATCTCGAGCCGCACGCGGTACTCGTGGACGTCGTCGATGTGGTCGACGACGGACTGGATGAACTCCTGCACCTTGTCGGCGCTGGCCCTGGCCATCGCGTAGATCTGCTCGGTCGCGGCTGCCGCGCGGTCAGCGCTCGCAGCCGATGCGCTCGCCGCCGCGGCGGCGTTGCCCGCGGCCACCGCGTCCTGCTGGGCGGTGTTCGACCAGCGACCCGCGGTGCCGGCGGCGCCGTGGGCCGCCTGGGCGTGCTGCACGGCCTGGTTGGCCGCGTCGTTCGCGACCTGGGCGTACTGCGCCGCCTGGTTCGCGGAGTCGGCGGCACGGGAGGCCGCCTCGTACGCGGGTTTCACGTCCGCGGTGGCGTCGTCGGCCGCCTTGGCCGCCCTGACCGCCGCCTGCGCGGCCTCGTCGGCCTTCTCCCTGGCCAGGCGGGACTGCTCCTCGCTGATGAGCAGGGCGTCGGAGAGGGTCTGCAACGCCCTGCGCGCGTCGGCGTTGAGCGCCGCGTACGGCTTGAGGATCAGCTCGGCCGCTCGTGCCGAGTCGACCACCAGCGCCGCGGACGCCGCCGCCGCCGAGGCCGCGCGGTCGGCGACCACGGACTGGAAGACGGCCTGGTTCGCCTCGCGGACCGCGGCCTCCGCCTCCTGCTGGGTCATCTCGGCGGACGCCTTGGCGCCCAGCGCCACGTTCACCGCTTCCAGCGTGATCCGGTGCGCCTCGTCGGCGGCCCGGCGTGCGGTCACGGCCTCCCTGGTCGCGTTGTTCGCCGCGGTGCGGGCGGCCTGCGCCGCTGCCGCAGCCTGCTGGGCCGATGCCCGTGCCGCCGCGGCCGACGACGCCGCTGCCGAGGCCCAGCCTGCCGTCTCGTTCGCGGCGCCGCGGGCCACGTCGACCTGGCCCCGGATCTCCCTGGTGACCTCCTCGACGTTCTCGCCACGTTCCCTGGCGACCTGCTCGCGATCACGGAGCCGCAGCTCCATGTTCTCCAGGCTGATCAGGCGCGCGTTGTGCATGCGCCCGATGACGTCGACCTGGGTCTGGATCGAGCGGACCTTGTCCACCGCGGCGTCGTGCTCGCCGGCCAGGCGAGCGGCCTCGGCGTTCGCGGCGTAGGCCGCGTTCGCCGTGACGGCCGCGTTGCGTGCGGCGGCCTGCGCGTTGATGCGGTGGTTGCGGGCGTTCGTGGCGTGGCGCTGCGCGTCGGCGGCCTTCGCGCTCGCGATGTTCTTCTGCTGCTCCGCGCGGTTGCGCGCGGCGATCGCGATGTCCTGCTGCTTCTTCGCCGCCTCGGCGAGCTCGGCCGCCTTGGCCGCCTGCCGTTCCGCCTCCGCGCGGTACTTCGCCGCGTTGTCCGCGTGTTCCTGGGCGTTGCGGTCGGCGTCGAGCGCGCGGCTGTCGGCCAGCGTGGCGGTGGCCGCGTGCATCGACGTCTCGGCGGCCAGCGCCGCGGCGTCCACCGCGTTGCCGATGCCGATGGTGACCTTGGCCCAGTCCAGGCCGTCGGTCATGCCGCTGTCGACCAGGCGCTGCGCCGCGTTGCGCGCACGCGTGTTCGCCTCGACGGACGCCAGCGCGATGCGGTCGGCGGCCTCGGACTCGCGCGCCGCGTTGGCGCGTTCGGCGTCCAGCAGGTCGTTGCGGCCGAGCTGGCCGTGGGCACGGCCGGGCTTGTCGTCGCGGAAGATCCGGTCCGCCCTGTGAGCCGCTTCCACGGCCCGCTTCATGGCGTACGTGACGTCTTCCAGGTGCTTGACCGCGTCGATGTTGGCGCGCAGGATCTCGGCGCGCGCACTCGCCGCGGCTTCGGCGCGACGGGCGATCTGGTCGAGCTCGGTGATCGCCTTGTTGCGGTCCTCCAGGGCTTTCTGGATGACCGCGCGCATGTCGTGGTCGCGCTGGTTCGCCTCGTGGTAGTCGACGAGGTAGAACTGGCGGATCCGCGCGTAGTCGCCGCTGAGGAGCGCCGCCTCGCCCTCGATCTTCACCTGCGGGCCGCCCATGGCCACCATGTCGCGGACGCGGGCGATGATGCGGTCCTGCTCGGCCTTGTCGTCCTCGGCCTGCTGCTTGTCCCGCTTCAGCGCGATCTCGTAGCCATAGGCCACGAAGTCCCTGATGGCCTGGTCACCGGCCGTCAGCGCGGCCTGCGCCCCCGCGCGGACGTTCGGGCCACCGGTGGCTGCCCAGTTCTCGACCTTGCGGCGGTGTTCGGCCAGTTCGGCGCGCTTGCGCACGTCGGCACGGCCCTGCGCCTCCGCCTGACCGTGGTCGAGGAACCAGATCAGCCGCTCTTTGGTGCCGACCGCCAGCGCGGCCTTGGCCGCGTCGCGGACCTCGACGTCCTCCGCGTGCTCGGAGATGTCGGTGACGAGCATCTTGTAGAACTCGAACTCCTCGTCCACTTCCTGCGGAGGAGGGTCGTTCGCCGCTGCCTGCTGGAGCACCGGAACGGGTGTCGGCGCGGCGGCTGCCTGCACTGTCCCACCGAACAGGGTGAGGACCAGCGCTGCGGAAATGGGCACGACTGATCTGCGCCACACCGAGGTGGCGCCTGATGATCTTCTTTTCATGGTGTCAGCGATCCCCCAGATCGCGGTCGGCGGCGTCCTTCGCCGCCTTGCGTGCTTGTTCGGCGACGGCCTGCCAGTGGGCGGCGGAGTCGCGGGCCTTGCCGGCGGCTTCCTCCCACGTGATGCGGCCGCTGTTAGCCTGCGCCAGGATCGCGAGCCAGTCCTGCTCCGACTGGGCGCCACGGGCGTACTCGGCGACCTCGGCCCACATCGCCGCCTGCCTGTCCGCCTTGGCCTTCTCCGCCAGCCAGTCCACAGAGGACTCGCCTGCCTCGCGGTCGACCTGCTCCCAGAGCTGCTCGGCCTCCAGCCGGTGCTTGCGCGCCAGCTCCCCGCTGGCCTCCCGCTCGGCCGCCTCCGCCGCGAGCGCGGACGCGGTCAGCCGTGCGATCTGGTCGTGCCAGACCTGGTTCTGCTCGGTCGTGGTCCGCACGAACCGCTCGGTGTCGAGCTCGGCGCCGATCTTCCACTCGTAGGCGAAGAACAGGCCGATCGACCGGTCGTCACCACCGCTCAGCGCACGTTGCGCCGCGGCCCGCACCTGGACGCCGGGGTCGGTGGCGGCGAGGTGGGCGACGTAGGCGCGGTCCTCTCCGGACAGCCGGGCCAGCCGTTCCTGGCGCTTGTTGTCGTGGACGCGGTCGAGCTCCACGGCCCGGTCGTATCCACTGTGGACGTACAGCTCCTGGGCGTTGAACGAGGAACCCAGCGCGCTCAGGGACGAGCCCTGCACCTCGCTGCCGGGGATGGCGGTCCGGTTGATCTCCCGGATGATGTCGGTGTTGAGTCTTTCTCGTTGCGTGGCACGGGTTTTCGCCTTGCCGTAGCCGACGAGCACGAACTCGCGGATCTTCGCCTCGTCGTTGGAGGCCATGGCCACGTAGGCGGCGTCGCGCACCTCGGACTGCAGCGCGGCGTTGAACGACATCTGGAACACCGTCTCGCGCATGGACGCGGCCAGTGCGGTGGCGGTCGTGCTGATGGCCACCGATTCCGCGAACGCGGGAGTGGCGTGGACGGTTCCGACGGCGCCGGCCGCGAGTGCGGCGGCGAGAAACGCAGGCATGAGCGCATGACGCCCCATGTGTTCCCCCCAGAACTTCACGTGGTGGGCTGATCGCCCTAAAAGTTCCTAGCACTTCGAGTGCCCGCGGGGACACCGATAGTGAAGTGACCCAGCTCACACCGCATTGCGGACAAGGCGGGCGCCGTGCGAAGTTCCCCACGGCATCCGACGACTGGGGAGTCGAGCGGCCGGGCCTGGGGGGTTCACGCCGCGCTTGGAGCAGATGCCGTTACGACGAATCTTGGGGGATTCACCTTGTCCAGACGCAGTCTGGGTGACCGTGGCCTGCGCGCAGTCGCCGCGCTCACGGTCTCCATCACGCTGGCCGGCGGCCTGTTCGCCACTCCGGCACTCGCCGCACCGCCGGGGGTCGACCCCTCGGCACCGGCCGACGTGTCGACGGTCAGCTTCTCCGCCGCCCTGGTGTCGGACTTCGACCAGAAACTGGCCGCTGCCAGCACGATCAGCGCGTCGGTGACGTCCAGGGAAGCCCGGATGGCCGACCTGAACTTCGTCATCTGGATCTACAACAACGCTCCGCGCGACAGCGCCGTCAAGCGCGAGGCGTTGAAGGCGCTCACGAACGAGACCGACGAGAACGCCTGCTACGACTTCATCGTCACCGGCATCCACCTCGCCTTCCGCGAGGACGTGCGGGCCATCCCGATCATGGACGAGCGGCACCGGCAGCGGCTCAAGGCCACCGACCTCATCGGCTGGATGAACGTCGACCGGTACTACCTCGACTCGAACCTGAGCGAGTTCGTCACCAAGCTGTTCATCAACACCAACGGCACCGAGAACCCCGAGATCAAGGCGCAGGCCTCGGCCGTGCTGACCAACACCTCGACCGACGAGCAGCGCCAGAAGTTCGTCACCGAGGGCATCTTCACCGCCTACAACCTCGACGTGCAGCGCCGCCGCGAGGCGGCCGAGCGCGAGCGGACCGCGATCGAGGAGCGGGACGCGATGCTCAAGGCGCGCGGTGACGCGTGGCGCGTCGCGGCCCAGGCGGAGCTGACCACCTCGCTCAAGGTCATGACCGACAGCGAGTTCACCTGGGAGGTCTACCGGGCTCCGCTGGCGCGCAAGTTCGTGAAGGCCGCCGCCCAGGGCGCGCTGGACACCCACGACGCGGCGCAGATCAAGGCCTTCATCTTCACCGGCATCCACACGGCGCACCAGAGGGACGTCGCCGAGGAGGACGCGGCCCGCGCCGTGGAGACCGAGAAGCAGATCAAGGAGATCCTCGACCGCGCCAAGCGCGACGGGTACCTGCCGAACGTGGTCGCGGCCGCCACCGCCGCACTCGCCGGCGATCTCAAGGCGCGCAACGAGTTCATCAACCTCGGCCGGTACGAGGCCGCCAAGCGCGACCAGATCAAGCCCGCCCACGAGCTGGTGGTCGAGCTGCAGGGCCAGGCCTCCGGGCGGTGCGCCCAGATCGCCGGCGTCGACGCGCAGGCCATCGAACAGGGCCAGTACAACGAGCTGTGGGACTGCATCCGCCCCGCCCCCAAGCAGGTCTGGGCGCTGAAGCAGGTCGCCACCAACGAGTACCTGCTCATGAACGGCAACTCGCGCCAGTGCATGGACGGCCACAGCGACCTGCTGCGCCAGTACCCGTGCGACGCGAACAACGGCTACCACCGCTGGAGCTTCCTGGAGAACGCCGACGGCACGTACCAGATCAAGAACGTCGGCACCGGCAAGTTCGTGACGGTCAGGGACGGCCAGACGCCGAACGCCAGCCCGGTCACCACCTACGTCGGCACCAACGACGGCCACCAGCGCTGGCGCCTGCTGAACCTGGTGCACCGCTCGGACGTCGCCACGATCGCCGTCGGCCGCTACCAGCTCAAGGGCGTCCAGTCCGGCCGCTGCCTGCAGACCGCCGGTCTGTGGGACACGCCGAACCAGGGTGCGCTCGCGAACCTCGCCGGCCAGGAGCTGTGGGACTGCGTCGGCGGCGGCAAGATGGCGTGGGACCTCGTGGACCTGGGCGGCAAGCGGTACGCGCTCAAGAACGTGATGTCCGGCAAGTGCCTCGACGTCAAGAACGGCGTGCAGCTCAACGGCTCGCAGCTCATCCAGTACGACTGCCACTACGGCGACACGGAGCAGTTCGCGTTCTCCAGCCAGCCCGACGGCAGCTACGTGCTGGAGAGCGTCCTGGCCGGCAAGGCCGCCGACGCGATCGGCAACGCCGTGCAGAACGGTGCCGCGGTCGGCATCTGGGACGTCAACGGTCTGACGAACCAGCGGTGGACGCTCCACGCCACCGCCTGATCCCGGTGTGAGGACGAAGGGCTCCTCCCGCTGCGCAGCGGGAGGAGCCCTTCGCCGTACCCGCACGGTCGGCGGGATCAAGAACTGCGTTCGTAGGTCATGAAGGAGACCCCGCTTTCGAACAGCCGCGCGTCGGTGCGCGTGAACTTCGTGATGTCGGCCTTCCCGTCGAACAGCGGGATGCCGCGGCCGAACACGACCGGGTGAATCTTGAGCAGCAGCACGTCGATCTCCGGCAGCAGGGTCGCGGCCAGCTTGCCGCCGCCGCACAGCCAGATGTCCTGGCCGTTCTCTTCCTTGAGCGCGCGCACCCGGCCGACGACGTCCTCGCGGATCACCTCAACGTCGGGCGGCGTGCCGGTGATCTGGGTCGAGACCACGAACTGGCGCAGGTGCGCGTACGGCGACGCGAGCCCGCCCGGCACCTGGTAGGTGCTGCGGCCCATCAGGACCGTGTCGAAGTGCTTGTTCGGCGCGTCCAGCAGCCCCAGCGCCTCGCGGAACTGCGTGGGCAGCGTGTCCGGGTACTCGGCGTTGATGCCCTCCATGTGGTCGCCTTCGAAGACGAACCCGTCGTAGGTCCCGTCCTCGGCCGCGATGAAACCGTCGAGCGTGGTGGCGACGTAGTACACGAGCTTTCGCATCCCCAGAACCTCCTGTAGCTCCAACCACGACAACCGTAGTACTATGTGTGTAGTGGTTGCAAGGAGGAAATCGTGGTGAGGAACGAAGCGAGGCGAACGGCGCTGCTCGACGCGGCGGTCGACGTCCTGGCCGAAGAGGGCGCGCGCGGGCTGACCTACCGGGCGATCGACGCCAGGGCGGAGGTGCCGGCGGGCACGGCGTCCAACTACTTCGCGAGCCGCGAAGACCTGATGTCCGAGGTGATGACCCGCGTGTTCCAGCGGTTGCAACCGTCGGACTCCTCGGTCGCGGAGTCGCTCGCACTGCCGCGCGACCGGGCGCTGACCGTGAAGTTCATGCACGACATCATCAAGCGGGCGGACGCCGACAAGGCCTGCTGGCTCGCGATGATGGAGCTGCGGCTGGAGTCGACGCGGCGGCCGGACCTGCGCACCGCGATCACGAAGACGGTCGCCGAGGGCCTCGACTTCAACGTGCGCTTCAACGAGGAGGCGGGGCTGCCCGGCGACCGGACGGCGGTCGTGCTGCTGTACCTGGCGATGACGGGGTTGGTCCACGAGCGGCTGACGCTGCCGGACGTGCTGGCCGACGAGGACCTCGACCGGCTCGTCGAAGACCTCGTCGACCGCGTGATCGGTCCGGCCTAGCGGCTCAGCGGGCCGCCGGTGATCGTCAGCGCCACGGCGATCACCACGACGCCGAGCGTGCTGTAGAGGAACGCGTCCATGCCGCGGCCGCGGATCTTGATCAGGCCGGCCTGCTCGTCGGTCACCAGGACCCGCAGCACGGCCGCGACCAGCAGCGACACCCCGAGCAGGACGGCGCCCTGCCGCCAGTGGTACTGGAAGATCCGCACCAGTCCGAGCACCCCGACGCCCAGGACCAGCGCGAACGGCAGGTGCTTGCCCGCACCCGACCGCCAGCGCTGTTCCGGCATGAGCGCTTCTGCGTCAGACCGCTGCATGGGCGCGCTCGGCGGCTTCGACGGTGTTCGTCAGCAGCATCGCGACGGTCATCGGGCCGGACCCGCCGGGGATCGGCGCCAGGTGGCCGGCGACCTCGGCCACGTTCGGTGCCACGTCGCCGACCAGGCCGTTCTCCGTGCGGGTGATGCCGACGTCGACCACGGCCGCGCCCGGCTTGACCATGTCCTTCGTGATCAGGCCGGGGGAGCCGGCGCCCGCGATCACGATGTCCGCGCGGCGCACCTCCGCGGCCAGGTCCTTGGTGCCGGTGTGGCACAGCGTCACGGTGGCGTTCTCGCTGCGGCGGGTCAGCAGCAGGCCGATCGGGCGGCCCACGGTCACGCCGCGGCCGACCACGGTGACGTTCGCGCCGGCGATCGGCACCTCGTAGCGGCGCAGCAGTTCGAGGATGCCGCGCGGGGTCGCGGGCAGCGGGGCGGTCTCGCCGAGCACCAGCTTGCCCAGGTTCACCGGGTGCAGGCCGTCGCCGTCCTTGCGCGGGTCGATGCGCTCCAGGACCGCGTTCGCGTCGAGGTGCTTCGGCAGCGGCAGCTGGACGATGTAGGCGGTGACCTCGGGGTTCGCGTTCAGCTCGTCGATGACGGCCTCCAGCTCCTCCTGGGTGGTCTCGGCGGGCAGGTCGCGGCGGATCGACGCGATGCCGACCTTCGCGCACGCGGTGTGCTTGCCCTTCACGTACGAGTGCGAACCGGGGTCGTCGCCGACCAGCACGGTCGCCAGACCCACCGGCGCCGGCAGTGCGGCGACCCTCGCCTTCAGGTCCTCGAACAGCGCGTCTCGGGTTTCCCGGCCGTTGAGCAGCGTCGCAGTCACCGCACCATCCTCCCACTGGGCAACGCCGCCACGCCGACCGACACCAGGGTCAGCGCCACGCCCACCACCGTCGCCGTGGCGAGGTGCCCGCTGACCACGTCGAGCAGCACGGCGCCGACGAGCTGACCGCTCACGCCGCACAGCCCGACCATCAGCACGCCGATGAACCGCACGGACACGATCGCGCCGCCCACGCCGACGATGCCCAGCAACCCGCCGAGGTACAGCCACCACTGCGACGGGAACGCACCGGGCACACCGCGCGGCACGGCCAGGTTGACCAGCGTCAACGCGATCGTGCCCACGCTGAAGTTCACCAGGATCGTCGCCATCGAGTGCTGGGCGGCCTCGCGCACCAGCCCGTTCACCGCCTGCTGCCAGCCCATCATCAGCCCGGCGACCAGCGGCAGCACCGCGAGCCACAACGTGCCCGGCGACGTGAACTGGTGCGACACCGCCACCGCGACCGCCACGACACCGAGCCCGGCACCGGCGACGCGGGTCTTCGTCAGCGCCTTCGGCACACCCGGCCCGAGGCCCGCCCGGTCCACCACGAGGCTGCTCACGAGCTGGCCGACGACCACCGCGACCGTGAACACCGCCACACCGATGGTCGCGACCGCGATGCCCTGCGACCCGACCAGGAAGGCGCCGCTGATCCCGCCGATGCATTCCCACCAGCGGATTCGGCGGTGCCGCAGCGCGTCGGCCAGCCGCCGCAGCCCCGCGCGTGCCGACGACCGGGACAACACGGCCGCGAGCAGCACGATCAGCCCGCCGCCGAACGAGACCAACGCGGCCAGGGGACCGTTCTGCAGCGCTTGGGCCAGCGAGCCGTTGACCCGTCCCTGGACCGCGATCGCCACTCCACTGAGTGCCGCGACGAGACCGCCGGACACCTGTGCGGACCGTGACAAGGGGCCTCCTGCTCCGACGGGGGTGTTCTTGATCAGCTTTAACGTGGACGCCACCCGCGTTATGGTCGGGCCTCCACCGTTCGGCGCAGCGGCGGGGGACGTGTGCGATCCGGCGAGTTGCGGGGGAAGATGTTGGCGTGTCCGAGCCGAAGCCGTTGAACCCTACCGAGCAGGACGCTCTGGTGAAGCAGATCGGCCTGACCCTCATGCGGGCCGCCCCGGAGGACTGGCGCAGGGTGGTCGCCGAGTACCGCGCCACCGGCCGGTACTTCGAGCTGGCCGCCGAGTTGCACGTCGCGGACGGTACTTCGCGGCCGTGGGCGCCGCCGCAGGAGGTCGCGCAGCTCTTCGCGCGGCTGAGGGCCGGCATGCACCGCGAGGGCAGGGGCAGCTGGTCGAACGCCCGCTACCAGCTCGACCACCCGTCGAGCTACAACCTCGACTTCGACCGCGCGGAGCCGAAGTGGCAGACGCCGCCGCCTCCGCAGGCGTACGTCGACGAGATGCGGTTCTTCCCGCGTGCCGACGAGAACGTCCCCGACTGGCTGCGCCGCAGGCTGAACCCGCCGACGCCGGTGTTCCGCAGCGTCCGGGTGTTCGACGGCGCCGGTCCGAACGGCCGCCCGTCGGTCAACCGCCCGCCGGTGCCGGAGCCCGAGGTCGCGCCGCTGCTCGCCTACCTGTCGAACGCGCCGGTCGCCGTGGCCGGCCGCGGGTTCGACGCCGACCTGCTGGCCGCGGACTCCCCGCCGGTCGTGCCCGCGGGGTTCCAGACCGACGGCGTGTGGATCTGGCCCGCCGGCGTGTCCTACTACCTGCGCAAGTACGGCGTGCCGCCCGAGCCGGAGCTGGTCGAGCGGGCCCGCGGCAGGGGCTTCGCGCTGCCCGAGGTGTCCGAGGAGACCCGGCTCGCCGCCGCCGCGAACATCGGCGCGCCCGCGGCTCCTCCCGGCACGGTGCTGCCGCCGCCCCCGCCGGTCGAGGCCCGCCCGGCCCCCGAGCAGGAACCCGAACCCGAGGCCACCCGCGAACCGGAGCCGGACGCGACGCAGTTCGTCGAGGCACCGAAGTTCGACGACGAGCCCGACTTCGAGCCGCCGCAGGAGTCGACCCGGTTCATGCCGGCCCCCGACTTCGACGACGAGCCGGAACCTCAGCACGCCGCCGAGCAGGAGCCGGTCGAGGTGACCGCCGAGCGCGCCCCGCTCGACGACGACCCCGAACCGCTGGGCCGCCCGGTCTCCGTCGCGGCACCGCTGGCGGACGACGGCCCGCCCTACCGGGTGATCTTCGACTCCGACGGCGTGCCGGACCGCGTCGACGACCGGCACCTGCGCGACACCTACGGCGCCGGCATGGACCTCTTCGCGCCGCACCCGACCGAGGAGTTCGCCCAGGTCGAGGACGACCTGCCGGAGCAGGACGAGCAGGAGCCCGTCGCCGTCGTCGAGCCGGACGACGAGCCCGAGGTGCCGACCGCGGGACCCGACGAGCCCGCGCTCTTCACGCACCAGCAGGAGGACGAGCCGGAGCTGTTCACGCACCACCGCGAGGAGGAGCGCACCGACAGCTTCGTGCCGGAGGCCGAGGACCGCCCGCGCGACGCCATGCAGGACACGATGGCGTGGAGCCCGGTCCCGGACGAACCGCTGGAGCACGCCACCGAGGTCACCGAGGAGCACCCGGTCGTCGCGGTCGAGGCCGACGAGCCCGACCTCGCCGAGGAGGAGCTGCGCACGACCGCGGAGCTCGACTCGCGCGACCTCCACCTCCCCGAGCGCCTTCCCGAACACCAACCCCAACACCAGACCCAGCACCAACCCGAGCGCCTTCCCGAGCCCGCGCCGGTGGTGCCGCCCGCACCGGTCAAGCCCGCCGTGCCGGTCGTCGAGGAGACCGCCCAGTTCGACGCGGCCCTCTTCGCCGACGACGAGCCGGAACCCGAGCCGGAGCCGGAGCCCCACCCGCGCCAGGTCACGCCGGAGGAGGACCGCGAGCTCGCGGGCACCCGCCGCGCGCTGGACGACCTGAACGTGCCGCACGGCGTCTACCGCATCGGCGGCGAACCCGCCGACCGCACCTGGAACCTGCGCCTCGACGGCGACAGCTGGGAGGTGTGCTGGTTCGACCACGGCCCGAAGAACCCGGTGCGGTTCGAGAAGGTCGAGGACGCCTCGGCGTACCTGGTCGGCCGGCTCGTGATGGGCAACTTCCGCACCATCCCGCCCCGCGGCCAGACCCCGCCCGCACCGCAGCGGCCCATCGCCAACGGCTTCCGCGAGGAACCGCGCCGCCCCGTGCCCCCGCAGCGCCCGCCGATGCAGGCCCCGCCGCTCCCGGCCCCGCTGCCCCCGGCCCCCACGGCCGTGGTCCCGGCACCCGCCCCCGCACCGGCACCCGTCGCCGTGCAGCAGGACGACCCGGCCAAGCGGAAGTTCCCGATCACCCCGCTGGCCGGCGAGCCGCCGCTGACGTTGTTCCGCCACAAGCAGATGTTCGAGCTGCCGGCGGGCACCGAGGTCGACCGCTACGGTGACCAGAGCGGCAACCTCGTGTACGTGGCGGGAACGCCGTTCCCGGAACGCAGCCTCGTGCCGTCGTGGATCAACCGCCCGTACCGGGTCTACCGCCTGCGCCGGCCGCTCGAGGTGCTGACCGGCGTGGCGGTGCCGTGGTTCGAGCAGCCCGGCGGCGGAACCGCCTACCTGCTGCCGAAGGCGGTCGAGGAGATGATCGCCGAGGGTGTGCTCGTGGAGATCACGGGCTCAGGAGACAACTAGGCCGTAGGCAGCCGCGAACGAGACCGCGGTGTCGATGTCGATCAGGGCTCCGGCGAGCTTCGCTTGCCGGAGCCCGTTCGCGTCGATCTGCGCCCCGCGCAGGTCCGCCCCGTCGAGCTTCGCGTCGAGCAGCCGCGCGCCCATCAGGTCCGCCCGGCTGAGGTCGGTGTTGCGCAGGTCCGCCTCGCTGAGGTTCGTCTCGCGGAACCGCTGACCGCCCAGCTTCAAGCCGTGCAGCGGTGCCTTCACGAACGACGCCAGCGTGAAGTCGACCTCGGTGAACGTGACCGGGCGCAGCACGCAGTCCGCGAAGTTCGACCCCAGCAGGCTGCACGAGGTGAAGCTGGAGCGCGTGAGCACCGTGCGGTCGAACGTGCACTGCCGGAACGCCGTCGCGTGGTGCCTCGACTCGCCCAGGTCGGTCCGGGTGAAGTCGCACCGGGTGAACGTGCACCCCGTCGTCACCAGCTCGCGGAGGTCCGCCTCGGTGAAGTCGCAGTCCGTGAAGGACCGCTTCTCCCAGTGCTGGTTCGGCATGTTCGCGTCGGCGTAGTCCTCGCCGACCTCTTCGACCGGGCCGGTTTCTTCGACGGGGTTGTCCACGGCCCCTAGTGTGCCGGAGCGTCGCTCACCTGTTCGACCGGTGCGGCCTTCTCCGACTCGCGCCGCGTCAGCACCAGGGGAGCGTCCTCGGTGATCGCGACGGTGTGCTCGGAGTGCGCGGTGCGGGAACCGTCGGCCGAGCGGATGGTCCAGCCGTCCGGGTCGTAGACGATCTTGTCGGTGGTGCGGGCGAGCCACGGTTCGAGCGCGAGCGTCAGGCCCGGCTTCAGGGTCATGCCGCGGCCGGCGTGGCCCTTGTTCGACACGTGCGGGTCCTCGTGCATGGTGCGGCCGATGCCGTGGCCGCCGAACTCGGTGTTGACCGGGTAGCCGTACGAGCGCGCCACCTGGTAGATCGCCGCCGACAGGTCGCCCAGCCGGTTGCCGGGGCGGGCCACCGCGATCGCCGCCTCCAGCGCCTCCTCGGTGGCGCGGACGATCCGCTGGTCCTCCTCCGCGGGCGTGCCGACGATGACGGTGCGCGCGGAGTCGGCGACCCAGCCGTCGATGCCCACGGCGATGTCGGCGGTGAGCACGTCGCCGTCGCGCAGCACGTAGTCGTGCGGCAGGCCGTGCAGCACGGCGTCGTTGACCGACAGGCAGATGACGTTGCGGAACGGGCCCTTGCCGAACGACGGCGCGTAGTCCCAGTAGCAGGACTCGGCACCGCGGTCGGAGATCATCCCGCGGACGTGGTGCTCCAGGTCCATGAGGTTGACGCCCACGTCGGCGAGCCGGCCCACCTCGGTGAGGACCTCGGCCACGAAGCGCCCGGTCACGTGCATGCGGTCGATCTCCGCAGGCGACTTCAGTTCAATCACGAGCTACCTCACTGGCTTGGTATAGTTATACCGGCACCCTAACACTTGTCGGTATAGTAATACCAACCTATCCTGGTGGCATGGTCCGCCAACCGCTCACGCCAGAGCAGATCGAAGCCGGCCGCCGACTCGGCGCCCTGCTGCGGCGCGCACGGGCGGGGCGGGACCTCGTGGAGGTCGCGCAGTCGGCCGGCATCTCGCCGGAGACCCTGCGCAAGATCGAGACGGGCCGTCTCCCGACGCCCGGCTTCGGCACGATCATCTGCCTCGGCGAGGCCCTCGGCGTGCCGGTGCAGGAGCTCGCGGACACCTGGCGCGGCGCCGACCAGCCGCTCGACGCCGTGTCCTAGCACCTCGGCGTGGTTGTCCACTCTCACACCCTCGGTCGCTCCCCGTGTTGGTAACGTGCGGGACGCCGGGCGACCTGCCCGACGTCAACGAGGACCGTCATTCGGGAAGGCTCATGACCCGCACGCCCGTGAACGTCACTGTCACCGGTGCCGCCGGCCAGATCGGCTACGCACTGCTGTTCCGCATCGCCTCCGGCCACCTGCTGGGCCCGGACACCCCGGTCAACCTGCGGCTGCTGGAGATCACCCCGGCGCTGAAGGCCGCGGAGGGCACCGCGATGGAGCTCGACGACTGCGCCTTCCCGCTGCTCAAGGGCATCACGATCACCGACGACGCGAAGACCGCGTTCGACGGCGTGAACGTCGCCCTGCTCGTCGGCGCCCGCCCCCGCACCAAGGGCATGGAGCGCGGCGACCTGCTGGAGGCCAACGGCGGCATCTTCAAGCCGCAGGGCGAGGCGATCAACGCCGGTGCCGCGGACGACGTGAAGGTGCTCGTGGTCGGCAACCCGGCCAACACCAACGCCCTCATCGCCCAGCAGCACGCGCCGGACGTCCCGCGCGAGCGCTTCACCGCGATGACGCGCCTGGACCACAACCGCGCCCTGTCGCAGCTCGCCAAGAAGCTGGGCGTCGCGGTCACCGACATCAAGAACATGACGATCTGGGGCAACCACTCGGCCACCCAGTACCCGGACCTGTTCCACGCCGAGGTGGGTGGCAAGACCGCCGCCGAGGCCGTGAACGACCAGGCGTGGCTGGAGAACGACTTCATCCCGACCGTCGCCAAGCGCGGTGCGGCGATCATCGAGGCCCGTGGCGCGTCTTCGGCCGCCTCGGCCGCCAACGCCGCCATCGACCACATCCACGACTGGGTCAACGGCACCGAGTGGACCTCGATGGCCATCCCGTCGGACGGCTCGTACGGCGTGCCCGAGGGCATCATCTCGTCGTTCCCGGTCAAGTGCTCCGGTGGTTCGTACGAGATCATCCAGGGCCTGGAGATCGACGAGTTCTCCCGCGCCCGCATCGACGCCTCCGTGGCCGAGCTGGTCGAGGAGCGCGACGCGGTCAAGGGCCTCGGCCTGATCTGATCCGCGGCGCGGATTTCGTGGCACTGTGGGGCACGTGCTGATTCCCTGGCCCGTGCCCCAGCCGCAGATCTCCGACGACGTGCACCCCGCGCTCGCTGACGCCGCCCGTGCGGCGTCGGCGGCGTACGGGCGTGCCCGTTCCGCGCACACCCGGCTCGAGCTCCGCGAGGAGGTCGCCGACGGTGCGGACGGAACACCGACGATGCGCGTCGACCGCATCGTCGAGGACGCGATCCTGGAGTCGATCCACCGCAGTCGCGTGAACCTCCTGTCCGAGGAAGCCGGGTTCGTCGACAACGGCTCGGCGGTCACCCTCGTCATCGACCCGGTCGACGGGTCCGCGAACGCCGCGTTCGGCGTTCCGCTCTCCTGCTTCGCCGGTGCCGTTGTCATTGACGACACGGCTACCGAAGCTTTGACCACATGGTTCGACACGGGCCGTGCGTGGCATGCGCGCGCGGGTGTCGACACGCCGTTCCGCACGACGGGGCGCACGTCGTTGGACGGTGCGTCGATCTGCCTGATGCGGCCCAAGACCGGCACCCAGGACGCGTGGCTGCGCATCGCGAACCGCGCCGACCGCATCCGGGTGCTGTGCACGACGTGCCTGGAGACCATGCTCGTGGCCGAGGGGACCGTCGACGGCTTCATCGATCCCGGAACCGATACACACCGGATCATGGACCTGGCCACGGCGCTGGTCACCGTGCCGGCCGCCGGTGGGGTGCTGGTCGACCTGCACGGCCGGCCGTTCACCTTCGACCCGGACCTGTCCCGCCGGTGGTCCGGTGTGGCGGCGGCGACTCCCCAGCTGGCCGAGGAGCTGATCGCGACCGCGCTGGCTTAGACGGTTCCGCGCGGCTCGACGACGCAGTCGGGTCCGGGGAACACGAGGCCCTCGTGGCCGTCGTTGAAGCGGACCAGGTAGGGCGGGGCACCGTCGGTGCCGCGGACCTCGAGGATCTCGCCGAGGCGTTCCTCGAGACCGATGGAGCGGCTGTGGACGTGGAGCCTGTCACCAACTGTTGCTTGCATGGCGCTGCGACACCTCCGGGAGCGGCGTGAGGTCAGGCGTCAAAGCCTAGGCCGCTTCCGGAGGTGCGCAACAGGGACTCGAGTGCTCATCCACCGCACGCGGCGGAGACCTTGGCGACCATGTCAGCCTTCTGCGTGACCCAGTCCGCCGCGGAACCGACGTTCTGCATGCCGTTCGCGGCCTCCTCGAGCGCCTTCTTCACCTGCTCGTCGGGTGCGGAGTTGGCCAGGTTCTCGAGGTCGGTCGCCTTGGCCTTGGTGTCCTCCAGCGCCTTCTGCGGGTCGCTCAGGTCCGGTGAGAACCCGACCAGCTGGATCGCGTCGGCGCACAGCTTCACCTTGTCCGCGGTGTCGCTGACTCCCTGGATCGTGTCGCAGGCCGTCAAGCTGCCCAACGCGATGACGGCTGCCGCCAGCGGTCCGATAAGGCGCATTCGCTCTCCCTCTGCCCGAAGTGTCCGTTTGTGTTGTCCCCGACTCTACCGACCTGCGGTTACCGGTGGGCGTGTTCTTCGACCTGGCGCTGGTAGAGCTTCCTGATGACGTCGTCGATCTGCGGCTCCACGACGGCGAGGTCGTGCACCTCCACCTGCGCGACGACCCTGGTGATCAGCTCGGCCGCCGTCGTCTCCGCTCTCCTGAACGTCAGGTGGTGGCGCGTCCCGCTCGCCTCGCTGCGCACGGCCGTCACTCCTGGGACGTCCGGCGCGGGGCCGGGTTCCCTGAGGTCGATGACCAGCTCGCGCTCCGGCGTGACCTCCTCGCGCAGCGCGTCGAGCGCCCCGTCGGCGAGCACCCGGCCGTGGTCGATCACCATCAGCCGCGGGCAGAGCCGTTCGATGTCGTCGAGGTCGTGCGTGGTGAGCAGGAGCGTGGTGCCGCGGCGGGCGTTGAGGTCCTTGAGGAACTCCCGCAGCCGTTCCTTCGACTCCAGGTCCAGGCCGATCGTCGGTTCGTCGAGGACCAGCAGCTCCGGCGCGTGCAGCAGGGCGGCGGTGATCTCACCGCGCATCCGCTGCCCGAGCGAGAGCTGCCGCACCGGCGTGAGCAGGAACTCCCGCAGGCCCAGCAGCTCGACGCACTCGTCGAGCCGGGTCCGGTAGTCCGGCGGCGGCACCCGGTAGATCGACCGGAGCAGGTCGAAGCTGTCGCGCAGCGGCAGGTCCCACCACAGCTGGCTGCGCTGGCCGAACACCACGCCGATCCGCTTGGCGAGGTCCCGCCGCTGCTTGGCCGGGTCGACCCCGCTGACCTGGACCCGGCCGCTGCTCGGCACCAGGATGCCGGTCAGCATCTTGATCGTCGTGGACTTGCCGGCCCCGTTCGGGCCGACGTACCCGACGGCCTCGCCCGCCGCCACGTCGAAGCTGACCCCGTCCACCGCGGTGACGGTCTTGTACTTGCGCCGCAGGCCCTTGGTGGTGGCGACCTTGAACTCCCTGCGGAGCTCCCTGACCTCGATCATGATCCCGTTCCCCGGTATCTCCCGACCGCGAACCGCCACACCAGCCCGGCGACCACGGCCGCCAGTGCCGCGACGAGCGGTGATGTCCAACCGACCCAGCCCGGCAGTCCGAGCGGGTCCTGCCTCCCGAGCAGCGCGAGGCTCGGGTAGTACGCGACGAACGCCCCCGGCACGACGAACGCCATGAACCAGCGCAGCGGCCGGGAGTAGACGTTGATCGGGTACGAGGTGAAGGCGCCGCTGCCGTAGGTGACCGCGTTCGCGAACTCGCGGCCGTCGACGATCCAGAAGCAGATCGAGCACGCGACCACCCACACCGCGCTGTAGATGACCGCGCCCGCCACCGGGGTCAGGACCACCAGCGCGACCTTCGCCGGCGACCAGTCGACCGCGACCCGGTTGAGCGCGTAGACCATGACCGCGACCGCGCCGAAGATCCGCCCGATCCGCCGCAACCGGATGTCGGACACCATGATCTGCGGCAACGTGCCGAGCGGGCGCATCAGCAGCACGTCGAAGCTGCCGGTGCGGATGTAGGTCGGCAGGTTGTCGAGCTGCCCCGCGAACAGGTCCGCGGCGCCGAACGCGGCGCCAGCGAACGCGTACATGAGCAGCACCTCGTCCCTGCTGAACCCGCCCAGCGCGTTGACCTGGCCGAACAGCACCAGGATCACGAGCAGCTCGTACCACTGCGCGATCACCTGCGTGACGAAGTCCAGCGCGAACGACGCCCGGTAGGACAGCTGGCTGCGCAGCCGCGCGCCGATGAGCCGCGGGTAGATGACGTCAGCCACCCTGCACCACCACCCTGCGCACCGCGCGCCGCAACGCGAAGTGGCCGAGCGCCAGCACCACGACGGCCCAGAACAGTTGGTACAGCAGGAGTCTCACGACACTGCCGTGGCCGAGGAACACGTCGATCGGCGCCTGCAGCAACGCCGGGAACGGGCTCATCCACAGCAGGTCCCGCGCCCACTGCGGGAAGAACGCGATCGGCACGGTCAACCCGCACAGCAGGCCGGACGTGACGTTCCAGAACCCGTACAGCCCGCGGTTGTCGAGCAGCCAGAACGCGCTGACCTCCACGAGGAACCGCACCCCGAAGCTGCACACCAGCGCGATGAGCGCGCTCACCAGGAACAGCGGCCACCGGAGGGGGCTGTCCGGGAACTGGAAGGGGAACAACAGCATGCCGAACAACGCGGGCGGCAGCAGCCGCACGAGGAACGCGTACCCGCCGCGCCCGACGTCCTGTGCGAGCAAGGCGCTCAACAGGTGCCAAGGCCGGTACAGGTCCACCACGACGTCACCGGATCGCACTCGCTCGGCGAGCTCGTTCGGTCCCCACAGCAGGACGAACCCGAGCAGCCCCTGCCCGATCCAGACGTACGTGTTTGTCGCGGCGATGTCGTAGTCGGCGATCTCGCCGTTCGCCGCCTTGAGGGCGGCGACGAGGACCGCGACCCTGAGCAGGCCGAAGACCACGTTCGTGGTCATCCCGGCCAGCATCGCCTGTCGGTAGGTCGAATACCTTCGGAACCCAGCAATGATCAAATCGGCGTGAACACGCACAGCGGTCCACGTTACGACCCGTCGCAAGTGGATTTGTTCAACTGCCGAAAGCGGCCGTGACCGTCTCACCCACGTCCGGCGGCGACCCGAGGCACAGGTAGTAGCTCCGCTCGCCGTCCTTGAAGCCGACGGCGACGATGTCCCAGCCGGTCGTGTCGACCCCGGCCTTCGTGTTCGCCTTCATCACCTCGGGTGAACAGGTCTTGGCGAGCTCCGGCGCCTTCGCCAGGTCCTCCGGGTCGGTCGTGGGGATCGGCCCCGACAGCCACCCGCCGGAGAACGCCTCCCAGAAGTGGTCCTCCGAGCAACTGCCGGTCCGCCGCGCCGTGGCCGCCGCACCACCGGCCTGCACGGTGCCGCGGAAGCACGTGGAGCTGTCGACGCAGAAACCGCTGTCGCACACCTTCAGGAACGGTGGCACGGACTCCAGCGCGACCTCGTTCGTCCTCTGCTGCCGGGGGTCCTGCGTGCTCGCCTGCGTCTTGTCACCATTGGAGCTCCACACCAGCACCCCGGCCGTGACCGCCACGACCGCCACGGCCGCCGCGACGAGCGGCCACCTCTTCGCGGCCTTGGGCTGCTGGGGCGTCAAGCTCCGCAGCTCGTCGCGCAGCTGCGCCGCAGTCGCCGTGCGCTGCGTCGTGTCCGGGTGCAACGCGCGGGCGATCGTGTCGTGCAACGCCGACGGCACCCCGTCGACCGTCGGCACCGGCTTCCGCAGCACCTCACCGAGGTGGTCGAAGCTGGTGATGGGCCACGGCACCGGTCGCGGCGGCTTCCCGGCCAGCAACGTGTAGAGCGTGGCGGCGAGCGAGTACACGTCCGCCTGCGGCGTCGGCGGCGCCATGGCGAACGCCTCCGGCGGCGCGAAGCTGGGGCTCAGCGCGTCCCTGGTGACCGTGCTCCCGCCCTGCGCGTCCAGCAGCGCGGCCAACCCGAAGTCGGCGAGCTTCGGCGTCCCGTACCGGTCGACGAGGATGTTGCCCGGCTTGATGTCCCGGTGCAGCACACCCTCCCTGTGCGCGGCGGCGAGCGCGTCCGCGAGCTTGATCCCCAGATCCCTGACCTGCTCGGCCGGCAACCGCCCCTGCTTCTCCAGCCGGTCAGCCAGCGACCCGCCGTCGCACAGCTCCATCACCAGGTAGGGCGTGCCGTTCTGCGTGATGTTCGCGTCGTGCACCCCGACGACGTGCGGGTGCCCGCTCAGCTTGGCCGCCGCGTGCGCCTCCCGCACGAACCTCCTGCGATCCCGCTCGTCGGCCAGCACGCGGTTGTCGATCTTGACGGCGACGTCGCGGTCGAGCTGGGCCTGGTGGGCGCGGTAGACGGTGGCGAAACCGCCGGAGCCGAGGGGTCTCAGGAGGGTGAGGCCGGGGATGTGGGGTGCGGTCACGGGCGGCACTTTAGGCGACGCCACCGACAATCCGGACCAGGTGGGGCGAGCACGACGAAGGCCGGGGACGCGCGTCCCCGGCCTTCACGACGTGGATCAGCTGCGGTGGGCCCGGTGCACCGCCAGCACCGCCTCGATCACCGCCCGCCGGTCCTCGATGTCCGGTCCGTCGTGGTCCGGTTTCGTGGGCATCAACCAGGGTTCGGGACTGACGAGCGCGATCCCGTCCCGGTCGTCGACCGTGCAGGAGAACTCGAGACGAGTTCCACCCGCGAGGAACGCGAGCTCGTAGCGGTTGCCCGGCATCGCGGTGATCTGGACCAGTTGCGCCTTGCTCATCGGAAGACCGCTCCCAACACGTGCCTGCGAACCCAGTCGGAGTCGACGGTGTAGGTCACGCCCGGATCCGGGTCCCGGATCAGCACCTTGCCGTCACCCAGGCCTTCGCCGACCACGAAGTGGCTGGTCGGGTGGCCCTTCGCGATCAGCTGGAGAATCGTCGAAGGGGCGTTGGTCGCGACCAGCACCGCATTGTCCTCGGACAGACCGCCACCTCTCCACTGCGGGTCGGCACCGCGGTTGTTCAACGCTCTCGTCAACGAGTCGATGTCGGTCCACTCGCCGAGCTCGTCGAGGAACTCGCTCTCCTTGACGGCGCCGTTCGTCACCATCTCACCGCATGCGGATCCGCACGAACCAGACTTGCTCTGACTCACCGCTCCGCCCGGTGTCACCCCGTGGTCGGGTACCCAGGGCCCGGACTTGCCGCCGGAACCCGCGGGGATCGACAGGGGCCTCAGCTCCGACGCGGCGTCGATGCCCTTCTTGAGCAGCTTCCCGCCGGTCGCCGCCATCCCGGCCAGCGGAACCAGCGCCGCCGCCGACAACCCTGCTTCGAGCCACTTCCCCTCGGCCGCGTACCACAGCGCGTTGATGCCGTCCGCGATCTCACCGAACCCCGGGATCAGTCCCAGCACGTCCAGCGCCGCGTGCCCGACGCCGTTCAGGAACCCGTTCGGGTCGGCCTTGAAGTCCTCCCACGTCTTCTTCAGCTGGGCCTGGAACAGGTCCCCGTCCGGCCGGTTCGGTTCGTTCAGCTCCAGCGAGCTGCCGAGCGCCACGACGTCCTTCATCAGCAGGACCTCGGCGCGCGTGATCGACTGCTCGATCTTCTGGTACGTCATCGCCACGCCGTCGACCGGGTCGACCTGGTCGGCGAACTGGTGTGACGGCGTCTGCGGCGACGACGAGACCGGCGGGTCGAAGCTGTCGCCGTAGAGCGGCTGGCCCAGTGCCGACGGGATCGGCATCGGGTTGTTCATCGCCGCGCGGCGGTTCTCCGCGCGGGCCGCGATCGCGGGGTCCGGCGGCGGTGGCGGCGCGTAGTTGTAGCCGTTGGGCTTGTTCGGGTTGCGGCCGCCGGGTTCGGTGTCGCCGTCACCGGAGCCGTTGACGCACGAGCTCCCGCCGCCGAACGACACCAGCAGGCTGGGGTCGCGGCCGGCGCCGTTGCACGGCGTGTCGCACCCGCCGCCGGAGAACGCCTTGCGGGCCGTGCAGTCGTCACCGCCCTGGCTGCTCGGCGGGTTGATCTTGTCGAACATCCCGGGAGAGGGCTTGCCCTCCGCGTGGTCGTTCTCGTAGCAGTACGGGTAGGGGCGCGGGTAGTCGCAGGTGACGTCGCGCGGCCTCATGCCGTTCGGGTCGACGAAGTTCGTCGGCGCGCCCGCACCGTAGTTGTAGCGGTGCGCGAACGACGACGGGTTCGCCGGCAGCGCGGCCGAGTCGCGGCTGGAGAACGCGCCGCGGGACGGGTCGTACCAGCGGGCCGACATGTTGACCTGGTCGGTCTCCTGGTCGGTCCAGTCGCCCTGGTAGCCCAGCGGGCGCTTGGTGCCGCCCACGACCTTGCCGAACGGGTCGTACGAGGTCGTGTCCGTCAGCGTGCCGGAGGCCGGGTCGAGGGACCCGATCACGTCGGAACGGCCGTTGGCCACCGCGAGCCGCTTGGTGCCGTTCTGCTGCACCGCCAGCAGGTCGGCGCCGGGACCGCGGCTGAACGTCGACGAGCCGTCGGAGGCCAGGTCGTTGCCCGTGCCGGAGTAGGCGAAGGTGGTCGAGTTGCGCTTGACCACCCGGTCGAGCCCGTCGTACGAGTACGTGGCCGCGCCCTGGGACGCCAGGCGGTTGAACGCGTCGAACTTGGACTGCTGCGCGCCCTTCGACACCGTGGTGCCGCGCGGGGAGTGGACGTAGGAGTCGGTTCCGTCGTTCAGCAGGCGGTTGCGTTCGTCGAACGTCGCCGTCTTGCCGGCCGCCGAGGTGCGGTTGCCCGCCGCGTCCCAGCCGTACGCGGTCTCGACCCCGTCGGACTTCCACGAGGTCAGCCGGCCGAGCGCGTCGTAGCCGTACTCCTGCAGCGCGGGGCCCGCGAAGCCGGCCGAGGTGGCCGTCTTGAGCTGGTTCCCGTTGTCGTAGGTGTACGTCTTCGAGGCGCCGCCGACCTTGTCGGCCTTGAGCCGCGCGAGGTCGTCGTACTCGAACTCCCGCTTGCGGCCTCCGCCGTACTCCATCGCCTTGACCTGGCCGACCTCGTTGTACGAGGCGACCTGCAGCGTGCCCGTCAGCGCGTCCTGCACGCTGCTCAGACGGCCGTTGAGGTAGGCGTAGGTCGAGGCACCGGAGGCGTCCGAACGCGTGGTCACGCGGCCGTCGGAGTCGTAGCCGAACGACGACGTGCCGGACGGGCCGTCGGCGGTCAGCAGCTGGCCGCGGTCGTTGTGCGTGAACGTGTTCGTGCCGCCGGGAGCCGACGCGGAGGTCAGCCTGCCGAGCACGTCGTAGGCCATGACCCGCTCGACGGTCGGGGCCTCGGCACCGGACCCGGTCTCGCGCGTCAGCTGCCCGCGCAGGTCGAACGTCCGCTCCCGCGCCACGCCACCGGGGGCGACCGCGCGAACCGGCAGCCCACCGGTGTCGTAGGAGGTCACCCACGTCCGATCGGCCGCGTTCGGGTGCGCGGCGGTCGACGGCTCGACCGTCTTCTCCGGCAACCCCAGCGAGTTGTAGGTGTTGTAGGTCGGGATCTGCTTGCCGTTGGTGTAGCGGGTGAGGTTGCCCGCCGCGTCGTAGCCGAAGCTGGTCGTGACCGACTCCGGCTCCGCCTGCTGCACCACGCGGCTCAGAGCGTCGTAGGTGAACGTCGTCGTCCGGTTCAGCGGGTCACGCGTCGTCTCGACGTTGCCGGCCGCGTCGTAGGTCACCGACGAACGGCGCAGCAGCTGGCCCAGTGGGTTCAGGTCGACGGAGTTCTTGACCCGGCCCGCCGTGTCGTAGTTGGTGCGCGTGGACCGGCCCAGCGCGTCCTTCACCGTGGCGGGGCGGCCCACCATGTCGTAGCCGTAGTGCGTGGGCACGCCGGCCGGGTCGACGACCTTGGTCAGCGCGCCGACCGCGTCGTAGCTGAACGTCGACCTGGAGCCGCCCGCGGACACCTTCTCCAGCAGGTCACCGGAGTCGGCGTACTTGAACCGGCTCGTGAACGTGCCCGGCTGGGGCCTGCGCTCCAGCTGGGTGGCCGTGACCAGGCGACCGAGGTCGTCGTACGTGCGCTCGGCACGCCCGCCGTCCGCGTTCACGCTCGACAGCAGCTCACCGACACGGGTGTAGGTGAACGACGAGGTGCCCTGCGACTCGCCCGGCGTCGTCGGGTGCGGGTGGGCCACCTCGACGACGCGGTTCATCTGGTCGTACCTCATCCGCGTCACGGCACCGCGGGCGTCGGTCACGGCGGCGAGGTTGCCGTCGCCGTCGTAGTCCCTGTGCGTGAGGCGCGGCGTGATCACCGAGGTGGAACCCGGTGGGGTGTAAGGAGGTGCGAACGCGTCGACCAGCCGGCCGAGCTTGTCGAACGTGGCCCGCGACGTCCTGCCCTGCGCGTCGACGGACTCGGTGGGCTGGCCGAAGGTGTTGTACCCGGCCTTGGTCTCCGGACGGGTGCGCACGGCGGCGCTGCCGTCACCGGCCTCGACCGACACCTCTGGTGCCCTGGTGCCGATCACCCGGCCGAGCACGTCGTAGCTGATCTCCGCCGTGGTCGAGGTGCCGCGCGGGTCGTGGATCGAGGTCAGCTGGTTCTGCGCGTTGTAGCCGCGCACGGTGGTCAGCCACTTGCCGTCCACCCACACGCGCTCGGACGTCTGGCGCCCGGCCGCGTCGTAGCCGAACTCGACGGTCTCCACGTCGGTCGACACCAGCTGGGAGCCGGTGTTGGACTCCAGGCCGGAGCGGACGACCTTGGTGACGTTGCCGTTCAGGTCGTACGTGAGCGCGGAGCGCCGCTTGAGGCCGTTCGGGTCCACCGTGGTGGCGGTGATCCGGCCGACCCGGTCGTACTCGGTGGTGGTGACCCGGTTCCCGGTGCCGACGACCTTGGTCAGGTTGCCGGCGTTGTCGTAGCTGAAGTCGGCGAGCACGATGTCGCGCGTGCTGCCGTCCTCGTCGTGGAAGCCCTTCGCGTAGGTCTGCTTCAACGAGCCGTCGGTGTAGTACCGGTAGCCGGTCTTGCGGCCCATCGCGTCGGTCTGCCCGACGAGCTCGCCCGCGAGGTCGTAGTTGTACGCGGCGACGACGAGGTAGTCGTCGGGGGAGACGGGTCTGGTTTCCTCGTCCGGTTCCGCCGGCCGCCACTGGTCGCGCCAGCCGCGCAGCCGCACCTCGGCGACCATGTTGCGCGCGGTGTAGGCGTACTCGTACTTCACGCCGTCCGGGCCGACCGTCCAGGTGCGGTTGCCGGAGCTGTCGTAGCCGAAGGTGGTCTCCAGGCCCTCGGCGTCGACCAGGCGGCGCACCCGGTTGCGGTCGTCGTACTCGGTCGTGGCGGTCCTGGTCGCGTCCCCGCCGGTGAGGTCCTTGGCCTCGACGCGCTCCGGGAAGCCGTCGACGGTGTAGTCGGTCCGCACCTGCAGCTGGTGCGAGACACCGGTGACCGGGTTCTTCACCACCGGCTGCGTGACGCTGTCCACTCTGGACAGCTGGTCGTAGGTGGTCGCGGAGAACACGCCGTTCTGGGTGGTGCGTTCCCTGCGCCCCAGCGCGTCGTAGGTGTAGGTCGTGACGAGACCCGCCGGCGTGGTCACCTCGGCGAGGTCACCGGTCGCGTGGTAGCGGTACCTCGTCACGGCGCCGCGGGCGTCGGTGCTCTCGCGCACCAGCCCGGCCGGTGCGTTGCCGCCGCCCACCGCCGGCTGGTTGCCGTCGGTGTAGAGGTGCCGCACCACGGCACCGTCCGGCGTGGTCTGGGTGTCCAGCTCGCCGAGCGCCGTGTAGGTGTAGCTGGTCTTGTAGGTGTCGTCGGTCGCACTGGCCGAACGGCCGTCCCGCGCCGCGATCACCTTGTCCAGCCGCGGGTCCGTCAGGTTCGACTCGTCGGCGAAGAACTGGAAGTACGACGTCTGGCAGTCCGACAGGCCCGAGCGGCAGGACGTCCGCGAGACGATGTTGCCGCGCTTGTCGTGCTGGAGCGTGACCCGGTTGCCGGTCTCGTCGGTGATCTTGCTCTGGAACCCGGCCTCGTCGTACTCGTAGGTGCGGGCGCCCTGCATCTCGACCGGCACGAACGAACCGGGCCCGCCGCCGATCGGCACCTCGCAGAACGAGCCGCCCGGCTGGCTGACGCACGTCGTGGTCGTCGTGGTGGTCGTCGGCTGGGTCGGCCGGTCCTCCGGCCTGACCTCCATGCCCAGCGGCGCGAGGTAGCGCAGGATGCGGCCGCGCAGCGGGTCGTAGTCGTAGAAGTGGGAGCGGTTGCCGGGGTCGATCACCCGCACCGTGCGGACCATCTTCTCCCGGCTGGGGCCGCTGACGACCGGTTCGCTCAGCGTCCACCTGCCGCCGTTGCCGTCGACCAGCGTGTGCATCCGGTCGCGCTGGACGTCGTAGCTGACCTCCGCCGCCACCTTGCCGCTCGGCAGCGCGACCTTGGTCAGCTGGTCGGCCGGGTCGAGCGCCGCGCGGTGCGCGTTGATCGCGAGCTGCCCCACCGTGTGCTGGTAGACGGCGACCTCGTCGATCTGGCCGGAGAAGTGCCTGCGCACGGTGCTGCCCCAACCGGCCCAGTCGGTCGTGTTGAGCTGCTGCGAGGCACCCACCAGGACGTGCGTCAGGGTGGAGTTGTCGATCGTGCCCGTCCGGTCGCCGACCGGCTGGCCGTCGAGGTACAGCCACTGCCTGTTCACCGTGCTGGTGAGCGCGACGTGGTGCCAGCGGTTGTCGTTGACCGCCGCGGTGGACGTGATCGGGTCGACCGCGCCGTGCCAGAACTGGCCGCGCAGCTTGCCGTCCGTGCCCACGTACAGCACCGGCACGGTGTTCGCGGGCGCGGTGCCGAGCGGGGTGTTCTGGGCGCCGACCAGCGGACCGCCGGCCCCCGTCTTGAACCACAGCTCGACGGTGACCTCGCGGCTCTTCTTGATCAGGCCCTGCGGCAGCGCCACCGCGGACGTGGTGCCGTTGAACGAGGCCGCGCGGTCACCCGCCCCGGCCACGCCCTCGCCCACCGCGGTGCGGGTGACGTCGGTGAGGCGGCCGGTGTCCTTGCCGAGGTTGGTCGCGACCTCGCTGCGGGCGTCGGTGCCGCTGTCCTCGCGGAACCGCCAGAAGCTGTCCGGGTTGCTGTCGATGACGGCGCTGCGGAAGTGCGTGCCCTGCTGGTAGCTGTACGTCGTGCAGTTGCTCAGCGGGTCGCAGACGGTGCTCAGCCGGTCGGTGCCGGTCTCGTAGTTGTAGCGCCACGTCGAGGTCTTGCCGTTCACCGCGTCGGTGGCGACGGTGCTGACGTGGTTGCCCGCCCACGTGAACGTGAGCGTGCGGTTGCTGGTCGTGTTCCTGGCGGTCTTCAGCTTGCCGGACTCGTAGGTCAACGCGACCGCGCGACCCGCGGCGTCCGTGGTCCTGCTCAGCGTGCCGTCCGCGGCGAACAGGTGCGTCGTGTTCGACTTGTCCGTCAGCAGCCAGCCGCCGCCGGTCTGCGGCACGAGCGTCGCCCACCTGCCCGGCGGGGGAGCGAGCCGGCCCCCGGTGGGCCTGCCCTGCGCGTCGAGGTCGGCGCCGAACCTGACCTGCTGGCCGTCGGGGTAGGTGACCACGACGTTGCCGGAACCGTCGTCGTCCGGCGTGATCCGCATGTCGTACCGGCTCGACCAGCCGGCGCCGAACAGGCCGGTGCGCCGCGGGTCGAGGCTGTTGTACGTGCGGTTGACCGTGAGCTCGGGCCCGACGGTCGTCACCGACGCGTCGACCGCGCCGGTGGTGTAGTTGCCGACCTGCGGCGAGAAGTCACCGCCGCTGCCGCTGTACGGCGCGGTGCCCAGGTGCGCGGTGATCTCCGGCTGTGGCACGGCGGTCAGCAGGGTGGCGAACCCGATCTTCGGGCTCTCCTTCTGGCCGTCCCAGGCGAAGATCTGCCACTTGTACTCGGTGCTCCAGCTCAGCCTGCCGTGCGGGACGGTCCAGGTCTGGCTGTTGATGCGGCCCGAGTCGAAGCAGTTCTGCTCGTTCTTGTCGCAGATCTCGAAGCGGTACTGCAGGGTGCCGCCGGTGGGAGGGGCATCGATGTCGATCGCCCTGGCCCAGAACGTCGGCGTGAGCGACGGTGACGAGTACCCGTTGGGCGGCCACTGCTCCTGCAGTGCGGGAGCGATCTCCTCCACCCGCAACGTGAGGCCCGCGGGCGGCACCTGCTCGTCGGTGAACATCGCGCCACCGCGGCGCAGCATCGAGAACTCGTACCGGTACGTGCCCGGTTCGGTCTTGAGGATGTTCGCGTCGAGCGTGACCGACGCGCCGCGGCCGACCGTGCCGGGCAGCGGCGCCGACTCGCTCCAGCCGAGGTAGGTGCCGTTCTCGCTGAACTGCCGGTACGCCAGCGCGAAGTCGTTGGAACCCCAGTCGACCGCGCTGCGGTTGGTGACGGTGATCTTGACCTTGCCGCCGTTGGTGCGGGTGACCGGCGGGTCCGGCACCGGGTTCTCGAACCGGTACCCGGCGTCGAACGGCGAGTGCGTGATCGCGAGCCGCGGCGGGTTGGCCGTGCCGGCGCCGGTGAACTTCTTCCAGCTGCGGCCGTCCGTCTCGGACGCGCGCACGCTGAGACCGAAGTTGGCCTGCTGGCCCGTGACCCAGCGCTGGATCAGCGAACGGCCGTTCTCGCCGAGCGTGACCAGCTCAGTCGCCGTGGGGCACTTGGACACCGTGGTGCGCGGAGCGATCCAGCCGTGCGCGAACTGCGCACTGCCCAGCACCGTGCCGTCGTAGCCGGGGCCGGGGAAGCTGTACCCGGTGCGCGCCGTCCAGTCCTGCGTCACCGCGTGCACCGTGATCGGCAGCGTCGCGGAACAGGACGTGGCGTGGTAGTTGGTGATCGCGAGCTGCGCACCGAGGATGCGGTGGCCCGCCAGGTCGTTCTGCACGTTCGGGAAGTGGAGGTACGACGCCGCCGTGAACGAGCCGCCGTCCACGACGTGACCGGCGCGCAGCTCACCGCCCGGCTGGCTGAACGTCGAGCCGTCCCCGTTGCGCTGCACGAACATCGACGCCGACGCGTCCTTGCGGTGCACCGGCGGGTCGACGACGACCGGGTAGACGCGGGCGGGGTCGCGCAGCCACGCGGAGTCGAGGCCGACCCGCAGCACCTGCCGGCCCTTGTCGCCCAGCAGCTCGTACGTGACGCCGCGCGACTCGGCCGTGATGCCGGAGATCTCGCCCTTCTTCGAGTCGGCCATGAAGCCGTGGGGGATGACGGCGCGCTCGTCGCCGTCCTCGTCCCTGAGGACGACGTCGCCGTCCCTGAGCTCGGCGGTGAGGCCGGTGAGCTTCAGCGGGAAGTCCCACACGTGCGGCGCGTCCTGGTTGTGCAGGACCAGGAACTCCTTGAAGCCGCCCGCTTCCACCTCGAACCGCAGGTCCGCGTTCGGCCGCACACCGGCGTAGGTGACCGAGCTGCCAGAGCTCGTGCCAGGCACCCGTGCCGCGCCGGCCAGCCCGAACTCGACCCGGTGGCCGGCGTCGAGCTGCAGCTCCGCGAGCTTCTGCGCGTCGGCCAACGGCGCGAACCGGCTGCGGACCGAGTCCGCGGCGTTGCGGAAACCGTTGTCCGCCACCACGTTCGTGTCGATCGGCGCCCAGCTGCCGTCCTGCTCGCGGAAGTTCAGCGGGTCCTTGCTGTACTCGGAGGTCAGCGTGCCGTCGGCGTTGCGGAACGTCCTGCTCCGCTCACCGCGCCGCTCGGCCACCTCCGTGCTGGTGGCGGCGTCGAAGCCCTTGACCTGCGCCTTCGCTGCCGCGTCGACCACCTGCGCGGCGTTCGCGGCCTTCGGCTTCGCGTTGAGCTCGACCGGTGGGTACTTCGACTGCAACGTCGCGGCCTCGGCGTTGTTGCGCTCGCCGGTCGCGCCCTCGGCACTCGCCGTGCCGAGCCGTTGATCAGGCCCGTGACCTGGTTCCCGCTCGGTAGCGGACCGGGCGAGCTGCTCGGACAGCACCTGCCCGAGAGCGGGCCCGAAGACGCCGAGGGTGACCGTTAGGACCAGGAAGAGGATGAGAGCGTGCCGTCTTTTGCGCACGCCGAACTGGCGGGCTCTGCCCATGGAACTCGTTCCCCCAAGTGTGAGTTCGTACAAACCCGCCGATGCCCTCCCTTGCACCAGCGGATCTCAGCCTGGGATGCGGACGACCCCGAGACAATGTGACCTGGGACACATTGTCTCGGGGGCGCCGTGGCTTTACGCGCAGTTCAACGCGCCACTGCGAAGGGCGTGCCCACCCGTGTTGTCGTCATCGGCCCACAGCACGACCTTCTTGCCGTTCACGCAGGCAGGAGCGATGGCGAACCCTTCGAGGTTCACGTTGGGCAGCTTGGCCGGCCGGTCGTAGGTCGCCGTGACCTTGAACCACCCATCGCGGATCGCGAGCGTCGTGGACCGCCCGTTGCAATGGTCGTCACACGCCGCCCACAGCCGGTTGCCCTCGAACTCGAGGTCCATCACCTGCGCCAGCCCACTCGCGAACCCGGCCACGAGCCGCGCCCCACCGTCCTGCAACGCGTACAGGAAGACGCCGCCGGTCGCCTCCAGCCCCACCGCGAACAACCCGCTGCCGTGCCCGGGGTAGTCGGCCGGGTCGTACCGCTTCCCGGTGTCGTCCTTGAAGCCCTGCCCGGTCAGGAACGAGTCCGGCACCCACGCGATGCCCTCGGGCCCGTCGTTGGGATCCACCTCCGGCATCCCCGGCAGCTCCCACGCCTTGGCGGCACTGCTCCCACTGCCGACCTTCAACACCGCCGGCGCACTCACATCGCCGTCGTCGTTGTCCCGCTCGACAACGACGAACAACCCGTCCGGCGTGCTCACGACCCCTTCGGCATCCGGATCACCCTGCCCGTCGGGGAACCGGAGCGACACCTTCCGGTCCACCTGCCACTTCCCACTCCCGCCCGGCACGAGCCGGTAGAGCGTCGAGGGCCCGTTCTTCACGGCCCACACGACCCCCGCACTCTCGAACGACACCCCGCTGAGGTTCGTGCCGAACACGTTCGAACCGTCCGCGGTCCTGGTGGCCGAGTCCCCCGGCCACGTGGACGCCGCCGACGCGGGTGTGATCGCCAAGCTGAGCGCGAGAACCGCGAACACGCCAATGGCCTTGATGCGCAACGCAACGCCCCTTCTCCCACGAGGCGCGAACGCACCTCGTTCGGGCTGGCGGCGTGCCCCCAGTGGACCAGACGACCGCCTCTGGCGCTACTTCGCTTTCGCCTTCTCCCTCGCTGCCTTCTTGAAGGCGCGCACCTCCAGCAGCGACTTCCGGTCCGTCACGTCCGCAACGCTGCGCCTGCTGCCCTCGTCGCCGTGGTGCCCAGCCGCCTTGCGCCACCCCTCCGGCGCCACCCCGGCCTGCTTGCCGAGCAACGCCAGGAAGATCTTCGCCTTCTGGTCCCCGAACCCCGGCAACGCCTTGAGCCGCTTGAACACCGCGCCCCCGTCCCCCTCGGACCAAATCCGCGTCACGTCCCCGTCGTACTCCGCCACCACGAACCGCGCGAGCGCCTGCACCCGCGTGGCCATCGAGGCGGGGAAGCGGTGCACCGCCGGCGGCGTCGCCATGACGGCGGCGAACTCCTCCGGGTCGGCCTCGGCGATGCGGTGCACGTCGAGACTGCCCATTCGGTCAGCGATGACCTTGGGGCCGGAGAAGGCCTTCTCCATGGGGATTTGCTGGTCGAGCGTCATGCCGAGGAGGAGAGCGAACATGTCCGACGCGAGGAGTGCGTCCGCGTCGGGGTTCTGCGCGAGGCACAGCGTGCGGGTCATGGCGAGAGCATCGCACGGTGGTATGAGAGGTGCTGGTCTGTGCAAGATCGATCTGCGACCGACGATGTCGGTTTGACTGCCGGTGGTACCCGAGTACCCTTGGGTACCGGAGGTGTGTGATGGCTGCTCAGTCCTCTCCTGTCAAAGTCGATCAAGAGACGCACGCTTTGATCGCGCATGGCGCGACCGCGCTGCACATGTCCCAGAAGGACCTGCTGGCTGCGGCTGTTCGTGAGTATCTGGGTGCGAGGCGGGAAGAGATCAACGCCGCGCTGCGCCGCACGATGGCGACGCTCGACGGCACTCGAAGCAGTCAGGTCACGGCTTTGACCGGCATGTCCAGGGAACGCCTCGATGAACTTGGTGGGGTCCACGAGTCCTGATGACCGTTCGTCCCACCATTCGGTGTCTTCGTGAAGATCTGGGCTTGACCTTGCCGCTCATCGACGAGCCGCTCGATGAGATCGACCACCCGTTGATCAGGAAGGCCAACGAGCAGTTCGCTCAGCCGACAGGCCCGCGTGAGCGGATCCGTTCGATCGACGACGTGGTCGTGTTCAAGGTCAAAGTCCAGCGTTGGCGCGGAGCTGTCGTCGAGGCGGGGGAGCCCGGTTGGATGGTCGCGGCTGGAGTCCGGGAAGCCGGAAGTCGTGACGACTTCTACGAGGCACTCGCGACTGCGGCCGTCGCCGCGCGTTCCAGGTACAACGCCGAGCACAGCCCGCCTTTGAAGTCGTCGACGTTCTGTGGTCAGTGGCTCGCGAACGAAGACGACCACGATCGGTACCAAGCCGAAGCGGCCGTTCGAATGCTGCGAGCCATGGATGAAACGGTGCGGCGCCTGGTGTGCGCATCGTTGCTGGACGGGCGCGAGCACGTCGGTGAGGTCGCCGGCGCGGAGCTCGGCGTGCTCGTTCGAGGTGTGGAGGACAGGGGCACCTACGTGGCCGTGTGGATCACCGGTTCGGTGCCGGACAACTTCGTGGCCATCGCCCTGGACATGGTTCCCGGCTGCGACAGGGACGGCTGGTACCCGGAGTTCGCGATGCCGGATCGGTCACTGCGTCCTGGTGAGCAGATCTACTCGAACATGATGGACCCCCAAGCCGCCGCTCAGCTGCTCGAAGAGAGCAGCTAGCCGTAATGCCCTGAGGCATTGTCGACGCGGCTGATGGGTGGGTGTCCGCCGAGCGCGGTGTGGCTTGAGGCGCTGCACCGAGTACCGGCAGGCCGGTCTGCCGATGCGAGAGGTGTGGGCGCGGTCGTGCTGGCGCGCGGCTCTGGCGCTCTACCGGTCGCAGAACCGCGTCGCCGACGTGGAGAAGGCGTTGCGGGAGCTGGACCTGCTCGCCGACCGGTAGGCCCGTCAGGCGCCGGCGACCCGGACCTCGGACACCACCTGGCGCACCAGCACGCGCAGCGCCTCGCGGTCGACCGTGGCCGGGTCGTCGGCCAGCCACTCGCCGATCTCGCGCACGAACTGCTCCGGCGTCATCGGCGGCACCTCGAAGTCGAGGTCGTCGTCGCAGGTGACCTCGCCCGCGCGGCTCGGGTAGATGATCAGCGCGCCGCGGACCTCCAGCGACGGCAACAGTTCCTGGAACCGCTCGACGCCTTCGAGCAGCTGGGTGCCACCGCCGCGGAACGGGTGGCCGTTGCGCCACAGCTCGCCGTCCTCGTCGCAGTAGTAGTGGCCGGGCAGCCACGACTTCGACTCGATCAGCACGAGCCGGCGCCCGCACAGCAGCGCGTGGTCGACGTCGGCGAACACCGAGCCGGGCCACGCGAGGCCGTGGAAGACGCGCACCCCCGGCAGCTGGGTGAGGTACTCGGTCAGCAGTCCGGCCGTCAGCCGTTCGCGTCTGTTTTCACCCGGACGGCCGAAGATGGTGTTCCCGTCGTACTCCCCGGCGAACGCCCGTTCGGCCCGCGCGACCGCGACGTACCGGCGGACCAGCCGGAACGCCCCGTAACCGGCGGCGGCCACGAGGGGCAGCCAGACGGCCAGCAGCAGCGGCGACAACGGCAGCGCCAACGGGATGAGCAGGACGAACCACCCGCCGATCGCGGCCGCCGCGGGGGCGTGGCCGAGGCCGGTGGCGGGGACGTAGCGGACCCGTTGACCGAGGTCGATCCGGTTCCACCAGCCCATCGAACCGAGGTCGACGCGCGGCTTGGGCGCCAGGTAGCTCGGGTCGTCGCCGAAGTCGCGCAACCGCCCGGTCCGGCCCGTTCGCCGAGGTCGCGGGCGTGCGGGCGGGCGCACCACGGACGGTGTGGGCGCTGCGGGACGGTCGTAGTCCGCTCGGCGGACCGGGTCCTTCAGCGTCTCGTAGGCCTCCTGGAGCAGCCGGAAGCCGCCCGAGGTACCACCCGCGTCGGGGTGCATGACCTTGGCGAGCGACCGGTAGGCCGACTTGATCTCCGAGGCGCTGGCGCCCCGGCTGACACCGAGCAACTCGTAGTAGTCGATCCCTGGCACGACACCGTCCAGTCCGAGGTTGTTGCACGAACCTTATGGGTCCAACACTTTCGCAGGGCATACGGCCCGCTGTTCACGGACTAGTGTTGTCGTACGCGGTGCGAAGGGGCCTGTAGCGCAGTGGTCGACGCGCCCTCCCACAGGGGAGGGAGAACGCCGGTTCGAATCCGGCCGGTCCCGCTCAGCCGAGGCGTCGTGTCCTCTGTGGACCTCTCATCGACCGTGTGCGACCTGACGTTTCGAGTTGCCGACCCGGCCGACCTGTCGCAGTCTTCCGCGCATGGCGACCTGTGACGTCTGCGGCAACGAGTACTGGATGGCCTTCGAGGTCCGCACGGTGGGCGGTGGTGTGCACACGTTCGACAGCTTCGAGTGCGCGATCCAGCGCCTCGCCCCGCGCTGCGAGCACTGCGACTGCCGGGTGATCGGGCACGGCGTGGAGGTGGAGGGCCGGTTCTTCTGCTGCGCCCACTGCGCGCGGTCGGCGTCCTCCGACCTCGGGGCGCAGATCCGCGACACCGTCGGCGCGCACCCCGGCTGACCCGGCGTCGAACGGACGGCGTTCTCCGCCCGCAACGGACCGGGCACACGACATCGCACCGTGACGCCCAAGGCCGGGTCACGGTGCGAGTGCGGCTGTAGGAACCCTTACCAGGCAAGCGATGCCAGGCGGCGGGGCTCCAGGAACGCGGCCAGCAGGTACGCGGCACCACCGAGCACCGCCAGCACCCCGAAGAACCCGGCGCCGGGCACGAACAGCGCCGCCGCGGCGACCAGGGCGAGCCACGTGCCGAGGTTGTGGTGCAGGGCGTTGCCGCGGACGGCGCCCTCGGCGAGGTAGATCAGGCCGACCACGATGGTCGAGCCCGCGGGCCAGAGCACGGCCTGCAGCTCCGGGCGGTCGAACACGGTGGTCAGGCCGGTGATCGCGAGGGCGAGCGCGGTGAACCCGATGACCCAGGCCGCGCCGACGAGTTTCTCCGCTCGTCGGCGGGCGGGGGCGGCGGCGCGCTGAGCCCGCAGCGCCGCGGTCGTGGCGAGCACCGTGGCGACGAGCATGCCGGCGGCGAGGAACGCGACCGGCAGCCACGACGGCAGCACCACGACCGGGTCGACGCCCCTGGACAGGGCCGCGCTGCCGTGGCCGAGGACGTAGGCGGTGGCGAAGCCCAGGTAGGCGGGGCGGTTGTCGATCTCGGTGGCGGGGACGACGGCGGTGGAGCGGATCGTGGTGGCGTTCACGGCAGGACCTCCTGGAAGTCAGACGAGCGAGGTGATGAGGCGTGGTGCGAGGACGGCGAACCGGGGTGAGCGCCGGGTCGTGGCGCGCTGGTCGGCGAGGCCGTGCAGCCCCAGCCACAGCACCAGGGCGTCGGCCGCGGGTTCGGTGCGGCGGGGGTCGGCGAGCACTCGGGTGAACAGGCGCAGCGCCGGTCCGGAGAGGTCCGCCGCACCGAACATCACGCGGTAGCGGTGCGGGTGCGCGACGGCGAAGTCGAGGTAGGCGAGGCCGGCCGAGCAGGCGTCGGCCGCGCCGAGCACCGCGGTTTCGAGCTCGCGGAACGACTCGTGGCACACGGCCAGCAGGATCGCCGGCGGATCGGGGAAGTGCGGGTAGATCGACGAGGTGGGCAGGCCCGCCTCGCGGGACACGGCGCGCAGCGTCACCGCGTGCCTCCGGTCGACCAGGGCGGTCGCCGCCGCCACGATGGTCTCGCGGCAGCCGGGCCTGGTCACGGCTGCGGGACGATGACGACCTTGCCGAGGACGGTGCGCGACTCGGCGAGCGCCAGCGCGGCGGCCGCGTCGGTCAACGGGACGCGCGCGGCGATCTGCGGCGTGAGCGCACCGCTGCCGACCAGGCGCAGCACCTGCGTGAGGTCCTCGCTCAAGCGGGCGCGGAACGCCGCGGTGCGGAACCGCTTGCCCGCCCAGAAGTTGTAGAAGCCCGCGCGCTTGCCGTTGGGCAGCGCGTTCCACACCAGCAGCCGCGCGAACAGCTTGAGCACCGGCACCATGCCGCTGCCCGGCTCGTCCTTCGTCGCCGCAGAACCGTAGTTGACCAGCGCGCCACCGCGGCGCAGCAGCTTCCAGGACTCCGCCAGGCCCGCGCCGCCGACGTGGTCGAACACCGCGTCGACACCGCCGGGGGCGAGCGCGCGGATGCGGTCGTACACCTCCGGGTCGCGGTAGTCGACCACCTCGGCGGCACCGAGCTCGCGCACCGCGTCGTGGTGGCGGGCAGAGGCCGTGCCGATCACCCTGATGCCGGCGTGCTTCGCCAGCTGCACCAGCGTCGAGCCGACGCCGCCGTTCGCACCGAGCACGACGATCGTGCCGCCGCGCTCCACCCTGGCGGTGCGGTACAGCATCTGCCACGCCGTGACGCCGTTGACCAGCACGGTCTCGGCGGCGGCGGAGTCGATGCCGTCCGGCACCGGCACGAGGTCGGCCGCGGCCACGGTCAGGTGGCTGGCCCAGCCGCCGACCTTGGTGACGGCGGCGTACCGGCGGCCCTTCATCAGCGGGTCCACACCGGGCCCGGTCGCGACCACCGTGCCGACGACGTCGTAGCCGGGCACGAACGGGAACGCGGGCTGGTCGTAGTACTTGCCCAGGCGCATCTGCTGCTCGGCGAACGAGACGCCGGTCGCCTCCATGCGCACGACCGCCTGGCCCGCACCCGGTGCCGGCAGGTCGCGGACCCGCACGTGCAGGCCGTCGGGCTCGACCACGCCGGGCAGGACGACCTCGGTGGCGCGGGTGGTGGCGGTGGTGGCGTTCATGTCGGTGTCTCCTCGGGTCGTTGTACTTACGGTCATAAGCTAACGGCCGTAAGTAAACGAGCGCAAGGCCTAACACCCATAAACTTTCACGTGTATGGTTACGATCGTGACGAACACCGGGTCGGCAACCCCCGCACGCAGGCGAAACCGTCGTGGCGAAGGGGGGAAGCTGCGCGAGGAGATCATCGCGGCGGCCGTCGAGATCCTCGACGAGGGCGGCGACGAACGCGCGGTCACGCTGCGGTCGGTCGCGCGCAAGGCGGGGATCGCGGCACCGTCGATCTACCCGCACTTCGCCGACCAGCCGTCGATCATGCTGGCCGTGGTCAGGCAGGAGATGGACCGGCTCGCCGTCGCCCTGCGCGAGGCGGACGAGCAGGCGGGCCCGGACCCGCGCGCGCGGCTGTTCGCCGTCTGCAACGCCTACCTGGACCTGTCCCGGGAGCACCCGCAGCGCTACCGGATCATGTTCGGCGGCCTGTGGACGCCGTCGGTCGACGACGCGTCGATCACCGACGACGACCTGGAGTCACTGGGCGCGGAGGCGCTCGCGGTGCTCGCCGACGTGCTCGGCGCGTGCGTGGAGGCCGGGATCGCGCACGGCAGCGACGACCTCTACGGCGACGCGGTGGCGTTGTGGCTCGGGCTCCACGGCCTTGCGCACCAACGTGCCGTGGTGCGCAAGATGCCGGGACCGGAGGACGTGGCGGAGCGCCTGATCACGGCGCTCGCGCATCTCAGGTAGGCACGTCTCAGGTGGGCGCGTCTCAGGGAGCTTCGAAGAGCGTCGACACCGACTCGCCGACGTTGATCCGGCGCATGGCCTCCGCCAGCGCCGGAGCGATCGACAGCACCTGCAGCTTCGGCACCTTCTTGTCGTCGGGGATCGGCACCGTGTTGGTGGCGACGATCTCCAGCACGTCGTCGAAGGCTTGGAGCCGTTCCAACGCGCCTGACGAGAACAGGCCGTGCGTGCAGGCGACCCTGATCGTCCCGACGCCGCGCTCGCGCAGCTTGTCCAGCAGCTCGATCACGGTCGAGCCCTTGGCGATCTCGTCGTCCAGCACGATCACGTCGCGGCCGGCCACGTCGCCGATGACCGTGGAGATCTGCACCTCGTCGTCGGCGAAGCGCTGCTTGGCACCGGCGGCCACGGGCACGCCGAGGATGCGGGCGAAGTGCGCCGCTTCCTTGGCGTTGCCCAGGTCCGGCGAGACGACGACGGTGTTGGTCAGGTCGTTGCGGGTGAAGTGCACCGCCAGCTCCCGCAACGCGTGCAGGTGGTCGACGGGCACCGAGAAGAAGCCGTGCACCTGCGGCGAGTGCAACGTCATCGCGAGCACCCGCGAGGCACCGGCGGCGACCATCAGGTCGGCGACCAGGCGGCCGCCGATCGAGATCCGCGGCGCGTCCTTCTTGTCCGACCGCGCATACGCGTAGTGCGGCAGCACCACGGTCGTGCGCGCGGCGGAGGCACCGCGGGCGGCGTCCAGCATCAGCAGCAGCTCCACCAGGTGTTCCTGCACCGGCGGCACGAGCGGCTGGATCAGGAACACGTCCCGTTCCCGGCAGTTCGCCTGCAGTTGCACCTCCAGGCAGTCGTTGGCGAAGCGGGTGACGCGGCTGGGGGAGAGGTCGACGCCGAGGTGACGGCAGATCTCGGCGGCGAGTTCGGGATGAGCGGTACCGGTGAAGACAGCGATGTCGCGCACGTGCGCAAACCCTAGTCGACCACCAGCACCAGCTTGCCGTTCTGGAAGAACGGCGTGAGGTTGCCCCGTGTGTCGACCGTGTGGGTTCCGCGCGGCAGCACGGCTTCTATGGCCGTGAACGCGAGGATGTCCGACACGCCGTGACGGCCGCGCAGCGAGCGCTGGCCCTGAAAACGCAGAGCGCGCCCCTCACGCCGGTATTGGTGCGCCTCGGCGGCAGCCGACGCGCCCGCGCGTAATGCCTCCGGGCCCACCAGCCGTCCGGACGACGCACTGCGCACGGCAACGCCGAAGCCCTGCTGGACCAGCGTGTCCACCTCGATGTCGGATGGGGGCTGCGGTACGAGGAAGGACATCGCGTGGTGGCCCTCGACCTCGTGGACGACGACCGTGCGCGCGGTCGTCAGCAACGTGTCGTGCAGCTCCAGCGCGATCTTCTCTGCTTCCCAGCGGTTTTCGTAACCGGCGTCGATGCCGACGAAGGTGCTGGTCACCTGACCTCCACGAAGATCGGGTTGGTGTGGCACCACAGGTCCTCCCACGGGTTCGCGGCTCCCGGAGTGTCCGCCTGCGGTTCGAACGCGCCGCGGTTGCCGTCGGTTCCGCGCAGTCTGAGGTGGAAAGGCTTCCGGACGTTGCGGAACGTGTGCGTGAAGACCGCATGGTGCCAGCGCGGCTCGAAGGATCGCTCGACGTTCACATGTGGCGTGGACAACGTTTCAGAAGTCGTTCGGCCGGTAACCGCGCCCTGGACGAGGTCAAGCCTACGCATCCCGGCCACGCGGCCGGCACTGTTCGGCGAGGTTGCCAGACGCACCGTGACCAACACCCTCCACGCGACCGGCCGGGGTCCGTGGAGGCTAGACCGTTCGGATGAGGCGGAGGTGGCCGCCGGGTGGACCGCCGGCGAACGTCAGATCGGCAGCAGGTCGATCCAGTCCAGGAACGGCAACGCGCCCGTGGCCTGCAACGCGGCCAGTCCCAGCCACAGCGACAGGCCTGTCACGATCGGCCCGACGACCGCCATCTCGACCACGCCGCCGGTCTTCATCCGCATGATCTTCGGCGGCGCCACCGGGTACCAGGTCTTGCCCATGATCGGCACCGGCCACAGGATCGGGCAGCCCTGCTCGGTGATCGCGTCCCCGACGTAGTGCGCGAAGCACCCGACGCCGACCGCGATGCCGGCCGCCGCCGCGGACGCGTTCGTCTGCGCCGTCCACGCGATCATCGCCCACGTGATCCCCGCGGACACCGCCGTGATCAGCAACGCGTCCTGCTTGGGGCACCAGTCGTTCATGATGCCGCGCACCGCGAGACCGGCGAACACGAACATGAGCACCGGCAGCGCCCACTTCTGGCTGTTCTGCACGACAGCGGTGGTGAACACGGCCGCGAACAACGCGAAGACGAGCGTGTGGGTCAGGCCGCGGTGGCCGCCGTCGCGCTTGGAGTCCTTCTTCGTCCTCGTGGTCCGGTAGACGAAGCCGCTCAGCATGTTGATGCCGGCGGACAGGCCGCCGCTCAGCGCGCCGAACGTGCGCGAGATGGTCGAGCCGGGGTGGTCGAGGTCGGGCAGCAACGCCGCACCGGTCGCCAGCACGGCCCCCACCGCCCAGCTCTGCGGGGACAGCTGGCCGATCGGGTGAGCGGAAGCGAACGCGGTGACGGCGGACCAGGCAAGCAGGCCGCTCATCGCGTGTGTTGGCCCAGTGGACACCGACGCCCCTCCTGAAGATCACCCGACAGTGTGAACAGTAGTCGCAGGTATCACGCGGTCGGTCGTGAACTCCATATCTGCGGACAACTGATCACTCGATGAAGGACGTGTGGACATGACGCAGGTTTGGCTCATCACCGGCAGCTCCCGCGGTCTCGGCCGCAAGACCGCGGAGGCCGTGCTCGCCGCCGGGCACCGGCTCGTCGCCACCGCGCGCAACCCCCGCGATCTCGACGACCTCGTCTCCCGGCACGGTGACCGGGTCCGGGCTGTCGCGCTCGACGTGCGCGACGCCGATCAGGCCAGACGGGCGGTGGAGACCGCGGTGGCGGAGTTCGGCCGGCTCGACGTGGTGCTGAACAACGCCGGCTCCGGGCACGTGACCTCGATCGAGCAGTGCTCGGACGCCGACTTCCGCGAACAGCTGGAGGTCAACCTCTTCGGCGTCGTCAACGTCACCCGCGCCGCACTGCCGGTGCTGCGGCGGCAGCGGTCCGGCCACTTCCTGATGACCGGCTCGACGGCGGGGCACGTGGCGTTCGGCGGCGGGCTCGGCCCGTACGTGACGGCCAAGTTCGCGCTGCGCGGCTTCTCCGAGTCGCTGGCGGCGGAGACCGCGCCGTTCGGCGTGAAGGTCACCCTGCTGGAGCTCGGCGGCTTCCAGACCGACTGGACGGGTCCGTCCCTGGTGGTGACCGAGCCGTCGGAGGACTACGTTCCGTCTGTCGGGGTACTGCTGGGCATGGTTCGCGGCGCGGACGGCAACATGCCGGGTGACCCGGCCGAGGCGGCGAGGGTCATGCTCGACGTGGTGGCCATGGACGAGCCGCCGCTGCGTCTGCTGCTGGGCAGTGACGCGGTGGAACTGGTCCGCCTGGCGGACCAGGCACGAACTGCGGAAATCGACAAGTGGGAGCACGTGAGCCGCTCGACCGACCGCAACCCCGAACCGGTGTAACCAGGGTCGCAGGCGCGTCGGAGCGGTTTACCAGTACGCTTGTCTTGCTTGCATCGTCGCGAGAGGAGCGCCCGGAGTTATGGGCAAGATCAAGGTTCAGGGCACCGTCGTCGAGCTCGACGGCGACGAGATGACCCGGATCATCTGGCAGTTCATCAAGGACAAGCTGATCCACCCGTACCTGGACGTCACCCTGGAGTACTACGACCTGGGCATCGAGCACCGGGACGCCACCGACGACCAGGTCACGATCGACGCCGCGAACGCCATCAAGAAGCACGGCGTCGGCGTCAAGTGCGCCACGATCACGCCGGACGAGGCGCGGGTCGAGGAGTTCGGCCTGAAGAAGATGTGGGTCTCGCCGAACGGCACGATCCGCAACATCCTCGGCGGTGTCGTCTTCCGCGAGCCGATCATCATCTCGAACGTGCCGCGCCTGGTCCCCGGCTGGACGAAGCCGATCATCATCGGCCGTCACGCCCACGGCGACCAGTACAAGGCCACCAACTTCAAGGTGCCCGGCGCCGGCAAGCTCACGATCACGTTCCAGCCGGAGGACGGCTCGGACCCGATCGAGCACGTCGTCACCGAGTTCCCGGCGGAGGGCGGTGTGGCGATGGGCATGTACAACTACAACAAGTCCATCGAGGACTTCGCCCGCGCCTCGTTCTCCTACGGCCTGCAGCGGGGCTACCCCGTCTACATGTCCACGAAGAACACGATCCTGAAGGCCTACGACGGCCAGTTCAAGGACATCTTCCAGCGCGTGTTCGACGAGGAGTTCAAGGCGAAGTTCGACGCCAAGGGCCTCACCTACGAGCACCGCCTCATCGACGACATGGTCGCCGCGGCCATGAAGTGGGAGGGCGGCTACGTCTGGGCGTGCAAGAACTACGACGGTGACGTCCAGTCCGACACGGTCGCGCAGGGCTTCGGCTCGCTCGGCCTGATGACGTCGGTCCTGATGACGCCGGACGGCAAGACCGTCGAGGCCGAGGCCGCCCACGGCACGGTCACCCGCCACTTCCGCCAGCACCAGGCCGGCAAGCCCACCTCCACGAACCCGATCGCCTCGATCTTCGCGTGGACCCGTGGCCTGATGCACCGCGGCAAGCTGGACGATACCCCCGAGGTCATCCGCTTCGCCGAGGCGCTCGAGTCGGTCGTCATCGAGACCGTCGAGTCCGGTCAGATGACCAAGGACCTGGCCCTGCTGATCAGCAAGGACCAGGAGTGGCTGACCACCGAGGACTTCCTCGCCGCCCTGGACGAGAACCTCAAGAAGAAGATGGCGTCGTTCTGACGTTCGCCTGAACGGTTCGTCGAAGGCCACCCCGGTCACGCCGGGGTGGCCTTCTTCGTTCCCGTGTCACCCGGTCGGTTCCTCTTGCGGGTGGTTGCCGCGCCGGGCCGTCCGGCGCATCCTCCCAGCCGCTATATCTGCTGATCGAAGGCAGTGCGGTGCGCGGGAGGCGACGATGCTGGGTGTTCCGGTCCGGGGCATGATCGTGATTGGCGTGCTCGGCGTCGCCGGGGTGATGTACGTCGCGAACGGCGGCAAGCCGATGGGCACCGACAAGGCCGACCAGGTCTGCAAGATCACGGTGACCGCGGACATCCTCAACGTCCGCTCCGGTCCCGGCGACATGCAGCCGATCGTCTCCACGATGCCCCGCGACGCCGTGACCGACGCCTCCGACCGCGTCGAGAACGGTTACCGCATGCTGAGCGACCGCCGCTGGGTCAACGGACAGTTCGTGGCGCTGACGAGCGACTCCACCTGCAGGTAGGCCCGGCTGGCACACTGGTGCCATGCTGCGCAACATGTTCCGGTGGGGCCGGGCGAAGTCCACGACCCGGTGCACCTGCACGCCGGAGTGGCAGGGCCTCTACACCGAGCTGGACGGCCAGCGCCAACTCGCGCTGCCCCGTGACGAGATGGCCACCTTGGTCGGCTACCTCGACCTGCGCGCCCACTGCGCCGGCTGCGGCGCCGAGTACCCGCACGCCTGGGGCCTGGCCTCCCAGTAGGCTCCCCGGTCGTGCTCACGGTCTCCACGGTCAACGTCAACGGTCTGCGCGCCGCCGCCAAGAAGGGCTACCTGGAGTGGCTCGCGTCCTCCTCGGCGGACGTGGTGTGCCTGCAGGAGGTCCGCGCGGAACCGGGTGACCTCGCAGCCGAGCTGCACACCCCTCCCGGTTGGTACGCCGTGTACGCCCCGTCGTCCCTGAAGGGCCGCGCTGGCGTGGGCGTGCTCTCGCGCGTTGAACCGTCATCGGTCCGCGTGGGCTTCGGCGAAGCGGAGTTCGAGTCGAGCGGCCGCTACGTGGAGGTCGAGCTGCCCGGCGTCGTCGTCGCGTCCCTGTACCTGCCCTCCGGTGACGTCGCCACGGAGCGCCAGGAGGAGAAGGACCGCTTCATGGCGTCCTTCCTGCCGTACCTGGTGTCGCTGCGGGAGAAGGCCGCCGTGTCGGGCCGTGAGGTGCTCGTGTGCGGGGACTGGAACATCGCGCACCAGCAGGCCGACCTGAAGAACTGGCGGACCAACCAGAAGGAGTCCGGGTTCCTGCCGTACGAGCGGGAGTGGATGTCCTCGGTGTTCGCCTCCGGGTACAACGACGTGGTGCGCGCGCTGCACCCCGATGTCGTCGGGCCGTACTCGTGGTGGTCGTATCGCGGGAAGGCGTTCGACAACGACTCCGGCTGGCGCATCGACTACCAGGTGGCGACGGACGGGCTGGCTGGGCGGGCGGTGTCCGCGGTGGTGGAGCGGGCGGCCACCTACGCGGAACGCTGGTCCGACCACGCCCCGGTGACCGTCGTGTACTCGGGCTGATCGCAGACTGCGGATCAGGCACAATCGTGCCCAGGAGGTGACGAGGGTGCACGAGGTCGTGGCCGCCAAGCTGACCGAGATCGAGAACCTGTGCCGGACGCTGGGCGTCCGCCGGCTCGACGTGTTCGGGTCGGCGGTCGGGGAGTCGTTCGACGTGGAGTCGAGTGACGTGGACATCCTCGTGGAGTTCGACGTCACCGACGGGTTCGACCACTTCGGCAGCTACTTCGCGCTGAAGGAGGGGTTGGAGCGGATCCTCGACCGGCCCGTCGACCTGGTGGTCGGCGCCGGCATCCGCAACCCGTACTTCCACCAGCAGGTGATGGACACCAAGGAAACCCTGTATGCGGCGTGATCCCCGTGCGTACCTGTGGGACGCGGTGCGCGCCACTGAGCTGCTGGCCGAGTTCAGCGACGGCAAGTCGTTCGCGGACTACGTCTCCGACGCCATGCTGAGGTCAGCGGTCGAGGCCAGTTCGAGATCATCGGTGAGGCGTTGAACAACCTGTCGAAGGTCGATCCGAAGCTTGCTGCCCTGGTTCCCGATCTGGCCCGCATCGTGGCTTTCCGCAACATCCTCATCCACGGCTACGCCACCGTGGACGACGCGTTGGTGTGGCAGGTGCTCACCGAGAAACGCCCGCGGTTGGAAGAGCACCTGCGCCAGTTGTCGGCCGGCTTGAGCTGACCGGCGTCACCCGGTTCACGTCCCAGCACCGCACCGCCGCACGGCCGGTCACCCGTTCCGCCGTCCGACCCAGCCCACCCGGCCTTTATCGCTCCCGTCACCCGACCGCCCGCTCGATTCGACCCGCCCGTTCCCCGAACATGAGCACGATTCACCATCGATGAATCGGGGTGGGCATGACGGGTTTCAACCGGCGCAACTTCCTGCTGGCCATGGGCGTGGGCGCCGCGGGCGTGCCACTGCTCGACCTGGACGCGCAAGCGATTGCGAGCACCGCGGGCACCACGCTCGACACCACCGCCGCACCCATCGGCACCAGCGGCTACCGCAGGCTCCAGGCGGGACCGGGCTGGCCGGTGGTCGTCCGCGGCGACCTGGTCGCGGCCAAGCCCGGCCGGGAGGCGCGGCGCCAGGCGCTCGCCAGCTTCGTGCAGTTCAGCGACATGCACATCTGCGACGCGCAGAGCCCGCTGCGGTTCGAGTACCTGCACCCGGTCATGGGGTCCAGCGCGCACCGGCCGCAGGAGACGCTCACCGCGCAGGGCTCGACGGCACTCGTCAAGCGCGTCAACGCGGTCCAGCGAGGTCCCGTCACCGGGCGGAAGTTCGACTTCCTCATGACCACCGGCGACAACACCGACAACCACGAGCACATCGAGCTCGACTGGTTCCTCACGGTCCTCAACGGTGGCCGGATCACGCCCAACACCGGCGACAGCCGGTACGAGGGCGTGCAGAACGCGGCGATCAGCACGTTCTGGCAGCCGGATCTGTCCGGCACCGACGACTACAAGGCCAAGGGCTTTCCGCAGCTCCCCGGGCTCCTCGACGCGGCCACCAGGACGTTCACCAGCCCCGGCCTCGACATCCCCTGGTACGCCACGATCGGCAACCACGACGACAGCGTGGTCGGGGCGTTGCCGGACGGGCTGCTCGACGGCTGGTACACCGGGCGCAAGAAGATCGTCGGGTTCGGTGACCCCGTGCAGAACGCGAAGGTCGCGCAGGCGTTCCACGACCCCGCCGCCGTCCCCGAGGCGATGGCCATCCTCGCGAGTGGTGGGGTCGTCAGGACCGTGACGCCCGATGACCGGCGCAGGCTGTTCACCACCGGCGAGTACGTGCGCAAGCATCTGCCGACGGGCGGACACGGTTACACGGACGCCAACGCGGACGGGGTGGACGTCTTCTACACGTTCCGGATGGCGCCGGGGGTGACCGGCATCAGCATGGACACCACGAACCTCGCCGGGTTCTCCACCGGCTCGATCGGGCTGCACCAGCTCAACTGGATCGAGCGGACCCTCCGGCGCAACAGCTCGCTCTACTACGACTGGCTCGGGCTGCCGCAGCGGCAGAACGTCACCGACGAGCTGTTCGTGCTGTTCAGCCACCACACCAGCCAGACGATGGGCAACGTCCTGCCCGACCGCAGGCGGCCGCTCGACCCGCGGATGAACGGTGAGGCGCTCGTGAACCTGCTGCACCGGTTCCCGAACGTGCTGGCGTGGGTCAACGGGCACACGCACCGCAACGTGATCACGCCGCACCGGCACGACACCCCGGGCAGGGGCTTCTGGGAGATCAACACCGCGGCGCACGTCGACTACCCGCAGCACGCCCGCGTCATCGAGGTGGCCGACAACGGTGACGGCACGTTGTCGCTGTTCACGACGTTGCTCGAAGCCGATGCGCCCTATCAGGTCGACTACGACGACCGCAGCGACGAAGCCCTCGCCAGCCTGTGCCGCGAGCTCACCTACAACGACCTCCACTCGCGGACGGACCCGCTGGGCACGCCGCTGGACCGGAACACCGAACTGCTCGTCTCGGTGCGCTGACGAGTGGGATGTCCCACAGCCCGTCACAACTGATCAGGAATTTCGGCGGCCTAAGGTCGTTGACGTGGCAGTGGACATCTCTCTGAACCCACCGCAGCCCCGTCCGAGCGCTGCGGCCCTGCGGCGTGCGCTGCGCCGGGCCGCCGACGGTGCCGTGCTGGACGCGACCGAGGCCGCGGTGCTGCTGCACGCGCGCGGGGAGGACCTGGACGCGCTGCTGGCCGCGGCCGGGCGGGTGCGGGACGCGCACCTGCTCGCCGAGGGGCGGCCGGGGGTCGTCACGTACAGCCGGTCGGTGTTCATCCCGCTGACCAGGTTGTGCCGGGACCGGTGCCACTACTGCACGTTCGCCACCGTGCCGCACAAGCTGCCCGCCGCGTTCCTGGAGCGCGACGAGGTGCTGGCGATCGCGCGCGCGGGAGCCGAGCAGGGCTGCAAGGAAGCGCTCTTCACGCTCGGCGACCGGCCGGAGGACCGGTGGCCGGCCGCGAAGGAGTGGCTGGAGGCGCGCGGCTACGAGTCCACTTTGGACTACGTGCGGGCCAGCGCCATCGCGGTGCTGGAGGAGACGGGGCTGCTGCCGCACCTCAACCCCGGCGTGCTGAGCTGGGAGGAGCTGCAGCGGCTGCGTCCCGTGGCCTCCAGCATGGGGATGATGCTGGAGACCACCGCGGAACGGCTGTGGAGCGAGAAGGGCGGCCCGCACCACGGCAGCCCGGACAAGGACCCCGCGGTCCGGCTGCGCGTGCTCACCGACGCGGGCCGGGTGAACGTGCCGTTCACGACCGGCATCCTGATCGGCATCGGCGAGAACCTGACCGAGCGCGCGGAGTCGTTGCTCGCCATGCGGCAGATCGCCAAGCAGTACGGGCACATCCAGGAAGTCATCATCCAGAACTTCCGCGCCAAGCCGGACACGGCGATGCGCGGCATGCCCGACGCCGACCTCACCGAGCTCGCCGCGACGATCGCCGTCGCGCGCCTGGTGATGCCGTCGACCGTGAGCGTGCAGGCACCGCCGAACCTGGTCGGCGGGGAGTTCGGCCTCATGCTGCGCGCGGGCGTCGACGACTGGGGCGGCGTCTCGCCGGTCACGCCCGACCACGTCAACCCGGAGAAGCCGTGGCCGCAGGTCGACGAGCTCGCCGGCATCACGCGTGCCGCCGGTTTCTCCTTGCGGGAACGGCTGAACGTCTACCCGCGCTACGTCCGCGCGACCGCCGGGCAGTGGATCGACACCCGGCTCACCGCCCACGTCTCCGCGCTGGCGCTGGAGAACGGGCTCGCGAACCCGGACGCCGAGGTCGCCGGCCGCGAGTGGCAGGAACCGGACGGCGGTCTCGACACCTACGGCCGCGCCGACCTCAACACCGCGATCGACACCGAGGGCCGCACCGGCGACCGGCGCGGCGACTTCGACGAGGTCTACGGCGACTGGGACGAGCTCAAGGTCCCCGTTGCGCCGCAACGACTTCCTGAAGACGTCCAACGTGGACTGAAGATCGCGGCGGACGACCCGGCCGCCCTGCTCGGCGACACCGACGCCGCCATGGCGCTGCTGACCGCCGACGGCGACGCGCTGGAGCACCTCGTCCGGCTCGCCGACGAGCTGCGCCGCGAGGTGGTCGGCGACGACGTCACCTACGTGGTCAACCGCAACATCAACTTCTCGAACGTCTGCTACGTCGGCTGCCGCTTCTGCGCCTTCGCGCAACGCGAGCGCGACGCCGACGCGTTCCGGCTCTCGGCGGAGGAGGTGGCCGACCGCGCGCAGGAGGCGTGGGACGCGGGCGCCACCGAGGTCTGCATGCAGGGCGGCATCGACCCCAAGCTGCCGGTGACCTACTACGCCGACGTCGTCCGCGCGATCAAGAAGCGGCTGCCGGACATGCACGTGCACGCGTTCAGCCCGATGGAGATCGTCTCCGCCGCGGCCAAGGCGGGCGTGAGCGTGCGCGAGTGGCTGACCGAGCTCAAGCAGGCCGGGCTCGACACCATCCCCGGCACGGCGGCCGAGATCCTCGACGACGACGTGCGCTGGGTGCTGACCAAGGGCAAGCTGCCGACCGCGACCTGGCTCGACGTCGTCGGCACCGCCCACGAGCTGGGCATCCGCTCGTCGAGCACGATGATGTACGGCCACGTCGACCACCCCGGCCACTGGCTCAGCCACTTCCGGGTGCTGGCGCAGCTGCAGGACCGCACCGGCGGGCTCACCGAGTTCGTCGCGCTGCCGTTCGTGCACCGCAACGCCCCCATCTACCTGGCGGGGGTCGCCCGGCCCGGCCCCACCCGCCGCGACAACCGGGCCGTGCACGCCTTCGCCCGGCTGGCGCTGCACGGCCGCGTCGACAACATCCAGTGCTCGTGGGTCAAGCTCGGCGACGAGGGCACCGCGGAGATCCTCAACGGCGGTGCCAACGACCTCGGCGGCACGTTGATGGAGGAGACGATCAGCCGCATGGCCGGGTCCGAACACGGGTCGGCGCGCACTGTGCGTGAGCTCAACACCATGGCTTCACTAGCAGGGCGTAACGCCCGTCAGCGAACTACGACATATGGGCGAGTGCGATCCGATCACCGGTGACCGATAGTCTGACTTGGCGCATGGACGCTACCGGTCCTCGGTAGCTTGGCGGCCAATCAGTCAGCAAGGTTCACCCGTTCCGGGGTGGTCTGTGCTTTGGGGAGGCTCGGCAAGTGCAAGGCGTGAGTTTTGTACTGAGCGCTGCTGTTGAGAGCAGTGTCTCGGGCACCGCTGCGGGTCCAGTCGGTCTGATCGCGGTCACGGCGGGCGTCGGTGGTCTGGTGTACGGCTTCGTGAAGCAGCGCCGCAAGCCGGCGGTGGTGTCGGCGCAGAACCAGCGCGTCGACCTGGTCCAGCAGGACACCCCGCTGAGCTGATTTCCCCGGTCTGAGAAGATTTCTCCCGTGTCCACGGAGAACGCACCCGCACAGCCCGTTCGTCGGCCGCGTGTCCTGTCCGGCATCCAGCCCACGGCAGGCTCGTTCCACCTCGGCAACTACCTGGGTGCGGTGCGGCAGTGGGTGGCCCTGCAGGAGGACCACGACGCGTTCTACTGCGTCGTCGACCTGCACGCCATCACCGTGGAGCAGAACCCCAAGGAGCTGCGGCAGAACACCCGCGTCTCGGCGGCCCAGCTGCTCGCGCTGGGCATCGACCCGGACCGCGCGACGCTGTTCGTCCAGTCCCACATCCCCGAGCACGCCCAGCTCGGCTGGGTCATGCAGTGCCTCACCGGCTTCGGCGAGGCCTCGCGGATGACCCAGTTCAAGGACAAGTCCGCACGTCAGGAAGCCGCCGTCGGCGTCGGCCTCTTCACCTACCCGATCCTGCAGGCCGCGGACATCCTGCTGTACCAGGCGCACTACGTGCCGGTCGGCGAGGACCAGCGCCAGCACCTGGAGCTGACCCGCGACCTCGCGACCAGGTTCAACTCGCGCTACGGCAAGACCTTCCGCCTGCCGGAGGCGTACATCGTCAAGGACACGGCCAAGATCTACGACCTGCAGGACCCGACCGCGAAGATGAGCAAGTCGGTCCCCGGCGGCGTCGTCGAGCTGCTGGAGGACCCGAAGCGGTCCGCGAAGAAGATCCGCTCGGCCGTCACCGACACCGGCCGCGAGATCGTCTTCGACGTCGAGAACAAGCCGGGCGTCTCCAACCTGCTCACCATCTTCTCGGCGCTGACCGGCCGCACGGTCGAGTCGCTGGTCGCCGACTACGACGGCAAGGGCTACGGCGACCTGAAGAAGGACCTCGGAGAGGTCTTCACCGAGTGGGTCACGCCGGTGCAGGACCGCGTCCGCACGTACCTCGACGACGTGGCCGGCCTGGACAAGATCCTCGCCACCGGCGCCGAGCGCGCCCGCGACGTCGCCGCCGGCACGCTGCGCCGCACGTACGAGAAGATCGGCTTCGTTCTGCCCGAGTAGTGCGGTTGCACTAGCGTCCTACCCGTGGACAAGTGGCGGCAGAAGTACGCGTGGCTCGACCACATCATCCGCGCGTACGAGCGGTTCGACCAGCGGTACGGCACCCAGCACGCCGCGGCGGTCACGTACTTCAGCGTGCTCTCGCTCGTGCCGATCCTGATGATCGGCTTCGCCGTCGCCGGTTTCGTGCTGCAGTCGCAGCCCGACCTGCTCGCGTCGCTGCGCGCCGGCATCGCCGAGGCCGTGCCGGACCAGCAGCTGCGCACCCAGATCAACGAGGCCGTCGACACCGCCCTGGAGTCGAAGGGCACCGTCGGCATCATCGGTCTGCTCGGCGCCGCCTACTCCGGTCTCGGCTGGATGAGCAACCTCCGCGACGCGCTGACCGCGCAGTGGGGTCAGGCCAAGGGCGACCTGCCGTTCCTGGGGACGCTGTGGCGGGACCTCCTGTCGCTGGTCGGGCTCGGGCTGGCGATCGTGCTGTCCTTCGGCATCACGGCCGCGGGCTCCGGGTTCGCCGAGCAGGTCCTGAAGTGGCTGGGGTTCGAGGACGCCGGCTGGGCGCACGTGCTGCTGCGGATCGGCACGATCGTGCTGTCGCTGCTCGCGAACTGGATGGTGTTCCTGTGGGTGCTCGCGCGCCTGCCCCGCAAGCCCGTCGGCTGGCGGAGCGCCGTGCGCGGCGCGCTGGCGGCCGCGATCGGCTTCGAGGTGCTCAAGCAGGCCGCCACGATCTTCCTGTCGTTCACGACGAAGTCGCCGACCTCGGCCGCGTTCGGGTCGGTCATCGGCGTGCTCGTGTTCGCGAACCTCGTGGCGCAGTTCATGTTGTTCATCACCGCGTGGACGGCGACCGCGAAGGAGAACCGGGAGCCCGAGGTCGTGCAGGCCCCGGCTCCCGCGGTGATCTCGCCGGTCGTGTCGGTGCGGCCGGGGCCCTCTCCTTCGCTGATGGTCGGGGTCGGCGCCGTGCTCGGCGCGCTGGTGGGGCTGAGGTGGAAGAGGCGGTAGCCGCTCACCACCCCCGCGGCGCGGCCGGGTCGTCCGGCGCGATCCGCACCGCAGGCCGAGGCCGGGCCCCGGCGGCCTCGTAGGCCCGTCTCAGCTCAGTCGCCACCTGGTCCGGGTGCGTTCTCAACCGCGCCGGCAGCGTCTGCACGACGAGGATTCCCGCCGCCGCGTACCTCGTGTTGCGGGCGAGCGTGCGCTCGTAGTCGCGAGCTCCGCAGTGGAACGCGCGCGAGTCGATCTCCCAGGCCAGTGCCACGTCGTCGAACCACGCGTCCGGTCTGCCGACGACCTGGCCGCGCGCGTCGACGACGGTGGCGTTCCAGTGCGGGGTGGTCAGGCGGATGCGGCGGGAGAGGCGGCGGGCGTCCCGTTCGGCCACCGACTCGGCCCGGCCCAGGTCGGCGAGGACCGAGCGGACCAGCTTCGCGCCGAAGCGGTGGGTGCGGGCCTCCTCGCGGAGGGACTCCGGGGTGCAGCGGCCCCTCTGGATCGCGGCGGCGACCAGGGCCGTCACCTCGTCCGCCGACCGGAGCTGACGGCAGGCGTCCACGACCGCGCGGGCCGGGCGCACCAGGGGGAAGCCGTCGACGGTCGTGGTCGGCGGCATCGGGGACGCGCGTTCGACGACCAGCCGGCCGCTGCCGCGGACCGGGGCCGGTGCGAGCAGGTGGAGCTCGCGGCCGCGGGCGGGCAGGCCGTGGCGGCGGCAGGCCTCCGCCCCCGTCACGGCGGCACCGGGGCCCGCGCGCAGCAGGGCCGCCGTGAGGTGCTGGTCCTGGGTGGGCGGGCCGTTGTGCAGCAGCACGACACCGGGGTACATGCGCTGCCACGGCCCGCCCGAGGCGCACCGGTGCCAGGGGTTCGAGACGCCCAGGGACTTCAGGGTCGCGGTGGTGATGACGCCGAGGTCGCTGCGTTCGCGCAGCTGGTCGATTCGCACGTCACCAGTGTGACGAGGACCACCGACAGTTCCGGAGCGGTCAGCGCCGGGCGGGCCTGGTGCGGTTCAGCAGGAGCAGGAGCGCGCCGGCGAGGAGCAGCAGCGTGCCCAGTGCGGCCAGCCAGCCGGTCGAGGCGCCGGTGGAGGCCAGGTGGCCCTCGTCGTGGCGCGGTGGCGCGGCGACGGGCTTGGTGGTCGTGGCCGGCGGCGTCGTCGCGTTCGTGGCGGACGTCGTCGTGGTGACCGGCGTTGTCGTCGTCACCGGCGTCGTGGTCGTGACCGGTGTCGTGGTGGTGCTGGACGTGTCGGTGGTGCTGGTCGTGCTCGACGGGGTGGTGGTCGTCGTCGAGTCCGTGGTCGACGTCGTCGTGGACGTCGTCGAGCCGGTCGTGGTGGTCGTCGAGCCCGTGGTCGTGGTCGTCGAACCGGTCGTCGTGGTCGAGCCGGTCGTCGTGGTCGTCGAACCGGTGGTCGTGGAGTCCGTGGTCGTGGTGGTCGCACCGGTGGTCGTCGTGGTCGAGCCGGTGGTGGTGGTCGTGCAGTCGGTCGTGGTCGTCGTGGGGGTCGTCGTGGTCGTCGACGGCTTGGTCCACGAGGTCTTGGTCGTGGGTTCGCCTCTTTCCACGGGGGCGAGGCGTTCCTGCGGGCACCACGAGGCGGCGCACACCTGGCCGTCGCCGGAGGCGGAGGCCTCCGGCGACGCGCCGTGCAGTCCGGCGAACGTCAGCACCGCGCCCGCGGTGAGCACACCGATGTAGGCGATACGAGACATGCCCGCGATCGTGTCGCCGCCCACATCGGGCCGCGCGTGATCTGGGACAACGTCACCCGCGAGTGAGCAGGACTTCCCTCGATCAGGTCCAGAAGACCGCGATGCCCACGTTCAGCACGACCAGCGAGGCGGCGGTCGGCAGCAGCCAGGACGGGGCCTTGGGCTTGTTGACGGTGATCGCGACGACCACCGCGATGGCGACGACGACGGCCAGCTTCACGCCGATCTTGACGTGGTCGTACTTCACCGAGTCGACGAGCGGGTCGATGCCGACCAGCGCCAGGCCGGTGAGCAGCTGCAGGGCGGCGCCGTGCAGCCAGCCCTTGTTCACCGGGGCGTCCTTGCCGGCCCTCGCCTGCAACATGATCATCGCGACGAGCATGCCCATGCCCAGCAGGTGCAGGAAGACCAGCACCAGGCGTACGAACTCCACAGCGTTTCCTTATCGACGTCGGGTAGCGAGGAAACCCCGCACGCCCAGCACGCCGATGACGGTGCCGAAGACGAGCGAGGCGATCACGAGCACGAGGTGCACCGTGAAGAACGGGGTCGGTCCGTCGCTGAACGAACGCGGGTCGTTCCAGATGTTCTTCAGGAACGTGGGCCAGATCACCCACGACCACACTCCGAAAGCCACCAGGAAGAGTGACATCGGGCGCGAGAGCTTCACGGCGACCAGTATCGGACGTGGTGCGTGCAAGACGTTGAACGGGGGTGGATAGCCTGGGGGCGTGCCCTTCACCCATCGGCTCATCGTCGCCCTGGTCCTCGCCCTGGCCACAGCCGCGTTCGCCGCACCGACCGGCACGGCACAGCAGAACCTCGCCGCCCAGTGCGCCAACCGCGAGACCCCGCCCCCGCCCGTGGACACCTCCGAGCAGCCGGCGCCCGGTCAGAAGGCCCCCGCACCGCTCGAGGTGCCCGAGAAGCCGATCGGTGGTGACCGGCTCGGCGAGTGCGGCCTGATCCTCCCGCCGAACTCGGCGCAGCCCCCGAGCGGCAACACCGCGGCCTCCTGGCTGCTGGCCGACATGGACAGCGGCGCCGTCATCGCCGCGTACGACCCGCACGGCCGTCAGCGCCCCGCGAGCGTCATGAAGGTCCTGCTCGCGCTCGTCGTGGCCAAGGAGCTGCGCGGCGACATGGTGGTGACCGCCTCCGCGGAGGACACGCAGCAGGAGTGCACCTGCGTCGGCCTGCGCGACGGCGGCCAGTACACCGTCCGCCAGCTGCTGCACGGCCTGCTGCTCACCTCCGGCAACGACGTCGCGCACACCCTCGCCCGCCAGCTCGGCGGCGTGCCGAGGGCGCTGGGCAAGATGAACGCCATGGCCCGCGAGCTCGGCGCCCTGGACACCCGCGCGGTCACGCCGTCCGGTCTGGACGGCCCCGGCACCAGCACGTCGGCCTACGACGTCGCCCTGATCTTCCGCGGCGCCATGAAGTACGACGAGTTCGCCAGCGCCATCAAGCTGAAGCAGTCGCAGTTCCCCGGCCGCAACGGGGGCACGATCATGCTGACCAACGACAACCGCCTCCTCTCGAACTACGAGGGCGCGATCGGCGGCAAGACCGGCTTCACCGACGACTCCCAGCACACCTACGTGGGTGCCGCGGAGCGCAACGGCCGCCGCCTCGTCGTCGTGCTGCTGCGCGGCCAGCAGACGCCGACCCCGATCACCACCCAGGCCTCGAAGCTGCTCGACTACGGCTTCGCGATGGGCCCCGGCGGCGTCGGCAAGCTCGTGGACGGCGCCCCGCAGCCCAAGCCGAGGGTGACCTCCACCCAGAACGCCGACGCGGACGCCGTGGCGGCACCCGGTGACAGCGCCAACGGCCGCCCGGCCCCGACCATGTTCGGCACCGTCGGCCTCCCCATCACGGCCGCCGCCGGCGTGGGCCTGCTGGCCGCCGTGTTCCTCTACCTCCGCAACAAGAGGGCCAAGGCGGCACGGGCACGCCGCCAGGCCGCCCAGGCCGCACAGGGCTTCTGAGAGCGTTCTCCCACGAGGGCCCCGGCGCACACCGCGCCGGGGCCCTCGTCGTCGGCACACCGGGTGCAACGACACGGCGCCGCGTCCCCGAGGGGGGAACGCGGCGCCGTCGTCGAACGGGGGAGATCAGGTGCGCTTGAACAGCAGCGCGCGCTTCACTTCCTGGATCGCCTTGGTGACCTGGATGCCACGCGGGCAGGCGTCCGTGCAGTTGAACGTGGTGCGGCAGCGCCACACGCCGTCGACGTCGTTGAGGATGTCGAGCCGCTCCTCGGCGCCCTCGTCCCGCGAGTCGAAGATGAAGCGGTGCGCGTTGACGATCGCGGCGGGACCGAAGTACGAGCCCTCCGTCCAGTACACCGGGCACGAGGTCGTGCAGCAGGCGCACAGGATGCACTTGGTGGTGTCGTCGAAGCGCTCGCGGTCGGCGACCGACTGGATCCGCTCCCGCGTCGGCTCGTTGCCGTAGGTCACGAGGTACGGCTTGACGGCGCGGAAGGCCTCGAAGAACGGCTCCATGTCGACGAGCAGGTCCTTGTTCACCGGCAGGCCCTTGATGGGCTCGATGGTGATGGTGGTCTGCTTGTCCTTGAGCAGCAGGTCCTTCAGCAGGACCTTGCACGCCAGGCGGTTGACGCCGTTGATGCGCATGGCGTCCGAACCGCAGATGCCGTGGGCGCAGGAGCGGCGGAACGTCAGCGTGCCGTCCACGTACCACTTGATGTGGTGCAGCAGGTTCAGCACGCGGTCCGACGGCAGCGCGGGGATCTCGAACGAGTCCCAGCGGGGCTCGTCGTCGACCTCCGGGTTGAAGCGCCGGATCTTGACGGTGACCGTGACAGCGCCGTCCGGAACCGGCGGCTGGGAGCCGCGCGAGCCAGCAGTGGTTTCAGCGGTGGCGGTCATCAGTACTTGCGCTCCATCGGCTTGTACCGGGTAAAGGTCACGGGCTTGTAGTCCAGCCGGATGTCCGCGGCCAGGCCCTCGCCCTGCTTGTAGAACATGCTGTGGCGCATGAAGTTCGTGTCGTCGCGGTTCGGGTAGTCCTCGCGCGCGTGACCGCCGCGGGACTCCTTGCGCGCGAGCGCGCCCACCACGAGCACCTCGGCCAGCTCCAGCAGGAAGCCGAGCTCGACGGCCTCCAGCAGGTCGGTGTTGAAGCGCTTGCCCTTGTCCTGCACCTGGATGTGCGCGTAGCGCTCCTTCAGGGCCTGGACGTCGTGCAGCGCCGTCTTCAGCGTGTCCTCGGTGCGGTAGACGGACGCGTTGGCGTCCATCGTGGCCTGCAGCTCGGTGCGGATGTCCGCCACCCGCTCCTGGCCGTGCTCCGACAGCGCCAGGGCGACCTGGGCCTCGACGGCGGCGGCCGGGTTCTCCGGCAGCTCGACGTGCGACTCGCGGGAGAGCGCGTACTCGGCTGCGGCGATGCCGGCGCGGCGGCCGAAGACGTTGATGTCCAGCAGCGAGTTCGTGCCGAGGCGGTTCGCGCCGTGCACGGAGACGCAGGCGCACTCGCCGGCGGCGTAGAGGCCGGGGACGACGTTGTCGTTGTCCCGCAGCACCTCGCCGTGGATGTTCGTCGGGATGCCGCCCATCGCGTAGTGCGCGGTCGGGTAGACCGGGACGGGCTCGACGACCGGGTCGACCGCGAGGTAGGTGCGGGCGAACTCGGTGATGTCCGGCAGCTTCGTCTCCAGGACCTCGGCACCGAGGTGCGTGCAGTCCAGCAGCACGTAGTCCTTGTTCGGGCCGGCGCCACGGCCTTCGAGCACCTCGAGGGCCATCGAGCGGGCCACGATGTCGCGCGGCGCCAGGTCCTTGATGGTCGGGGCGTAGCGCTCCATGAACCGCTCACCAGAGGCGTTGCGCAGGATCGCGCCCTCGCCGCGGGCACCCTCGGTCAGCAGGATGCCGAGACCGGCCAGGCCGGTCGGGTGGAACTGGTAGAACTCCATGTCCTCCAGGGGCAGGCCCTTGCGGAAGACGATGCCCATGCCGTCACCGGTCAGCGTGTGGGCGTTCGACGTGGTCTTGAAGACCTTGCCGAAGCCACCGGTCGCGAACACGACGGACTTGGCCTGGAAGACGTGGATCTCGCCGGTCGCCAGCTCGTACGCGACGGCACCGGTGCAGACCGGGCCGTTCTCCGTCTCGGTGAGGCAGATGTCGAGCACGTAGAACTCGTTGAAGAACTCGATGCCGTGCTTGACGCAGTTCTGGTACAGCGTCTGCAGGATCATGTGACCGGTGCGGTCCGCGGCGTAGCAGGCGCGGCGCACGGCGGCTTCACCGTGGTTGCGCGTGTGACCGCCGAACCGGCGCTGGTCGATCTTGCCCTCGGGCGTGCGGTTGAACGGCAGGCCCATCTTCTCGAGGTCGAGAACGGCGTCGATCGCCTCCTTCGCCATGATCTCGGCGGCGTCCTGGTCGACCAGGTAGTCGCCGCCCTTGATCGTGTCGAAGGTGTGCCACTCCCAGTTGTCCTCCTCGACGTTGGCGAGGGCGGCGCACATGCCGCCCTGGGCCGCGCCGGTGTGGGACCGGGTGGGGTAGAGCTTCGTCAGCACCGCGGTGCGGGCGCGCTGGCCGGACTCGATCGCCGCGCGCATACCGGCACCACCAGCGCCGATGATGACTACGTCGTACTTGTGGAACTGCATTGTGGTGGGCTCCCCGCGCGGGTCAGTTCGAGATGTTCGGGTCGAAGGTGAAGATCACGAACGTGCCGAGCGAGATGATCAGCACCATCGACACGTAGAGCAGCATCTTCAACCAGAACCGGGTGGAGTCCTTGCGCGCGTAGTCGTTGATGACCGTGCGCAGGCCGTTGCCGCCGTGGAGCTGAGCGAGCCACAGCATGGAGAGGTCCCAGAACTGCCAGAACGGGGACGACCAGCGGCCGGCGACGAAGGCGAAGTTGATCTTGTGGACGCCGCCGTCGAGGATGTTCATGATGAACAGGTGGCCCAGGACCAGGACCACGAGCAGCAGGCCGGACAGCCGCATGAACAGCCAGCTGCGGAGCTCGCCGTTGCCGCGGCGGGCCGCGGGGCGGCGCGGCGAGCGGGGCTTGTCGAGTGCGAGAGACATGTCAGTGACCCCCAACCAGGTCGGAGATCGTGCGCTCCATCATGAAGTAGAAGCCGGGGATCATCACGACGACCCAGACGGCCAGCACGACCCAGAGCATGACCCGCTGGTACTTGGCGCCCTTCTCCCAGAAGTCCACCAGCATGACCCGGATGCCGTTGAGCGCGTGGTAGAGCACCGCGCCGACCAGGCCGACCTCGAAGAGGTTCACGACCGGGTTCTTGTAGGTCTCGATCACCGCGTCGTACGCGTTCGGTGACACCCGCACGAGTGCGGTGTCGAGCACGTGGGTGAAGAGGAAGAAGAACGTGAGGACACCGGTGATCCGGTGGGCGACCCAGGACCACATGCCCAGATCACCGCGGTAGAGCGTCCCACCCCCTCGGGTGGTGCCCGACCGCTCGGGTGCGCCTGCGCTGGTCATGCGCCGCGGCCTCCAACGTCAGTGGTGGTGGTCGGCGAAACGGTTCATCCCGACCATGACCGGAAAATCGTAGTCCTGCACGTTGGGACGGACCCAGCAGGCGTACCCGCTCTGTGACTGACGAGACACGCTGTCGATCGGCCAAGCGGTCTTTATCGATACGGAAATGCGGTCCACGCCACAGCTACCGGCGAGTACGCCAGCTGGGCGGTGTGAAGCCGTAGCAGAAGTTTCACAGTTACCGGACCTCTCTTCGGGCCGCGCCACTGGGCCGTTGGGACGACGACCAAGGCCCGGAAGCGGCCGAAGCGGACTTTTCCGCCACGCGGCGAACACGGCTGATCACCACTCGTGCGGTCAAAGCGTCGAATGCGTAACCGATAGGGGTCTTTGTAGGTGCTGGCGGCAACGGGGTTGGTTACTAAGAGGTACGGTGCCGCGTCTAGGACCCAACAACGTCGTTGGGGAGGAACCTCAGGGAGGAGACGAGCCGTGCGTCGTCGTATGCGTGGTGTCGCGGTCGCCGCGATCGCGTTGACCAGCGTGATGACTATGGCCGCCTGCGCGAAGGACTCGGGTGGCGGAAGCAACAACTCGAGCGCTGGTACTGGTGCCGCCTGCGAGTTCGCCGCGGCTCCGCCCGCGCCCACCACCTCGAACACCAGCGCCGCCAACGGCGCCAAGGTGGATGCGAGCGCGCTGAAGATCGGTCTGGCCTACGACATCGGTGGCCGTGGCGACGCGTCGTTCAACGACTCCGCCGCCGCCGGTCTGGACAAGGCCATCTCGGACATGGGCGTGAAGAAGGAGAACACGCGCGAGCTGTCCGCCGCCCCGAACGAGGACGAGTCCGCCAAGCAGACCCGGCTGCGCCAGCTGGCCGCCGAGGGCTTCAGCCCGATCATCGGTGTCGGCTTCGCCTACGCCGAGTCGATGAAGCTCGTCGCCGCGGAGTTCCCGAACGTCAAGTTCTCGCTGGTCGACGGCTCCGTCGACGGTGCGGCCAACGTGACGCCGCTGCTGTTCGCCGAGCAGGAGGGTTCCTTCCTCGCCGGTGTCATCGCCGCGTACCAGAGCAAGAAGTGCCACGTGGGCTTCGTCGGCGGCGTCGAGATCCCGCTGATCCAGAAGTTCGAGGCCGGCTACTTCCAGGGTGCGCAGACCGCCGCCCCGAAGATCAAGGTCGAGAAGAAGTACATCACGCCCGCGGGTGACTTCACCGGCTTCCAGGACGCCCCGAAGGGCCAGGAAGCCGCGAAGGGCCAGATCGACAAGGGTGCGGACGTCATCTACCAGGCCGCCGGCGCGTCCGGCAAGGGCATCTTCTCCGCCGCCAAGCAGGCGGGCGTGCTGGCCATCGGCGTCGACTCCGACCAGTACAACCAGGCGACCGTCGCCGACACCAAGGACGTCATCGTGTCGTCCATGCTCAAGCGCGTCGACGTCGCGGTCTACGACTACATCGCCGCCGTCGCGAAGAACGACCTCGCGTCGCTGCCGAAGGTCTTCGACCTGAAGGTCGACGGCGTCGGTTACGCCACGACGGGTGGCAAGATCGACGCGAAGCTGCAGGGCATCCTCGAGGGCTACAAGGCCCAGATCATCGAGGGCAAGATCACGGTCAAGGACAAGCCGTAGTCCGGAAGCCACGAACACCGCCGGGCCCTGTGAGGTTTCGCCCTCACAGGGCCCGGTGCGTGGTAGGAGGAGCACTCGACGATGAGCAGTTCCACGTCCGTCGGCACGGACGAACACCCCGCGGTGGTGCTCACGGGCATCACCAAGCGATTCCCCGGTGTGGTCGCCAACAGCGACGTCCACCTGACCGTCCGCCGCGGCGAGGTGCACGCGCTCTGCGGTGAGAACGGCGCGGGCAAGTCGACCCTGATGAAGATCCTCTACGGCATGCAGCCGCCGGACGAGGGCACCATCGAGGTGAACGGCGAGCAGGTGCGGTTCCGCACCCCGTCCGACGCCATCAAGGCCGGCATCGGCATGGTGCACCAGCACTTCATGCTCGCCGACAACCTCACGGTGCAGGAGAACGTCGTCCTGGGCGCCGAGGCGCTGCACGGCATCGGCAAGAAGGCCCGCGCGCGCATCATCGAGCTCTCCGGCAAGACCGGTCTCAACGTCGACCCCGGCGTGCTCGTCGAGCAGCTCGGTGTCGCCGACCGGCAGCGCGTCGAGATCCTCAAGGTGCTCTACCGCGGCGCCAGGGTGATCATCCTGGACGAGCCGACCGCCGTGCTCGTGCCGCAGGAGGTCAACGAGCTCTTCGACACCGTCCGCGGCATGCAGGAGCAGGGCTACACGTTCCTGTTCATCTCGCACAAGCTCGACGAGGTCCGCGCGATCGCGGACTCCGTCACGGTGATCCGCCGCGGCACGACGGTGGGCAGCGCGGACCCGAAGACGGTGTCGTCGCGCCAGCTCGCGGAGATGATGGTCGGCAGCGAGCTGCCCAGCCCGGAGACCCGCGAGTCCACCGTCACCGACCGGGTTGTGCTGGCGGTCGAGGGCCTGCGGCTGATGACCCCGGACGGCGCGCGGCCGATCCTCGACGACGTCGACATGGTCGTGCGGTCCGGCGAGGTCGTCGGCATCGCGGGCGTCGAGGGCAACGGCCAGACCGAGCTCGTCGAGGCCGTCATGGGCATGCGCAAGGCCGGTGGCGGCACGATCACGTTGCAGGGCAAGGACATCACCAAGCTCGGGACGCTCGCCCGGCGCGAGGCGGGCATCGGCTACGTGCCGGAGGACCGCCACCGCCACGGCCTGCTGCTCACGCAACCCCTCTGGTACAACCGCATCCTCGGCTACCAGACCCGCAAGCCCACCTCCAGGGGCATGTGGCTCGACATCGACGGCGCCAAGAACGACACCGAGCGGATCGTCGCGGACTTCGACGTCCGCACGCCCGGCATCGACGTCCCCGCGGCGGCGCTCTCCGGTGGCAACCAGCAGAAGCTGGTCGTCGGCCGCGAGCTGTCCGGCGACCCGGTGCTGCTGATCGCCTCGCACCCCACCCGCGGTGTGGACGTCGGCGCGCAGGCGTTGATCTGGGACGAGATCAAGCGCGCCCGCGCCGCCGGTCTCGCCGTCCTGCTGATCTCCGCCGACCTGGACGAGCTGATCGGCCTGTCGGACACGATCAAGGTCATGCTGCGCGGCCGCCTGGTGGCCGACGCGGACCCGAACACCGTCACGCCAGAGGACCTCGGCAGCGCGATGACGGGTGCGGGCAGCACGAGTGCCGCGGTGCACGAAACCGCCGCGGTAGAGGAAGGCGAGCACTGATGGGACACCTGCGCGGCAAACTCCTGCCGCCCGCGTTGGCGATCGTCTTCTCGATGCTGTTGTGCGGCGTGGCGCTCGTCATCTCCGGTGCCAACCCGCTCAAGGCGTTCGGCGTGATGGTGACGCAGGTCGGCAAGGGCACGACGTTCGTCGACATCATCAACTCGACGGGCATCTACTACATCGCGGCGCTCGCGGTGGCGATCGGGTTCCAGATGAACCTGTTCAACATCGGTGTCGAGGGTCAGTACCGCGTCGCCGCCGTCATCGCGGCGGTCGTCGGCGGCTCGATCGTGCTGCCGCCCGGCATCCACACGCTGGTGATCATCATCGTCGCCGCGCTCGCCGGTGCCGCCTGGGCCGCGATCCCCGCGATCCTCAAGGTGACGCGCGGCGTCAACGAGGTCATCTCGACGATCATGATGAACGGGCTGGCGATCGGCCTGTCCGCCTACCTGATCCGCCGCGACGTCTTCGGTGAGCTGCGCGGCAACAACATCCGCACCGCCGAGATCCCGGAGTCCGGCTGGATGCCCGGCATCTCGTTCGGCGGCAGCGGCACGATGTTCGGCTTCATCTTCGTGGCCATCGCGCTGGGCGTCGGCTACTGGGTGATGATGAACAAGACCCGGTTCGGCTTCGAGCTGCGCGCGTCCGGCGAGTCCTCGACCGCCGCGTCCGCCGGTGGCGTCAACGCCAAGAAGATGGTCCTGGTGTCGATGCTGCTCTCGGGCGCCATCGCGGGCCTGATCTCGCTGCCCGAGCTGCTCGGCCGCGACCACACGTTCAGCCTGAACTTCACCGCCGGCATCGGCTTCTCGGGCATCGCGATCGCGCTGCTCGGCCGCAACCACCCCGGTGGCATCGCGTTCGGCGCGCTGCTCTGGGCGTTCCTCGACAAGTCGGGCCTCGCGCTCGACAACGTCGGCGTGCCCAGGGAGATCGTCACCATCATGCAGGGCTCGATCGTCCTGTCGGTCGTCGTCGCCTACGAGGTGGTGCGCCGCTTCGAGCTCGCCGCCGAACAGCGCCGCGTCGGCCGTGAGCTCGGAACCGTTGGAGGTGCCGCGTGATCTCGACGTTGGAGGAGAAGCCGCACATCCCGGCAGCGCCCCGCAAGCGCAGGGTTCCCGGGTGGGCCGTCGGCATGCTCGGCGTCGCCGGTGCGATCGCGCTGCTGTCGATCACGTCGATGCAGACCGGTTTCCCGCAGCTCACCTCGTCCGGCACGACCCAGACGGCGGTCCGCCTGGGCCTGCCGATCCTGCTCGCCGGCCTCGGCGGCCTGTGGGCGGAACGCGCCGGCGTGGTCAACATCGGCCTCGAAGGCATGATGATCATGGGCACCTGGGGCGCGGCGTGGGCCGGCTACCAGTGGGGCCCGTGGGTCGCGGTGCTCGCGGCCGTCGTGTTCGGCGCACTGGGTGGCCTGCTGCACGCGATCGCCACCGTCACGTTCGGCGTCAACCACATCGTCTCCGGTGTGGCGATCAACCTGCTCGGCGCCGGTCTGACGAAGTACCTGTCGACACTGGTGTTCTTCCCGCTGTCGAACAACCCGCGGCAGTCGCCGCCGGTGCAGCCGTTCGACACGTTCTCCGCGGCGGGCCTCGACGACTGGCTCGGCGAGCTGGAGGCCGGTCAGCGCCTGTTCATCTCGGACGTCGCGGGCATCTTGCGCGGCCTCGTCACCGGCGTCTCACCGCTGACGATGCTGGCGATCCTGCTGCTGCCGCTGTCGTACTACCTGCTCTGGCACACCCGCTTCGGCCTGCGCCTGCGCTCGGTCGGCGAGAACCCGCACGCGGCGGACTCGCTGGGCGTGAAGGTGTACTTCCACAAGTACGTCGCCGTGATCGTCTCCGGTGGTCTCGCCGGTCTGGGTGGCGCGGCGCTCGTGCTGAACCCCGGTCAGCTGTCCTACCTGGAGGGCCAGACCGGCGGCCGCGGCTACATCGGCCTCGCCGCGATGATCTTCGGCAACTGGCGGCCCGGTGGCCTGCTCGGTGGTGCGGCGCTGTTCGGCTACGCCGACGGCCTGCAGCTGCGGTCGGGTGGCGACACGGTGCTGGCGCTGGTCTACGGCGTCGTGCTGCTGCTCGGCGTGATCGTGGTGTGGCAGCTCATCCGCCGCAAGTGGTTCTCCGCGGCGGCGGCCATCGTCGTGGCCGTGCTCATGTACCTGCTCTACATCAGCCTCGACGAGATCCCGAGCGAGTTCGTGGCCTACGCGCCGCACATGGTGACGCTGGCCGTGCTCGCCGTCGCCTCGCAACGACTCCGCATGCCGGCGGCCGACGGTGAGGTGTACCGCCGTGGCTGAGGTCGACTGGGACGTGCTGCGGGCACGGGCGGTGGAGGCGGCGCAGTCCGCCTACTGCCCGTACTCGGGGCTGCGGGTCGGTTCCGCGGCGCTGTGCGACGACGGCCGGATCGTGACGGGCTGCAACGTCGAGAACGCCTCGTACGGCGTGGGTCTGTGCGCCGAGTGCGCGATGGCCGGTCAGCTGCAGCTCACGGGTGGCGGCCGGTTCGTCGCCGTGGCCTGCCGGTCCGGTGCCGGTGAGCTGCTGATGCCGTGCGGCCGGTGCCGCCAGGTGCTCTACGAGCTGGGTGGCCGGGACTGCCTGGTGGACACGCCGTCCGGGGTCCTGCCGATGTCGTCGGTGCTGCCGGACGCGTTCGGACCGGAGGACCTGCCATGAGCTTCTCGGCGGTGGACGTCATCCGCGCCAAGCGCGACGGTGCGGCGCTGACGTCCGAGCAGATCGACTGGGTGATCGACGCCTACACGCGCGGCGCGGTCGCCGACGAGCAGATGTCCGCGCTGGCCATGGCGATCTTCCTGAACGGCATGACGCCCGCGGAGACCGCGCGCTGGACGCAGGCGATGATCGCCTCCGGCGAGCGGTTGTCGTTGCACGTCGACCGCCCCACCGTCGACAAGCACTCGACCGGTGGCGTCGGCGACAAGATCACACTGCCACTGGCACCGCTGGTCGCCGCCTGCGGTGCCGCGGTGCCGCAGCTGTCCGGTCGCGGGCTCGGGCACACCGGCGGGACGCTGGACAAGCTGGAGTCGATCCCCGGGTGGCGGGCCGCACTGTCCACTTCGGAGATCCTCGACCAGCTGTCGTCGGTCGGTGCCGTGGTGTGCGCTGCCACGGAAGGACTTGCTCCCGCCGACCGCAAGCTCTACGCGTTGCGCGACGTCACCGGGACGGTCGAGGCGATCCCGCTGATCGCGTCCTCGATCATGTCGAAGAAGATCGCGGAGGGCGCCGAGTCGCTGGTGCTCGACGTGAAGGTCGGCTCCGGTGCGTTCATGAAGGACCTCGCGTCCGCGCGGGAGCTGGCCTCGGCGCTCGTGTCGATCGGCGTTGAGCACGGCGTGCGGATCTCGGCGCTGCTGACGGACATGTCGGTGCCGCTGGGCCGGGCCGTGGGCAACGCGGTCGAGGTGGCCGAGTCCGTGGACGTGCTGCGCGGTGGCGGTCCGGCCGACGTGGTCGAGCTGACCGTCGCGCTGGCCGCGGAGATGCTGTCGCTGGCCGGGATCTCCGCCGACCCGGCCGCCGTGCTGGCCTCGGGTGAGGCCTACGAGGTGTGGGCGCGGATGATCAGCGCCCAGGGCGGCGACCCGGAGGCCGCTCTGCCGGTGGCCGCGCACAAGCACGTCGTGACGGCACCGGCCGCCGGTGTGCTGTCCACGTTGGACGCCTACGGCGTGGGTGTCGCGGCGTGGCGGCTCGGTGCCGGCCGCGCGCGCAAGGAGGACCCGGTGCAGGCCGGTGCCGGCGTCGTGTGCCTGGCCAAGCCGGGTGACGTCGTGGAGGCCGGTCAGCCGTTGCTGGAGCTGCACACCGACACCCCGGACGCGATCACCGGTGCTCTGCAGGCCCTCGAAGGTGCCTACAGCGTCACGGACTCCGCGCCGGAACGGTCACCGCTGGTGATCGACACCATCCGCGGCTGACTGACAACCCCGCCCCTGGCTTCCACGGCATCTGCAAGTACCGAGTACTTGCAGATGCCTGGGCCAGCAGGGGGAGGTCAGTTGACGAGGGAGCCGGCCAGGGGGGACCTGTCCTGTTTCCAGAGCACGCACAGGACCTCCTGGCGGCCCGGTGCGGTGGCGTCCTGCCAGGCCTCCACTCCTTCTGGGTGGGCACGAGGCCGGTGAAGCCGAGCGGCTCCTGGATCTTCGGCTCGACCACCCTGAACTGCTCGGTGCAGTAGTCCTTCGTGAAGTCGGCCAGCCACTTCGTGCCGGGGTACGGCGTCTCCTTGGGCTTGTCCCACAGCGGCGTCGCCGCGGAGAACAGCTGGATTCCGTGCGGTCCGTCGCACGGCACGTTCGTGCGCACCGGCGAGCCCTGCGTGAGGAAGTCCTTCCCGCACTGCGTCCCCGACAGGTTCCACTCGGGCACGTCACCACCACGGCCGAACGTGGCGATGCGGCGGGCCGGCAGCGGGGCGCCCACCGGGAGCTGCGAGGCCTCCGCCCACTCAGTGGAGCTCTGCCCGCTGGGTGCGGAGCCCGTGGTGCCGTCGGGCTTGAAGGCCTGGTAACCGGCGAACGCCGCCCCCGCGAGCACCAGCGCACCGAGCGCGACCGCGCCGGCCACGACGAGCCTGTTCTTGTTGCGCGGCAACGACACCGGCGCCGTACCCTGCACGATCGCGACCAGCATCTGACGTGCCTGGGGTGCGGTCAGGCGCCGCGCGGGGTCGACGGTCAGCAGCCCGCGGATCACCTGGGCCAGCGCGGGTGACGCGCGCCGCAGCACCGGCGGCTCGTTCATGACGGCGTGCAACGTGGACGCCGTGGACGTCCGCTCGAACGGGCTGATGCCCTCGACCGCGTGGGCGATCGTGACGCCGAGTGCCCACAGGTCCGACGCGGGCGAGGCCTCCCAGCCGCTCAGCCGGTCCGGTGACATGTACGCGGGCGACCCGACGATGCCGCCGTTGTGCGTGAGCCGCGGGTCGTCCACGGCCTGCGCGATGCCGAAGTCGGTGAGCTTCACCGTCCCGTCCGGACGCACCATGACGTTGCTGGGCTTCACGTCCCGGTGCACGATCCCGGCCTGGTGCGCGGCCTCCAGCGCCCCCAGCACCTGCAACGCGACCCCGGCCATCCAGGTGGAGTCGCGCGGCCCGTTCCGCTGCACGATGCTCGCGAGGTCGAGCGCGTCGACCAGCTCCATGGCGAGGTAGGTGCGGCCGTCCTCGCGGACGACGTCGTAGACGGTGACGACCGCCGGGTGGTTCAGCCGGCCCGCGGTCCGCGCCTCGCGGAGCATGCGCTCCTCCAGCACGGTGCGTTCCTCGGCGGCGATGCCCTGCGGCGGGTGCAGTTCCTTGAGCGCGACCGCCCGGCCCAGCAGCTGGTCCTGGGCACGCCACACGACACCCATCGCACCTCTGCCGAGCTCGACGAGCAGGGTGTAGCGGTTGGCGACGACTCGCTGTTGCTGCTGCACGGACTTCCCTTCCGGACGCCACCGGCTGCCCTTGTGGTCACCCCCAGCCGGCGCGAGCATAACCACGGCGTGTGTGAGCGCTCTCCCCGTGGGCACGTGCGTCGCACGGCAACCGGTTCACCGCAAACGCGGAACGGCCCCGGAGCGACGTTGCTCCGGGGCCGTTCCTGGTGGGGGTCTCAGGCGCTCAGGCGCCCTCGGCCGCCAGGTCGTCGTCGTCCACGTCCTTGCCGCCGTTGGCCGGCTTCGGGCCGCCGTTCTTGCGGGTGCGGCGCTGCGGGCGGGGCAGGGCGGTGGGCGGCGGGGGAGGCGTGGGCGAGCCGCCGCCGAGGATCAGCTCGGCGAAGGTGGCCATGGCCTCGTCGAGCTGGCCGCCGATGCGCAGTTCCGACTCCTGGTTCGACCGGCGGACCAGGGACTGCAGCGCGTCGGTGTCCGGGCGGGCGCCGACGGTCTCCGCGACCTTGGAGAGGCTCGCGTCGACGGTGCCGCCGAGCTCGGCGATGCGCGCGGCGAAGCCGTCCTCGACCTTGTCGAGGCGGTTGGTCATGGTGTCGAGCTGCGAGGTGACCAGCTCCAGGCGGCGGGCCAGCGCCTCCAGGCGGTCCGCGGAGTCGACCTGGTCGCGGGACTGCTCGATCGCCGCGTACAGCGCGGTGCGGGCCTCGTCGAGCTTGCCGTTGACGACGTCGCGCGTGTCGGCGACGGCGGAGGTGAGCTCCGCGCGGGTCTCGGCGAGCGAGCCGGCCAGCGAGTCGCGGGTCTCCACCACGGCGCCGGCGAGCTCGGAACGGGCCTGCGACAGGGAGCCGGCGAGCGAGTCGCGGGTCTCGGCCAGCGAGGTCGAGATCTGGGTGGTGCGGTCCGCGAGCGAGCCGGCGAGGGAGTCGCGGGACTCGGTGATCGCGGCGGACAGCTCGGCGCGGGCGACGGCGAGGGTGTCGCGCTGCTCGTCGGCGCGGCCGTGCAGGCCGGAGAACGACTCGGCGAGGATCTTCTGCAGGGCCTCGCGGGTGCCGTCGAGGTGCTCGTGCACGCCCTCGTCGACCTCGTCCAGGCGGCCGCGCAGCGCGGCTTCGAGGGCCTCGATGCGCTCGCGCAGCGGCGTCGTGACGGCGGCGGGGAGCGCCTCGACCTTGCCGTCCTGCTTGTCCAGGTGGCCGTCGAGGTCGTCGATGCGCTTGTGGATGCTGGAGAGCTTGTCCTCCAGGCCGTCCATGCGGCCGGCGACGCCCTCGAAGCGGCCGGCGACGCCGTCGAGGCGGCCGTCGAGCTGGGCGAAGGGCTTGGCGAGCTTGTCGACCAGGCCGTCGACCGCGCGGCCGATGTCCTGAACGGCGTTGTCCTGGGCCTCCAGCTTGGCGAGTGCCTCGTCGAGACGTTCCGCGAGCACGCTGACCTCGGTGCGGTCCGGCAGCTCCGACAGGCGCTTGCGGACCGAACCCAGCGACTCCAGAGGCGACATCCGGGCGTGGATCTCGTCCAACGCGTCGAAGATCTGCTGCTGCTCGCTCTCACGGATCTCCGCGGCGCGCGTGAGCATGTTGCGCATCCGATCGAAGGACATCGTGGAGTTGTTGTTCTCTGTCACGGCTGAGTGCCTTCGTCCAAGGGGAGGGGAGACCACGGGAGCCTATCCGCGTCATGGCGTGGCTCCGTACCACCCCCGCCGGAAAAAGGCCGTACGCGGATGGCTGACTAGCCCGGTCGGGCTAGCGTGCTGGACCGAACGCCAAGTCACTGGCCGCGAGTGGGCGGTAGCGAGAAGTGATGTTCCTACCTTGGGGTGACGTGAGCCTCGCCCTGGTTGCAGAAAGTTGCTGATCACGGATCGGCAACATCTGAGAACGACTCCTGAGCATAGCGCCGCCAAGATCATTTCATCCGGCTCTGAAGCGGCGTGTCGCCTGGAGTAACGTGTAGTGATGTCCACGCCGCTTACCTTGGAGACCATCCGCAGCGCGCCGAAGGTCCTGCTGCACGACCACCTCGACGGTGGCCTCCGCCCGCAGACGGTGATCGAACTCGCCGATGCCACCGGCTACCAGGGCCTGCCCACCACCGACGCGGGCGTCCTGGGCGGCTGGTTCCGCGACAACGCGAACTCCGGGTCCCTCGTGCGCTACCTGGAGGGCTTCGCCCACACGTGCGGGGTCATGCAGGACGAGGCGTCCCTGGTCCGCGTCGCCGCCGAGGCCGTGGAGGACCTCGCGGCCGACGGCGTCGTCTACGCCGAGATCCGCTACGCCCCCGAGCTGAACACCGAGAAGGGCCTCTCGCTGGAGCAGGTCGTCGAGGCCGTCCAGGAGGGCTTCCGGGTCGGGTCCGCCCGCGTCGCCGAAACCGGTCGCAAGATCCGCGTCGGCACGCTGCTGTGCGCCATGCGCCAGAACGAGGGCTGGCTGCGCATCGCCGAGCTCGCCGTGCGCTACCGCGACCTCGGCGTCGTCGGGTTCGACATCGCGGGCCCCGAAGCCGGCTTCCCTCCCACCCGCGGCCTCGACACGTTCGAGTACCTGCGTCAGCAGAACGCGCACTTCACCATCCACGCCGGTGAGGCGTTCGGCCTGCCCTCGATCTGGGAGGCGATCCAGCACTGCGGTGCCGAACGCCTCGGCCACGGGGTGCGGATCGTCGACGACATCAAGGTGTCCGACGGCGACGTCGCCGGCGCCGAGCTGGGCCGCCTGGCCGCGTACGTGCGCGACCGCCGCATCCCGCTGGAGATGTGCCCGACGTCGAACCTGCAGACCGGTGCCGCCCCGACGCTCGCCGAGCACCCGATCGGCCTGCTCGCGAAGCTGCGCTTCCGCGTCACCGTCAACACCGACAACCGCCTGATGAGCGACTGCTCGCTGTCGAGCGAGTTCGCCGCGCTCGCCGAGACGTTCGGCTACGGCTGGGCCGACCTGCAGTGGTTCACGATCAACGCCATGAAGTCGGCGTTCATCGGGTTCGACGAGCGGCTCGCCATCATCAACGAGCTCGTCAAGCCGGGCTACGCGGCGCTCACCGCGCGGTAGCCCATGCGCTCTCGTCGACCGGGCTGAGCGTCCGCAACGGCTCCCACCACGCGCGGTTGGCCGCGTACCAGCGGATGGTGTCCCGGACACCGGCCTCGAAGCCGATCTCCGGGCGCCAGCCCAGCTCGCGGCCGGATCTCCGGGCGCCGGCCCAGCTCGCGGCCGATCACGCGGGAGTCGAGCAGGTAGCGGCGGTCGTGACCGGGCCGGTCCAGCACGACCTGTTCGCGCGACTGCGGCAGCACGTTCCCAGGGAACTGGTTCGGCCCGTAGATGTCGGCGCAGTTGGTGATCGTGACCGGCAGCCCGAACGTCTCGAAGTACGACCGCACCGCGTGGTCGCCGCCTGCCTTGGAGGCGTTGCACGGCGTGCGCGGCCGGTAGGGCGAGTCCCCGTGGAACGCCTCGGTGGCGTCGACGCCGGCCAGCTCGGCCTCGCTCTCCATCGACCCGGCCGGGCCGTGGTCGCCGAGCGTGCTGCGGTCGCGGAGGTCGGCGGCGAGCCGCTGCGACGAGGAAGGGGCCGCTCGCATCGCGCGAGCGGCCCCTTCCCCGTGCCGGAACGTCAGTTGACGTTGAGCCGGTCCTCGAACTTGGCCTGCAGCTCGCGGAACGACGCCACCTCCGCGTCGTACGGCGCGGACGGCGCGAGCCGCGTCGGGTCCGGCGCGACCACGAACGACACCAGCCAGCCCAGCGACTCCGAGGTGGCCAGCGCCTCCTTCACGGACTCGTCGCCCGCCCACTCGGCCGCGTCCTCGAACAGCTCGACGGCGAGGTCGAGCTGCTGCGGGTCGAGGGCGTCGGGGCCCTCCTCCATGTCCTCGGCGATGCCGGTGAGCACGTAGACGTTGTCGTCGTCCACCTCGGCGTCGAGCTCGCCCGCGGTGGCCTTGACCTTCACGTCGTTCCAGGTCTCGACCTCGGCCAGGTCGTGGTCGTCGTTCTCGGCGACGAACCGGCTCAGCGCGCGCGACGAGGTGAAGACCTCGATCTTGCCGCGGCGGCCCAGGAAGATCGGGTCGTCGCCGAGGTAGCAGCGCAGCGTGTAGAACTCGCCGGCGGACGTGATGATCTTGATGGGGTCGATGCCGACCTCGGCCCAGAAGCCGGTGGGCTCCGCCTTCTCCTCGTCGCCGTCCTCGGTGACGTCGTCGACCTCGGCGGGCTGGGCGGCTTCGAGCTCCGCTAGCTCCTCCTGCGCGAGGGTGAGCTCCTTCTCCGGCACCTCCGGCGTGTTGACCACGCTGTCGATGGCGTCGAGGACCTCGTCCCACTTCTCCGAGACGACCGAGGACAGCTCGTCCCACAGCTTCGCCCCGTCACGGCCGCTGAACGGCAGCGTGCCCTGCGGCAGCAGCGAGAAGCCCTCCGCGGAGTCGAGCACCTCGTGGATCTTCTCGAGGTCGCACACGTCCGCGAGCGACCGGACGATCGCGATCACGTCCGCGAGCTCGCCGATGGTCCAGGTGTCCGGGTCCTCCGCGACCAGCTCGGGCACGCCCACCAGGTCGAACTGGTGGTTGTCGTCCGGCGAGAGGTCCGCGATGCCGAGCTTCGGCACGATCGGCCACGCCGGGTGGTCGGTGAGGTCGTGTTCGCCCGCGGTGCGCACGAAGGCGGCGAGGTGCGCGGCGTCGGGGAAGACGAACAGGTCCTCCTCGTCACCGAGGAAGGCCTCCCACTCCTCACCCTCCTCACGCCACCGGGGTGCCCACAGCGTGACCACGTCACCCTGCGTCAGCCCCAGCTCGATGGGGACGATGTCCTGCGCCATCACTGACCTCCCGGTCATGCCTGCCGAATGCCGTGGGCGAGCCTAACGGTGCTGATCACCGGCGCCCAAAGGGGTTCTCGAAGAAGGCGTCCTCGTCCGGGTCGTCGACGAGGGGCGTCCTCGGCTGCCTGGGCGCAACCGCCTCAGGAGCTGCAACGACCGGGGGCACCACCGGGTTCCACGTCGCGCGGAACGGCGAGTCGCCGGCGATCGCCTCGACGTTGATGGCCATGCCGTCGCCCAGCGCCAGCGCCATCCTGTTGAAGCTCGTCTGCACGGCCGCGTTCGTCGCGAGCCGCGCGGTCTCGGTGACGACCTGGCCGACCGCCCGCGCACCCCGGCTCAGCAGCGCCGGGTGCAGGTGCAGGGCCCTGAGCTCACCGCTCGCCGTCGCCGTGGCGGTGCACAGGCCGCTCGGGTGCTCGACGGTCTCCGCGGTCACCGCGAGGTCGCGCTGGAGCTGCTCGACGGCCCGCATGCGTTCCTCGTTCACCGCAGCCACCCCTGCTGCTGCTCGTCGTCGTGGCCGCGTTCGAAGCCCATCGCGTTCAGCTCCCGCGGGTCGACGACCCGTTCCAGCGTCTCGTGCAGCCGCGAGCCGGCGCTGCGCCGGGCCTTCTCGGCGACGCGCACGATCTCGGCGGCCAGCCCGTGCGGACCCATCCGCAGCGCGGCGGCGCTCACCGAGATCTCCAGCGGCGGACCACCCGGTGTCCCGACCACCGTCACCGCGCCGTCCGGCGAGGACGCCCGTCCCGTGACGGGACCACTGCGCGTGACGTGTTCCGACACCGCCTGCCCGACATCGCGCACCTTCCGAGCGGCGCGCTCGACGTCGTCGTCCACCTGATCACCCCCTACTGCGACAGTGTGCCGCATGATCCTGCGTTCGGTCGCGTTGTTCGCACTCGCCGCCCTGCTGGAGATCGGCGGTGCCTGGCTGGTCTGGCAGGGCGTCCGGGAGGACCGCGGCTGGTTGTGGATCGGCGGCGGGGTGATCGCGCTCGGCGTCTACGGCTTCGTCGCCACGCTGCAGCCGGACGCGAACTTCGGCCGCATCCTCGCGGCCTACGGCGGTGTGTTCGTGGCCGGGTCGCTGGCCTGGGGCATGGTGCTCGACGGGTACCGGCCGGACCGCTACGACGTCACCGGCGCGCTGATCTGCCTGGTGGGCGTGGCCGTGATCATGTACGCGCCTCGCTAACGTTCCGGACGTGACGAACCCGAGCGACGTTGTCCTGGCGATGCTGCGCGCCACCGAGACCCTCGACGAGAACGCCGTCGTGCGGCACATGGGCGACGAGGTGGTGTGGCGGAACATGCCGTTCCCGCCCGCTCGCGGCAAGAGGACGGTCGCCCGGCACCTGCGGCTGATGAACAGGGCCGTCACCGGCGTCGAGGTCCGCGTCCACCACATCGCGGCCAACGGCGGCGTCGTGCTCACGCAACGGACCGACGTCGTCCGGCGCGGCGGGTTCGAGGCGGCGTTCTGGGTGTGCGGCACGTTCGTCGTGAAAGACGGCAAGGTCGTGCTGTGGCGCGACCACTACGACCACGCGTACGTCGCGGGTGCCTTCCTGAAGGGCCTGGCCAAGCTCGGCCTCGGCGCCCTCAGGAAGGCGCTGTCCGGTCAGCCCGTCGGGCGGTAGAACCCGTAGAACGACATGCCGGAGTTCGTCGTGCGGATCGGCTGCACCTGCACGGGGTCACCGGCCTCGACCATCTGGCCGTTGCCGATCACCATCGCGACGTGGCCGTCCCACACCACGAGGTCGCCGGGCAGCACCTGGCCCGGCGGCACCGAGGCGCCCATCGCCTGGTCGCAGGCGGGCCGCGGGATGTCGAAGCCCGCGCCCTTGTAGGCCCACTGCGTCAGGCCGGAGCAGTCGGTGCCCTGCGGCGGGTTCGCGCCGCCCCACACGTACGGCGTGCCCAGCGCGGACAGCGCGTTGCGCACGGCCATCGCCGCGGTCTCGTTCGGCGCCTCGGCGCTGCTGCCGTCGGGCAGGTTCACGCCGACGCCGTCGCCGGGCTGCGGCGGAATCGCGACCGGCAGCCGCGGGCCGGAACCACCGCCACCACCACCGTTGCCGCCGCCCCCACCGCCGCCGCCTCCGCCACCACCGCTGCCGGAGCCACCGCCGCCGCCACCGCTCGAACCGCCGGAGCCGTTGCCGTTGCCGGACGGAGCGGCCTCCTGCTTCGGGGAGTCGGAGACGCCCGACGTCGAGGTCGAGCCGTCGTCACCGCCCAGCGGCTCGCCGAGCTTGCCGAGAGCGCCGGTGTCGGGTTTCTGCATGCCGTTCAGCTGGCCGACGAGCTGGGTGAGCTGCTCGCGGACCTTCTGCAGCTCGGCCGTGGTCTTCGCCTGGTAGCCGCTGGCCATCCCGGCCAGGTCGGCGAGCGCGGCCAGCACGGCGCCGGGGCCCGCGACCAGGCTGGCGGCCACCGCGGCGGCGAGCCGCGGGGTGGCTTTGGCGGTGAACTCGTCGATGAGGCCCTGGATGGCGGTGCGACCGCCTGTCACGGCCGAGACGCCGGCCGAGGCCACCGTCTTCACCGTCGAGGCGTTCTGCACGAGCACGTTCGTGGCCGCGGCGAACGTCGCCACGCGGCCGGTGAACGCGTTGGCCTTGTCGCCGGACCACGTGTTCAGCACCGCGGTGGAGGCCGAGCTGTGCCGGCCGCCGAGGTCGGCGAGCGCGGTCTGGGCGCGGTCGAACGCGTCACCGGCCCGCTGGGCACCGCCGGTGTCGCCGTCCAGCTTCGCCAGGTCCTGCTTCATGGGCGCGATGAACTGGCCCAGCAGCCCCTCGACGCTCACGTGCGGGCCGCCTTGTTCAGCGCGGCGGCGTTCGCGTCTTCCTGCGCGATGTAGGCCTCGCGGGCCTTGGTGACGGCGGTGCCGAGCCCGGACAGCCCCGTGGACGCCGCTTTCAGCGCGTCCAGCTGCACCTGTGCGGCCTGCTGGAAGGCCGCGCTGAGCCCGACCTCGTCGCCGATCTTGCCGAAGCAGTCGCCGGGCAGCGCGGTGGTGCCGCTCAACGTGCCGGTGCCGACCGTGCCGATCTCGTTCGCCAATCCGCTGACCGCCGACGCATATCCGGTCAATGCGTCGAGATCGACCTTGAGACCCTGTTCTGCCATCTGAAGCCGCTTCCCCCGGTGTGACCTGTTCGCGTTGATCCTGCCCCGATGAGCGGTACCTCGCCCGTCGTTCCGCCAAGATCATGGAACAGTGGGTGTCATCGAGCACTGGAACCGGATCCTGGCATGGCTGGCGGAACACGCTCCCGCTACCCGAGCCGTGCTCCGTCCGAGGTACGACGCACTGCCTGAGCTGAGGGTTCCCGACGACCTGCAGCTGTGGTGGAGCGTCTACGGCGGAACGGACCCCGACCTCTTCGCCGAGATCCTGCCGCCCTTTTACACACCGCTGGGTGCTGAACGGGCTTTTGTGCTGAGGGAAACCCACGTCAAGAAGCCGGCGGATTCTTCGGAAGCGGGTTCGCCGACGATCGGATTCCACTCGGAATGGCTTCCGATCGCGTTCGACGGCACCGGTGACGTGCTCGCCGTCGACCTCCGTCCCGGCGTGCTGCGCGGCTGCGTGGTCGAGTGGGACAAGGACCGCAACGAGATGTCCAAGCCGGAGTGGACGTCGATCGTCGAGATGTTCGACCAGGTCGCCACGGCACTGGAGACGCGCAGCGCGATCGGGCACTGCACGGCCGAGGTCAACTCCGCTGGTGAGCTGGGCTGGCGGACCAGCTGACCCGGTCGGCGACACCGGTCCAGACCTTCACCGCGGCCACCGCGCAGAGCCACCCGAGCGCGGTGCCGGTGGTGTTCGCGACCAGGTCGTCCACGTCGAAGATCCGGTTCGCCCACAGGAGCTGCGAACCCTCGATGACGAGCGAGACGCCGCAGCCGATGAGCGCCGTCTGGCCGATGGTGCGCTTGCCCCAGAACATCAGCATCGCGCCGAGGGGCACGAACAGCAGCACGTTCAACGTCATCTGGTCGAAGGCGATCCGCCCGTCGCGGAGCGTGTCGGCGACCCACTGGAACGGGACCAGCTGCACGGACTGGCGCGGCGGCACCGTCTGCAGCGGCAGGAACGTCGCGGCGAACAGCATGCTCGCGTAGCCGGTGACGAGCGCGCTGCGCCAGGTGAGCTGACGGAAGAACAGCTGCGGCGCAATGAAGACCACGGAGAGGAAAAGGCCCCACTGGATGCTGGCGAGCTGTGCATTCGTCATGAATCCAAAGTAGGAAAACGGCCCTCCGCGCACATCGCGCTGAGGGCCAGTTCCCGCCTCGTACTTCCGGCCGAGTGCTACTCCGCCGCGTAATCCCGCGGGCTGATGCCGCGTAGTACCGGGCCGCACGCCAACGCCGCTACCAGCGCGACCACCACTCCGACGGCGACCGGTGCCACCACCCACGGCGTGAGCGGCATTTCCCCGTGACCCACCAGTCCGCGCGCCAGGACGAGCAGTCCGAGACCCACGGCGATTCCCGCCCCGCACGCCGCGATGGTGACGGCGAACACGGGAAGAACCACTTCCCGGCGCAATGCGCGACCCAGCACGCGAATCGGCGTTCCGGCCGCTGTCAACGCGCCGAAGGTGCGCCTGCGGTCGATCACCGAACCGGCCGCCGCCACCGCCGCGCCGATGCCGCCGAGCACCGCCGCGATCGACAGGCCGATGACCGTGGCGCGCCGGAGGTCCTCCATCAGCGTGTCGCCGTAGAGGCCGCGCTGCTCACCGTCCGCGAGCCGCGCGCCGGGCAACGTGCCGACCAGTGCCGTGTGCACGACCTCGCGGTTCTCCGCCGTGGTCGGCACGCCCACCATCGACACCCGGCCCGCCAGCTGGGGCAGCACCTCCGGGTCGATCACCGCGAAGATCCGTCCCGCGCCGGTGAACGCCCGCGTCTCGTACCGCCGCGGCAGCGGCACGGTGACCTCGTCACCCGGCCCGGCGGTGCGGAACCGGTCCCCCCGCAGCTCCTCGGGGGCGTAGACGGCCGGGCCCGGCCGGCAGTCCAGGCCGGTGAGGACCGTCGCGACCTCCGCGCACCTGCCGACGACGACGTAGTGGCCGGAGCGGCCCTCCTCGCCGTCGCTCACGAACCCGTCGAGCATCGGCACGACCGGCGCCGAGGTGGCCGCGCGCAGCGGTCCGAGGTCGCTCGACACCTGCTCGGCGACGATCGCGCCCCCCTGCCACGTCGCGTCGCGGAACGGCACCTGGCTCTCCAGGCCGGGCAGCATCGTCAGCGCCATCGAGCCGGTGAACACCGCGATCACCACGCCTGCCGAGCCGCGGAACGCCGCCACCGGGTCACCGGCGAGCCTGCGCCCGGCGAGCAACGTCGACGGCGTGCGCCACCGGCCCACGAAGAACCGGCCGACCTGCGCCGTGAGCACCGGACCGGCCAGCACCAGCGCCAGCGCCACCGCGCCGAGCCCGAGCAGCACCACGGTGAACTGGCTGTCGCCACCGGCCTGCTGCGCGTAGACGACGCCGAGGAAGAACACGCCCAGCGCGACGGCGATCGACACCAGCCGCCACGACCGCACCCGCCGCTGCTCCTCTGCGGCCAGCGGGCGGTTCACCACGCGGCGCAGCCCCATGATCGCGGCCGCGATGACCAGCACCGGTGCCAGCAGGGCCACCGCGGCGACCACCGCGTTCGAGGGCACGAAGTCGCCGGGGTACCAGGTCCCGCCCTCCCACGGGATCTTCGCGGTCAGGTGGCTGAACGGCTGGGCCGCCAGCACGCCGAGCACGCTGCCGACGACGGCACCGACCGCGGTCTCCACGGCCGTCATCACGACGACCTGCCCCGGTGTCGCACCGGCCAGCCGGAGCGCGGCGAGGCGCCGTTCCCGTTTCGCCGCCGTCAGCCGCGCGGCCGAGGCGACCAGCACCAGGCACGGCACCACCAGCACGACCAGGCCGACGCGGGTGAGCAGGTAGAGCATGCCGTGGTGGTCGTCGCGGTAGGAGCCCGCCGCGTTGCGCAGCGCGTCGGTGCTGAACCCGTTCACGCCCGCGCGTCCGACGACGGCGACGAGCTCACCGGGGTGCTTGAGCGCCTCCGGCCCCAGCACGCCGGCGACCGTGCCGGGGAAGCGGTTGCCGAGTTCCTCGGCCGGGTGCGCGCGCACCAGGTCGGCCAGCGCGGGGGACAGCAGGACCTCGCCGGCCTCCGGGAACCTGCCGAGACCGGCGGCGACCGGCACGTCACCCGGCTCGTTGCGGGAGACCTCGAACCGCTCGACGAGCTGCCCGCGGAACGAGTCGGTGGTGTGGTCGACCGTGATCCGGGTGCCCTGGTTCACCGCGTCCCGCCACGCGGTGCGGTCGGCGCGCGCCTGCAGTCCGTTCGGTGCGGCGACGAGCCACAGCACCAGCGACACCGCGATCATCACGCCGAGCGCGACCAGCACGGTGGCGACCTGGCTGCGGCGGTCCCTGCGCAGCACCGCGAGCGCGATCCTCATGCCGGCACCTGACCGCGGTTCGGAACGGCGATGCGGCCGTCCTGGATGTCGACGACCCGGTGGGCCCGGTCGGCGATCGCCTTGTCGTGCGTGACGATCACGACAGCGGCGTTCGTCTCCCGCGCGGCCTGCAGCAGCGCGGTCATCATCTCCTGCCCGGTGCGGGTGTCGAGGGCACCGGTCGGCTCGTCCGCGAACACCACCCGCGGCCGGTGCGCCAGCGCCCGTGCGATGGCGACCCGCTGCGCCTGGCCGCCGGACAGCTCACCGGGCCGCCGCTGCTCCATGCCCTGCAGGCCCAGCCGCGCGAGCCACAGCCGGGCCGCGCCGAGCGACTCCTCGCGCGAGCGCCCGCCGAGCAGCATCGGCAGCGCGGCGTTCTCCTCGGCCGTGAGCTCGGCGACGAGCATGCCGGACTGGAACACGAACCCGAACGCCGTGCGCCGCAGCTCGCTGCGCCCCGTCTCGCTCAGCTCCCCGATCGCGCGCCCGTCGAGGAACACGTCACCGCCGTCGGCCCGCAGGATTCCGGACAGCACGTGCAGCAGGGTCGTCTTGCCGGAACCGGACGGGCCGACCACGGCCAGCACGTCACCGGGCGAGATGTCGATGTCCACCCCGGCGAGCGCGTGCACGTCGCCGTAGGTCTTGACGAGGCCACGAGCGGCCAGAACCGAATTCATGGTGCTGACGGTGCCGGGTCCGCGCCGGGGAAACCTCAGCCTTGACGACACACCGGATCAGCCGGATGACCGAGGCCGGAACGGTTCGGTGGTCCTACCGTTGTCTCCCGTGGACAGTCATCGGGGCCAATGGCCGATCGCCGCCGGGCTCGCGCTGCTGATGCTCGCCGAGCTCATCTTCATGTCGGGGCCGACGAGCTCGCAGGCCCTGGTGTGGCTGCTCAGCGTGCCGCCCTGCATCGCGGCGGTGGCGTCGTTCAGGTCCCGCGCCTTCACCATCCCGGTGACCGTGGCGTCGATCTTCGTGGCGTCGTTCGTGGTCCGGCTGTTCGACGTGAACCTGCCGACGGTCCTCAGCCCGCTCACCGTGGCCGAGACCGCCGCCTGCCTGGTGCTCACCGCCGTGGTCGTGCGCGAGGAACCCCGCCGCTCCGCCACCTGGTCGGTCGGCTCGCTGATGGCCGTGAGCGTGTTCGCCGCGATCATCCGCGACAACTGGCTCGCGTCCTACAACTACAACGAGGTCCTCGGCTCCCTCGTCCTCGGCTTCCTCGCCGTCGGCACCGGCCTGTACTTCCGCGCCCGCGACTCCGAGAGCGGCCGCCTGATCGCCGCCGCCGTCACCGACGCGCAGAAGGAGGAGCGCATCGTCCTGGCCCGCGAGCTGCACGACGTCGTCGCCCACCACGTCACCGGCATGCTCATCCAGGCCCAGGCGGCGCTGGAGGTCTCCGACGACGACCCGCGCGCCGCCCACCGCCTGCTGCCCGGCATCGTCCGCAGCGGCACGGAGGCCCTCGGCGCGATGCGCCGCCTGGTCGGCACCCTGCGCCAGGGCGAGAACGACGTGGCCACCACCGACCTCGCCGCCGACGTGATCGCCACCGTCGAACGCACCCGCGAGCTCGGCTTCACCACCCGCCTGCGCATGGACCTGCCCGAGGTCGTGCCCCCGGAGCTGGGCCGCTCGGTGCTGCGCCTGGTCCAGGAGTCCCTGACGAACGTGCACAAGCACGCCGAGTCCCCGACCGCGGTCGACGTCGACATCTCCCGCACCCCCGCGGGAGCACTGCGCGTGGTGGTCGCCGACGACGGCCGCCCCGGCGAGCTGAACCAGGGTGGGTACGGTCTGGTGGGCATGCGTGAACGCGTCGACCTGCTCGGCGGCCTGTTCTCCGCCGGCCCGCGCGAGAACGGCTGGCAGGTGCTCGCGGAACTGCCACTGGAAGGAACCAAGTGATCTCGGTCCTCATCGCCGACGACCAGGAGATGGTCCGCGTCGGGTTTCGGATGATCCTGGAGAAGCAGCCCGACATCACCGTCGTCGCCGACGTGCCCGACGGCGTGACCGCGGTGACCGCCGCCAGGGAACTCCAGCCGGACGTGGCGCTGCTGGACATCCGCATGCCCGGTCTCGACGGGCTGGAGGTCACCAAGAAGCTGTCCGTGACCTCGACCAAGGTCGTCGTGGTGACGACCTTCGACCTGGACGAGTACGTGCACACGGCTCTGGAGAACGGCGCTTCGGGATTCTTGACCAAGGACGCCGGGCCCGCGCTGCTGGTGGAGGCCGTGCGGGCGGCAGCCGCCGGGAACGCGCTGATCTCGCCGCAGGTGACCGTGCGGATGCTGGAGCACTTCGCGCGGCCCGCGTCGCGGCCGGACCTCGGGCTGCTCACGGCTCGGGAGCAGGACGTGGTGCGGGAGGTCGCCCGCGGGCTGTCGAACCAGGAGATCGCCGGGGCGTTGTACCTGTCGTTGTCGACGGTGAAGACGCACCTGGCGTCGGTGCAGACGAAGTTGAACGTGAAGAACCGGGTGGGGATCGCTTCGTGGGCCTGGCGGGCGGGGCTGGTGAACTCGTGACCGAACAGCCTGAGACCGAGTTCCCGCGTGCCATCGGCAAAGTCGCCACCCGTGAGCTGGCCGCCCACGGCTACACCACGTTCGACTCCCTCACCGAGGTCTCCGCGAAGACCCTGCTGAGCATCCACGGCGTCGGCCCGAAGGCGGTCCGCATCCTCGGCGAGGAGCTGGCGGCGCAGGGCAAGACCTACGCCGCCGGCTGAGGTCTCACACCCCCATCGGGTGCCAGACCGTCTTCGTCTCCAGGTACGCCCGCAACCGGGACAGGTCCGGCTCGCGGGTGAAGTCCTCGTCGGGCCGGATGCGCAGGACCCGCTTCACCGTTCCCGCGGCCGACCGTTCCAGGTCCGCGCGCAGCGACTCGGGGGCGCCGGTCAGGTCCAGGGCGTTCACGTCCGCGTGCGAGGCGAGCCACGGGGCGATCTCCGCCGCGTGGCCGGTGATGATGTTGACGACGCCGCCGGGCAGGTCGCTGGTGGCCATCACCTCGGACAGCGTGATCGCCGGGAGCGGGCGGTCCTGCGAGGTGATGACGACGCAGGTGTTGCCGGAGGCGATCACCGGGGCGATGACCGAGACCAGGCCCAGCAGGGACGACTGCTGGGGGGCCAGTACGGCCACCACGCCGGTCGGTTCCGGGGTGCTGAACGAGAAGTACGGGCCGGCGACCGGGTTCGAGGAGCCCAGGACCGCGGCGATCTTGTCCGTCCAGCCCGCGTACCAGACCCAGCGGTCGATGGCGGTGTCCACGAGGGACTGGGCCTTCTTCACCGCGACGCCCTCGGAGACGGCGACCTCGGTGGTGAACTGCTCGCGGCGGCCCTCCAGGACCTCGGCCACCCGGTACAGGACCTGGCCGCGGTTGTAGGCCGTGGCGCCGGACCAGGGGCCGAACGCCTTGCGGGCCGCGGTCACGGCGTCGCGGGCGTCCTTGCGGGAGCCGTGGGCGGCGTTGGCGAGGAAGGCGCCCTTGGTGTCGGTCACCGGGTAGGAGCGGCCCGACTCGGAACGCGGGAAGGCGCCGCCGATGTAGAGCTTGTAGGTCTTCGCGACCGAGATGCGATCAGACATCGAGGTAGGCCTCCAGACCGGTGCGGCCGCCCTCGCGGCCGAAGCCCGACTCCTGGTAGCCGCCGAACGGGGCGGTGGGGTCGAAGCGGTTGAACGTGTTGGACCACACCACGCCGGCGCGCATCTTCGACGCCATCCAGAGGATGCGCGAGCCCTTCTCGGTCCACACGCCGGCCGACAGGCCGTACGGGGTGTTGTTGGCCTTGGCCACGGCCTCTTCCGGGGTGCGGAAGGTCAGGACCGACAGCACCGGGCCGAAGATCTCCTCACGGGCGATGCGCATCGCCTGCGAGACGTTGGAGAACACCGTCGGGGCGAAGTAGAAGCCCTTGTCCGGCAACGGGCACGAGGAGGTCCAGCGGACCGCGCCCTCGGCCTCGCCCGACTCGGTCAGCTCCTGGATCTTGGTGAGCTGCTCGCGGGAGTTGATGGCGCCGACGTCGGTGTTCTTGTCGAGCGGGTCGCCGACGCGCAGCGTGGACACGCGGGCGTGCAGCTTCTCCAACAGCTCGTCGGCGACGGACTCCTGCACGAGCAGGCGGGAACCGGCGCAGCAGACGTGGCCCTGGTTGAAGAAGATGCCGTTGACGATGCCCTCGACGGCCTGGTCGAGCGGGGCGTCGTCGAACACGATGTTCGCCGCCTTGCCGCCGAGCTCCAGGGTGAGCTTCTTCGCCGTGCCGGCCAGGTTGCCCTGGATGATCTTGCCGACCTCGGTCGAGCCGGTGAAGGCGACCTTGTTCACGTCCGGGTGCTCGACGAGGGTCGCGCCCACGTCACCGGCACCGGGGAGGATGTTGACGACGCCCGGCGGCAGCTCGCACTGCTGGATGATCTCGGCGAGCACCAGCGCGGTCAGCGGGGTGGTCTCGGCGGGCTTCAGCACCACGGTGTTGCCGCAGGCCAGGGCCGGGGCGATCTTCCACGCGGCCATCAGCAGCGGGAAGTTCCACGGGATGACCTGACCGGCCACGCCCAGCGGGCGCGGGTCGGGGCCGTAGCCCGCGTACGAGAGCTTGTCCGCCCAGCCCGCGTGGTAGAAGAAGTGCGCGGCGGCCGTGGGGACGTCGACGTCGCGCGACTCCCTGATCGGCTTGCCGTTGTCCAGCGACTCCAGCACCGCGAGCTCACGGCCGCGTTCCTGGATCTGGCGCGCGATCCGGTAGATGTACTTGGCGCGCTCGGCACCGGGCATCTTCGACCACACGCGGTCGTAGGCGCGGCGTGCGGCCGTCACCGCGGTGTCCACATCGGACTTCGACGCGGTGGAGACCTCGGCCAGCACCTCCTCGGTGCCGGGGTTGATGCTCTTGAGCGGTTCGCCGGAGCCCTCGACGAACTCGCCGTCGACGAACATCCGGTAGTTCGGCTTGAGGTTCGCGATGGCCCGCGACTCGGGCGCGGGGGCGTATTCCCACATGTGTCAGTCCACCGTCACGTAGTCCGGGCCGCTGTAGTGGCCGTCCAACTGGGTCCGCCGCTGCATGAGCAGGTCGTTCAGCAACGTCGACGCGCCGAACCGGAAGAGGTGCGGGTCGAGCCACTCGGGCCCGGCCACCTCGTTCACGGCCACCAGGTACTTGATCGCGTCCTTGGTCGTGCGGATGCCACCGGCGGGCTTGACCCCGCGCAGCTCGCCGGTCTGGGTCTTCCAGTCCCGCACCGCCTGCAGCATCACGTGCGTGACCGGCAGCGTCGCCGCGGGCTGCACCTTGCCGGTCGAGGTCTTGATGAAGTCGCCGCCGGCGAGCAACGCGAGCCACGAGGCGCGGCGGACGTTGTCGTAGGTCACCAGCTCACCGGTCTCCAGGATGACCTTGAGGTGCGCGTCCCCGCAGGCCTCCTTGACCTTGACGATCTCCTCGAACACCAGCCCGTAGCGGCCGGAGAGGAACGCGCCGCGGTCGATCACCATGTCGACCTCGGCGGCGCCCTGCTCGACGGCGAACCGGGTGTCGGCGAGCTTGACGTCGATCGTGCTGCGGCCGCTCGGGAACGCCGTCGCGACGCTGGCGACGCCGATCCCGCTGCCCTGCAGGCCGTCCACGGCCGTCTTCACCATGTCCGGGTACACGCAGACGGCGGCGACCTGCGGCACGTCCGGCCGCTCCGGGTCGGGCCTGCGGGCCTTCGCGGCGAGCGAGCGGACCTTGCCGGGGGTGTCGGCGCCTTCGAGCGTGGTCAGGTCCACCATGCTGATCGCCAGGTCGATGGCGTGCAGCTTGCTGGCCTTCTTGATGCTCCGCGTGCCGAGGCCCGCGGCTCGTTGCTCGACGCCGACCTGGTCGACGCCGGGAAGGCCGTGCAGGAAGCGCCGCAGCGACGATTCATCGCGCACGGCGTCCGCCAGGGCCGACGGCAGTGTCGTAGGAGCAGCCATGGTCCGGAGTCTAGGCGGAATGGGACGCCCGTCCTAAGTGAGCGGGTTCGCGCAGGTCAGCGCCGTTTGCGGCAGCCTCGGGCCCGCTGTCGGGGCCGATGTCAGTCCAGGAGCTCGCGCAAGATCTTGGACTTCTTCTTCTTGGGCCCCTTGACCTCGACCCCGCCCATGATCGCGAGCCCGGTGACCCGCACGGTCGGCGCGCCGGGGATGTACCGGCGGCTCGGCGCCTTGTCCTCGAACCCGCCCAGGAGCCCGAACCCGTCGACCTTCACGTTGATGTCGTCGGGCACGCGCACCTCGACCCCGCCCCAGAACGCGAAGACGCTGATCGTGACCTCCTGCTCGGCGAACCGCGCGTGGGTCAGGTCGAGCTCGACGCCACCCATGACGGCCACGGCGTTGTGCAGCCGCGGCACCACCCAGTCGCCCTTGCGGTTGACGCCGGACCAGAACGCCACCGACACGGCACTGCCGGGCTCACCGCCGACGCGGTGGTCGACAGCGGAGTGGTGCTGCGGTCCCACCGCGGGCTGCGGCAGCCCGTTGAGCACCAGGTCGGCGGTGATGGGAGCGAGCTCACCGTAGGTCTTGGCGGCGTAGACGGCGGTCAGCCGCTCGTCCAGCTCGTGGATGTCGAGGCGCCCCTCAGCGGTCGCCTCGTGCAGCACCTGCGCGATCCGTTCCCGGTCCGCGTCCGAGGCGCGCAGGTGACTCTGGTCAGCCGGTACCAGCTCGTCGCTCACCCGATCGAGTCTAGAACCCTCACTTGCGGTTCGGTGCGTACTTGACCGTGATCGCGAAAGCCGCGACCAGGAGCAGCGCGAGACCGCACGCGAGGGCCGGCTCGTGCAGCCACAGCCGCGGCAACGCGCCGATGAGCACCCCGAGGGTGACCGACACGACCAGGATGAGCAGCGGCGACTCACACCGCTGCCGGACGGGCTTCTGCTCGATCATCACCGTTCACACCTCCGCGTCTTGTCTGGACTCCAAGAACTTCGGAGGTGCGGAGCGGGTTCTTGACTCCCGGAACGGGTGGGGCAGGACCCTGATCAGGTGGTCCGCCGGTCGCTCTCCTCGACGGGGCGGGCGAGGTGGGCGGGCGGACGAGGTGGGCGGGGCGGGAGCTCAGGCGCTCGGCCGGCGCACCGGCAGACCGGCGGCCCGGTAGACCGCGTCGATCACCGCCATGTTCCGCACCGCGTCGTCCGCCGTCGTCGGGAACGGCTTGCCGTGCAGGACCGCGTCGGTGAACGCGTCGAGCTGGTGGGCGTAGGTGGAGCGGCGGCCGAACGTCTCCACCGAGCGCCTGTCCTTGAGCCGCAACGACAAGCGGTGGGCGAGCTGCGGGCCGAGCGGGTTGAGCACGGTCAGCACGCCGTCCTCGCCGACGGCCCTCATCGACAGCTTGAAGACGGTGGCCGACCACAGCGAGGCGTGCACGGAACCCGTGTGGCCGGAGGGGAAGCGCAGGGTCGCGCGCATCGCCCGGTCGATCGCCGGGGCGCGCAGCAGGGCGTGGGCGGAGCGGACCGCGGGCTCCTCGCCGCCGAGCAGGCGGGCCATGTGCACTGCGTAGCAGCCGGCGTCCATCATCGCGCCGCCCGCGAGCGCGTAGTCGTAGCGGATGTCGGAGAACACCGGCAGCGGGAAGCAGACGGAGGCCTCGACGTGGCGCAGCGGGCCCAGTGCACCGGACCGCACGATCTCGGCGGCGCGCTGGGCCAGCGGGTGGTAGCGGTAGTGGAAGGCCTCCATCACCACCAGGCCGGAGGCCTCGGCGGCGGCCGCGACGGTGGCGGCTTCGGCGGCGTTGGCCGTGAAGGGCTTCTCGCACAGCACGTGCTTGCCGGCTTCGAGGGCGGCCAGGGTCCAGCGGCCGTGCAGGCCGTTGGGCAGCGGGTTGTAGACGGCGTCCACGGCCGGGTCGGCGAGCAGGGCCTCGTAGGAACCGTGCACGCGGGCGATGCCGTGCCGGTCGGCGAACGCCTGCGCGCGGTCGGTGGAACGGGCCGCCACGGCGACCACCTCGGCGGCGGTCGAGGAGCGGGCGGGGCGGATGACAGCGGTCGGCGCGATCCTGGCCGCGCCCAGCACTCCGATGCGCACGTGGTCCGTCACGCGGCTGACCCTACACCCGCCGAGTTAACGGTGTTCACGACGGCGGCCTGGTCCACTCTGGACACCTTGCCGGGTTCGCCCAGCGGTTACGGTGTCGGGCATGGACGTCCTCGTCGTCGATCACCCGCTCGCCAAGGCGAGACTCACCACCATGCGCGACGCGCGCACGGACAACGCGGCGTTCCGCGCGGCGTTGCACGAACTGACCGTCATGCTGGTCTACGAAGCGATGCGGGAGGCGCCGCTGAAGGAGGACCGCACGCACACGCCGGTCGCGCGGACCACCGGCTTCAGGCTCGCGAACCCGCCGCTGCTCGTGCCGGTCCTGCGGGCCGGGCTGGGCATGGCCGACCAGGCGCACAAGCTGATCCCCGACGCGCAGATGGGGTTCGTGGGGCTCGCGCGCGACGAGGAGACGTTGCAGCCGACGCCGTACATGGAGTCGCTGCCGGAGGACCTCGCCGGGCGGCCGGTGCTCGTGCTCGACCCGATGCTCGCGACCGGTGGCTCGATGGCCTACACGATCCGGCTGCTGACCCAGCGCGGCGCGACGGACGTGACGGCGGTGTGCGTGCTCGCGGCTCCCGAGGGCATCAACCACCTGGAGGACTCGAACCTGCCGGTGCGCCTCGTCACGGCGTCGGTGGACGAGCGGCTGAACGACTCCGGCTTCATCGTGCCCGGCCTGGGCGACGCCGGTGACCGTCTGTACGGGGCGGTTTAGGACATACCTCCGATCGGACGTAGCAATGGTCTAGACCTCAGGCCTATCGTGCTGTGGACCGCATCGCCGCTGCCGCGATCTGACTGAGGAGTCACATGTCCAGACGGAGATGGGGTGTCGCCGCACTCGCGGTCGGCGCCCTGTCCGCGTCGCTGGCTTCCGCGCCCGCGAACGCCGACGTCGAGACCAACGGGCACCACGGGTACTCGAAGACCCGCACGGTCGGGTACTTCATCCAGTGGGGCGTGTACGACCGGAACTTCCGGGTCAAGAACCTCGTGGACAGCGGGGCCGCGGCCCGGCTCACGCACCTGAACTACGCGTTCGGGTTCCTCGACGAGTCGGGCAAGTGCGTCAGCGCCGACCCGTGGGCGGACTGGCAGATGCCCCACACCGCCGAGCAGTCGGTGAGCGGCAAGGCCGACGAGGCCGGTCAGGTGCTCATGGGCAACCTGAACCAGCTCAAGCAGCTCAAGGCCGAGTACCCCGGGTTGAGGGTGAACATCTCCCTGGGCGGCTGGACGGGGTCGCGGTACTTCTCCAACGCCGCGCTGACCCCCGAGTCGCGCGCCGCGCACGTCAAGTCGTGCACCGACATGTGGATCAAGGGCAACCTGCCGGGGCTGCCGGCGGGCGCCGCGAAGGGCATCTTCGACGGCGTCGACCTCGACTGGGAGTGGCCGGCGAGCGAGGGCAACCCGACGCCGCCGAACGTCGTGCGCCCCGAGGACAAGCAGAACTTCACCAAGCTGCTTGCCGAGTACCGCGAGCAGATGGGCTGGAACCGCGACCTCACCGCGTTCCTGCCGGCCGACCCCAGGCAGGTCGACCGGGGCTTCGAGGTCGCGAAGGTGTTCTGCTACCTCACCTTCGGCACCTTGCAGGGCTACGACTACCACGGTGCGTGGGACGCGGCGGCGAACCAGCAGTCCGCGCTGCGCGTGCCCAAGGGCGACCCGTCGGAGTTCGAGTTCAGCTCCGAGGTGACGGTGAACGCGTGGCTCTCGCGCGGTGCCCCGCGCTCCAAGGCCGTGCTCGGCGTGCCGTTCTACGGCCGCGGCTGGGACGGCGTCGCACCCGGCACCCGCAACGGCCTGTTCGGCACCGGTGTGCCCGCGCCCGCCAAGTACGAGAACGGCTACGAGGACTTCCACCGCATCAAGGCGAAGCTCTCCGAACCCGGCAACACCTACAAGGTCCACCGCGACGAGCGCGCGGGCTTCGCGTGGATCTACGACGGCAAGACGTGGTGGACCTACGACGACGCGACCGAGATGAAGCGCAAGGCCCGCTTCATCAACGACCGCCGCCTCGGCGGCGCGATGATCTGGTCGCTCGACGGTGACACCGCGAACGGCGAGCTGATCAAGGCGCTGGACGGCGCCCTCAGGTAGACGCCGCACCACAGGCGAACTGTCCCGTTGGGACAGTTCAGCGGGTCCGGGGAGGTTTCGCGGCGGCCGCCTCCCCGGATTCCGTCATTTCCGCGACGGGATCACTTCCGCGACGGGGTCTCCGCCAGCCAGCCGCGCCCGTGCGCGCGCAACGCCAGCTCGTACGTGGCGGCGGCGTCCACTCCGCGCGGCAGGTTCCCGTTGAGCTCCAGGCTCACCAGCCCGTGCGCGATGCCCCACATCGACATCGCGATCTGCTCGGGGTCCTCGTCCCGGTAGACGCCCAGCTCGATCGCCCGCCGCACCGCGTTGCGCACCGGCGCGAACGTCCGGCCGGCCGCGCGGCTCATCTCCTTCGTCGGCTCGACGACCTTGGAGTACAGCACCGAGTAGAACCGCGGGTCCGCGAGCGCGCCGCGCCGGTAGGCGAGACCGATCTGCAGCAGGTCCTCCGCCGGGTCGTCGGTGGTCGGCACCGCGGCCAGGTTCGCCCCGAACCGGCTGAACGCCTCGTCGTGGAGCGCTTCCAGCAACGCCGGCTTCCCGCCGAAGAGGGAATAGACGGCGGTGGTGGAGGTGTTGACGTCGGTGGCGATCCTGCGCAGGCTCACCGCGTCGGGTCCCCTGGTGCTGAGCAGCTCGCCCGCCCGCTCGAGCAGACGCCGGCGCAGTGCGTCGTCGTGGGTCTTGGGCCTGGGCATCACGCAATCCTAATGGCCCCTGGCCTGAGTGGTATCACATTGGTACCGTGCCGGGAATGGCGATGACCTTGCGGTTGACCGAGGAGGAGAACCTGCGGCTCGCGGAGCTCGCGGCGGCCGAGGGGCGCTCCAAGCAGGAGGTCGTGCGGTTGGCGATCGCGGATCGTTACCAGCGCATGCAGCAGGAGGAGAAGCTGGGCGAGGTCCTCGGGAGGGTGCTGCCCAAGTACCGAGGTCTTTTGGATAGGCTCGGATCTTCCTGAAACTGTCGGACGTCTGTGATCAACTGGGTGCTGTGATCTCCTACCTCGACGCCGGGGACCTCTTGGTGCTGGCCACGGCTGTGACCGGTGGTGACCTCGTCGTGAGGGACATCGGGCTGCTGGACACGGCGGCGTACCGCCCCCGAGCGACCGTGCTCGGCGTGGAGGCGTACGACACGCTGTGGCTGAAGTCGTCCGCACTCCTCGACTCGATCGTCCGCACCCGCCCTCTCGTCGAGGGCAACTGGCGGCTCGGCTGGGTCGCCGCCGTCACGATGTGCGACATCAACGGCTACTGGATCGACGCCGACGAGGACGACGCGCTCGACCTCGTCCGCGCCCTCGGCCGGGACAAGATCGACGTGGCCGAGATGGCGGGCCACCTCCAGGCGTGGGGGCTGCCCAAGGATTCCGCTTGACCTAGAGCGCACTCCAGGTCTTAGCGTCGATTTCGTGAGTTACTCGATAGCCCAGGCCGCGCAGCGCAGCGGGTTGTCCATCGACACCCTGCGCTACTACGAACGAATCGGGCTCGTCGACCCGCCCGCCCGCGACTCGGGTGGCCGCCGCGTCTACTCGGAGGAAGACCTCGGCTGGCTGGCCTTCGTGACCCGCCTGCGCACCACCGGCATGCCGATCCGCATGATGCGCGAGTTCGCGCAGCTCAGGCACCGCGGCGAGCACACGGCGGGCCGGCGCAAGCAGATCCTCGTGGAACACCGCACCGACGTCCGCGCCCGCATCGCGGAGCTGCAGTCGTGCCTCGAGGTGCTGGACTACAAGATCGACCACTACGCCGTGGTCGAGAGCGATTTGGAGGCGACGGCGTGACCCGTCAGCTCGGTTCACTGGAGGTCGGGCCGCAGGGGCTCGGCTGCATGGGGATGTCGGAGTTCTACGGTGCCGGCGACGACACCGAGTCGATCGCGGTCATCCACCGGGCCCTGGAGCTCGGCGTGACGCTGATCGACACGGCCGACATGTACGGCCCGCACACCAACGAGGAACTGGTCGGCCGCGCGATCGCCGGCCGCAGGGACTCGGTGGTGCTGGCCACGAAGTTCGGCATCGTCCGCGACGGCGACCGCCGCGGCGTGCGGGGCGACCGCGCCTACGTGCGGCAGGCGGTCGAGGGGTCGCTGAAGCGGCTCGGGGTCGACGTGATCGACCTCTACTACCTGCACCGCGTGCCCGCGGACACGCCCATCGAGGAGACCGTCGGGGCGATGGGGGAGCTGGTGGCCGAGGGCAAGGTCCGCCACCTGGGCCTGTCCGAGGCCGGCGCCGAGACGCTGCGCCGCGCCCACGCCGTCCACCCGATCACGGCGCTGCAGAGCGAGTGGTCGCTGTGGTCGCGCGACATCGAGGCGGAGATCGTGCCCACCGCACGCGAGCTCGGCATCGGCCTGGTGCCGTACTCGCCGCTCGGCCGCGGCGTGCTGACCGGCCGGTTCTCCTCCTCCGCCGACTTCGCCGAGGGCGACTTCCGCGCCGCGAACCCGCGGTTCTCCGGCGCGAACCTCGACGCGAACCTGAAGATGGTCGCCGACCTGCGCGCCCTGGCCGACGAACGCGGCGTCACCGCGGGCCAGCTCGCGCTGGCGTGGGTGCAGCACCGCGGGTCCGACGTCGTGCCGATCCCCGGCACCAAGCGGCTGAAGTACCTGGAGGAGAACGTCGCGGCGGCCGCCCTGGAGCTGTCCGAGGCCGACCTGGCCGCGATCGAGGCCGCAGTTCCGGCGTCCGCGGTGGCCGGCGACCGGTACCCGGACATGAGCTCGATCGGCCGTTAGAACACCTGTTCGAATCCATCCCCAGGGTTGTCCACAGGGTGGGGACAAGTGGCTGTGGACAACTCTGGGGTCATGTGGACAACTGAGCCGCGACGGTGGCCCCGAGCTCCCAGCACGCCTCCAGGTCGGCCTTGCCCGGCTCGCCCGTGACGACCACGTGCTGGGCCGCCTTCACCCAGTCCAGGCCGGTCGTGGCGGTCTCCACGCTCCTGACCGCACCGGTCGTGTCGTTGTTGCCGTGCACATAAAGCCCGAACGGGCGACCGCGCGTGGAGTCCAGGCACGGGTAGTACACGGTGTCGAAGAAGTGCTTCAGCGCACCGCTCATGTAGCCCAGGTTCGCGGGCGTGCCCAGCAGGTAGGCGTCCGCTTCCAGGACATCCACAGCGGTTGTGGACAACGCGGCCTTCCGCACCACTTCGACGCCCTCCACCTCGGGGGTGGTGGCGCCGGAGACGACCGCCTCGAACATCGCCTGCAGGGCGGGCGAGGGCGTGTGGTGGACGATCAGCAGCCTCATGACCCCAGTTATAGCCAGTGCCGTGGTCAAGCGGTGCATGGGCGAGGTCACCGCCGCGCTGCGCGGCCTTGCCCGAATGAGCCCGTGCCCGAAAATCTGTTCCGCTGATCTATGGATTCGGAATGTGCAGCTTGGTCGTCTGCGCAACATTCTTCGCAACGGAGTGCATTTGTGTCCAACTTCGTTGAGTGCGCTACCGTGTCCGTATGGAGTTCCTGAAAGTCGCGGGCAAGACGATTCAGCGGCCGTCGATCGAGGAAGAAGACCTCGTCGGTGAAGTAGCCGCGTTCCGCGGTGACTTCGAACTTGAGGCAGTCAGCGTCCGGCAAGGTGACCAGTCGGGCGTAACCGGTGAGGGGTCTGTTGCTGGTGCGCTCGTCTCCGACGTGGACCTGTCGGAATCGCATCTGGCTCCGCTCGTGCTTTCCGACGTCAGGTTCGAAGAGGTGAACCTGGCGAACGCCGTCCTCGCCGATGTGACCGCGCGGAGGGTGGACTTCCTCCGCTGTCAGGGGATCGGGCTTCGACTTTCGCTGAGGCAGGCTTCGGACATCTATGCGGAGGACTGCCGGTTCGACTACGCGACCATCAAGATCGATCAGGTCAAGAACGCCGTCGTCTTCCGTCGATGCTCATTCCGTGAAGCGGTTTTCGTCGGAGACCTCTCCAACGTGGTTTTCGATGAATGTGAGATGCCTCAGGTTGAATTCGAGGCCACCCGCGCGAGTGGCTGTGACCTCACGACCTCCCGGCTTGGCGACATCAGCGGTCTGTTGACCCTGCGGGGTGCGAAGATCGAAGCCGTTCAGGCCGGTTTCCTCGGTGCTCAGTTCGCCAAGGAAGCCGGCCTGACGGTTGCGGGCTGACCTACTTCTTGTCCCAGTTGTCCCACGTGGGCCGATTGTCGAATCCGCCGCCTCCGGTCACGTTGTCCCACGTGGGGTCGTTGTCAAAAGCGCTGATCCGCGTAGGTAGCTGACCGGTCCTGGTCAGCAGGTCCAGGAGCATCGTTCGACACTCCAGAATCCTGGCCTCCAGCAGCTGTTGATCGGTCAAGGCGTAATACTCCCTCCAGTAGTGAAATCTTGCTGTTCCGGCAGTAGTTGGTCGTGGTTCCATCCATGCGTCCATGCTCGAAGTAGCGGTTGGCGGGATGTCCGCCTCCGCAGAAGTCGAAGTACGGGCATGTGAGCCGGCAAGCCTTGACTCCCCGTGAGAACTCAGATACCCAGGAGTCTTCGGACGTCGATTGTTCGATGATCTCGGTCAGGGTGTTCTGCAGTACGTTTCCGCTGGAGAAGGTGCCCCGGTTCGACTCGAATCCCGCGAGTTCAGGCGAGATCAGGGTTACCGATCCGTCGTGGCCAACAGTCGGCAGAGGATCGAACAGCGTCTCATCGCGGTGCGTGGCGCTGTCACGCCTGAGCACCGCACCTGCATAGCTGAGAGCCCGCTCAAGCTCTCGGACGCGGACAGCGGGATTCTCGCGCCAACTCGCCGTGAGCGTCGTCCAGAAGTCAGTTACGACGTCTTGGCGATGAGCGTTGGTGGAGACGTTGACGCCTTCCTGCTCTTCGATGTTGACGCCCAGGTGCGTGATCCCGCACTCGACGGCGAAGGCGTAAAGCCTGCGAGCGCGCACGGGCGTTGGATCGGACACCACCGCGATGGCGTGAACCTCGTGACCATGAGCGCGCAGAAGTTCTACACCGCGCAACGCCTTCGCCTGCGTGGGCATCCGCCGCCGATCCACGCGGCTCGCGTTGTCGGCGGGCGCGCCATCGATGCTGACGCCCACGTGCACGTCCCGCTCCGCGAAGAACTCGCACCAGGCGTCGTCGATCAGCGTCGCGTTCGTCTGGACCACGTGTTTCACGTCGACATCCGCGAACGCGTCCATCAGCCGGCCGAGATGGGCTCGGCCGGTGGCCAGCGGCTCTCCGCCGTGCCAGCACACCTCGACCGTTCCGTATGCCGCCCACGGACGCACTGACGCGGCTACGGCCCGTGCCACGGCGAGCTTCATGGTGTTCCGCTCGTGCCGGAACGGCAGGTAGCAATAGGTGCAGTCGAGTTTGCACAGCGTCTCCGGCTGCATGATGACCGAGGTCGGGCGAAGGAAGAGCTGCTGGTCCACGATTCCCCCTCGTTCGTGACGTGGTCCGAGCGCCGACCGGCTCATGAACCTCTCCGGTAGATCCGGTTGCCTCTGTTCCTACCGGGGTCAAACGATGTTTATGCTGATCAACGCGTTTACAAGAGTTGACAACGCGGACCGGGAGCGGGCGTGTCGGAGCTGAGTGACGCCCTCAGGGCAGCGCGCGAGGCGGCCGGGCTCAGCCTGTCCCGGATGTCTCAGCTCACCCACTACAGCAAGCCGTACCTGAGCCTGATCGAGAACGGCAAGCGCCGGCCGCTCCCGGACGTCGTCACCGCGTACGAACAGGCTCTTGGCGTTCCGCTGGGCAGCGATCCGATGCGCCGCGCGCACGAGTGGCTTGTCTCGGATTCCCCGATCGCCGTGCAGAGCCGTTCCGGCCGCAGGGTCGGCGGCTCCCTCGCGGACGCCGTAGAAGCTCGTGTGGTCGAGCTGCGGCACCTGGACGACGTGGTTGGAAGTACGGACCTGTTGCCCGCTGTGCGGCAAGAGCTGTCCGAGACGGAGTCGTTGGTGCGTGACGGTTCCTACTCCGAAGTCACGGGACGACGGCTGTTGACCGCGACGGGTGAGCTCGCCCAGCTCGGCGGGTGGGTCGCGTCGGACGCGGGCAGGTACGCGGAGGCTCAGCGGCTTTACCTCGGTGGAGTGTCCGCGGCTTCGGAGGCGGGCAACGATTCCCTTGCCGCGCAACTTTTTTCCTCGCTGAGCTACCAGATCGCGAACGTGGCCGACCCGCATGACGCGCTGTTGCTGGCGCGGTCCGCGGTGAAGGGTGCCCGCGATGCCACGCCCGTGGTTCGGACGCTGCTGTTGGAGCGGGTGGCGTGGGCGAGCGCCAAGACGAAAGACCACGAGGGAACCCGCCGCGTGCTCGATGCCGTGGACGACGCGTACGAGCAGAGGTCACCCGGCGTCGAAGAGCCTGAGTGGGTCTATTGGCTCAACAGAGCCGAAATCGATGTGATGGCCGGGCGTTGCATGATCGAGCTGGGCAATCCCGGCAAAGCTGAACCGCTGCTGTCAGCCGCCGTCGCCGCTTACCCGGAAGAGCACTCGCGGGAAGTCGCGCTCTACCTCTCGTGGCTCGCGGAGTCGTACGCGCGGGTTGGTGCTCTGGACGCTGCGAGGGACACGCTGAGCCGAGCGCGGGAGTTCGCTTCGCGGATGCCGTCCGCGCGGACCGACGACCGGTTCAACCTCCTGGACAGCTTGCTCAGGGCATGAGTTGTGCGGCGCGCCGGAGACGACGGCCTTGAACATCGCCTGCATGTTCGACGGCGGCGTGTGGTGGGTGATCAACAGCCGCGGTATGTGTTCACGCTGACGGGTGAATCGTAGATCCGCAACTGTGGTGAGCACTGACATCGGGCGGCTCGATCAATAGAGTCACCCGTGCGAAGAGTGCCAGGATCAACTGGAGCGACGCGAGCCTTCTCGGACTTACCACCCGACGTGAGCAGAGGGCAGCGTTGTCCTCACACGCTCTTGGTGAGTGACGAACTGCGTACGGCATCACAACGACCCGCTGTGCTCACTGGTGGGCTTCTTCGTTGTGGAGTCGTCATGTCGGTGTGGTGGGCTGCGGCAGGTGTGACGGCGGTACCAGCCGTCTCTCGGCTTGTCAGGCATTGGATCGAGCTGCGCTTTCTCCGTTGGGTTTACGAGCGCGGAGGCGCGAAGGACCTCAAGGTCGCCGCCGAGGCACTGCGGACGACTCGATCCCGGTCTCTTGCCAGGAAGCTCCTGCGACGCCGTGACCAGGGCGAACAGTGAATCCTGTTCCGTCGCGCCGGCACCGCTCATGTAGCCCAGGTTCGCGGGGAGGGCGTGTGGTGGACGATCAGCAGCCTCATGGCGGTCAAAGCTATAGCCAGTCGCCGTCGGGGTCGGTCGGCTCCGCGGTGTCCACGCCGATGGCCTGGAGCTGCTCGGTCGTCACGACCGTTCCGTCGTCCGGCTTGGCCAGTGCGAGGATCTCCACCGTGAGGTCGACGAGCCGTTCCTGCGTCCGCTCGTGCAGGGTGGCCAGCTCGACGCACCTGTCCATGACGTCCGTGCCTTCGAACCGCTTGACCAGCAGGCCGCCCTCCAACACGCCGGAGAGCGGGTGGCGGTTGCCGCGGTAGGAGTACGCCACGCTGCGGAAGAAGAACTTCAGCAGCTGGTCGTCGTTCAGGTCGAAGCCGAAGAGCTGCTTCAGGCCGCGCAGCAGTTGCCGGTGGTAGGTCTTCATGCGGGCGTACAGCGACTCGGGGTCCACCTCGTGGTGCTCCGGCACCGGATACGCCTCGAGGTAGGCCAGGGCCAGGTCACGCCGGGTGTACTCCATGCGCGGCAAGATAGATGACCATGACCCGTGCCAGCTACGACATTGTTGCGGCCAGCTACGCCCGGCTCCTCCCCGACGCCCACGGCGGCCGCCCGTTCGACGCCGCGATCACGCGCGCCTTCGCCGAGTTGGCCGCGGGACCGGTCGGTGACCTCGGCTGCGGCACCGGCCGCATCACCCAGCACCTGCACGAGCTGGGCCTGGACGTGTTCGGCGTCGACCTCTCCGACGGCATGCTCGCCCAGGCCAGGCAGCACCACCCGCACCTCGACTTCCGGCAGGGCGACATCACGGCGCTCGACCTGGCGGACGAGAGCCTCGGCGGCGCGGTCGTCTGGTACTCCACGGTGCACATGCCGGCGCAGGACGTGCCGTGGCGGGAGTTCCACCGCGTGCTCAAGCCCGGCGGATACCTGTTGCACGCGTTCAAAGCGGGTGACGAGAAACGGCACCTCGACCACGCGTACGGCCACGACGTGGACTTGGACGTCTACTGGCACGACGTCGACGAGACCGTGCGCAACGCCACCGCGGCCGGGTTCAACGAAGTGGCCAGGCTCGTGCGTCAGAGGGGTGTGGACGAGGCAGGACCGCAGGCGTTCCTGGTGTTGCAATGCAACCCCGCGGCCGGGAAGACGTCCTAGAAGGTGTACACAGGAGGGACCATGAAGACCACCGCCCTATTGACCACGAGTCCTCGACAGCGTCGCATCACCTGGGGTTTCGGCCTCGCGATCGGCATCGGGATGATCGGGATCGGGCCCCTCTTCGCGTCGCTGTGGCCGGGGTTCGACCACAGCCCGTGGGACGTCAACACGATGTTGCTCGGACTCGGCGTGGGGCTCTGCTCGGTTGCCTACATCTTCGGCCGGATCGCGGTCGCGGCCGTGACGGAGGGACGCCGCACCGCGGTCGCCCCGCCGACCAGGAGGGCCTACTGGGTGGCCGGCGGGGGTTTCGCCCTCGCGGTGCTGTGCCTGCTGATCGCTCTCGCCGGCTGACGCCGGGAGCTAGCTGACCAGCGCTGTCACCCGTTCCCGCAGCTCAGCCAACCGCGTCCGCGCCGCCGCACGGGCGGACTCCAGTCCGTCCGTGACCGGCTCGACGACCTCCAGGTACGCCTTGAGCTTCGGTTCGGTGCCGGACGGCCGCACGATCACCCGCACGCCGGGGGCCGTCCACCGCAGCACGTCCGCGCCGGGCAGCAGGTCCTCGGACGTGAAGTCCGCCGGCGGCTCGGCGCGCAGCCGGGTCATCGTCGCGCCGATCAGCGACAGGTCGGTGTAGCGCAACGACACCTGGTCGGTCAGGTGCAGGCCGTGGTCCAGCGCGAGCTGGTCCAGCGCGTCGAGCAACGTCCGCCCGGCCGCCTTCAGGCCCGCCGCCAGGTCCGCGGCGACGACCGCGGCCGAGATGCCGTCCTTGTCCGCCACGAACTCCGGGTCGACGCAGTTGCCCAGCGCCTCCTCGTAGGCGAACACCAGGCCGTCACCGGCACGCGCGAGCCACTTGAAGCCCGTCAACGTCTCCGCGTACCGCGCGCCGTGCGCCTCGGCGATCGACTTCAGCAGCGACGACGACACGATCGTCGTGGCCACCAACGGGTCCGCGCTCTCCACAGTGGACAGCACGAGCGAGCCGAGCAGCACGCCCGTCTCGTCGCCGCGCAGCATCCGCCACGCCGACCCGTCCCGCACGCCCAGCGCACAGCGGTCGGCGTCCGGGTCCAGCGCGATGGCGAGGTCGGCGTCCACCGAGTCCGCGAGCGCGAGCAGCTCGTCCGCGGCACCGGGTTCCTCGGGGTTCGGGAACACCACCGTCGGGAAGTCCGGGTCCGGCACGGCCTGCGACCGCACCACGTGCACGTCGGTGAAACCCGCGCGCCGCAACGCTTCCACGGCGAACTGGCCGCCGACGCCGTGCATCGGCGTCAACGCGATCTTCAACGTCCGCGCGGTGCCGCTGGGCAGCGACGCGACCCGGTCCAGGTAGGCGTCGACGTCCGCGTCCGGCACGACCGAGTACGTCGAGGCGCGCGGCACCGACACCGCGGCGGGCACGGCCTCGATCGCCCGCTCGATCTCCGCGTCCGACGGCGGCACGATCTGCGAACCGCCGGCCAGGTACAGCTTGTAGCCGTTGTCCGCGGGCGGGTTGTGCGACGCGGTGATCTGGATGCCCGCCACCGCACCGTGCGCTCGCACCAGGAAGGCGAGCACCGGCGTCGGCAGCGGGCCGGGCAGCACCCGCACGTCGAAGCCCGCGGCCGCCATGACCTCGGCGGCGGCGACGGCGAACTCCTCGGACCCGTGGCGCGCGTCCCTGCCGACGAAGACGAGCCCCGCAGCGCCGGACGCGCCGGACCCCTTCAGCCAGGCGGCCAGACCGGCCGTCGTGCGGACCACGGTGGCCACGTTCATGCCGTTCGTACCGGCCCGCACCGGGCCGCGCAGCCCGGCCGTGCCGAACGTCAACGGCCCCGCCATGCGGTCGGCGAGGTCCTCGCGCGCCGCGGCGTCACCGCCCATCGCCCGCGCCAGCACCCCCTGCAGCTCCTCACGGGTGGCCGCGGAGGGGTCGTCGGCGATCCACCGGAACGTCGCGTCGCGCAGTGCCGGCGTCAGGCTCATGCGCGGTCCACCAGCTCGCGCAGCAGCGTGCCCATGCGCTCGGCCGCGGCGGCACCGGCGTCCAGCACCTCCTGGTGGTTCAGCGGCTCACCGGTGATGCCCGCGGCGAGGTTCGTGACCAGCGACAACCCGAACACCTCGACGCCCTCTGCCCGCGCGGCGATCGCCTCGTGCACGGTCGACATGCCCACCAGGTCGGCACCCAGGGTGCGCAGCATGCGGATCTCGGCCGGCGTCTCGAAGTGCGGACCGGGCAGCCCCGCGTACACGCCCTCCTCCAGCGACGGGTCGATCTCCTTCGCGACCTCGCGCAGCCGCGGCGAGTACAGGTCCGTGAGGTCCACGAACCGCGCGCCGACCAGCGGCGACAGCGCGGTCAGGTTGAGGTGGTCGGAGATCAGCACCGGCTGCCCGACGGACATGCCCTGGCGCAGGCCACCGGCGGCGTTGGTCAGCACGACCGTCCGCACGCCCGCGGCGGCGACGGTGCGCACGCCGTGGACGACCTTCTGCACGCCCTTGCCCTCGTAGCCGTGGGTGCGGCCGAGGACGACGAGAACCTTCTTGCCGCCCACCTCGACGGACCGGATGGTGCCGCCGTGGCCGAGCGCGGTCGGCGCCTCGAACCCGGTCAGCTCCCCGACGGGGATCTCCGCGACCGGCTCGCCGATCACGTCGGCGGCGGGTCGCCAGCCGGATCCGAGCACGATCGCGATGTCGTGCTTCGCCACGCCGGTGCGGTCCTGGATCTCTTCCGCGGCCTTGCCGGCCAGCTCTTCTGGAGTCACCGCGAGAGCTTAAACCGGGGCGAATGTCGATGCGATCGCGTCGAAGAGGCGCTCCCGTGCCGCGTCCTCCTGTTCGGTCGGGACGGTGACCTCGACCACCCACAGGTCGGTGCCGTGGGGGAGCACGCGGGAGAAGTGCGAGCGCCGCAGCCCGGTCGCCTCGTCGCCCTCCACGGTCCGGTAGACGAACTGGATGCCGTCCTCCGACCGCGGCCCTGCGAGGTTGGGCGTCGGCACCTTCTCGCCGCCGTAGAACCGCGTCGCCCACCGCGCCTGCACGGCCGCCACGTACTCGGCGATCCGGCGCTTCGGGTAGAAGTCGGGGAACCGCTGCACCGCCACCTCGTACGCGCCGGGCGGCGACACGAAGTGCACCACCGCCGAGGCCGGCACGCGCTGGTCGGCCGCGCGCTGCTCCGCGTACTTCGTCCAGCTCTTGTCCACCTTCAGGGTGAACTTGCCGCCCTGGTCGCCGATCGCGGTCACCGCGTCCTCGGTGCGCTGCTCGAACGTCGGCGAGGCCGGCAGCGTCGGCAGCGTCGGCGCGCCCTGCTGGGCCGGCGGCAGCAGCGGCGCCCCGGCCACGAGCCGCGTCAGCGCGAACCCGCCGCCTGAGCCCACCAGGAACAGCAGGACCGCCGCGACCAGCACCAACGTCCTGCCCACCGGCGTGCGTTCCGGCGCCGTCGACCGCGTGACCAGGAACGGCAGCGGCCCCGGATCGGCGGCCAGCGGTGCGTCCGGCTCGATCCTCGGCTTCGGCCGCACGATCACCGGCGGCGTGCGCGGCGCACGCGCCTCGAACGCGTCCGTGCCCGGTTCCGGCAGCAGCGGGTACACCTTGCGCCGCACGTCGACCAGCGACATCCGCTGGTCCGGGTCCTTCTGCATCAGCCCGCTGATCACCGGCGCCAGCCGCCCGGCGCCCGCGGGCACCGGCACGTCGCCGTGGATGACCGCGTTGATCGTCTGCATGACGTTGCGGCCCACGTACGGCGGCTCACCGGCCATCGCCGCCCACACCGTGGCGCCCAGCGACCACCGGTCGGCCGCCGCGGACACGTCACCGCCCTGCGCCACCTCGGGCGCGATGTAGGCGGGCGTGCCGAGGGTGATGCCGCGGGCGGTCATGGTGGCCTCGGCGACGTTGCGCGCGATGCCGAAGTCCGTCAGCTTCACCCGCCCGTCGTCGGCGATCAGGACGTTGCCCGGTTTGACGTCGCGGTGCGTGATCCCGACCCGGTGCGCGGACTCCAGCGCCGCCGCGACCGCGTCCAGCACCGCCGCGCCCTGCTTCTCGGTGAGGCAGCCCTGTTCCTTCAGCACCTCGCCGAGGCTGCGCGAGGGCACCAGCTCCATCACCACGTACGGGTCGCCGTCGTGCTGGACCACGTCGTAGAGCGTCACCAGGTTCGGGTGCGACAGCGCGGCGACCGCGCGCGCCTCCCGCATCGTGCGCTCGCGCAGCTGGGCGGCCTCGGCGTCGGGCATGCCGGGCGTGTGCAGGATGCCCTTCACGGCCACCTGCCGCCCGAGCACCTCGTCGTGGGCGGCCCAGACCGTGCCCATGGAACCCTGGCCGAGCAGGTGCAGCAGCCGGTACCTAGCCGCGATCAAGCGCTCCTGGTCGTCCACCGGTCCATTGTTCCTGAGACACTTGCTGCATCGTTAACGGCGGTGAACCTCACATAGCCGAGCGCGTACCGGTCGGTGACACTGCAACGCATGATGGAGTTGGCCTTGCCCGCCGAATTCCGCCCGAACGAGTTCCCCGCGGCGTCGCGGGAACAGTGGCGTGACCTGGTCGACGCCGTGCTGAGCAAGACCGGCGCCAGTTTCGACTCCCTGGTCACCCAGACCTACGACGGCTTCTCCCTCCAGCCGCTCTACACCGCGGACGACGCGCTCGGCACCCCCTACGCGCTCGCGCCGGTCAAGCAGGGCTGGGACGTCCGCCAGCGCCACGTTGTGCCCGACCCGGTCGCGCTGATGAACGACCTCGAAGGCGGCGTCACGTCGCTGTGGCTCGCCGTGCCCGCCTCCTCGCTGGAGCGCCTGCTCGACGGCGTCTACCTCGACCTCGCACCGGTCGTGCTCGACGGTGACGTCGAGGCGGCGCGGACGATGCTGCGGATCTACGACCAGGCGCCGCTGCTGGCCGCCGACGTGCGCGGCAACCTGGCTCTGGTGCCGTCGGCGGACACCTTGGCGGTGATCCGGGACGCCGTGTCGCGGTTCCCCGGTCTGCGGACGGTCGTGGTGGACGCGTTGCCGTTCCACGACGCGGGCGGGTCGGACGCGGAGGAGCTGGGTGCGTCGCTGGCCTTGGCCGTGTCCTACCTGCGTGCTCTGGTTTCCGGTGGTCTGTCGGTCGAGTCGGCGTTCGCGCAGTTGGAGTTCCGCTTCGCGGCCACGGCGGACCAGTTCGCGACGATCGCGAAGCTGCGTGCGGCGCGCCGGTTGTGGGCGCGGGTGGCTGAGGTGTCGGGCGTGGACGTGCCGCAGGTGCAGCACGCGGTGACGTCGTCGGCGATGATGACGCGCCGTGATCCGTGGGTGAACATGCTGCGCAC
>NZ_JBEZBX010000011.1:0-247080 GCF_040647275.1 Lentzea sp. NPDC042327
ACCCGGTCCCATTCCGAACCCGGTAGTTAAGCCCTTCTGCGCCGATGGTACTGCACTGGTTACGGTGTGGGAGAGTAGGTCGCCGCCGAACTTACGTACAGAAGCCCCTGAGGGTCGAGCGCCAGTCGCTCCCCTCAGGGGCTTTCTGCATTTGTCGGCTCACCCCCTCAGCACTCCCGCAGCCGCGCTCCAGCCGCCCCTACGCTCAGGGCTCACTCGACCGGGTGAACGTTGTCCGGATCTCGTCCTTCCTCCGTCTTGTAGATGTCCACCCATCCGAGCTGTCCGGAACTCATGGTCATCTTCGCCCGCCAATATGGAACCGCGTGGGGGAGGCCGCATGTCCTCAACGACTCCAACCCGACCACTCCCGAGCTGAGCCCCAAGCCGCCCCTCCGGAACTCACCCATCGCGGAGCCCACCGAGCCCAGTCGCCCTCAAGCCGAGTCATCCCACGAACTCGATCACCCCGAAGCCGAACCCAGCCGGCCCAGGCCTCAGCTGCTCCGACCTCGGTCATCCCAACCCCCAGTCACCGCAACCCCAGCCTCCGCAACGCCAATCGCCGCCCAATCCCAGCCACTGCAACCGGAATCACTGCCCAACCCCGGACACCCCAGAGCCGTACCGAACAGCCGACCCGCCACAGGTACCTTCTGCACATGCACAACGAGCAGCGCACCGCCCGCCGGTCCGGGGGCACGAGCAAGACCGCGGACCTCGCGACCAACCCGTTCCGGGTGGACCGCGACCGCGTCGCGAGCTCCCCGTTCTTCGCGCGGCTCGGCGGTGTCACGCAGGTCGTCAGCTCCACCGGCTCCGGTCTGCTCGTGCACAACCGCCTGACCCACAGCCTGAAGGTCGCCCAGGCCGCCCGCGCCATCGCCGAACGCCTCACGAACCGCCCCGAGCTGACCGCGGTGCTGGAGAAGCTCGGCGGTTGCGACCCCGACGTCGTCGAGGCCGCCGCCCTGGCCCACGACCTGGGCCACCCGCCGTTCGGCCACCTCGGCGAGCAGGTGCTCGACCGGTTGGCCCGCCACCGGTTCGCCCTGCCCGACGGGTTCGAGGGCAACGCGCAGTCGTTCCGCATCATCACCACCACCGACGTGCGCGGGCCCAAGGCGCTCGGGCTGGACCTGACCGTCGCCGTCCGTGCCGCGATGCTCAAGTACCCGTGGACCCGTCACCAGGACCTGGGGCTCGCCATCGCGCCCCGCGGTGCGGCCGAGCCGGCTGACATGCCGGGGACCGGCAGTGCGAAGTTCTCCGCCTACGTCACGGAGATGAGCGACCTGCAGCAGGCGCGCGAGCCGTTCGAGGGGCGGATCGAGGCGTGGCAGCAGACGGTCGAGGCCAGTGTCATGGACACCGCGGACGACATCGCCTACGCCATCCACGACCTGGAGGACTTCCACCGGGTCGGGGTGTTGCAGCACGCGACGGTCGCGGCGGAGCTCGGCACGTGGCAGGCGCAGGCGCTGGAGCTCGCCGGGTTGAGCGATGCGGAGCTCGAGGCCGAGATCCGGATGCCGGGGCGGTCGCTGGAGACGTTGCGGCGGCGCATGCACCTCAAGGACTCGTGGGTGATGAACGACGAGGCGTTCGCGATGGCGGTGCGCAAGGTCAGCAAGGAGCTGGTCGACGGGTTGCTCGCGGTGCCGTTCGACGGGTCGGTCGAGGCGGAGCAGGCGGTGGCCGGGTTCAGTGCGCGGTGGACGCGCCGGCTCGTCGACGCGGTCGGTGTGATCGAGGAGCCGACGCCGCGATCGGGGCACGTGGTGCTCGCGGTCGCGCAGTGGCACGAGGTGCAGGTGCTCAAGTTCGTCCACCGGCGGTTCGTGTTGTTGCGGCCGGACTTGGCGTTGCACCAGCGCGGGCAGGCGCGGTTGCTGACCTCGCTCGTGGACGCGCTCGACCAGTGGGTCACGGACCGCACCGAGGCGGACCGGTTGCCGCGCAGGCTGCACGACCTCGTCGAGTTGGCCGAAACGGAGTACGCGGCGCTCGCCCGGACGGAGCCGTCCACATTGGTCGGTCCCGCGGGTGAGCTGTCGGTCGGACCGGACGTCGTGCGAGGCCTGGCAAGGGGAAGGGCCGTGGTGGACTTCGTCGCGTCGCTCACCGACAACCAGGCGGCCGCGTTGCTGGAAGCTCTGTCGGGACGAACCGGTCAGTTGTGGACTGACGCGTTTGTTCTGTGAACTGTGATTGCGCCTGCTCAGTGGGAAGTAGCCCAAAAGGATGCTGACTGTGATCAGTCGTGCACCATACGTTGGCGCCTCGACCGGGATCATCCGGTCGTAGGCCGCGTGTTCTCGGGGGACACGCCAACGTTCGGGGGGAAAGCCCTGTGCGCCCATCTCGAAGAGGCACGACACTGGTCACGGCGGGCACCGCGGTGCTGCTGGCCGCGCTGACCGCGGTCGCGCCGGCGAGCGCGGATCCGGTCAAGGCGTCGAAGTCCATCAACGACCGCACGGCGGCACAGATCGCCGCGTTGCAGAGCATCAAGAAGTCGCTCACCCCAGCTGAGTCCAAAGTAGACAGCGCTCTGGTCGTCGAGGCCCGCAAGCGCGTCCAGGTCGGCGTCACCAGCGCCCTCCCGCAGGTCCAGACCGGTGTCGCGGTGTCGTCGAGCTCGACGACCGTCGTCGACGTCCGTGCGAAGCAGTACTCCGAGGGCCTGGTCGACGCCGTCCGTGCCGCGGGCGGGCAGATCCGGGCGGTGTCCCCTGAGAACCGCACGGTTCGCGCCGAGCTGCCGCTGACCAAGCTCGCCGACATCGCCGGCCGCGCCGACGTCGCCCGCGTCGAGCGGGGTAGCGACGCGATGACGCAGAGCGTCGAGAACAAGCGGGACCGCAAGAGCAAGAAGGCCGCTCCGTCCAAAGAGGACAAGGCGCGGCAGATCGAGCGCCGGCTCGCCGAGCAGCGGACCGCGGTGCTGGCGGCCAAGACCGCCGAGAGCGACAAGGCCCACAGCGCCGACGCCGCGCGTGGCTCGTTCCACGTCACCGGCGTCGGCGTGAAGCTGTGCGCCCTGTCCGACGGCATCTCGTCGCTGGCCGTGTCGCAGGCCGCGGGTGAGCTGCCCGCCGTCGACGTCGTCCCGGGCCAGGAGGGCTCCGGCGACGAGGGCACGGCGATGCTCGAGATCCTCCACGACCTCGCGCCCAACGCGGAGCTCGGCTTCGCGACGGCGTTCAACGGCGACGCGAGCTTCGCCGACAACATCAGGAAGCTGCGCTTCCAGCTCGGCTGCGACGTCATCGTCGACGACGTCATCTACTTCAACGAGTCGCCGTTCCAGGACGGCATCATCGCCCGCGCGGTCGACGCGGTCGCCGCCGACGGTGCCGTGTTCTTCTCCAGCGCCGGCAACCAGGGCAACGTCGCCGACGGCACGGCCGGCTACTGGGAGGGCAAGTTCGTCGACTCCGGTGTCGGCGTCGGCAAGTTCGCGGGCACCGCCCACGACTTCAACCCCGACCCGAACGCCAAGCAGCTGTTCAACCCGCTGTCGAACTACTCCGGTGACGCCCCGGTCACGCTGCACTGGGCCGACCCGCTGGGCCAGTCGTTCAACGACTACGACCTGTACCTGGTCAACGCCCAGGGCAACGTCGTCACCTTCAGCCAGAACAACCAGGACGGCGCCCAGGACCCGTACGAGCGCCTCAACACCCCGACGAGCTCGACCGGCACGCGGCTCGCGGTCGTCAAGTTCCGCGGTGAGGACGTGCACTTCGGGCTCACGCTGTTCGGCGGCCGCTTCGCCGACTCGAACGACGGGCTGAAGAAGTTCGTCACGCCCGGGGTGACCCGCGGTCACTCCGCCGCCAAGGGCGCGATCTCGGTCGCGGCCGCCCCGGCCGCCGGGGCACTGCCGTTCGACCTGGAACCCGGTGACCCGGCCAACCCGAAGGGCCCGTACCCCGGTGCCTTCGACAGCGCGCAGAAGCCGGAGCGCTTCACCTCCGACGGCCCGCGCAAGACGTTCTTCGCCGCCGACGGCACGCCCCTCGCCGAGACCCGCCAGAAGCCGGACATCACCGCGGCCGACGGCGTCGCCACCTCGGTCAGCGGCTTCAACCCGTTCTTCGGCACCTCGGCCGCCGCGCCGAACGCCGCCGCCATCGCCGGCCTGATCCTGTCCGGCAACCCGACGCTCACGCCCGCCGAGGTCAAGGAAGCCCTCGTCACCACGGCGATCGACATCGTCGAGTCCGGAGTGGACAACCGCACCGGCGCCGGCATCGTCATGGCCGACCGGGCGCTCGCCTACACCGGTGCGTCCCCGCAGGCACTGGCCCGCGCGCAGAAGCCGACCGTCGTGAACGACAACGACGGAAGCGCTTTCCTCAAGCCCGGCACGACCTCCACGGTCACCGTGCCGGTCACCAACGGCGGCGACGGCCCGGCCGCGTCGACGTCCCTGGTGCTGACCTCGCCGACCGCCGGCGTGACCATCGCGCCGCGGTCCAAGTTCTACGGCACCATCGAGGTCGGCCAGACGGCCTCGAACACCTTCAAGGTGACCGTGCCGGCGTCCGCGGGCCTCGGTTCCGCGGTCCGGCTCGACGCCAGGGTGACCTACGCGGGTTCGACGTCGCCGACCACGGCGTCGTTCACCCTCCGCGTCGGTGAGCCGTCACGCGACTTCAAGACGTTCGCCTACACCGGCGCACCGGTCGCGATCCCGGACAACGACCCGACGGGCGCGTCCATCTCCCTGCCCGTCACGGGTGTGGGTGCGGCGTCGAACCTGAAGCTCTCCGTCGACGGTGCGACGTGTTCGACCGCGGACGGTGCCACGACCGTCGGCATCGACCACACGTTCGTCGGTGACCTGGTCGGCACGCTGACGGCGCCCTCGGGCAAGTCGGTCACGCTGTTCTCGCGCACCGGCAGCCTCGGCAACAACATCTGCCAGGCCGTGTTCGACGACTCGGCCGCGCGGGCGTTCTCGACGCTGACCTCGGCCGACCAGCCGTTCACCGGCACCTGGCGGCCGGCCGGACAGCTGTCGTCGCTGCTCGGCGAGGCGGCGGACGGCACCTGGACGTTCAAGGTCGCCGACGTGGTCAGCTCCGACCGCGGCTCGGTCCGGGCGGTGACGCTGCACGTCGCCGGCTGGGTGTGACCTGAACGGCTGACAGGGGCCCTGGCACCGAGCTCACGGGTGCCAGGGCCCCGTCACGTCCTCACCGGCCGCTCAACGCAGGAGGGCCGCCTCCCCACCGGGGAAGCGGCCCTCCTGGGCGAAGCGGAACGACTAGCGGTTCGGCCACTCCCAGCGGATGCCGAACACACCGGGACCGAACCCGAGCGCCACCGCGTGCACCCCGCCGCCGGAGTCCAGCGTCAGGTTGCGGCGGCGGGACGGGGTCTCGTCACCGGCGGGCACGCTGTACTGCTGGACCCGCGAGGGGAGGTTCGCCTCGTCGAAGCGCACCTCGATGACGTACTCGCGGACCGGTAGCCGGAACTTGCGGGCGAACGTGTTGTTGCCCTTCGGGGCGTGGCCCTCGGGGAACACCAGCTGGTACTCCATGATGAGGGTCTCGCCGCGGGTCAGCGGCCGCTCGAACATCATCTCCGCGACCATGATGTTGGCCTCGTGGTCACGGGCGATGCGGCCCAGGTGGCAGTTGCGCACGTTCACGATCTCGGGGAGCACGTCGGACTCCTCGGTCTCGAAGACGAGCGCCCAGCGGTCGGGGCCGTCCTGTTCCGCGCGCAGGATCTGCCGCACCCACACGGACTTCTGCCCGCCGTCGGCAGAGATCTCGATGCGGTCGTGCTGGCTGATCCGGCCGAGCTTCAGGTCGGACGAGGTGTCGACCTTCGAGAGCAGGTTCGCCACGCGTTCGCGGCGAGCCCACAGTGCGTCGATGGGCATCATGGTCGTCGGGCGGCACCGGCGTCCCCGTGGTCGAGGTGGGCCGAGCAGCGCCGAGAGACCGGACTGAGGTACGCCGAGGACCGACTCGAGGTGACGAAGCGCCTCCAGCGACTCCGGGCGCTCTGGCCTGCGCCGCCCGGACTGCCAGTAGCTGAGCGTCGCGACGCTGATCGTCACGCCGCGCAGTGCCAACCGGTGCTGGATGCGGTCGAGGCTGAGTCGACTGGCCTTGATCGCGGCTCGAAGAGCCTCCGGAAACGGTCCGGTGGTCAAGAGCTGCGTAAGGCTGCCGTGGCCCGTTGAGTCGGTGTCGTCAACAGTCAGTGTTGGTCGACCGGCAGCAGTGGTCATGGTGACTCCCCGCTGTCATAAGATCACGCCCCAGTGACCCTACCCGCCCGTGAACTGCGCTGGTCGGCGCCGGATGGAGTCAATGGTTAATCCATACGGTTCACGAGTTCACGCTTTCGAGGCTCATCTGTCAAGCGTCATGAACCGATCAGTAACATCCGCGTGCTGCTCACGCGCCGTGTCGAGGTGGTTCTAGTGTGTGCACGATGACCCCCCTCCGACGGGACCGCGCGCCCGGAGGTTCCCCGCCCGTTCCGGTGGTCCGGACGCGGCCCGCGCGCACCGCCGGATGGGAAACGACCGGGAAACTCCGCATGTCGCGCAGGGTAGCGGGGCGGTGAGCCGGGTCCGGCCCGTTCCCGGAGGGCGCGCGGTGGAGGTCGAACCCGAGCGCGTGCACGGGTGGGTCACGCGGTTCGCGGAGCGTCACGGGCCCGTTGACGTGCGGGTTGATGGCAACGTCGTCATCACCGCGGCAGACGGAGCAACAGCGACCTTCGTCACGCGCGGCGGAACCACCCTCGACGAGGTGGTGGAGAAGCTCGCCGAACCGCGGCGGGTCGGACTCGTGCTCGTCCGGCTCGGCGGTCACAGCGTCGGTGTCGCGTTCGGTGACCGGGTCGAGGTGTCCGCGACCGACCGCAAGCAGGTCCACGGCCGCATCCGGGCAGGCGGCTGGTCGCAGCAGCGGTTCGCCCGCCGCCGGGAGGGGCAGGCGCGCGTCGCGCTGCGGGCCGCCGCCGACGACGTGGCCCGCGTCCTGGTGCCCCGGCTCGCGGAGCTGGACGGCGTGGTGCTGGGCGGTGACCGGCAGGCGCTCGACGTCCTGCGCGACGACCGCAGGCTCGCCGGCGTCTTCACCAGGGCGGAGGACCGGGTGCTCGACGTGCCCGAACCGCGGCGCGCGGTGCTGGACGAGGCCGCCCGCCGCGCCCGGTGCGTCGAGATCGTGATCCAGGACACGCGGGCAACCCGGCCGGGCGTCGACCGCATGGATGGGGGTGAGGGTGCCTAGAGGGCGCCACCGACCTGCTGGAGTCGCAAGTGCGCAAACGAATGGTGATCGTGGCGGGTGCCGTCGCGCTCGGAGCGGTGGGCATCGCGGTGCCCGCGCTCGCCCTGAACGGTGGCGGCGGCACACCGGACCACGCGCCGACGTCCTCGGCGCCGCGGCCGACCTCCTCCACGGCGCAGGCCCCGCCGACCACGCCGGCGCCCACCTCGATGTCGAGCACGCCGGAGCAGCCGCCGTCGACGACGGTGCTGCCGACGTCCCCCGGGCCGAGCCTGCCGCCGACCACGCCGCCGCCGTCGATCTTGCCGACGCCGCTGCCCACCACCCCGCAGCAGCCGCCGTCGACCACCTGGGCCACGAGCCCCGCGCTGCCGCCGACGACCTGGACGCCGCCCGCGACGACGCCGCCGGTCTCGTCGCAGCCCGCCTGGTGAGGAGTCACCGCTGAACTGGGAGGCCGAGTTCACCGACTGCTTCGACCGGTCAGCCGACTCGATGCGGTTCACCGCGTTCCTGCTGTGCGGTAGCTGGCACGAGGCGGAGGACGTCGTGCAGTCGGCGTTCTTGAAGCTCTACCTGGCCGGTCCGAAGCTCGCCGACCGGTCGGGGCTCGAACCGTATCTGCGGCAGATCGTCGTGCGGACGTTCCTCGCCGAACGCCGCAAGGTCCGCTGGCGCAGGGAGAAGCTCACCGACACGCCTCCAGAGGGCCTGTCCTCCGCCGCAGGGGCGGAGGACAGGCTCGTCGTCTGGCAGGCGCTGTCCGCCGTGCCCGCACGGCAGCGCGCCGTGCTCGTGCTGCGCTATTGGCACGATCTGAGCGTCGAGGACACCGCCGCCGCGTTGAAGTGCTCCGCGGGCACGGTGAAGTCGCAGGCCAGCAAGGGGCTGGAGACCCTGCGGCGCAAGCTGGGACCGGAGTTCGACCACCTGAGGCTGGAGGTGTGATGGTTCGCGAGGACGACCTGCGGGAGACCTTCTCCGCCCTGCACGCGGAGGGGACGCCGCCGCCCGCCGTCACGGCCGCCGACCTCATCCGGCGCGGGCGGGCCGTGCGGTCCCGGCGGCGTGCGGTCGCCGTGGCCGGCACCGGGCTCGCGACCGTCGGTGTCGTGGCCGTGGCGCTGGCCGTGCTGCCCGGCGCCGCACCACCGGAACCGCTGACACCGGGACCCTCGTCGTCGACCAGCGCGCCGGCCCCGGCGAGCACCTCACCGTCACCGGAGTCGGCCGAGCGGACACCGCCGCCGACGACGACGCTGCCGCCCGGCACCACTCCGCCGTCGGGCACGCAGCAGACCCGGCCACCGCAGACGCCGCCGCCGGCGTCGAGCCCACCCGGCACGCCGGACACGTCGAACGCGGTGTCCCCGCCGGGCACACCGGCCACCACGACCTCCGCCTCGGGGCAGTTCCTGCCGACCACGCCCACGTCGTGCTGCTGAGCGGCACAATCCGGGCATGACCACCCGGATCCGCCTCGTCGAGGTCACCGACGCCAACCGCGCCGCCGTGGCGGCCGTGCGCGTGCACCCGTCCCAGGAACGCTTCGTCGCCCCGGTCGAGAAGTCGTTCCAGGACGCGGAGGACCACCCGGAGGGCAACCCCTGGTACCGCGCCGCCTACACCGATGACGTGCCGGTCGGGTTCGTCATGCTCAGCTGGGACGTGACGCCAGGACCGGGCCTGCTGGGGCCGTACTTCCTGTGGCGCCTGCTCATCGGCGCCGAGCACCAGGGCCGCGGCTACGGCACGGCGGTCCTCGACGAGGTCGTGGCACTGCTGCGCGCGCACGGCGTTCCCGAGCTGCTCACCAGCTACGTGCCGGGTGAGGGCACGCCGGGGCCGTTCTACCTCGGCTACGGCTTCGTGCCGACCGGCGAGGTGGAGGACGGCGAGGTCGTGCTGCGGCTGGACCTCAGCTCGCGACCGTGAAGTGCCGGTCGCCGTGGGGCCGTTCGAGCTCGTCGACCACCGCGATGGCCAGGTCCGCCGCCGAGATCGCGGACGGACCGGTGAGCATCTCGTCGCCGCCGCGCCGATAAGTGCCGGTGCGCTCACCGGGTTCGAGCAACGCCGGTGGGCTCAGGTAGACCCAGTCCGCCGCGTGCGCCCGGCACACCTCCAGCTGCCGCACGCTCGCCGCCGCGATGGGGCGGACGTGCGCCGGCACGAACCGGTCGTCGTCGAGCACGAGCCCCGTGCCACCCGGTGACCGCAGCGGCGCGGCACCACCCACGACCAGCACCCTCGTCCCGGCGGCCAGCGCGGCGTCCAGCAGTGCCGCGGTGGCCGGCCCGGCGCTCTGCTCCTGCCCCGGCCGCGGCCGGGTGGCGGCGACGACACCGTCCACTCGGGACAGCACGTCGGCCATGAGCGCGCGGTCGGTCGCGTCACCGCGCACCACCCGCACCCCGTCCGGCACCTCGGGCACCGTGCTGCGGACCACCGCCGTCACGTCGTGCCTGCGCCGTGCCGCCTCGGCCACCACCTCGGCGCCGACCATGCCCGCGGCGCCGACCACTGCGATCTTCACCGGAGAACGCCCCTGGCGAGCACGGGCGCGGGACGCTGGCTCGCGACGATCGCGGCCAGTGCGAGGGCGAAACCGGTGAGCTGCACCGGGCCGAGCGTCTGGCCGAGCACCACCACGCCCAGCAGCGCCGCGACCATCGGGGACAGCAGGCCGAGCACCGAGACCGAGGTGACCGGCAGCGTGGTGATCGCGCGGAACCACAGCACGTAGGCGAGCAGCCCGCCGACACCGCCGAGCCACAGGTACCCGATCACCGCCGCCGGCCCGACCGCCGGTGGCGGTCCCTCGACCAGGAACGTCACCGGCACCAGGAACAGCCCGCCCGCGGTCAGCTGCCACCCGGCGAACGCCGTCGGCCCCACACCGGCGGGCCGCCCCCACTTCTTCGTCAAGGTCACGCCGAGCGCCATCGTCGCCGCCCCGCCGAGGCCCGCCAGCACGCCGACGAGGTCGAACCCGGCCGCGGGCCCCAGCACCACGAGACCGACGCCGACCACGCCGACGACACCCCACGCGCACCGCCACGCCGACGGGCTCTCCTTGAGCACCCCGACCGCCAGCAGCGCCACCACCAGCGGCTGGGCCGCCCCCAGCGTGGCCGCGACGCCACCGGGCAGGCGTTCGGCGGCGATGAACAGGAACGGGAAGAACAGGCCGATGTTGAGCACGCCGAGCGCGCCGGCCCGCCACCACCAGGACCCGCGCGGCAGCGTCCTGGTGAACGCCAGCGCGACCAGGCCCGCCGGCAGCGCGCGCAGCAACCCGGCGAACAGCGGGTGCCCCGCGGGCAGCAGTTCAGTGGTGACCACGTAGGTCGAGCCCCAGACCACCGGCGCGAAAGCCGCGAACGCGGTGCGGGAGAGGTCGTTGTTCTGCACGCCTCACAGTGTTGGTGACCAGCATGGATGAGTCCAACGCATGTTTGTCACGTCATCCATCGTGGTTCAAGATGGATGGGTGGAACTCCAGCAGATGCGCTACGTCGTCGCGGTCGCCGAGACCGGCAGCTTCACCCGTGCCGCCCAGCGCTGCCTGGTCGTGCAGTCGGCGCTGAGCCACCAGGTCGCCCGCCTCGAACGCGAGCTCGGCGCGCGCCTGTTCGACCGCACCAGCCGCAGCGTGCGGCTGACCCCGGCGGGCACGGCGTTCCTGCCCGCCGCACGCCAGTGCCTCGACTTCGCGGACCGCGCCGCGGCCGAGGTGGCGGCGGCCGTGGGGGAGGTGCGCGGGCGGGTGCTGATCGGCGTGATCCCGACCGTGGCGGCCGTGGACCTGCCGGCGGCGCTGAAGGTGTTCCGGGAGCGCTACCCGCAGGTGCGGGTGGCGTTGCGGATGCAGCCGAGCCACGAGCTCGTCGAGCAGGTCCGCCAAGGCGCCCTGGACCTGGCGTTCCTCGGCCTGCCACCCACCGCGCGCCCCGAGGGGGTGCGCGGGCGTGAACTGGCGCGCGACCGGCATGTCGCCGTGTTCGCGCCATCGCACCCGTTGGCGGAGCGGGACGAGGTGGGGCTGGAGGCGCTGGCCGCGGAGCCGTTCGTGGACTTCCCGACGGGCTCGCCGGGGCGGTCGCAGTCCGACCAGGCGTTCACGGCGGCCGGACTGGTGCGGGAGGTCGCGTTCGAGGTCACGACGGCGGAGCTGATGGCAGGGCTGATCCGCGAGGGGCTGGCGGTCGCGGTGCTGCCGTCGCGGTACGCGCCGCGGTTGGGCGGGGTGGTGACCGTGCCGGTCGTGGACGGGCCGGCACGGGTGGAGCACCTGGTGTGGAGCACGGCCGGGCTGACCCCGGCCGCCGCGGCGTTCCTGGAGGTGCTCGGGGTGCCGGGGGAGGCCGCGGAGCCGTCCTGAGAGCCGTGTGAGCCGCATCAGGTGGTCCGGGCCTTCGGGGAACCTGCCGCCGCGTCTCATGTCGCGCTGGCGGGCTGTTCAGCCCGCCGTGCCCGTCGCCAGCAGCCCGCCGTCGACCCGCACGGTCTCCCCGGTGATCCACGACGCCGCGTCCGAGCACAGGAACGCCACCAGCCCCGCCACGTCCTGCGGCGTCCCGAGCCGCTTCATCGGGTACTGCTGCGACGCCTCCTCCTCGCGGCCGGTGTACAGCGCCTCGGCGAACTTCGTCTTCACCACGGCCGGTGCGACGGCGTTGACGCGGACCTTCGGGCCCAGCTGCCACGCCAGCTCCTCGGTCAGGCGGATCAGCGCCGCCTTCGAGGCGCCGTACGCGCCGATCACACCGGTCGAGCGGATGCCGCCGACGGAGGCGACGTTGACGACAGCGCCGCCGTGCTCGCCCATCCAGGCCTTCCACGCGAGCTGCACGAAACCCAGTGCCGCCACCACGTTCACGTCGAAGATCTTGCGCACCGCGGCCAGGTCGGCGTCCATCAGGGAACCGAACTGGGGGTTGATGCCGGTGTTGTTCACCAGCACGTCGAGGCTGCCGAACTCCGCCACCGTGCGCGCCACGACCTCTTCGCGGGACGCGTCGTCGCCCGCGTTGCCCTGGACCGTCAGCACCCCGCCGCCGAGCTCGGCGGCGGCCGCGGCGAGCTGGTCGGCCTTGCGGCCGGTGATCGTGACGGACGCGCCGCGGGAGAGCAGCTCGCGCGCGATGCCGAGGCCGATGCCGCGGGAGGCACCGGTGACCAGCGCGGTCTTGCCGGAGAAGTCGTCGCTCATGGCCGGCAATCTATGCGTCTGGACACAGGTGGGAAATCCGGTGGCCCGCGACCCGTAGAATGGTCCGCGTGATCCTCCTGGAGTAGGCCGCCGCAGTACGTGCCGCCCCTTTGCCGTACCCACCTACCCGGAGTCTTCTTTGATCACCGCAACCGACATGGAGTTGCGCGCGGGCTCACGCATCCTCGTGAGCGGCGCCAACCTGCGCGTCCAGCCCGGCGACCGGATCGGCCTCGTCGGCCGCAACGGCGCCGGCAAGACCACCTCCCTGCGCGTCCTCGCCGGTGAGGGCCAGCCCTACGGCGGCACCATCACCCGCAAGGGCGAGCTCGGCTACCTGCCGCAGGACCCGCGCGAGGGCGACCTGTCCGTCATCGCCAAGGACCGCGTCCTGTCCGCCCGCGGCCTCGACCAGCTGCTCCGCGACCTGGAGAAGGCCCAGTCGAAGATGTCCGAGCTGGTCGACCCCGACGAGCTCGAGAAGGCCGTCACCCGCTACGGCAAGCTCGAAGAGCGGTTCGCCGCGCTCGGCGGGTACGCGGCCGAGTCCGAGGCGGCCCGCATCTGCTCCAACCTCGGCTTGCCCGACCGGGTGCTCGCGCAGCCGCTCAGCACGCTGTCGGGCGGTCAGCGCCGCCGCGTCGAGCTGGCGCGCATCCTGTTCGCCGCCTCCGAGGCGGGCATCGGCGCGAAGTCCAGCACGATCCTGCTGATCGACGAGCCGACCAACCACCTCGACGCCGACTCGATCACCTGGCTGCGCGGCTTCCTCAAGTCCCACGACGGCGGCCTCGTCGTGATCTCCCACGACGTCGAGCTGCTCGACGACGTCGTGAACAAGGTGTGGTTCCTCGACGCGATCCGCGGCGAGGTCGACATCTACAACCTCGGCTGGAAGAAGTACCTCGAAGCCCGCGCCACGGACGAGAAGCGCCGTCGCCGCGAGCGCGCGAACGCCGAGAAGAAGGCCGGCGCGCTGATGACGCAGGCCGCGAAGATGGGCGCGAAGGCCACGAAGGCCGTTGCGGCGCAGAACATGGCGAAGCGCGCGCAGAAGCTCCTCGACGGTCTGGACGACGTGCGCCAGAGCGACAAGGTCGCGAAGATCAGCTTCCCGGCGCCGGCCCCGTGCGGCAAGACCCCTTTGATGGCAGAGGGTCTGAGCAAGTCCTACGGCTCGCTGGAGATCTTCACCGGCGTGGACCTCGCGATCGACCGGGGTTCCCGCGTCGTCGTGCTCGGCTTCAACGGCGCGGGCAAGACGACGCTGCTGCGGTTGCTGGGCGGCAGCGAGAAGATGGACGCGGGCCAGGTCGTGCCCGGCCACGGTCTCAAGATCGGCTACTTCGCGCAGGAGCACGAGACGCTCGACCACGGCGCGTCGGTGTGGGAGAACATCCGGCACATGGCACCGGACGAGCAGGAACAGCGGCTGCGGTCGCTGCTCGGCACGTTCCTGTTCAGCGGCGAGCAGCTCGACCAGCCCGCCGGCACCCTGTCCGGCGGCGAGAAGACCCGGCTGGCGCTCGCCGGCCTGGTGTCCTCGGCGGCGAACGTGCTGCTGCTCGACGAGCCCACCAACAACCTCGACCCGGCCTCGCGCGAGCAGGTGCTCGACGCGCTGCGGCGCTACGAGGGCGCGGTCGTCCTCGTCACGCACGACCCCGGCGCGGTCGAGGCGCTGGAGCCCGAGCGGGTGATCCTGCTGCCCGACGGCACGGAGGACCACTGGTCCGAGGACTACCTGGAGCTCGTGCAGCTCGCGTGATCTCCACGCGTCAAAGGACTACCGTGCGCACCCTGTGATCAACTGAGTGTGATCGAATCGACCGTTCGGCGATCTCTTTGCTTGATCACCTGGCGTTCTGCGTGAACCTGTTCGATCATTGCGACGACAGGGGCCGTCGAACGGCCCGACCTGCTCGTACGGAAGGCGGGACGAGGTGGCTGACCTGAAGAAGGGTGCCCGGATCACCGGCGCCACGCGGGACAAGCTGGCCGCTGACCTGAAGAAGAAGTACGAAAAGGGCGCGAGCATCCGGGCTTTGGCCGAAAGCACCGGGCGTTCCTACGGCTTCGTGCACCGGGTTCTGTCGGAATCCGGCGTCACGCTGCGCGGTCGCGGTGGCGCCACCCGGACGAAGAAGAAGTAGTACCCCACCAGACTGCTACTCTCCGGTAACTAGCTTCTAGTCCGCCGGAGGTACCGACATGCCAGTGCCCGCTGTCGACGCTGGTGTGCTCGAGCGCGGTGGCGTCCGGCTCGCTCTTGCCGGACCGCTCGCCACCGTCACGCTCGACCGTCCCGACGTGCTGAACGCGCAGACGCCCGCCACCTGGCAGGCGTTGCGGCACATCGGTGAACAGCTGGACCCGGACGTCCGCGTCGTGGTCGTCCGGGGTGCCGGCCGCGCCTTCTCGGCGGGGCTGGACCGGCGCATGTTCACCGGTGAGCCGGTCGACGGAGAACCCGGTGGCCTGCCGGGGATGCTCGCGCTGCCGCCCGAGGAGGCGGACGCGCGGATCGCCTCGTACCAGGCCGGGTTCACGTGGCTGAGCGACCCGGCACGCGTGACGATCGCGGCGGTGCAGGGGCACGCCATCGGCGCGGGCTTCCAGCTGGCGCTGGCGTGCGACTTCCGCGTGCTCACCGAGGACGCGCAGTTCTGCATGGCCGAGACCGGGCTGGGACTGGTGCCCGACCTCGGCGGCACACTGCCCCTGGTGCGCCTCGTGGGGTACTCGCGCGCGGCCGAGATCTGCGTGACCTCCCGGCGGGTCCCCGCCGACGAGTCGCTGCGGATCGGCCTCGCGAACTCCGTCGTGCCCGCGGCCGAGCTGGACGCGACGGTCGAGGCGCTGGTGGCCTCCGTGCTCAAGCCGATGGCGGGCGCGGTCACCGAGACGCTGGCGCTGGTGGCGTCGGCGGCTTCCGGCGTGCCCTTCGCCGACCAGCTGGCCGCGGAACGCGCCGCGCAGCTGCGCCGCATCCGCTCGCTCGCGGCACTGGCGTCCGCTCAGAGCTGAACCGCAGCTCCAGGCGTTCTGTGCAGGAATTGTCAGACCGCTGTGCTGTTCTAGAAGGCGTGGACGGCTACAGCTCCTGGCGATTCATGATGGGGGTGACCTCGGACGCACCGGCCAAGGTGCGCCGCGGCACCTTCCGGCGCGTGCTGGCCTTCGCCCGGCCCCACCGCGCGAAGCTCGTCGTGTTCCTCCTGCTCACGGTGATCTCCTCGGTCCTCGCCGTGTCGACCCCGCTGCTGGCCGGTCGCGTCGTCGACGCGATCGTCGGTGGGTCCGCGCCCTCGGTGGTGGTGTGGCTCGCGGTGGCCATCGCGCTCATCGCGGTGGTCGACGCCGGTCTGGGCGTGGTGGAGCGGTGGCAGTCCACGCGCATCGGTGAGGGCCTGATCTACGACCTGCGCCGGGCCGTGTTCGGCCATGTGCAGAAGATGCCGGTCGCGTTCTTCACCCGCACGCGCACCGGCGCGCTCGTCTCCCGGCTGAACAACGACGTGATCGGCGCCCAGCGCGCGTTCACCTCGACGCTGTCCGGGTTCGTCACCAACATCATCCAGCTGGTCCTGTCGCTGGGCGTGATGTTCACGCTGTCGTGGCAGGTCACCGCGCTGGCCCTGGTGCTGCTGCCGGTGTTCGTGCTGCCCGCCAAGCGGATGGGCCGGCGGATGGCGGACATGCAGCGCGAGGCCTCCACTCTCAACGCCTCGATGGTCACCCAGTCGACCGAGCGCTTCTCCGCTCCCGGCGCGACCCTGGTGAAGCTCTTCGGCCGCCCGGACCGCGAGGAGCAGGAGTTCTCCGACAAGGCCGCGAAGGTCCGCGACATCGGCATCCGCACCGCCATGGCCACCCGCTGGTTCATGACCGGGCTGACGCTCGTGTCCGCGCTCGCGCAGGCCCTGGTCTACGGCCTCGGCGGCTACCTGGCGCTGACCGGCCACCTGGCCGCGGGCACCGTGGTGTCGCTGGCGCTGCTGCTGACCCGCCTGTACGCCCCGCTGACGGCGCTGGCGAACGCCCGCGTCGACGTGATGACGGCGCTGGTGTCGTTCGAGCGGGTCTTCGAGGTGCTCGACCTGGAACCGATGATCCAGGAACGCCCCGGCGCGCGTGCGGTGCCGGACGGGCCGGTGTCGGTCGAGTTCGACGACGTGCGGTTCGGCTACCCGGCCGCCGCGAAGGTGTCGCTCGCCTCGCTGGAGTCGGTCGCCACCCTGGACACCCGCGGCGGCGAGGAGGTGCTGCACGGCGTCAGCTTCAAGGCGGAGGCCGGTCAGCTGGTCGCGGTCGTCGGCTCGTCCGGCGCGGGCAAGTCGACGCTGGCCTCCCTCGTACCCCGGCTCTACGACATCGACTCCGGGTCCGTGCGCCTGTCCGATGTGGACGTTCGCGACCTGAGCTTCGACTCGCTGCGCGGCACCGTGGGCGTCGTGACGCAGGACGGGCACCTGTTCCACGACACGATCCGCGCGAACCTGGAGTACGCGGCCCCCGGCGCGTCCGACGACGAGCTGTGGGACGCGCTGCGGCGGGCCCGCCTGGTCGAGCTGGTGGAGTCGCTGCCCGACCGGCTCGACACCGTCGTCGGCGAACGCGGCTACCGGTTGTCCGGCGGCGAACGCCAACGCCTGACCATCGCCCGCCTGCTGCTGGCCAAGCCGCGCGTCGTGATCCTCGACGAGGCCACCGCGCACCTGGACTCGGAGTCCGAGGCGGCGGTGCAGGCGGCGCTGACCGAGGCGTTGAAGGGCCGCACCGCGCTCGTGATCGCGCACCGGCTGTCGACCATCCGCAACGCCGACCAGATCCTGGTGCTGGAACACGGCGAGATCGTGGAGCGGGGGACGCACGCCCAGCTGATGCGAGCCGAGGGGCGGTACGCGGACCTGTACAACACGCAGTTCGCCGAGCCCCCGGTCGTCGGGGTGTACCCGACTCCGCAGTTCAGCGCCCACGCGGAGGCCACGTCCCCCTGACGGCACCCGCGCCACGGCGCTCGCGTCGTGGCGCCGTTGGTCGGCCGCCTTGACGGGGCTCCGCTGGCGCGGCGGCGCTCGTGTCGTCGCGCGACGAGCTGGCGTGAGCGCCGCGCGTGATGCCGCCGGGCGGCGCGTCGTCGCTCGCGAGCACCACGGGGGCGTACGCCCGACGCAACGCCTCGGTCACCACGGCGCTGCGCGCGCCGTCGCACGACGACCGGGCGGCCGCGGTCGTGCCCGAGGCGTCCCGCGTGGCGAGGCGTTGCGCGTCCGGTGCGCCGCCCGGTGCGCCGCACCTCGCCACGCGCCGGGCCGCACCTCGCCACCCGCCGGGCCTCGCCGCGCGCCGCGCGCCGCACCTCGCACCGCACCGCACCGCGCCTCGCCCCGCACCGCGCGCCGTACCTCGGCTCACGCCGCGCACCTCGCCGCACCACCCCACGCGCCGCGCCTCACTACGCGGCACGCGGGCACCAAGGAAACCGCCGCCGGGCTTCGCCGCGCACCTCGCACCGCACGCCACGCCTTGCCCCGCACCGCGCACCTCGCCGCGCCACCCCACGCGCCGCGCCTCACTGCGCGCCGCACGCGGCACGCGGGCACCAAGGAGACCACCGCCGCGCCCCTCAGCCTTCCGCCGGACCTACGAGCGTTCCGCCGAAACCTGCTCACCCCAGGCGAACCACCCCTCGGCATCACCTCTGGCGGACCACCCGCAGCATCACCCCCGGAGAAACGCGCCGGCCGCGTTCACCGCACTCTGCGACGACCCGGCCTTCTCGACGAACACCGCGAACGCCACGTTCCCCTGGTAGCCCACGAACCAGCCGTGCGCCGTACCGCCACCGGCCTCGGCCGTGCCGGTCTTGCCGGCCAGGCCGCGGAGACCGGCCAGTTGCTTCGCCGTGCCGCTGGTGACGACCTCGGACATCATCTGCCGCAGCGCGGGCAGTGCGGCGCGGGGCGGGGGCGCGCCGACGTCGCCCGGTACGCCGGTGCGGCCGCGCAGCAGGGTCGGGGTCGGGGTGCGGCCGGAGGCCACGGTGGCGGCGACCAGGGCCATGCCGAACGGGCTGGCCTCGACGTTGCCCTGGCCGAAGCTGTTCTCCACCTGCTGGTCGCCGGTGGCGGGCGGCACCTTGCCGGTGTTGGTGGTGGCGCCGGCCATGTCCCAGTCGGCGCCGAGGCCGAAGCGCTTGGCCATCGCGGGCAGGGCCTGCGGGCCGAGCTTCAGGCCGAGCTGGCCGAAGGTCGTGTTGCAGGACAGGGCGAACGCGGTGTGGAACGGCAGGGTCTCGTGACCGAAGCCGTCGTTGTTCACCGTGCGGGTGCCGATGGTGGCGCGCGCCGGGCACGGCACGGTGGTGCCGGGCTGCACCAGGCCGGCGTCCATCGCCGCGGCCGCGGTCACGATCTTCATCGTCGAGCCGGGGGCGTAGCGGCCGATGAACGGGTTGGTGCCGGCCAGCGCCTTGTTCTGCGCCACCGCGAGGACCTCGGTCGTGGCCGGGTCGAGTGCGACGATCGCGGCGCCCTGCGGCAGGGCGTCGACGGCGGCCTGCGCTGCGGCCTGGCGGGCCGGGTCGATCGTGACGGTGAGCTTCTCGCCCATCTCCGGCTTCTTGCCGTCGAGCGGCACGAACCCGGCGGGCGACTGGAGCCCGACCTCCCAGCCGTCGGTGCCCTTCAGGGCACCCGCGGCACCGGTGATCGTCGTGTACAGGCCCTCCGGCAGCGCACCCGGCACCAGCGGTTTGCCGTCGCGGCCCAGCAGTGCCCCGTCCGCGAGCGCGGCGCGGTAGACCAAGGAACCGCCCTCGGTGAGCTGCGGGTGGATGAGCGCGGGGGTCCAGTGGACCTTCCACGTGGTGCCCGCGCGCTGCAGGCTGATCTTGACCTCGTACTTCAGCACCGCCGAGTTCGGCAGCGACCACGTCACCGCGGCCGGAACCTCGGTCGTGGACGCGTCCTCCGCGACGGTGGGCGCGGTGAGCAGCCTGGCCTGGTAGGCCGAGGACCCCATGCCCGTCCTGGTCGCGGCGAACGCCTTGCCGGCCACGTCGGGTGCGTCCGTCAACGCGGCGGCGGCGGTCGAGTCGTTCGAGAACAGCCTGGTCGCGAACGACTGCGCCACCGAGCCCGGTGAGTCGACCACCGGCTTGGCCGGTGTCCCGCCCGGTCCGCTCGAACTGGCCGAACCGCCACCCCACAGCATGACGCCCGCCACGCCCACAACGGTGGCCGTGACGAGCGTTCCGCCGATCAACACGAGTCTGCGTGTCCTGCGTTCCACCGGTGAAGCTCCCCCCAGGTAGGTCTTTCCCCGGTGGGAGGCTAACGCGGCGATGTGGAGATCCTGTGGAAGTTCCCGTTGCTGTGCCAGCTTTTGGCCGTTAGGACGAGCACCGGCCGATAGGACTAGCCCAGCTGGGGAATCCGGGTCTGGTAGTGCCGCAGCATGTCGGCGTTGGCCGCGTCGCCGCCCTCGACGTTCGCGCTGCGCCACAACGGCAGCTGCACACCCGTCTCGGTCGCCTTGTCGAGCAGCCGCACCATCAGCAGGTTCCACAGGAACGCCGTCGCGATGGTCGACACCGCCGCCGTCACCGGTGCCTGCTCGGGGTAGGTGGAGTCACCGGGCGGCACCAGGTTGTCCAGCACGACGGTCGCGACCTCGGCCAGCGTCGTGCCCGCGCGGCGCGGGGCCTGGGAGCTCGCGGACACCGAAGTGACGGCCACGACCGGGCAGCCGGCCTCCGCCGCCTCCAGCGCCAGCTCCACCGGGTAGTGGTTGACGCCTGAGGTCGAGAACACGAACAGCACGTCGTGCGGCGCCAGACCGGCCTCCCGCAGCACCTCGCCCGCGAGCCCGGAGCGGCGTTCGGCGGCCGTGCTGCTGATCGCACCGTGCATCGGCAGCAGCTCGGGGTGGTAGATCGGGCGCACGCAGGCCAGGCCACCCGCGCGGTAGAAGGTCTCGGCGACCGCCGCCAGGGAGTGGCCGGCGCCGGCGGTGAGGATCGTGCCGTCGGCCTGCACTGCGGCGAGCACCAGCTCCGCCACGTCGTCCAGCGCGCTGGAGTTGTGCTGCTCGACGCGGGTCAGGTGCGTGCGCACGAAGGTGCCGTAGTCGGACCCGGTCACGGTGTCGGTCGTCATGCGGCCCAGTAGTACCCGATTGCCGGAGGCCTCACCAGTAACCCGAGCACCACAACTGCCGATACGCGCCATGAGGGCAGTCGGCGGCGGACGGGGGTGGGTCGGATCAGGCGGTACTTCGTCACCTGGGTCGTGCTGACCGCCGTGTTCACCGCCGCAGCCGCCACGCACATCACACTGGCGGTCACCTACGCCGAGCTGTGGCCGGTGTGGGTGGCGTTGGCGCAGCTCGTGGTCGCGGTCGGATGCGCGCGGGCCGCTGTCTGCGCACGGCCCTGAGAGCCGGTGCTCAGGTCCTCCGGCCGGTCCACGTCGGCGCCGTCCGCCACGTCCGAGCACTCGACGTGCCGCACGGAGGCCGACCTCAGGTACTCCCGGGCGCCCTGGTCGCCCGCCGCCGACGACATGACACCGGGGAAGTGGTCGCTGCCGATCAGCACCGGATGACCGATCTCGCCGTCGTACACCGCCCGCGCCAGCACGTCCGGAGCGGCGAGCGCCATCAGCCGGCGCAGTGCGGCGACCGTGACACCGGGGGTGTCCACCGGCAGCACCACCACGGCGTCCACCACGCCCACCGCGTGCAGGCCGGTGCGCAACGACGACCCCATGCCCGACTCCCAGCCGGGGTTGTCGACGACGGTCACCCCGGTCAGCGCCGCCCTCGCCCGCACCTCACCGGCCGCGGCACCCAGCACCACGACCACGGGAGCACAGCCCGCGGACCGCAGCGCCTCGGCCGCGATGTCGACGAAGAGCTTGCCGTGCACCGCAACGAGGGCCTTCGGGGTGCCGAACCGGCGGCCTGCCCCCGCGGCCAGCAGGAGCCCGGCGACGCGCATGCCCCGAACCTAGTCGGTGCGGCGGGCCGGTCGGAAGCCAAGCACCGTGCGCGACCGGGTGCCGAAGCGCTGCCGCAGCCGCTGACCAGCCAGAACAGCTTCCGCTTCCGGCAGTTGCCGCCAGCGGGGAGCAGGTTCAGCCGAGGTTCTCCAAGATCAGGCCGGACGCGGCCTCCGGGACCTCCTCGGGAATCCAGTGGCTGACGTCCTCGACCATCTCGAACCGGTACGCGCCCGTGCACCACTTCTCGGTCTCGAACGCCGCCACCGACCCGAACGCCACGTCCTCGGTGCTCCACACGTACATGGTCTTGACGCCGACCTTGTCCGCGACGCCGTCCGGCCTGCCCGCGCGGTACCAGTTGAGCGCCGCCGACAGCGCGCCCGGCTCGGAGAGGCGCTGGACGTACTCGTCGACGTGCGAGGGCCGCACGCGGTACTCGAACATCTGCCGCAGCGCGTGGGCGTTGTTGTCCAGCATCCGCCTCTCGGTGCTGCGCTCACGCCAGTCCAGCACGTACTGCGACCGCATCCGCTGTTCCTCGTCGGTCTGCAACGCGGTCCGCAGGGCGCCGGGGTGCGGGGTGGAGAACACGGTGAGCGTGCGCAGCCGGTCCGGGTGCTCGATCGCCGTCCACCACGCGACCGCGCCACCCCAGTCGTGGCCGACCAGGTCGACCGTGCCCCAGCCCAGCGCGTCGGCCATCGCCAGCACGTCCCCGACCAGGTGCGTCGTCGTGTACTCCTGGTACCGCTCCGGCCGCACGCCGGGGGAGTAGCCGCGCTGGTCGGGCGCGACGGCGCGGAAGCCGTTGGCGCCCAGGACCGCGACCTGGTGCTCCCACTCGATCGCGGCCTCGGGGAAGCCGTGCAGGAGCAGCACCGGGCGGCCGTCCTCCGGACCGGCCGCGATCGCGTCGAAGGTGCCCGCCTCGGTGGGGATGCTGAGGTGCTCGATCACGGGTGCGAACCCTACCTGTGTGACCTGGATCTCAAGATCCGAGCCGAACGGGGCCGTGTGCCGAAGGCCTGGTGTGCATCCGCAAGTCGACGTGGCGAAACCATCGGGCAGAACGAATGCCGTCGTGCTCGTGTTGCACGGCGGACGGGAGCGCAGCACCGAGCCGGTCCGCCGCCACAACCTCGCTCACCTGCGCATGGTCCCCTTGGCCAGGGCCCTGCGCGCGCCGGGCGTCGAGGTGTGGAACCTGCGCTACCGGATGCGCGGCTGGAACGCGCCGAGCCTCGACCCGGTCAGGGACGCCCGGTGGGCGCTCGACCGGATCGGCGAGCTGCACCCCGGCGCACCGGTCGTGCTCGTCGGGCACTCCATGGGCGGCCGGACCGCGTTGCGCGTCGCCGGCGACCCGAGCGTCGTGGCGGTGTGCGCGCTCGCACCGTGGATCGTGCCGGGGGAGCCCTTCGACCAGCTCAGGGGCAAGGCGCTGCTCATCGCGCACGGCGACCGGGAGCGGATGACCGACCCGGCGAAGTCGCTGGCGTACGCGCGGCAGGCGAAGACCGTGACCGACCGGGTCGCGCGGTTCACCGTCGAGGGCGGCGACCACGCCATGCTGCGCCGGGCCCGCGACTGGACCCGGCTCACCGTCGACTTCGTCCACGGTGAGCTCGGCCTCGAACCGGTGGCAGCGGACATCGCGAACGCGATGCGGGAAGCCTCCCCGCGAGGCCTCGACGTCCCCCTGGGAGGGTCGCGTGGCTGAAGTTGCCGTCATCGGAGCCGGGGTCGCCGGGCTCACGGCCGCGTACGTGCTGCAACGCGCGCACGACGTCACGCTCTTCGAGGCCGACGACCGGCTCGGCGGGCACGCGCACACCCACGACCTGGACGGCGTCCACGTCGACAGCGGGTTCATCGTCCACAACGAACGCACCTACCCGAACCTGGTCAGGCTGTTCCGCGAGCTCGGCGTGCCCACCCAGGACTCCGAGATGTCCATGAGCGTGCGCTGCGACGGCTGCGGGCTGGAGTACGCCGGGGCGAAGAAGCTGCCGGGCCTGTTCGCGAAGCGCTCCAGCGCCACCAACGTCCGGTACGTGCGCATGCTCGCCGAGGTCACCCGCTTCTACCGGCACGCCCAGCGCGTCCTGCGCAACGAGGAGGCGCACGACGTCACGCTCGGTGCGTTCCTCGCGATCGGCGGCTACTCCCGCTACTTCGTCGACCACTTCATCGTCCCGCTGGTCAGCGCCGTGTGGTCGGCCGGCGCCGCGCTCAGCACGGAGTACCCGGCCTGGTACCTGTTCGAGTTCCTCGCCAACCACGGCATGCTCGCCGTCGGCGGCACCCCGCAGTGGAAGACCGTGACCGGCGGCTCCCGCACCTACGTCGACCGCGCGGTGCAAGGCCTCAGCGCCGTCCACGTGGGCACCCCGGTCCGCGCGGTCATCCGCACCGGCGGCGGCGTGGAGATCCGCGACGAGGACGACGTGCTGCACACCGCCGACCACGTCGTCGTCGCCACGCACCCCGACCAGGCGCTCGGCCTGCTCGCCAACCCCACGCGTGAGGAGAAGGAGGTGCTGGGCGCCTTCCGCTACTCCCGCAACGAGACCTGGCTGCACACCGACGCGTCGGTCCTGCCGCGCACCCGCGGCGCGCGGGCGTCGTGGAACCTCTACAAACGGGCCTGCCGCGAGGACGGCGACCAAGTGCTCGTCAGCTACCACATGAACCGGCTGATGCGGCTGCGGGAACCGCGCGAGTACGTCGTCACCCTCAACCCGCACGACGTCGACCCCGGCCGGGTGCTCGCCAGGATGACCTACGAGCATCCCGTCTACACGCCCGGCTCCGTTGCCGCGCAACGACGTCTGCCCGAGCTCAACACCGGCACCACCGCGTACGCGGGTGCCTACCACGGCTGGGGCTTCCACGAGGACGGCTGTGCGTCCGGCGTGCGCGCCGCCCGGCACTTCGGGGTGGACTGGTGATCTATGACGTCGTCATCACGCACACCCGCCGCGAGCTGATCGACCGGGCGTTCCGCCACCGCGCCTACCTGTGGCTCGTCGACCTCGACGGGATGCCGCGGCTGCCGTGGTGGGCGCGGCCGTTCGCCCGGTTCGAGGCGCGCGACCACCTCGGGTCACCGGACCGGTCCATCAGGGAGAACCTGGAGGAGTGGCTCGGTGAACGCGGGATCGAGCTGGGCGGCGGCCGGGTCCTGATGCTCGCCAACGCCCGCGTGCTGGGGTACGTGTTCAACCCGCTGTCCGTTTATTGGTGCCACAACGCCGATGGCGAGCTCGTGTGTGTGGTGGCGGAGGTCCACAACACGTACGGCGGACGGCACTGCTACCTGCTCCGCACCGATGAGCACGGCCGCGCGTCGGTGGACAAGGAGTTCTACGTCTCCCCGTTCCTCGGCGTCGACGGCCACTACGTGATGAGGCTGCCGGCACCGGGGGAGCGGCTGTCCGTGACCATCGCGTTGCGGCAGAACGGGAAGACCACCTTCAGCGCCACCATGCGCGGGACCCGCACCTCCGGGCTGCGGATGCTCCTGCGCCGGCCGTTGATGCCCCAGCGCGTCTCCGCGCTGATCCGCCGCCATGGCATCGCCCTGTACCTGCGGCGCCTGCCGATCGTTCCCAGGAGTGAGTAGATGAGCACGCTGTCCCTGCCCCTTCCGAACCAGGGCGTCTGGCCGGGCCTGTTCACCGCACCGCGTTCACCCCTGCGCGCGCGCCTCGCCGAGTCGCTGTTCCGCAACGCCGTGCGCACCCTGCCGGTGACCGTGCGGTTCCCGGACGGACGGACGTGGGGCGCGGGCGGGCCGGTCATGCGGCTGGTGCGGCCCGCGGCGTTCTTCCACCGCCTCGGCGCCGACGCCAAGATCGGCTTCGGCGAGGCCTACATGGTGGGCGACTGGGAGTCCGACGAGCTCGCGGACGTGCTCACCGCGTTCGCCGCGCGGCTGTCCACGCTCATCCCGCCCGGCCTGCAGCGGCTGCGGCGGTGGGCGGAGCGGCGGCAGACCGAGGTCAACGACATCGCGGGCTCGCGGCAGAACATCCACCGCCACTACGACCTGTCCAACGACCTGTTCGAGCGGTTCCTGGACGAGACGATGACCTACTCGTCGGCGTTGTTCGACGGCGACCGCGGCCTCGACCTGCACGCCGCCCAGCTGCGCAAGATCGACGGCGTCCTCGACTACGCGGGCGTGCGGGCGGGGTCGCGGGTGCTGGAGATCGGCACCGGCTGGGGCGCGCTCGCCATCAGGGCCGCCCGGCGCGGTGCCACCGTCACCTCGCTGACCATCTCCGCCGAGCAGCGCAAGCTGGCGCTGGAGCGGGTGGCGGCCGCGGGCCTGCGCGACCGGGTGGCGGTGCACCTGCGCGACTACCGGGAGGAGCACGGGCGGTACGACGCCGTCGTCAGCGTCGAGATGATCGAGGCGGTCGGCGCCGAGTACTGGCCCGACTACTTCTCGGTGCTCGACCGGGTGCTCGCCCCCGGCGGCCGGGTGGGGCTGCAGGCGATCACCATGCCGCACGACCGGATGATCGCGAGCAAGGCCAGCTACACCTGGATCCACAAGTACATCTTCCCCGGCGGGCTCATCCCGTCGGTGCGCTCGGTCGAGGAGTCGGTGCGCGACCACACCCGCTTGAAGATCACCGAGATGCGCTCGTTCGGCGACGACTACGCCGAGACGCTGCGGCGGTGGCGCGAGAGCTTCCTGGGCCGCTGGGACGAGATCTCCGGTCTCGGCTTCGACGACACGTTCCGCCGGATGTGGGAGTTCTACCTGGCCTACTCGGAGGCCGGGTTCCGGGTCGGCCACCTCGGCGTGCAGCAGTTCGCCATGGCCGAACGACTGGGCCATTAGGACCACGTTCTCCCTCAAAAGGGTGCTGCTTCGCCCACCTGAGGGGACTTCGTGGTCCTCTTGCACGCAGGCGGTATCAAATGGCTCGCTGCGCTCTCTTCTCCAGTGAAGCCCCTAGTGTCGCTGTAGTGGAGGAGGTCGCCGGGATGGTTCAGCCCACAGCCGTGCGGTCCGGTGGCGGTGTCGGCGTCCTCTCAGTCGAAGAGGTCTGGACCGCGCCAACGGTCCCCGTGCGCCGCCGGGCGCGCCAGGAACCGGTCTCCAACCAGTGGCTCGCCGAAGCCGAGTTCACCGACCTCGTCGACGCCGCCCTGGCAGGAGAGAGACGGGCGGTCGAGCACCTGCTCGGCCGCATCCAGCCGCTCATCGTGCGCTACTGCCGCGCCCGCGTGGGCGGCCGGGAACGCACGCTCGTCTCGGCGGAGGACATCGCGCAGGAGGTCTGCGTCGCCGTCCTCGGCGCCCTGTCGAAGTACCGCTACGAGCCCGGCTCGTTCCTGGCCTTCGTCTACGGCATCGCCGCCCACAAGGTCGCCGACGCCCGCCGCCGCGCGGTCCGCAACCGCGCCGAGGTCGTGCCCGAGCTGCCCGACTGCGCCTCCGACGAGGCCGGCCCCGAGCAGCACGCGGTCAACGGCGAGATGATGGCCCAGGTCACGCGGCTGCTGCACCGGCTGCCGCCCCGCCAGCGCGAGATCCTCGTGCTGCGGGTGGCGGTGGGCCTGTCCGCCGAGGAGGTCGCGCTGGCCGTGTCGTCGACGCCGGGTGCGGTGCGGGTCGCCCAGCACCGCGCGCTGACCAGGATGCGGGAGATGATCGCGGAGGAGACGGGCTGAGGTCCGCGGCGTCCTCCTGAGCGCGGCCCCGCGTGGAATTGTCGGTGTCGGGTGGCATCGTGGACCACATGGCGGAACCCGACTTCGACGTGCTCCTCACCGGGACGGTCTTCCTCGACATCATCTTCACCGGCCTGCCGCGGCCACCGGCGGCGGGCACCGAGGTGTGGGCGGACGGGCTCGGGTCGTGCCCCGGCGGGATCGCGAACCTCGCCGTCGCGTTGCGCAGGCTGGAGCTGAGGACCGCGCTGGCGGCCGCGTTCGGCGAGGACGCCTACGGCGACTTCTGCTGGGACGTGCTGGCCGAGCAGGAGGGCGTCGACCTCTCCTACTGCCGCCGGTTCTACGGATGGCATTCACCGGTGACGGTGTCGATGGCGATGGAGCACGACCGTTCGATGGTCACGCACGGGCACAAGGCACCCGTTGTCGCCGATGACCTGTTTTCGCCGCCGCCGTCGGCAAAAGCCTGTTTTGTGCACATTCAGGCGGAAGACGAACAATGGGTGCGCACGGCGAAGCAGAACGGCGCGAAGCTGTTCGCCGACATCGGCTGGGACCGCACCGGGGCGTGGTCGCCGGAGCTGCTGCGCCGTCTTGACGGATTTGACGTCTTCCTCCCGAACCACGTGGAGGCGCAGGGCTACACGCGCACCGACACGCCGGAGGCCGCCGCGCGCGCGTTGGCCGAGCACGTGCCCGTGGTGGTTGTCACACGCGGGGGAGGCGGAGCGGTCGCCGTCGACAGCTCCACCGGGGAATGCGTGGAGGTGCCGGGGCTGAACGTGGCGCCGCTGGACGCGACCGGAGCCGGTGACGTGTTTGGGGCGGGGTTCGTGATGGGCACACTCGCGGGGTGGCCGCTGGAGCACCGCGTGCGTTTCGCGAACCTGTGCGCGGCGCTGTCCGTGCAGCACTTCGGCGGTTCGCTGTCGGCACCGGGCTGGGGAGACATCGCCGTCTGGTGGCGCACCGTGAGCCGGCGACCCGACGAAGAGCTCGCCCGCTACGGGTTCCTCGACGACCTGCTGCCCCACCACACGGGGGTCGAGGTCCGGCGCGCCAGCCCGACGATCGGACTGCGGTTGCTCCGGTAGGTTGAAACCAGTCGATCAGCGGACGCAACCTCACGGGTCTCCCGCGCGACTTAATACGTAGAGCTTTCTCTGGGGTTCGGTTCGGAAGGAGTTGCGGTTTGTTCGCCGCACGCGCGTCAGGCTTGGTCAAGTTGATGGGGTTGTGCCTGACGGCGGGCGTGCTCCTGGCAGCGATGGTGTTCCCGTTCGCAGGAGGGCTGGGGCTCGCGTCGAACCGCGCCGCCGACCAGGTCGACCAGACGTCGGGTGACCTCGCCAAGGGGGAGCTGCCGCTCGTCACCACCATCACGGACATGAACGGCGAGCCGATCGCCTACCTGTACGACCAGTACCGGATCCCGCTGGAGTCGAACCAGATCTCCGACACGATGAAGGCCGCGATCCTCGCGATCGAGGACAAGCGGTTCTTCGAGCACCGCGGCGTCGACTGGCAGGGCATCGCCCGTGCCGCTGCCAAGGCCGGTGTGGACGGTGGCGCGACCCAGGGCGCCTCGACGCTGACGCAGCAGTACGTCAAGAACTACATGGCGTTCGTGCTCGGCGCCGACAACGAGCAGGAGGCCTGGGAGAAGGCCACCGAGGCGACCGTCGGCCGCAAGCTGCGCGAGGCGCGTGTCGCGTTGCAGCTCGAGCAGCAGATGTCCAAGGACGAGATCCTCGCCGGCTACCTGAACATCGTGCCGCTGGGCAACCAGACCTACGGTGTCGGTGCCGCCGCCAAGGCGTACTTCAAGACGACCGCCGACAAGCTGACCGTCCCGCAGGCGGCGCTGCTCGCCGCCATCGCGAACCGCCCGTCGTCGCTGAACCCCGGCGCGAACCCGGAGAAGGCCCTCGAACGCCGCAACACGGTGATCGACAAGATGCGCGAGAACGGCGCGTTCGGCCAGGACGAGACCGAGGCGAAGAAGAAGGCCGACGAGTACAAGGCCGAGCCGCTGGGCGTGACCGACGACCTGCAGATCCTGCCCAAGGGCTGCGTCGGCGCCGGTGACGGCCCGATCTACGGCTTCTTCTGCTCCTACCTGCTCGACTACCTGCAGGACGCGGGCATCACGAAGGCGCAGCTGCAGCGCGGCGGCCTCACGATCAAGACGACGATGGACCCGAAGGCCACGAAGGCGGCCAAGACGGCCGCCGAGCAGCAGGTGCCGAAGATGCAGAACGGCATCGCGAACGTCATGTCCGTGGTCCAGCCCGGCAAGGACAAGCACCGCGTCCGCGCCCTCGTCGCCTCCCGCGACTACGGCAACAACGCCGACCTGGGCCAGGTCGCCCGCCCCGTGCCCGCCGAGGTGCTCCCGTTCGGCCCCGGCTCGGTCAACAAGGTCTTCACCGCCGCCGCGGCGCTCGAGCAGGGCGTGACGGGCATCGACCGCGAGATCCCGGTCCCGAAGGTCCACTACTCCCGCGTGTACCCCAACGGCGGTTCGGCGTGGAAGGTCGAGAACGCGGGCAGCGGCTACGCGGAGAAGATGTCGCTGACCCAGGCGCTCGCCACGTCGCCGAACACCGGCTTCGTGATCCTGCAGGAGAAGACCGGCCTCGACCGCGTCGTCGACATGGGCTACCGCCTCGGCATGCGCGAGACCCTCGCCACCCACAACCGCGGCGCCGAGCCCCTGAAGTCCGACGGCTCCAACGGCCCCTCCCAGGGCGACTGGACCAAGCAGAACAACGCCGGCTCCTACACCCTCGGCCCCGGCGCGACCAGCGTCCTGGAACTGGCGAACGTCGCCGCCACCATCGTCTCGAACGGCAGCTGGTGCCCGCCCACCCCGGTGGAGCAGGTCCTGGACCGCCACGGCAACCCCATGCCGCTGAAGGAGAAGCCCTGCGAGCAGGCCGTCACCCCTGACCTCGCCAACTCGCTGGCCCAGGGCCTGTCCCACGACACGGTCGGCTCCGGTACCGCCGCTGACGCCGCCCGCGCCGCCGGCTGGACCCGCCCGACGATCGGCAAGACCGGCACCACCGAGGAGCACAAGTCGGTCGCCTTCATGGCCGCCACCCCGCAGTACGCGGGCGCCGTCATGACCTACGCCGACGGCAACCGCCCCGAGGTCATCTGCGCGAACCCGATCCGCTTCTGCCCCGGCTCCAACTCGGGCGTCTACGGCGGCCAGGTGGCCGCACCGACCTGGTTCAACGCGATGAAGGTGATCCACGAGGGCCTGGACCCGGCCCCGCTCCCCCCGGCGGCGGCACGTTACAAGTAGCTCCTTCCGCTTTCTTCGGGCCGTCGGACGCGTGATGCGTCCGGCGGCCCTTTGCGTTGCGCCGGTGGGTGGGGGTTGCACCCGTCCTCGGTTCGCTGAGGGAAGAGGGGAGGGGTGGGCGGCGAGGGCTGGGCTCGCGCCTCTGCAGGAGCTTCGGCGCATGGGTGCCAGGTGCCAGGTGCCAGGTGGCGGGTGGCGGGTGGCGGACGATCGCGTCCGTGGCGTCCGTCTTGCTCGGCTGATGCCGTCAGGCACGCTCGCGCAGGGGTCCCCTCGCGTTTCGGGTCCCCCGCGACCCAACGTACGCGCGGGGTCTGACAGTTTCGCGAGGTCGGCGCCGCGATCGTCGCGAAGCGCGACAAGCGGGGGTTTCCGGTCGCGTACGGCTGGCGGACCCCTCACACCACCCCGTCGGCCTTTCTCGATAAAGCGACTGACCAGTACAAACACCGAAGAACGGCATTGGTCTAGTGGTCGTTATCAACCGCTGACCTCACTCGACTACTCAAAGTAGTCATGAGTGGGCTCCGTCACCCAAATAACCACATCGCTTGCTTCCGGCGATAACGCGAGGTTACGTTCCCTGCCGCATGTCACGGTTCGATAACCGCCAGGACACGGACCCACCCCCGAAGGGGTCCAGTCCACCGCGCGCCATCCGGGTCCCCGAAACCCCGGCGCGCACAGCAGGCGGATCGGACTCCCCCCGAGTGTGCATGGAGGCAGTTTTGGCACGGCATCGTGCGAAGGGTCCGTTGATCGACGTGATCGGCAGAGTGGACCTGGACCGCAAGAAGGCCGTCACGGCGGTCGTCGCCGCAGGTGCCCTCGTCGGCGCCGGCTTCACCCAGGCGATGGCCACGGTCACCCCCGTCGACCGGATCGTTCCCGTTGCCGCCACGTCCGAGTTGGCGGCGGCGATGACCCAGCAGCAGCACCAGCCAGGAGCGGTGGAGACGGTGCACGCCGTCGACACCGCCGTGGAGACGCGCCACCTGTTGCAGGCCGAGCAGCTCCAGGTGCAGTTCAACGTCCGCGAGGCCATGAAGGCCGCGGAGGGTGCGTACGCGCAGCGGCAGGAGGCCATCAGGGCCGAGGCGGCACGCGTGGCGGCCGAGGCGGCGCGTGAGGCGGCGCGCAAGGCGGCGGAGGAAGAGGCCCGCAGGCCCAAGGCGGTCAAGCCGGCGCAGGGGTCGTTCACCTCGGGCTTCGGTGCCCGGTGGGGGACCAGTCACAACGGCGTCGACATCGCCAACGCCATCGGCACGCCGATCCTGTCCGTCCTGGACGGCACGGTGGTCGAGGCCGGACCCGCCAGCGGGTTCGGGCTGTGGGTGCGGGTGCAGCACGCGGACGGCACCATCACCGTCTACGGGCACGTCAACACCATCGACGTCGCGCAGGGTGCCGTGGTGAAGGCCGGGCAGCAGATCGCGACCATGGGCAACCGCGGTCAGTCGACCGGGCCGCACCTGCACTTCGAGGTGTGGGTCGACGGGTCGCAGAAGATCAACCCGGTGGGCTGGCTGGCGGCGCGGGGCATCTCGCTCTGAGCGCGGCCGGACGCCGAGGTGGTTCACGCCGGTAGGCCCGATCGGCTCAACGGCGAGGAGTTCGCGGTCACGCAGGGCGACGTCACCTGGCCGTGCGTGACCGCGGAGGTGGCGCCGTGCGAGGACGTGCGCCAGGTTGTGTCTGTGAAAGAGACATCGAGGTCCGCGTCCGGCCAGATCCTCCGCCGCCTGCCGAGGAACGACGGCTGATGCGCGTTCTCATCACCGGCGGTGCCAAGGAGCTGGGCCGGGCCTTCAGCGACACCGTGGGCGCGCGCGGGCACCGGCTGGTCATCACCGGCCGCGACGAACGCGCGCTGGCCGTGGCCGAGCAGGAGCTGCGGGCCCGTGGTGTCGAGGTCGAGGCGCACGTCGCCGACCTCGCCGACCCGCAGGCCACGCCCAAGCTCATCGAGAGCGTCGGGCCGATCGACGTGCTCGTCAACAACGCCGCGCTCGGCGGGCCGGTCGGGCCGACGTGGGAGGTCGACGAGAACGAGTGGTGGCGGACCTTCGAGGTCAACCTGCGCGGGCTCGCGCTCGCCACCACCGCGGCGCTGCGCACGATGACCAGTGGCCGGATCGTCAACATCGTCAGCAACGCCGGTGTGCACCGCTGGCCGCTGCTGTCGGCGTACTCCGTGTCCAAGGCGGCCGTGCTCAAGCTGGGGGAGAACCTCGCCGCCGAGCTGAGGGACCGGCCCATCGCCGTGCTGAGCTACGACCCCGGCATGGTCGACGTCGGCCTGATGGGCCGCGGCAGCAGGGCCGCACCGGACGACGAAGCGGGTCGCAGCGTCGCGCGGTGGGCGAGGTCGCAGCGGGAGCAGGGCAGGTTCACCCCCGTGGAGCAGTCGGCCGGCGTCCTGGCGCGCATCGTCGACGGGGAGTTCGACCACCGCTCCGGCGGGCTCGTCACTCCCGCGGACTGAGACACCGCCGCACGGGAGAGCGCTGTCACCCGATCGTCAACAGGCAATCTGACCAGTTGGTACGGAAGGCCCTTCCTCGCCGGCGGGTCAACCGGGGATCGTCGCGGGTGCTGCTGAGGTCGTTGCGCGGCACGGTTTCGTGTCGCGCCGAACGACATGCGCTGAACCAACGCCCGATCCCCCTGGAGGCGTCGTGCCCGTGCGAACACCCGCTGCTGCCCTGAGCCTGACGGCGGCCCTGCTACCCGAGCACCTGGAGCGAGCGAGAGGACCGCTGAACGTCGCGCTGCCCGACGAGGTGCGGGCGCGGATCGCGCACTGCCGTGCGTTCGTGCTCGAGGTCAGCGGCTCCGGCCGCGCGATCTACGGTGTCACAACGGGTTTCGGGCCGCTCGTCGAGTTCGGGGGTCGCGAGGACAGCGGCAGCCAGAGCGACAACACGATCCTGCACCACATCGTCGGCCACGGCGAGCTGCTGCCGCCCGAGGTCACCAGGGCCGCGGTGCTGGCCCGGCTCTTCTCGTTGGCGCACGGGCGTTCCGGCGTCTCGGAGCACGTCGTCGACGCACTGGTCGCCATGCTCGCGACGGACTTCGCGCCCGCCGTGCCGCGGCTCGGCTCGGTCGGTGCGAGCGGCGACCTGCAACCGCTCGCCTACGTGGCACACGCGTTGCGCGGCAACGGGAACGCGTTCCTCGGCGGCCGGCTGGTGCCCGCGGCCGACGCGCTGCGCGAGGCCGGTCTGCGCCCGGTCGAGCTCGACGGTCGCGACGCCCTCGCCGTCGTGAACGGCATCTCGGTCACCGCCGCCGTGCTCGGTCTCGCCGTCGCGCAGGCACAGCGGTCGCACCGCGTCGCGGAACTGCTGTCCGCCTTGCTGACCGACGTCCTCGGCTGCGGCACGGAGTTCGCGTCACCCGCGCTGCTCGCCGCGTTCGGCCACCCGGACGTCGCCGACGTCGGTGCCGCGCTGCGGACCTGGTTGCGCGGCAGCACCCCCTCCGGTCAACGCCCCCTGCAGGAGGCGTACAGCATCCGGTGCGTGCCACAGCTGGCCGGTGCGGCCCGCACGAGCATCCGGCACGCCGACGAGGTGGTGCGCCGCGACCTCAACGGCGTGAGCGACAACCCGTTGTTCTTCCCCGAGACCGGGGAGGTGCTGCACGGCGGCAACTTCTTCGGCCAGCCCAGCGCCTTCGCCGCCGACGCGCTCAGCCTCGCCCTGGCCCAGCTGGGCAACCTGGCCGAACGCCAGCTCGACCTGCTGGTCGACCCGCACCGCACCGGCGGCCTCCCGCCCATGCTCAGCCCGGCGCCGGGACAGCAGCACGCGGTGCAGGGCATCCAGATCTCCGCGACCGCCACGGTCGCCGCCATGCGCAGGGCCACGCTGCCCGCCTCGGCGCAGAGCCTGCCGACCAACCTGCACAACCAGGACGTCGTCCCGTTCGGCACGCAGGCCGCGCTCACCGCGCTCGACCAGACGAGGCTGCTGCGCTACCTGCACGGCGGGCTCGCCGTCGCGCTGCGCCAGGCCGTCCACGTCGGCGCCCGCCGCCCGCGCGCCCCGAGGCTCGCGGACGTGGTCGACCGGATCGCCGCCGAGGTGCCGGCGATCGAGGAGGACCGGCCGCTGGACACCGCGATCGGCCGGGTGGCCGACCTGCTGGACGAGATCGTCGCCGCCGAGAGCGCGACGGAGAAGGACGGTGTGGGATGAGCGCGCCCGTTTTCAGCCCGGTCTGGGGGCACGCGGCCGTCGACCTGCCGGTGCTGCGACTGCCGATGCCCGGTTCGGAACTGATTCCGTGCGCGGATGACTGCTACCAGATCCCGCTGGAGATCAGCGTCCCCGATGACGAGGTCGGACGGGCCGTCCACCGGTGGTTCCTGGGGCACCACGGCGCATTTTTCGTCTGGAGGTTTCTTTCGGCTTCACTCGATAGGCTGATACGCGAGCGTGATTCGCAACTAGTCCGCCTCACTGCGCTTGGATACGACGCGTACTCGGTGCTGCTGGCGTATTCGGGCAGCTGTTCCCGTGAGGTCTACGAGGACGTCATCCGGCCGTTGATGACGTCGTTCGACCCCGCGTTCAGCGGGCGCTGGGCCCGTGACTACGAGCCCGTGCCCGGTCTGCTGCGCAGGGCCCGTGCCGCACTGGGGCCCGCGGCGGCCGCACCCCTGTCCTCCGCGAGCAAGGCGAACCTGTTGGCACACATGGAGGTCATGCGCAGACTCGTGCCGGACGGCGACTCGCTGCTGCGCGAGTCCGGTCGTGCGCGCATGTCCACCACCGACGCAGAACGAGACAGGTTCGACGAGTTCTTCCTGGTCAGCCGCGAAAACGTGTGCTCCAGCCGTTACCGTGCACACCGCGCCGCCGTCTTCGCCGCCATGGACCGCGACCTCGCGAAGCACCCGGTGCGACCCGAGTACGCCGACACCCTCAGGACGTTCGCCACCCGACTATGAGAGAAGGCCGCGCGTGAACGACTTCAAGGCCGTGGTCATGACCCCGCAGATCTACCGCTACGTGCGCGAGCAGGCAGGCCAGCCCAGTGCGGTGCAGGAGAAGCTGATCGCGCGGACGCTGGAGCTCGGCGACTCGGCGGAGATGCAGGTACCGCACGAGCAGGCGGTCCTGTTCTCCCTGCTGGTCAAGCTCACCGGCGCGCAGACCGTGGTCGAGGTCGGCACCTACACCGGGTACTCCACGCTCGCGTTCGCGCAGGCGCTCCCACCGTCGGGCAAGGTCATCACCTGTGACGTCTCGCCGGAGTGGACCCGCATCGCCGAGGAGGCGTGGCAGGCCGCCGGCGTGCGGGACCGCATCGAGCTGCGGCTGGGCCCCGCCGGGCAGACGCTCGCGGAGCTGCCCGAGGAGCCCACGATCGACCTGGTGTTCATCGACGCGGACAAGGTCGGGTACGCGCACTACTGGGACCTGCTGGTGCCGCGTGTGCGGCAGGGCGGACTGCTGCTCGCGGACAACACCCTCTACTACGGCGGCGCCGCCGACGAGCAGCCCGAGGGCAACGCGGCGGCGATCGACGCGTTCAACCGGTTCGTGCTGGCCGACCCGCGGGTGGAGTCGGTGCTCGTGCCCATCGCCGACGGCCTGACGCTCGCGCGGAAGTTGTAGGCATACCGACCGGTCGGTAGGGTGTCGCCCAAGTGGACTTGGGAGGCGCTCATGGCTCGTTGGGGAATCACGCTGCCGCTGATCGGCGTGCCGGTGCTCGACCACCGGGCGCTGGTCAGCGAGCTGGCCGACCTCGGCTACACCGACGTGTGGTCGGCCGAGACGACCGGGACGGACGCCTTCACGCCGCTCGCGCTGGCCGCCCAGTGGTCGTCGTCGCTGCGCTTCGGCCCCGCGATCGCCCCCGTCTACACCCGCGGTCCCGCGACGCTCGCGATGACGGCGGCGACGCTGGCCGAGGTGACCGGCGGTCGGTTCGTGCTGGGCATCGGCTCGTCCTCGCCCGCGATCGTGCAGCGCTGGAACGCGATCCCGTTCGAGGAGCCGTTCAAGCGCACCCGCGACACCCTGCGGTTCCTGAAGTCCGCGCTGGCGGGGGAGAAGGTCAGCGCCGACTACGACACGTTCTCCGTCAAGGGCTTCAAGCTGGAACGCCCGCCGGCCGAGCGGGTGCCGATCATGCTCGCGGCGCTGCGCCCGAACATGCTGCGCCTGGCCGGTCGTGAGGCCGACGGCGCCATCACGAACTGGCTCGCCGCAACCGACGTCGCACAGGTCCGGTCCGAGCTGGGCGCGGACTCCGAGCTGGCCGCCCGGATCTTCGTCTGCCCGACCGAGGACGCCGACGCCGCACGCGCGCTGGGCCGCATGCTGATCAGCACCTACCTGACCGTGCCCGCCTACGCGGCGTTCCACGACTGGCTGGGCCGCGGCGAGGAGCTGCGCCCGATGCACGAGGCGTGGGCCGCGGGCGACCGCAAGGCCGCCGCGAGGTCGATCCCCGACTCCGTGGTCGACGCCCTGGTCGTGCACGGTTCCGCCGACCGCTGCCGCGAGCGCGTCGCCGAGTACCAGGCCGCCGGCGTGGACACCCCGATCATCGCCCTGCTCCCGACCGGTGGCGACCAGGTCGAGCAGGTGCGCGCGCTGGCACCCAAGGGGTAGCGGTGCCGGGCACCACCGAGCAGCGGATCATCGACGCGGCCGTCCGCCTGTTCGCGTCGCAGGGCTACGACGCGACCTCGGTGCAGGAGATCGTGGCGGCCGCCGAGGTCACCAAGGGCGCGCTGTACCACTACTTCCGCTCCAAGGACGACCTGCTCTTCGAGATCTACCGGCTGCTCATCACCGCCCAGTCCGCGGACATGGACCGGATCATCGCCGCGGGCCTGCCCGCGGCCGAGACGGTGCGGGAGATCCTGACGTCGCTGGTGGTCTCCACCGCGGAACGGGCCGACGAGACCGCCGTGTTCGTCCGGGAGATGCCGCGGCTCGGCGAGGAGCGGATGACCGACTTCCGCGCCGAGCGCCGCCGCTACCACGAGACGTTCCTCGCGGTGGTCGAGAAGGGCCAGGCCTCGGGCGAGTTCAGCTCGACGGTGCCGGCGGAGACCGTCGCGCGGATCGCGTTCGGCGTCGTGAACCAGCTGCCCACGTGGTACCGGCCGGACGGGCCGAAGTCACCGGCCGCCCTGGCGGGGGAGATCGCGGACTTCGTGCTGGCCGGGCTGCGGTAACGGGGAGCCGCGGGAGATCGACCTCTCTGCTGGGGAGGCACCGATGTCGAAGCAGCCACCGGAGTACGGCGTCGCACCGCCGATGCACGAGGTCCCGCCGTCACCGCGGTGGCCGTGGGTCCTGCTGCTCGTGGTCGCGGTGCTGGCCGTGGGCGGAGTGCTCCACGGCGGCAAGGTCGTCGACGCGGTGCGGGAGGCGGCCGGCGGGATGACGAGCGGCGAGGTGGCGGTCGCGGAACCGACCGGTCAGGAACCGCCGCCCGCACCCGGCAAGCGCGTGGTCGTGTTCGAGGTGACCGGCACCGGCACGGCGTTCACCGTCGCCACCACCGTCGGGGCGTCCGTGCAGAACGAGACCGGTGTCCGGCTGCCGTGGACCCGCACCGTCGAGGTGCCCGCCGACGAGCTCTCGAAGTCGGTGATGCTCGTCGTCGTGGCCGGTGCCGACGGGGCCGAGGTGCACGGCCGGTACACGATCGACGGCACCACCGTCCGGGAGGGCAAGGCCTCCGGGCCCTACGGCGTGCTGACGATCACCGACAGCTAACGCGCGCGCAGCGCGGCCAGCGCCTTGTCCGCGTGCGCGTTCATCGAGAACTCGCTCTTCACGACCTCCATGACCCTGCGGTCGGTGCCGATGACGAACGTGTGCCGCTTGACCGGCAGCGGCCCGAACCGGCGCTTCACGCCGAACTGCTCGGCGACCTCACCCTCGACATCGGACAGCAGCGGGTAGTCGAAGCCGTTGAGCTCCGCGAACTGCTTCTGCTTGGCCACGTCGTCGGTGGAGATGCCCACGCGCTGGGCCCCGGCCTCGGCGAACTCGGCGGCCAGGTCGCGGAAGTGACAGCTCTGCGCGGTGCAGCCGGTGGTCATCGCGGCGGGGTAGAAGAACAGCACGACCGGGCCGTCGCCGAGCAGTTCGGACAGCGTGCGGGCGACTCCGTCCTGGTCGGGCAGGGTGAAGTCGGGGGCGAGGTCGCCGGGCTTCATGGATCTCCAATACGCTCGGGGCCGTGACCAGCATGTCCGACGTGGCCAAGGCCGCAGGGGTGTCCGCTGCGACCGTATCGCGCGCGCTGCGCGGCGAACCGGGTGTGTCGGAGGCGACGAGGCAACACGTCAGCGAGGTCGCGCGGCGGATGAAGTACGCCATTGCGCGTGATGCCTCCTCATTGGCCGGTGGCCGGCGTTACGCGATCGCGGTCGTGACCGCCGAGGTCAGTCCGGTGCTCGCCGGAGCGGAGGGCGCGCTGCGGGCGGCCGGGTACGACGTGCTGCTGTACGTGCTGGGCACGCGGGAGGCGCGCGCGAAGTTCTTCGACGAAATGCCGCTGGGCCGCCGGGTCGACGGGGTGCTGCTGCTGTCGATGGCGCTGGCCGAGGCGGAACGGGCCGCGCTCACGGCGCTGGAGGTCCCGCACCTGACCGTCGACGACACCGACCTGCGGCACGCGCTGCAGACCGCCGTCGAGCACCTGAAGCTGCTCGGCCACGAGGACGTGGCGCTGGTGCTCGCCGACGGCGTGGACGAGTCCTACGACGAGATCCTGGTGGCCGCCGGGCTCACCGTGCGTCCCGAGTGGACGGTCTGGTGCTCGCCCACGGTCGACGGCGGCGAGCAGGTGGTCGACGTGCTCCTGGACGGCGAGCGCCTGCCCACCGCCGTGATCAGCTCCAGCGGTGCCGCGGCCGTCGGGATCTTCCTGCGCATGCAGCGCGACGGGCGGGCCGTGCCGGACGAGCTGTCGATCGTGTCGCTCGACGGCCAGGAGCTCACCCGCGTCGTCGGCCTGACCGCGGTCGAGGGGGCCGCGAAGGAACAGGGCGAGCGGGCCGTCGCGGACCTGTTCACGCTGATCAGGGGCGGCGAGATCGAACCGGTGGAGCACTCGGCGCGGCTGGTGGTGCGCAACTCCAGCGGCCCGGTCAGCTGATCCCGCCGTACGTGCCGCCGAGCGTGCTGCGGCTGACCTCGACCGCGCTGCCGCGCACCGTGCAGTCCGCGTACCGCACGAGGTGCCAGTCGATCGGCGACCACCACGGCGGCTCGCCGCTGTCCGCGGTCACGTACACGGTGCCGTCGCCGGAGCGCATCGAGCTGGAGCCGCCCGCCGAGCGGATCTCGTCCGGGGTCAGCTCGCCGTCGGCCGCCGCCGTCCGGAGTGCCGCCGTGATCCGGTCGACCTCGCGGTCGGCGAGGGTGCTCGCGAGACCCCAGGAGAACACCGTCCACAGCACCGCCACGACGACGAGCGCCACGACACCGAGCACGACCCTGACGCCGATCCGCAACGCCCCCATGGGCCGACGGTACCGCCGCCGCGCGACCCCGCGGGGCGCATCCGCGGAAGTACTGTGGCGCCATGCCCGCCGAAGAGCGCCTGACCCGGCTGCCCGCCCTGCCGGACACCCCCGGCTACGCCCACGCGGTGGCGGTGAGCGGGAGGCTCCTGTTCGTCTCCGGTCAGGTCGCGGTGGACGAGACGGGACGTGTGGTCGGGGTGGACGACCTGGCGGCGCAGACCAGGCAGGCGCTGAGCAATCTTCATCACGTCATTTCGAGGTTTGGCGCCGACTGGTCGGATGTCGTGAAGTTCACGTGGTACGTGCTCGACGCGTCGGAAGTGCAGACGGTCCGGGACGTGCGTGACGAAATGCTGCGGCCGGTGCTGGGAGACGTGCACAACCCGGCGAGCACGCTCGTCCAGGTCGCGGCGTTGTTCGGGCCGGAATTTCTCGTCGAGGTCGAGGCCGTGGTCGCCATTCCCGATCAGCGATCGGATGTTTGACGAAAACAGGCGTATGGGTGGTGCCCGACCGGTGTGCACCCTTCGGGTGACCAGGGTCCATTTGCTCTGGCAATGGACGCGCACCTGTGACATAGCTTGTACCTGTGGAGGAGTTGGTGGCGCGGCTGGCGGACGCTTGGGGCGTCGCCACGAGGTACGAGAACTCCGATCAGCAGCAGGTGACCGTCGAGACGGACGTCGTCGTCGCTGTCCTCGCGCAGTTCGGCGTGGACGCGTCCACTCCGGACTCCGTCGAGCGCGAGCTGGCTCTGGTCGAACGCAGGCGGGCGGAGCAGGCGCTGCCGCCGACGATCGTGATCCGCGAGCAGGAGACGTACGACCTGCGCGGGCCCGCGACCGTCGAGCTGGAGGACGGCGGGACGGTCGGCGTCGAGCGGCATCTGCCGGACTCGTTGCCGCTCGGGTGGCACACGATCCGCACCGCGACGCAGACCGTCACCCTGGCCGTGGCGCCCAGGACGTTGCCGGACGTGCCGCACACCTGGGGCTGGATGCTCCAGCTGTACGCCGCGCGTTCGCAGGAGTCGTGGGGGATGGGCGACTTCGCCGACCTCGCGACCGTCGCCCGGCGCAGCAGCCAGGAGCTCGACGCGGGCGTCGTGCTGGTCAACCCGGTGCAGGCGCCCAGCCTGACGCACCCGGTCGAGCGCTCGCCGTACTCGCCGACGAGCCGCCGGTTCGCGAACCCGCTGTACCTGCGCATCACCGACACCGCCGAGTTCCTGCAGGCCTGCCCGCGGACCCGGCAGCTCATCCGCGACCTGCGCCCCGCCAACGAGGACCTGATCGACTACGACGCCGTGTGGGACGCGAAGCGGCAGGCGCTGGAGCTGCTCTTCCCCGGCGGCGAGATCGAGATGGACGCCGACCTGGAGCGGTTCGCGACCTACTGCGCGCTCGCCGAGGTCCACGGCAGCGACTGGCGCACGTGGCCGGCCGACCGCGCGGAACCACCGGCCGAACGGGTCGCGTTCCACGCCTGGGTCCAGCACCTGTGCACCCGCCAGCTGCAGGACGTCCGGCTCGCCGCGCACGAGGCCGGCATGGCCGTCGGCGTCATCCACGACCTCCCGGTGGGCGTGCACCCCGGCGGCGCCGACACCTTCGCCGACCCGGACGCGTTCGCCATCGACGTCAAGGTCGGTGCGCCACCGGACGCGTTCAGCGCCGACGGCCAGGACTGGGGACTGCCGCCGTGGCGCCCCGACAAGCTCGCCGAGACCGGCTACCGGCCGTTCCGCCAGGTGCTGCGCAGCGTGCTGCGGCACGCCGACGGCATCCGCATCGACCACGTCGCCGGCCTGTGGCGGCTGTGGTGGATCCCGCCGGGCGAACCGCCGTCGCGCGGCACGTACGTCCACTACGACGCGGACGCGATGCTCGGCGTGCTCGCGCTGGAGGCCTACCGCGCGGGTGCCGTGGTCGTCGGCGAGGACCTCGGCACGGTCGAGCCGGTCGTCACGAAGACGCTGCAGGAGAACGGCATGCTCACCAGCGCCGTCCTCTACTTCCAGCGCGACTACTACGCGGAGGGCCACCCGCTGGTCCCGCCCGCGCAGTGGAACCCGAAGGCGATGGCCAGCATCTCCACCCACGACCTGCCGACCGCCGCGACGTTCTTCGCCGGTGAGGACGGTCCCGACTTCGACGAGCTGATGCGCGCGGAGGGCATCGACCCCGGCGACCGCGTCGCCGGTGCCCACGAGCTGCTGGCCCACGCGCCCTGCGCGCTGGTGCTGACCTCACCGCAGGACGCGCTGGGGGACACCCGGCAGCCCAACGTGCCGGGCACGGTCGACGAGCACCCGAACTGGCGGATCCCCCTCCCCGTGCCGCTGGACGAGTTCTTCCCACTGGTCAGGGACATCACCCGCCCCCTGCGTCAACGCACACCGGAAACACCCGCTTAACGGCAGGTCGCCGACCTGCGGAGTACTGTTGGGCCGTCACCCGACGGCGGACGACGAAGCCCGGATCTTTTGGAGGTGGCGTACCAGATGAGCTCAGCCGTGAGCACGCGGACACCGACCGACGTGCTGGAACTGGCTGTCGAGCAGGTCCTCGCCGCCGTGCGGCCGACCACGCTCGGCGACCCGCTGGCCGGGGCACGGCGTGCGGAGGAATCGCTGCGCGACGCGCTGCGGGACGCCGGTCCCGCACCGGACAACGAGGCCCTCACCCACGCGCTGGCGTGCGCGGAGGCGGCGGTCGAACACCTGAAGTACTGCGAGATCCAGGAAGCCCGCACGTTGCTCATGGCCGCACGTGGGCAGCTGGTGCTGGCGCACGCAAGGGCGTGACCGCTCGACGCGCCGGGGTTGGTGCACCCCGTGCTGCCCGCACGGTGGACCGGACCCCGGCACGGCCGCGGGAGCTGACCCGCGCCTCCGCGCAACGCCACCCGCGCGGAATGCCGCATCTCGGTTAGACGGATAGGGTCGTGTGGGTATCGCTACCGCGTGAGGAGCATCGTGCGACCCTGGCCCGGCAGGCCGTATCCGCTAGGCGCTGGTTATGACGGCGTAGGAACGAATTTCGCCCTGTTCTCCGAAGTTGCCGAGTACGTGGAGCTCTGCCTCTTCGACGACGACGGCACAGAGACACGCGTCCGGTTGCCCGAGGTGGACGGTTTCGTGCACCACGGCTACCTGCTCGGCGTCGGCCCCGGCCAGCGGTACGGGTACCGCGTGCACGGGCCGTACGACCCGGAGCGGGGCCTTCGCTGCAACCCCAACAAGCTGCTCATCGACCCGTACGCGAAGGCCATCTCCAACGGCCTCGCGTGGGATGAAGCGCTCTACGGCTACAAGTTCGGCGCGCCCGAGGAGCGCAACGACGCGGACTCGGCGCCGTTCGTGTCGAAGTCCGTGGTGGTCAACCCGTTCTTCGACTGGACGAACGACCGCTCGCCCAGGACGCCGTACAACGAGAGCGTCATCTACGAGGCGCACGTCCGCGGCCTCACGATCGACCACCCGGAGATCCCGCCGCGACTGCGCGGCACCTACGCGGGACTCGCGCACCCGGTGATGATCGACCACCTGATCAAGCTGGGCGTGACGGCGGTCGAGCTGATGCCCGTGCACCAGTTCATCAGCGACCACACGTTGCAGGAGCGCAGGCTCAGCAACTACTGGGGCTACAACACGATCGGGTTCTTCGCGCCGCACGACGGCTACGCGGCCATGCCGCTGAACCAGGTGCAGGAGTTCAAGGGCATGGTCCGCGCCCTGCACCAGGCGGGCATCGAGGTCATCCTCGACGTGGTCTACAACCACACCGCCGAGGGCAACCACCTCGGGCCGACGCTGTCCATGAAGGGCATCGACAACCTGGCCTACTACCGGGTGATGGACGACGAGCCCAAGTTCTACATGGACTACACGGGCACCGGTAACTCCCTGAACGTGCGGACGCCGCACACGTTGCAGCTGATCATGGACTCGCTGCGGTACTGGGTGACCGAGATGCACGTCGATGGCTTCCGGTTCGACCTGGCGGCGACGCTGGCGCGGGAGTTCTACGACGTGGACCGGCTGGCGACGTTCTTCGAGGTCGTGCAGCAGGACCCGGTGGTGTCGCAGGTCAAGCTGATCGCCGAGCCGTGGGACGTCGGTCCCGGTGGGTACCAGGTGGGCAACTTCCCGCCGCTGTGGACGGAGTGGAACGGCAAGTTCCGCGACACCGTCCGGGACTTCTGGCGCGGTGAGCCGGCGACGCTGGGCGAGTTCGCCTCGCGCATCACCGGGTCGTCGGACCTGTACCAGGACGACGGCCGCCGGCCTTACGCGTCGATCAACTTCGTCACCGCCCACGACGGCTTCACGCTCAACGACCTGGTGTCGTACAACGAGAAGCACAACGAGGCCAACGGCGAGGACAACAACGACGGCGAGAGCCACAACCGCTCGTGGAACTGCGGCGTCGAGGGACCGACCGACGACGAGGAGGTCGTGGACCTGCGGGCCCGCCAGCGGCGCAACCTCATCGCCACCCTGATCCTGTCGCAGGGCGTGCCGATGATCCTGCACGGCGACGAGTTCGGCCGCACGCAGAACGGCAACAACAACGCCTACTGCCAGGACAACGAGGTCTCCTGGGTCGACTGGTCGCTGCTGGAGCGGCACGCCGAGCTGGTCGACTTCACCTCGGCGCTGACCGCGTTCCGCAAGGCCCACCCCGTGTTCCGGCGCAAGCGGTTCTTCGCGGGCCGGCCGATCCGCAAGGGCGACGAGCTGCGCGACATCGCGTGGTTCACCCCCTCCGGTGAGGAGATGACCGAGCAGAACTGGGAGGACGACTTCGGCAAGTGCATCGTCGTCTTCCTCAACGGCGAAGGCATGCCGGACCTCGACTCGCGCGGCATGCGCGTGGTCGACGACTCGTTCCTGATGGCGTTCAACGCACACCACGAGGACATCCAGGTGACATTGCCCGACAGCTCTTACGGTACCGAGTGGACGGTCGTGGTCGACACCGCGACCGGCCAGGTCGGCGGTGCCGGCAAGAAGCCGATCGCGGCGGCGGGCAGCCTCGCGCTGACCGCGCGCTCGCTGGTCGTGCTGGAGAGGACCGCCTGATGGGCGCCCCGTACTCCACCTACCGCATCCAGTTCACCCCCGGCTTCACCTTCGCCGACGCCGGGAACATCGCGGACTACCTGCACCGCCTCGGCGTGCACGGGCTCTACGCGTCACCGCTGCTGGAGGCGCGCGAAGGCTCCACGCACGGCTACGACGTCACCGACCCGACCCGCACGCGGGAGGAGTTCGGCGGCAAGCAGGCGCGCGAAGCGTTGCAGGACAAGCTGACCGAACTCGGCATCGGCCTGTACGTCGACATCGTGCCGAACCACATGGCCGTGCCGAACCCGTGGTGGGAAGACGTTCTGGAGAAGGGCCAGGAGTCGGAGTACGCCAAGTACTTCGACATCGACTGGTCCTCGGGGCGGGTGCTGCTGCCGGTGCTGGCCGAGGACGCCGAGGACGAGGAGCACGACCACTTCGTCAAGGTGAACTGGCGGCGCGGCAACCAGGAGCTCAACTACCGCCGGTTCTTCGACATCACCGAGCTGGCCGCGATCCGGGTCGAGGACCCGGACGTGTTCGACATGACCCACTACGAGGTGCTGCGGTGGGGCGCGGAGGGGCTGCGGATCGACCACCCGGACGGCCTCGCCGACCCCGGCGGCTACTTCCGGGCGCTGCGCGCGAAGTTCGACGGCTGGATCGTCGTCGAGAAGATCCTCGGGCCGGACGAGACGCTGCCGCAGAGCTGGCCGGTCGACGGCACCACGGGCTACGACGCGCTGCGCGAGATCTGCGGCGTGTTCATCGCGCCGACGGACGCGTTCGAACCCCGTGACGGGCAGCCGACCTTCCACGAGGTCGAGCACGCGTCACGCCGCCAGGTCGCCGACTCGATCCTGGTCGCCGAGGTGCGCCGGATCGCGCGGCTGGTGAAGGACGTGCCGTTCGAGGACGCGTGCGCGGCCGTCGCCGAGGTGATGGTCAACTTCCCGGTGTACCGGTCCTACCTGCCGGAGGGCCTGGAGCACTGGGACACCGCGGTGCGGCTGTCGTCCTCGCCCGCGGTCGAGGCGCTGGACGAGCAGGTCCGCGCCGACCCGCACGGCGAGCTGGCCACCCGCATCCAGCAGACCTCCGGCATGGTCGTCGCCAAGGGCACCGAGGACACCGCGTTCTACCGGTACACGAACTTCGTGGCCCTCAACGAGGTCGGTGGCTCACCAGACCGGTTCGGCATGCCGGTGGAGGAGTTCCACCAGCGCGCCGCCGCCCGCGAGGCCAGCTGGCCGCGGTCGATGACGACGCTGACCACCCACGACACCAAGCGGTCGGAGGACGTGCGGGCCCGGCTCGCCGTGCTGGCCGAGATCCCGGACGAGTACCTGGCGTTCGAGGAGACCATGACCGCGCGGCACGGGCTGTCCGAGCCGTCGCTCAACCGGCTGGCCTGGCAGTCGCTGCTCGGCGCGTGGCCGATCACCGAGGACCGGCTCGCGCAGTACCTGGAGAAGGCCTCGCGCGAGGCGAAGGTCAAGACCTCGTGGGTCGACCGCGACGCCGAGTTCGACGCCGAGGTGGCCGCGTGGCCCGCGAAGGTGCTCGGGCTGCCCGAGGTCGCCGCGTTCGCCGAGCGGCTCACGGTGCCGGGCTGGTCGAACTCGCTGGGCCAGAAGCTGGTCCAGCTCACCGCGCCCGGCGTGCCGGACATCTACCAGGGCACCGAGCTGTGGGACTACTCGCTGGTCGACCCGGACAACCGCAGGCCGGTCGACTACGAGCTGCGCAGGGAGCTGCTGGCCCGCATCGAGGACGGCTGGGTGCCGGAGGTCGACGAGACCGGCGCCGCGAAGCTGCTGGTGGTGCACCGGGCGTTGCAGGCCAAGGCCCGCGGTTTCCACGGCTACCGCCCGCTGCGCGCGGAGGGACCCGCCGCCGAGCACGTGCTCGCGTTCCAGCGCGAGCACGTCATCACCGTCGCGACCCGGCTCCCGGTCGGGCTGGCGCGCAAGGGCTGGCAGGGCACCGCGCTGCCGCTGCCCGGTCCGGAGTGGACGGACGTGCTCACCGGGCGGCCGGCGACCGAGGACCTGGCCGCGCTGCTCGACCGCTACCCGGTGGCTCTGCTCGTGCGAGGGGAATCGTGAGCTTTTCCGTGTGGGCACCGAAGCCCGAGTCCGTGCACGTCCGGGTCGACGGCGTCGACCACGGGATGAAGCGCGACGGCGACTGGTGGCACTGCGACGTGAGCGGCACCGACTACGCGTTCGTGGTCGACGGCCAGGCGCTGCCGGACCCGCGGTCGCTGTGGCAGCCGAACGGCGTGCACGAGGCGTCCCGCGTCTACGAGCACACCTACGAGTGGCAGGACGGCGGCTGGACCGGCCGCGCGCTGCCCGGCGGGGTGATCTACGAGCTGCACATCGGCACGTTCACGCCCGAGGGCACGTTCGACGCGGCGATCGGGAAGCTCGACCACCTGGTGGACCTGGGCATCACGTTCGTCGAGGTCATGCCGGTCAACAGCTTCGACGGCGTCGAGGGCTGGGGCTACGACGGCGTGCTGTGGGGCGCGGTGCACGAGCCCTACGGCGGGCCGGACGGCTTCAAGCGGTTCGTCGACGCCTGCCACGCCCGCGGCCTGGCCGTGCTGCTCGACGTCGTCTACAACCACCTCGGTCCGTCGGGGGCCTACCTCGACCGGTTCGGCCCGTACTTCGCGGGCAGCAACGACTGGGGTCCCGGCCTCAACCTCGACGGCGCCGGCTCCGACGAGGTGCGCCGGTACGTGCTCGACAACGCCCTGCAGTGGCTGCGCGACTTCCACGTGGACGGGCTGCGGCTCGACGCGGTGCACGCACTGGCCGACCGGAGCGCGGTGCACCTGCTGGAGGAGCTCGCGGTCGAGGTGGACGCGTTGTCGGCGGCGGTCGGGCGGCCGTTGACGCTGATCGCCGAGTCCGACCTGAACGACGCGAGACTGGTGACCGCGCGGGAGGGCGGGGGAACGGGCCTGCACGCGCAGTGGTCGGACGACCTGCACCACTGCCTGCACGTCGCCCTGACGGGTGAGACGTTCGGGTACTACGCGGACTTCGCGGCACCGGGAGCGCTGAAGAACACGCTGGAGGGTGTCTTCTTCCACGCCGGCACCTGGTCGTCGTTCCGGGAGAAGCACCACGGCAAGCCGGTCGACACGGCGTTGATCCCCGGCCACCGGTTCCTGGCCTACACCCAGAACCACGACCAGGTCGGCAACCGGGCGGCCGGTGACCGGTTGCCCGCATCCGTGCCCACCGGGAAGTTGTTGTGCGCGGCGGCGATCGTGCTGTGCTCGCCCTACACGCCCATGATCTTCATGGGGGAGGAGTGGGCGGCCTCCACGCCGTGGCAGTTCTTCGCGTCCTTCCCGGACCCGCAGCTCGCCGAGGCGGTCAGGACCGGGCGGCGCAGGGAGTTCTCCCGCCACGGGTGGGGCGAATCAGACGTACCGGACCCCATGTCGCCGCAGACCGTGGAGAACTCGCGGCTGAGGTGGGACGAGGTCGGTGAGGGGGAGCACGCGAAGGTGTACGAGACCTATCGCGCGCTGATCGCGTTGCGGCGCTCCCGCCCCGAGCTGGCCGATCCGCGACTCGACCGGTTCGTGGTGGAGCAGGACGGGGAGTGCTTCGTGCTGCACCGCGGGCAGACCCGCGTGGTGGTCAACCTGGGCACGACCCCCGTCCCGCTGCCTCACGGGGATGTGCTGCTGACCTCCTCGGCGAACCCGTCGTCGCTTCCTCCGGACTCGTTCGCCGTGGTCGCGTTGACGTGATCCCACAACACCTGGTCGGCCGGGTTCACCGGCCGGCCGAGGTGGGCGTGCACGAACGCGGCGACCAGGCGGTCGGCCGCGACGTGCAGCTTGATGTTGTGGTGCTGTGATATCTGCACCAGCAGCTGGAACGCCTGCTGGGGTGTGCAGGGTTTGCGTGCGGCGATCAGGCCCGTGGCCTGCCCGATGACGGTCCGTGACGCCAGGGCCTTGCGCAACCCTGCCACCTCGGCCTCGAGGGCGGTGATTCTCGCGGACGACACCGCCGGCTCCTTTCACGTCGTCATGGTCACAGCGGCATGCCGGTGGGACGACGACGCTCCAGGTAGCTCATCTTGCGAAGGGCGGGCACACCCAGAGCAAGCCGTCTCATCGGCTTGCGGCTGGGTTCTCAACCGCGAGTGATCACCTTATCAACTGTTTGGATCGCTGCTCGCCGGGTAACCGGTCGGCGTAGCTGACCGCTAGTGGAGGAGCCTGATCCATGGGTGCCGACGAGAAGTTCGAGAACAAGGCCGAGGAGCTCAAGGGCCGCGCCAAGGCCGCGGTCGGCGACGCCACGGACAACGAGCAGTGGCAGGCCGAGGGCCGCGCGGAGCAAGCCAAGGGCGCTCTGAAGCAGGCCGGCGAGAAGGTCAAGGATGCCTTCCGGTCGACCAAGTAAGGACACCGCGTCCGCCGCCCAGTTCGTCCCCGAGGGGAAGAGCTGGGCGGCGTTGCGTTCTGCTGCCGCCGGCTGCCGCGGGTGCGAGCTGTACCGCGACGCCACCCAGACGGTGTTCGGCGAGGGGCCGGTGAAAGCCCGGCTGATGATGGTGGGGGAGCAGCCCGGCGACCGCGAGGACGTCGAGGGCCACGTGTTCGTCGGCCCGGCGGGCCGGTTGCTGGACAAGGCGTTGGCGGCCGCGGGCATCGCCCGGCCCGACGTCTACCTCACGAACGCGGTGAAGCACTTCAGGTTCACCGCGCGCGGCAAGCGCAGGATTCACCAGCAGCCACGGCGTTCCGAGGTCGTCGCGTGCTTCCCGTGGCTGCGCGAGGAGCTGCGGGTGGTGAAGCCCGACCTGGTGGTGTGCCTGGGTGCCGTGGCGGCGAAGGCGTTGCTGGGGCCGTCGTTCAAGCTCACCGAGAACCGGGGCCGGGTGGTGGAGCACGACGGGCTGCGGGTCGGCGTGACCGTGCACCCGTCGGCCGTACTGAGGGCCGAGGACTTCACCGAGTCCTATGACGCGTTCGTCGCCGATCTCACGGTGCTGAAGAAGGCGCTCTGAGGTTCGGTCGTCTCGGTGCGGTTCCCCGGAAATGGGACAACCCCCGGACGACTCCCGCGTGAGCGGGCCGAGCGGGACCAGCGCTCGAAGTCCGGGGGTCGGGTGGCTGCCTGGGTTTCGCCAGGCGTCACCGAGGGCTGGTCCTAGCGGACAGCCACCTCACGAGTCCGATAGCTATACAACTTTGGACCACCTCCTCTCTTGTGTACTTCGAACCTATGCGTTGGTCGGCCGCCCGTGCAACGGACTTTTCTCACGCCGACCGGAGGGCGGAGTTCGCGTAGAATCCGCGGGCATGGTGCGCATCCCCTTGAGTTCGCTGCAGCGGGAGCGGGGCAGGCGGCTCGGGCAGTTGCTGCGCGACGCGCGCGGCCAGGAGAGCATGGTCGAGATCGCCGCCAGGGCCGGTCTGTCCGCCGAGACGGTGCGCAAGATCGAGACCGGTCGCGCCCCCACACCGTCCTTCTTCACGATCGCGGCGCTAGCCGGCGCGCTGGGCATCTCCCTGGACGCGCTCAACGAACTCCTGACCCCTCAAAAGTCAGCCTGACCCCCTCTGCTGTTCAGGCAAGAGGGAGTCAGGGCAGGGTCAGGATTGTGGGGCCGTCGACGGTGATGGCCACGGTGTGTTCGACGTGGGCGGCGCGTGAGCCGTCGTCGGTGCGCAGGGTCCAGCCGTCGTCGTCGCTGCTGTAGCCGTCACGGCCGCCGGCGTGCAGCATCGGTTCGAGGGCCAGCACGACGCCGGGCACGAGCTTCAGGCCCTCGCCGGGCTTGCCCTCGTTGGGGACGAACGGTTCCTCGTGCATCGCGCGGCCGATGCCGTGACCGCCGTGGTGCCGGAGCAGGCCGTAGCCGCCGGCACGGGCCACGGAACCGATGGCGTGCGAGATGTCACCGATCCGCGCGCCCGGCCGGGCGGTGTCGATCCCGGCCCGCAGGGCGCGTTCGGTGCAGTCGATGAGCGCGAGGTCGGCGTCGGTGGCGGTGCCGATCACGAAGCTGGTGGCGGCGTCACCGCACAGCCCGTCGACCACGGCGCCGCAGTCGATGCTGACCAAGTCGCCGTCACCGAGCACCTGCGGCCCCGGGATGCCGTGCACGACGGCGTCGTTCACCGACGCGCAGATGACACCGGGGAACGGGCTGGGCGACCACCGCGGGTGGTAGTCGAGGAACGGCGACGTCGCACCGGCCCCGAAGATCACCTCCCTGGCCACCTCGTCGAGCTCGCGCAGGGTGACCCCCGGTGCGGCGTGGGCACGGCACGCGGCGAGGGCCCGTGCGACGACGCGACCCGCTTCGCGCATGACGTCCAGCTCGGCGGCGGACTTCAGTTCGATCACGGTATAACTATACCGAACCGGGCAAGCAGGGCCTGTGCCGCAAGCGGTTCAGCCGGCGGTGCTCCGCCGTGCCGACCTGGCCACGCCGACGGCCGCGATGACCGCGAACAGCACGCCGGTCGACAGGATCTGGCCGCGGGCCTGGGAGTCGGCCAGCATCAGCCCGACGATCCCCACGATCGCCGCCAGCGCGAGCCACGACAGGTACGGGTAGCCCCACATCGGCACGACCGGGTCGGCGATGCCGCGGCGCATCCGCAGCTGCGACACGGCGATGAAGCCCCACACGACCAGCAGGGCCGAGCCGACGGCGTTGAGCAGCAGCAGGAACACCGTGTCCGGCCACAGGTAGTTGAGCCCCACCGACACGAAGCCGAACGCCACCGACGCCAGCACGGCGTTGCGCGGCACGCCGTTCCTGCGCCGCAGCAACGACTTCGGCGCCTCGCCGCGGTCGGCGAGCGAGGACAGCATCCGGGCCGCGCCGTACAGGGTGGCGTTGATGGCGCTCAGCAGCGCCACGAAGATGACGACGTTCATGATCTGCGCCGCGCCCGGGATGCCGATCCTGGTGAGCACCGCCACGTACGGGCTCGCGCCGACCTCGGAGTCGTTCCACGGCAACAGGGTCACGACGACGGCCATCGAGCCGAGGTAGAACACCAGCAGCCGGGTGACCGACGTGCGCACCGCCTTGCCGATGGCGCGCTTGGGGTCCTCGGCGTCGGCGGCGGCGATCGTGACGACCTCCAGTCCGCCGAACGCGAACACGACCGCCATCAGCCCGGCGACCACGCCGCCCCAGCCGTGCGGGAGGAAGTCGCGCAGGTTGCTCACGCCGGGGGAGTCCACACCGGGCAGCAGACCGAGGACCGCGGCACCACCGAGCAGCAGGAACAGCACGATCGCGGCGACCTTGAGGCCCGCGAACCAGAACTCGAACTCGCCGAAGTTCCGCACGTTCGCCAGGTTCACCGCCGTCAGCACCGACATGAACACCAGCACCCAGGCCCACTGCGGCACGCCGGGCAGCCACCCGGACGCGATCTTCGCCGCCCCGGTCGCCTCGACCGCGAGCACCACGACGACCGCCGACCAGTAGCCCCAGCCGACGGTGAACCCGGCCCACGGCCCGATCGCCTTCTCCGCGTGCACCGAGAACGCGCCCCCGCTGGGGTGTTCGGCCGCCATCTCCCCGAGCATGCGCATCACGAGCAGCGCGAGCAGCCCGGCGAGCCCGAACGAGATGAGGACCGCCGGTCCGGCGATCGCGATTCCCGCCCCTGTCCCGACGAAGAGACCGGCGCCGATCACGCCGCCCAGTGCGATCATGGTCAGGTGGCGTTCACGCAGGTGAGTCACGCTCTCCAGCCCCGTTCGAGTGTGCCGATGGCGGCCCGATAGTGAGTTCATGGCGGCGGGGAGTCAAATCGTGTGATCGGCGTTACACCTCGATCAAGTGAGGGTGAGATCCATGAGCTCGCCTAAGGGAGTACTACCGCACCCCGACACGTTCTCCGCGGCCCAGCAGCGCTACTCGGACTGGGGCTGGCTCGTGCTGCGCTCCGAGAACAGGCTGCTGCTGACCACGGACCACCAGGTCTCCGCCGTCGAGCTCGGTTCCGCGATCGGCGAGGAGGTGCGGCACTACCTCGCCCTGCGGATGCTCGGCGGACCGGTGGTGGCGCTGCCGGGGGCTCCCGGGCGGTGGCTCCTGCTCACCGAGTCCGCCGACGAGGCGTCGCAGGTGAACCTGATCCGCCTGCGGGCCCGCGGCGCGCTGACGCACCGGCTGGGCACGCTCGTGCCGCTGCCGCCGTCGCGGATCGACCGCGGCGGTGTCGGCTGGCTGGGGGAGACGCCGGTGGACCGGCCTTTCCTGCCGCCGTTCTCGGCCGTGGTGGCCGCGCTGCGGGCGGTCACGGAGACCGCCGCGCTGCGCTGACCCCGCCTCAGCCGAGCAGGAGCGACTTGCCCAGCGTCGTGCGCTCCTCCAGCGCCCGGTGCGCCTTCGCGGCCTGCGTCAACGGGTAGGTCGCGCCGATCACCGGGCGGAGCCGGCCCCGTGCCGTGAGCGCGAGCGCTTCCGTGAGCAGCTCGTGCACCGTGGCCGGAGCGGGTGGACCGTCTGCCAACGGGTTGTCCACGTGCACCTGCCGTTGCCGCGCGAGCTCGGGGTCGATGTCCGCGAAGCCGTCCGACGTGCCGTAGGTGACGAAGTGCCCACCCGCGGCCACGGTCTCGAACACGGCCCGGCCGAGCGGCCCGCCCGCACCGTCGAAGGCCACCTGCACGCCGTCGGTCGCGTCGAGCACGCGATCCTGCCAGCCCTCGGCCGAGTAGTCGACGGTGACGTGCGCTCCCAGGTCCTCCGCCAGGGCGAGCTTGCGGTCACCGCGGGCCGCCGCCACGACCAGGGCCCCGGCGGCACGGGCCAGCTGCACGAGCAGGGAGCCCGCGCCACCCGTCGCGGCGGCCACCAGCACCCAGTCACCCTCGCCGATCTCCACGCGGCGCAGGAGGTTCAGCGCCGTGACGCCGTCGTGCAGCAGCGCCGCCGCATCGGGCGAGCCCAGGCCATCCGGCACCGCGACGACGTCACCGACCGGCACGACGACCTGCTCCGCGTACCCCGCGGGGCCGCGCGCGACGACGTGCCGGCCGACCCACGCCGGGTCCACGCCCTCGCCTGCCGACAGCACGTGTCCCGCACCGCCCCCACCGGGCACGTAGGGCGGGTGCGTGGGGAAGTACTCGTGGCCCCAGCCCCGCCGCAGCAGCGTGTCGAGGAAGATCACGTCCGCGGCCGCCACCCCGACCACGACCTGTCCCGGCCCGGCGACCGGGTCCGGCACCTCCTCCGCGACGAGCACCTCGGGACCACCGAACCCGTGCACGCGAACAGCCCGCATCACAACCCCCACCTCGACGACCGGTCAGGACGCCGACCCCAGGAGCTCCACTTGGCTGGAGATCAAGGCGCTCGCCCGGTGCTCGCGCGGGCCACGAGCGTCGTCGGGAGCTCCCGCGTCCGGGCCTCGCCACCGCCGAGGAGGTCCGTCAGCAGGTCGACGGCGACCTGACCGCCCTCCTCGGTCGGCATCGTCACGGTCGTGAGCGCGGGCGAGCACATCGCCGCGTACAGGATGTCGTCGAACCCGGTCACGCTCACCTGCTCGGGCACCCGCACGCCGCGCGCCGCCAGGTGGCTGAGCACGCCGAGCGCGACCAGGTCGTTGTAGGCGATGAACGCCGTCGCACCGGTCGCCAGCGCCCGTTCGGCCGCGACCAGCCCGCCGGCGAAGTTCGGCTCGAACGACCCGAGCAGCTCCGCACGGCCCCGCAGGCCCTGCTCCCGCCGGTGGTTCGACCAACCGGCCGGACCGCCGAGGTAGACGTGGTGCGCGTGCCCCAGCGACTCCAGGTGCGCGACGACCTGGTCCATGCCGAGGGCGCTGTCCATCAGCACCGACGACACACCGGGCACGACGCGGTTGAGCAGCACCAGCGGTGTGGCGTCCGCCAGCTCGGCGACCTGCTCGTCGGACAGCAGCGACCCGCACAGCACCAGGCCGTCGACCTGCGCGGCCATCGTCCGCACCAGCTCGGCCTCGACCAGCGCGTCCTTCCTGCTGTCGCAGAAGAACACCGAGGTGCCCGCCTCGCCCGCCCGCGTCTGCACGCCGCGCAGCACCGCGGGGAAGAACGGGTTCTCCAGGTCGGGCACCACGATGCCGAGGTTGCCGGTGCGCCCGGTGATCAGGCTGCGGGCGGCGCGGTTGGGCTGGTAGCCCAGCCCGCGCACGACCTCCAGCACCCGCTGCCGGGTGGCCTCGCTGACCAGACCGGGTGCGCTGAGCGCGCGCGAGACCGTCGACGCGGAGACCTGCGCCTGGCGAGCGACATCCCTGATCGTGACGGCCACGCGAGCCATCATGGCAGCACCGCGACCGGCTCAGCTCACAGTTCGAGGCCCGTCAGCACCAGCACGCGCGGCTCGGTCAGGTCCTCCATCGCCGCCCGCAGCCCCTCGCGCCCGACACCGGACTCCTTCACCCCGCCGTACGGCATCTGGTCGGCCCGGTAGCTCGGCACGTCGCCGACGATCACGCCACCGACCTGGAGCCGGTGCGCCGCGCGGAAGGCGAGCCGCACGTCGGTCGTGAACACCCCGGCCTGCAGGCCGTACCGGGACGCGTTGACCAGGTCGAAGGCCTCCTCGACGCTGTCGACGCGGGTCAGCGTGACGACCGGGCCGAACACCTCCTCGGCGTTGACCTTCGCGGTCGCGGGCACGTCGGTGAGCACGGTCGGCGCGTAGGTGCGGCCGTCGCGGGTGCCGCCGGTCAGCACCGTGGCCCCCGCCTCGGCCACCCACGCCTCGACCCGGTCAGCGGCGGCGTCGTTGATCAACGGACCCACGTCGCCGGCGACGTCGAGCTTCTTCACCTGCGCCACAACGGCGTCCGCCACCGCGTCGTAGACGTCGGTGTGCACGTACACGCGCTGCACCGAGATGCACGACTGCCCGGCCTGGTACATGGCGAACGTGGCGATGCGCTGCGCGGCGAACTCGACGTCGGTCCAGTCCGGCGCCACGATCGCGGCCGCGTTGCCGCCGAGCTCCAGCGTGACGTGCTTGCGCGGCACCCGGTCCCTGATGCCCCACCCGACCGGGCTGGAGCCGGTGAACGACACGACCGGCAGCCGCGGGTCCTCGACGAGCCGCGCGGTGTCCTCGTTGGCCAGGTGCAGCACCGCCCACGCACCCCCGGGCAGGTCCGTCTCGGCCAGCAGCTCCCCGAGCAGGAACGCGGCCTTCGGCGTGGCGGGCGCCGGCTTCAGCACGATCGGCGCGCCGACGGCCAGCGCGGGCGCGACCTTGTGCGCCACCAGGTTCAGCGGGAAGTTGAACGGCGCGATGCCCAGCACCGGCCCGCGCGGCACCCGCCGCACCAGCGCGAGCCGTCCCTCTGCGGCCGGGTCGGTGTCGAGGCGCTGCAGCTCGCCGGAGAACCGGCGGGCCTCCTCGGCGGCCCAGCGGAACGTGGAGACCGCGCGGGTCACCTCGACCCGCGACCACCTGAGCGGCTTGCCGGAGTCGTCGGTGATGGCCTGCGCGAACTCCTCCGCGCGCTCGGCCAGCCGCGTCGACACGTGGTCGAGCGCGGCGGCCCTGCGGTGGGCCGGCAGGGCGGCCAGCTCGGGAGCGACCGCGTGCGCCTGCGCGACCGCGTTCTCGACGTCTTCTGGGGTGTGGAAGTCGGTCATGCGAGCAAAGCTCCTTCGAGAACGTCGAGGCCTTCGGCGAGCAGGTCGTCCGGGATGACGAGCGGGGGCAGCAGACGGATCACGTTGCCGTAAGTGCCGCACGTCAGCACGACGACACCCTGTTCGTGGCACGCCTTCGCCACGCGGGCGGCGACTTCGGGCGTGCGTTCGGTGAGCTCGATGGCGAGCATCGCGCCACGGCCGCGGACCTCGGCGATGGTGCCGGTCTTCTCCGCGACCGCCTTGAGCCGGGGGAGCACCGTGTCCTCGATGCGGCGTGCGGCGGCGTTGAGGTCCCGCTCGCGCATCGTGCGGATGGCGCCCAGCGCGGCAGCGCACGCCACCGGGTTGCCGCCGTAGGTACCGCCGAGTCCGCCCACGTGCACGGCGTCCATGATCTCGGCGCGTCCCGTGACGGCGGCCAGCGGGAGACCGCCCGCGATGCCCTTGGCCGTGGTGACCAGGTCCGGCACCACGCCCTCGTGGTCGCAGGCGAACCACTCCCCGGTGCGGCAGAACCCGGTCTGGATCTCGTCGGCCACGAACAGCACCCCGCGTTCGCGGCACCACCGCGCGACGGCGGGCAGGAAACCGGGCGCGGGTGTGATGAACCCGCCCTCGCCCTGGACCGGTTCGACCACGACGGCCGCGGTGTTGTCGCCGCCGACCTGCTTCTCGATCGCGGTGATCGCCCGTTCAGCCGCCTCGGCACCGGTGAGGCCGTCGTGCAGCGGGTAAGACGTGGGCACCCGGTACACCTCCGGCGCGAACGGCCCGAAGCGGTGCTTGTACGGCATGTTCTTGGCCGTCAGCGCCATCGTGAGGTTCGTGCGCCCGTGGTAGCCGTGGTCGAACACGACGACCGCCGCCCGGCCGGTGACGTGCCGGGCGATCTTGACCGCGTTCTCCACGGCCTCCGCGCCCGAGTTGACCAGCACCGACCGCTTCTCGTGCGTGCCGGGGGTCAGGGCGTTGAGCTCCTCGCACACCGCCACGTACCCCTCGTAGGGGGTGATCATGAAGCAGGTGTGGCTGAACCGGTCGATCTGCGCGTGCACGGCCTCGGCCACCGCGGGCGCGGGGTTGCCGACGCTCGTGACGGCGATGCCGGAGCCGAGGTCGATCAGCCGGTTGCCGTCGACGTCGACGAGCAGGCCGTCGTCGGCGGAGTCGATGTGGAGGGGCAGCGCGGAGCCGACCCCGGCGGCGACGGCGTTCGTGCGCCGTGCCTGGAGCTCCAGCGACTTCGGGCCGGGCAGCGAGGTGCGCAGTCGGGTCATGGGGTCAGCATGGTCCTGGTCAGCGCGGTGCGCAGTGGCGGAAATGGCGATCAGCAGCGGCCTCGCTGTACAAACTGGCACATGCCGATCACGTTGCGGGAGCTCGCGTCCGCGCTGCGGTTGCCGGTGCTCGCCGGTGACGTGTCACGACCGGTCGGCTGGGTGCACGGCACGGAGCTCGCCGACCCGGCGCCGTTCCTGGAGGGCGGTGAGCTGCTGCTGACCACCGGACTGGGCGAGCCGGGGGAGGACTACGTCGACCGGCTGGTGCGCGCGGGGGTCGTCGGCCTCGGCTTCGGCACCGGGCTCAGCCACGCCGCCGTGCCGCCCGCGCTCGTCGACGCCGCCCGCCGCACCGGGCTCGGGCTGGTGGAGGTGCCGCGCGAGGTGCCGTTCATCGCGATCAGCAAGGCCGTGTCGAGGGCCGTGGCCGCCGACGAGTACGCCGCCCTCACCCGCACCAGCGAGGCCCAGCGCGCGCTCACCCGTGCCGCGGTCAGGGCCGGGGTCGGGGGTGTGGTGCGCCGGCTCGGCCAGTGGGTCGACGGCTGGGTCGTGCTGCTCGACGCCGCCGGTCACCCCGTGCACGCGCACAACCCGCGCCTGGTGCCCGACCTGACCGCCGAGCTGGCCCGGTTGCGGACCGCCGGCGGGCTCGCGAGCGCCGCGTTCGAGCTCGCGGGGACCCACGTGTTCCTCCAAGTGCTCGGCAGCCGGGCACGCGGTGTGCTCGCCGTGGGCACCACCCGGCCCGAACCCGGCATCGTCAACACCGCGGCGTCCCTGCTCACCCTCGCCCTGGCGCGGAACGACGCCGTCGACGCGGCCCGCGGGGAGCTGCGCGCCGCGCAGTTCCGGCTGCTCCTCGCGGGACTGCCGGTCGACGGCCTGCCCGAGCGGTTCCGCGTCCACCTCGTCACCTCGCCACCGGACGACGACGACGTGTTCTGGGCCGAGCACGACGGTGACGTCGTGGTGCTGGCGGCCGAGTCCGACGGCTTCTCGTCGTCCGAAGTGGACGGAACGCAGGTCGCGCGCGGCTACCGGGAGGCCGTGCGGGCGCGGGAAGCGGGTGTGCGCGCGTTCGAGGACCTGGCCGGCCGGATCCCGTTGCCGGACGGGTTCGCCGCCGCGCTGCTGCGGCCGCTCGACGCCGGGGCGAGGGAGGCCTTGCGGGTCTGGCTGGGCCACCACGGCGCGTGGGACCCGGCGGCGGCCCGGCTCGGCGTGCACCGGCACACGTTGAAGAGCCGCGTGCGCAGGGCCGAGCAGGCGCTGGGCCGCTCCCTGGACTCGCCCGGCCTGCGTGCCGAGCTGTGGCTAGCCCTGCACCGCGAAGGTGAGTGAGGCCGTGTATCCGGCGGACACGCTCCCGGACATGGTCGCCATCTGCTGGTCCACGCCGTCGCGGAACACCATGTCCTGCTGCAACGAGGATCGCGACATGGTGCGCACCGACTGCGTGTAGCCGGTGGTGCCGTAGACCTCCTTGCACGTCGACTCCGGCAGTGCGAGCTGCGAGGTCGTGATCTTGTTGCCCGCCCCGGTGGCCTCGGAAAGGCTCGGGTAGACCTCGAAGTGGACGTGCGGCCATCGCCCCGAGTACGCGCCGGGGAACACGCTCACGAACTTGAGCCTCCCGCTCGCGTCGGTCTCCTGCACGCCGCGCAGGAAGTTCTCGTCCTTCACGCGGTCGGAGTACATCGAGTAGTCGCCGTTGATGTCGCAGTGCCACAGGTAGACGGCCGCACCGGGGTACGGCGTGCCGTCCTCGTGCCGCACGGTCAGCTCGATCGTCAGCGGCACGCCCTCGGCCGTGCGGGTCGACGAGCCGAAGCTGGAGCGGATGTCGGACCGCACGATGCCGCTCTGCGTCAACGCGTTCGGGCCGTTGGAGCCGTCACCGGGGTACGGCCCGGCGGTCTCCTCGGGGATCGCCTCCAGCGCGACGCCCCGGGCGGCAGCGGAGGTGGAGGTCGTGGGGGACGACGTGGTCGTGGTGGTCGACGGGGCGCAGGCCACGAGGGTGAGGCCCGCGCCGCCGAACAGCGTCAGCGCCCGCCGGCGCCCGAGGAGCGTGGCGAGGTCGTACTGGAGGCCGCGGTCGTGGTTGTCCGTCATGGCACCCAGACTGCGGCCGGTTCCTGTGAGGCACCTGTGGGGAACCTGTTCCTCGGTTGTGCGGTACCTCGACGGCAAGATGGCGTCATGCGGAAGCTGACCTACGGCATGAACGTGAGCCTCGACGGCCACGTCGCCGCGACCGGTGGTGACATCGGCTGGGGCGTGTCGAGCGACGAGCTGTTCGAGTGGTGGCTCGAACAGGAGCAGGCGATCGAGCTGTTCCTGTACGGGCGCGGGTTGTGGGAGGCGATGAGCTCCCACTGGCCGACGGGCGACCAGCGGCCGGGCGCCACCCCGGCCGAGGTCGAGTTCGCGCGGAACTGGCGGGACACGCCGAAGGTGCTGTTCTCCTCCACGGTCGGGGAGGCCGGCTGGAACACCCGCGTGGTGCCCGGCGACGCGGTCACCGAGATCACCCGGCTCAGGGACGGCGACGGCGGGCCGATGCGGGTCGGCGGCGCGGCGCTGGCCGCGGCGGCCGTGCGGGCCGGGCTGGTCGACGAGTACCAGGTCGTCACCCACCCGGTCCTGGTCGGCGGCGGCACGCCGTTCTTCCCCGTCTTCGACGGCCGGGTGGACCTCGCCCTCGTGGAGACGCGGACGTTCCCCGGCGGGGTGGTCATGACCCGCTACGAGCGGCGTTAGCCGAACTCGGGGAGCACGAGCGCGGAGTGCTCGGGACGGCTGCCGCCCGTCGCCATGGTCTCCCGCTCCCGCAACGCGGCGTTGCGGGCGGCGAGGGCCTCCGCCGTGCCGGGGAACAGCTCCGCGTCGCCTTCCCGCACGAGGTTCTGGTTCGCCTCGACGAACGGCCGGGTGCCGCGTTCGTACGCCGCGAACGCCGCCGCGTGGTCCGGTGCCGTGCCGAGGTGGCCGGCCAGCACGTACGCGCCGACCAGCGCGAGGCTCGACCCCTGCCCGGTGAGGAACGACGGGGCGTACGCGGCGTCACCGACGAGCGCGACGCGACCGGACGACCAGTGCGGCATGCGGATCTGGCTGACCGTGTCGAAGAACAGGTCCTCGGCCGACCGCATCGCCGCGACCAGCCGCGGCACCTCCCAGCCGTCGCCCGCGAAGACTTCCGCGACCAGGTCGCGCTGGGCCAGCGGGTCGTGGAAGGCGCCGAACGGGGCCTCGGCGCGGGTGAAGCTCAGGAACCCGTGCACGGTCGGCTCCTCGCCCACGGCGTAGAGCGCGGCGGCGCGGCCGGGTTCGTTCCACAGCAGCGCCTCGTGCGCGAGACCGAGGTGGTTGGGCAGGGTGAAGCCCGCGAAGCAGTACCCGAGGTAGCGGTGGAACTGCTCCTCCGGGCCGAACGTCAGCGCGCGCACCGCGGAGTGCAGCCCGTCGGCGCCGACGACGTGGTCGTAGGTGCGCTGAAGGCCGCTGCGGAACGTCACGTCCACACCGCCGTCGTGGTCGTCCATGGCCACGACGGAGTTGTCGAACAGGAACTCCACGTCGTCGCGCACGACCTCGTAGAGGATCTCGGCGAGGTCACCGCGCCGCACCTCCAGGTCGCGGTGGTCGTCGCCGCCGGTGATCGTCTCCGGCCGGATCGACGCGACGCGCTCACCGCCGGCGTCGAGGAACGTGATCCGCCGGGTGTCGACGTGCGCCTCGCGCAGCCGGGGGAGCAGGCCCATCCGCTCGACCACGCCGAGCGCCGTGCCGCGGATGTCGATGGGGTAGCCGCCGCCGCGCAGGGTGTGGGACCGCTCCACGACGGTGACGTCGAAGCCGTGCCGCCGCAGCCAGAACGCGAGGGACGGACCGGCGACGCTGGCGCCGGAGATCAGGACTGAGCTCACGAAAGCCTCCGTTAACTAACTTAGGTATCGTTTCACGACCGACGCAAGCATATACCTAAGTTAGGTAGGTAAGTTGTGGGCGAGGGCCTGAACCCCGCGGCGATGCTGCCGCACCTCCTGCGCCTGGGCACCGTGCTCAACCGGAGCCGCCTGGTCGAGAGGGCCGTGGAACGCGTCGGCATACCGCTCGACCGGCCGGGCCTGACCGTGCTGATCACCCTGCGCATGGCCGGTCAGCCGCTGCGGGTCGGGGAGATCGCCACGCGGATGCAGGTCGCCGGTCCGCACGTCACGAGGCACCTGCACGACCTGGAACGCGCGGGTCTGGTCCGCCGCGTCACCGACCCCGGCGACCAGAGGGCGCGGCTCGTCGAGCTGACCGAGCCGGGTGACGCGGCGGCCGGGCGGTACCTGGAGGCGGTGCTCGGGTCGTTCGCCGACGCGATCGCCGACTGGTCCACCGAGGACCAGGAGACCTTCGGCCGGCTGCTCGGTCGGTTCGTGGAGGACGTCCAAGCGCACTTCGCCGCCGAATAACGGGCGCCGCGTGCTGTCCTTTCGAAAAGTGGGCCGGGACAATTCCCACCGGTCTTGCCGCTGGATCGGCTCCGGCTCACTCGTTCGGACTCGAAAGGAGTCTGTGAAGACAGCTCAGAGCTCGTTCTCGCCCAGAGAGAGAATGTGGAAGCCGAAGCTCGTGGCGTTGTAGCCGGTGTCACGCGAGTCGCTGCCGGCGTGCGCTCGGCACCGTACCGCTGAACGCGCTGCCGACAACGGCGAAGTATTCACCCGAGTGCGATCCTGTTCACCTTCACCGGGAAAGGCCCCGGCATACCGCCAATCGTGCTACTCGCGAGTAGTACAAATCCCGGAGAAGGGCCGAAGACTTTCTTTCGAGGGCCTGCGGAGGGGCGGCGCCCGTGACGGCCACCGGGCGCCGCCCCTCCTGCGGGCGGGTGGACCCCTGCCGTCCACCCGCTCCCGCTAACCGGGGTGGTCCTCTGCCCTGGCCCTGCGCGACTCCCGTTCGAGCAGCGCTGCCCGGTCGACCTCGTCGTGCGGCACGTCGAGGGCGGCGCTGATCCACGCGCGCCAGTAGGGCCCGGGAATGCGCTTCCCGCGTTCCCACCTCGACACTTCTTCGCGGGTCACGCTGTCGTTCTGTGAGATCTCGCACAACAGGTCCGCCAGTTCGCGCTGGGTCAGGCCCTGCTCTCGCCGCGCCCGCGGAATCAAGGCGGTAATCGGCGGGGTCTCCTGGTGCTCGTGGGCTGCACGGACTGCCTTGAGCACGGTTCTGCTCCGTTTCGGTGAGATGCCGGTGTGCGTCCAGACTGCCGCAAAGCGCGGGAGTTCGGTCCGTGCATTGCGGTGATACCGCCGGTCGTTGAACGTTCGCGTACCGCAGGAATCAACCGATCGGATGTTCGGCCGAACTGAGCTGGGCCAATGGGGTGTGCGCACTCGGATTCCGCACCCCTCAGTAGTGTGACCGCCATGGGCATCGTTGCCGAGGCAATGACCTGGATGACAAGGTAGGAAAAATGCTCTCGACGGTCGAAGTGGTGCAGGTGTTCCTCGCGCGCCTCGCGGCACAGGACGCCTCCGGCATCGCGCGGTTGTGCGCACCGACCGTGGAATGGGAGGCGGCCGACCCGAACGGCGTCCGGTGGGCCCTCGGCGCGCGCACCCGGCGAGAGGTCGAGTCCCACTTCCTGACGCTGTTCGCCACGTTCGACCTGGAACAGCTCGCGGTGCGGCAGGTCGTCGTCGACGGAGGCGACGCGGCCGTGTTCGGCAGGGCGCGCTGGCGGGTGCTCGCGACGGGCGAGCGGGTGCTGGCGCAGTTCGCCGCGGTCCTCTCCGTGCACCTGGGGGAGATCGAGCAGTACTGGCACATGCCCGACACCCTCGCCGTCGCGACCGCGACCGGTGCCGCCGCGCGGACCGGGGCATGAACAGCAGGCGTGAGCAGTCCGCACGTACCCGCGCCAAGCTCCTGGCCGCCGCGGCCGAGGTGTTCGACCGCGACGGTTTCGCCGGCTCCAGCCTGACCGACGTGTGCTCCAGGGCGGATGTGTCGAAAGGCGCGCTGTACTGCCACTTCCGCTCGAAGGAGGCGCTCGGCGTCGCCCTGGTCGAGGAGCAGTCCCTGCTGTGGCACCGGCTGCGCGACGAGTACCTGGACGCGGAGAAGTCACCGGTGCAGGCGCTGGTGCTGATGTCGTTCGAGTTCGTCCGCAGGCTGGAGACCGACCTCGGCGTGCGGGTGAGCGCGAAGCTGTTGCGGGAGGCCGTGTTCTTCGACATCGCAGCCGCCGCCCAGGTCGTCGGCTGGGTCGCGGTGGTGCGCGAGGTGCTGTCGCTGGCCCAGGAACGCGGCGAGCTCAGGGCCGACGTGAACATCCGGCACGCCGCCGAGCAGATGGTCGCGGAGCTGCTCGGCGCGCAGCTCGTCGCCCAGGCGCTGAGCGGCGGCAGCGACCTGCGGTCCCGGCTCGTGCGGCTGTGGCGGTCGATGTCCGGCTGCCTGGTGACGGCGGACGTCGGCCACCAGCTGCGCTTCGAGTGACGTCACCCGATCGGCCCATCAAGGCGTTGCGGCATCCGGTGCACGTGGAATTTTCTTCAGGTCCCGCTCAGTTACGCCGGCCCCGCCTGAACCGATGAGGAGCTGGTGGGACGGCACACGGGCCGTCCGCCACCCGGTTGATCTTCACGGTGACCGGGTAGCCGGGATTCCACGCGACCGGTTAGGTTGCTGCGCGATGAGCGGAGGCGCATGAACGAGCCGTGGGACGGCGACCTGACCGGGTCGGTGATCGACGACCGCTTCGTCGTCGGTTCGCTGCTCGGTTCCGGCGGCATGGCCGAGGTCTACCGCGCCTACGACCGCTCGACCACGAGCTCGGTCGCCATCAAGGTGTTCTCCGGCCCCGGCCTGCCCGACGACGAGATCCGCCTGCAGCGCGAGGCGACGATGCTCGCCTCCGTCGAGTGCCCCGGCATCATCCCCGTGTACAGCTCCGGCAAGGTCGCCCGCCGCCCGTACTTCGTGATGCGCGAGATCTCCGGCGGCACCCTGCGCCAGCGCATGCGCGAACCCCTGCCACCGCGCCTCATCGCCCGCATCGGCGGCCAGGTCGCGGCGGTCCTCGACCACGTTCACGGCCTCGGCGTCGTGCACCGCGACGTGAAGCCGTCGAACATCCTCCTCGACGACGCCGAGAAGCAGGCCTACCTCGCCGACTTCGGCCTGGCCCTCCTGCCGGAGCTCACCAGGGTCACCTCCTCCGGCATCCTCGTCGGCACCGCCGGCTACCTGGCCCCCGAGCAGGTCCGCGGCGCCGAGGTGGGCCCGAAGGCCGACATCTACTCCCTCGGCCTGGTCCTGCTCGAATGCCTGACCGGCCGCGCCGAGTACCCCGGCGGCGACGCGGAGGCCGCCCTCGCCCGCCTCGCCCGCCCACCCCGCGTCCCCGTCGACCTGCCGGTGTCCTGGATCTCGCTGCTGACGGCGATGACCGCCTCCGACCCGTCCCGCCGCCCCACCGCGGCCGAGTGCCGCACCGCACTGGAAGCCGCCCACGAGGCCAGCCGCGGCGTACCCGCCCTCCTGCCCACCGCACCGGTGGCCGCCCACGACACCCCCACCCCACCCACCCGCTCCCGCCGCTGGGCCCTGACCGCCGCCGCGTTCGCCGTCGGGGCCGTCGGTGTCGCGGCCGTGGTGTTCGCGCTGGCCGGTGGCGGTGACAACGCCCCGGTGGCACCGCAGGTGGCATCGGACCCGTCCACGCAGGTCGTGACCGTTTCAGCGTCGACGGTGACCGTGGTGCACACGGCGGAATCCGGCCAACCCGGGGTGGTCCGTCCCACCGGGCAGTCGGGGAGTGCGGGGCCGAGCGGGTCTTCGGCGCCCGGGGTGGTGCCGCCTGAGGTGACCACCACGGACGTCGTGCCCACCAGTGAGGTCGTCGTGGCGGAGGAGACGGACACGACTCGGCGGAGCAAGGAGCGGGCGGCGACCACTTCGAAGCCCCGGCCCACGCAGGGGCAGAAGCCTTAGGGCGTCAGCTGGTCGCGCTTGGCACGGTTCTGGCTCGGAGTGGCTCGGCTCTGTTCGCTTCAACAGCCGCCGCGGCATTCGGCGCACCCCAACGGTCGCCGCAGCTCCACCCCAGCCGCCCCGGCTCAGCCGCCACTCGCCACCCAGCCCATCAGCTGGCCGACTCGCCCACCTCCCCGAACGGCAGATCCGCCAGCTCCCCGCGAACCGTGTCCAGGTCCGGGTACACCGCCGACGCCCCGCTGTCGATCAGCTCGTCCTCGCTCACCCCACCCGTCAGCATGCCGATGGACGGCAGGCCCGCGCGGCGGGCGGCTTCGCAGTCCCAGACCGAGTCGCCGATCATCACCGCGCGGTCGCCCTTCACCTTGCGGAGGGCGATCTGGATGAGGTCGGGGGCCGGCTTGCTGGCGTCGGCGTCGTCGGAGGTGGTCCAGGCGACGTCGCCGGGGTCGAGGAGTTTCAGGTAGTGCTCGATGTGCTTGCTCTTGCCGGAGCTCGCCAGCACGACGGACAGGCCCATGTCGGTGGCGGCGTGGATCAGGCGGTGGGCGCCTTCGAAGGGCTGGATCTCGTCGATCAGCTCGTCGAAGTAGCGTTCCCAGGTCGTGCGGAGGGTGTCGCCGTGCTGTTCTTCCACGTGGTCGCCGGCCACCGCGGCCACCATGCGGTCGCCGCCCATGCCGATCGCGCGGTGCACGCGCCAGGCCGGCACCGTCAGGTCGAGGCTGCGGAACGCGCGCAGCCACGCCACGGTGTGGTGGTAGTTGGTGTCGACCAGGGTTCCGTCCACGTCGAGGACCAGGGTGTTGCTCATGGGCGTGGGCTGCCCGTGTCCTCGTCGGAGCAAACTCCCGTGGGCCCTCCTTCCCGCGTTTCCGTTTTGCGGGGCGCGCGAGGTGGTCTGTTTCGGACATCTACCAGACGGGCCCCAGCGTGAATCCGGACGAGCTTCACCCGGTCGGGTGAGACCTCAGCGCACCGAGCCCACCAGCGAACGGGTTCCGCTCAACGCCGCCAGCTCGCGCCGCAGCACCCCGTCGAGCCACTGCGGGTCCGACATCCACGACTGGTTCGTGTGCAGGCAGACGTGCACCGACGACCGGTACACCGACAGCGCCACCCCGACCGCGTGACCTGGGGCGACGGGTGCGACCGGGTACATCTCGGCCAGTGCGGCGCCGTCCAGCGACAGCGGCACGGACGGCAGGGGGACCGAGGTGACCAGCGTGTCGAACAGCAGGGGTGCGCAGCGCGCGGCTACCGGGGCGGCCAGGCGGTGGAGCAGGGCCGGGACCTTGTCGGCGAGCAACGGGAGGGCGCCTGCGCCGCGGTCGGGGCCGGCGGCCTTGGCGGACTCCATCTGGGTGCGCACCGAGCGCAGGCGTTCCAGCGGGTCCGGTTCGCCGACCGGCAGGGACACCAGGAAACCGGAGATCGAGTTGCCGGCCGCGCCGTCGCCGGAGCGCGTGCGCTGGTTCACCGGGATCAGCGCACGCACCGCGGCGGTCGGGCCGGCCGCGTCGTGCGCGGTCAGCCAGTGGCGCAGCGCACCGGTCACCAGGGCCAGCAGCACGTCGTTCACCGTGCCGCCGTGCGCGCGGCGGATGCGGTGCACGTCGGCGAGGTCCACACGCGACATGACCACCCGGCGCGGGCGCGTGGACGAGGTGAGCACCGGCGAGTTCAGCGTCGGCGGGCGGGTGTTCTGCAGCACGGCGGACGCGATGTCCAGGGTGTCCCTGATGCCCCGCAACGACGGCAGCGACGGGAACAGCGGGCGCGGCGCCGGCTCCGCTGCATCCGGAATGGACAGTCGGGACGCGTCGAACAGGCGCAGGCCCAGGCCGACCGCCTTCATGCCGTCGCACAACGAGTGGTGCAGCTTCGCGAACACCGCGAACCGGCCGCCGGCCAGGCCCGTGACCACGTGCAGCTCCCACGGCGGGCGCGCCAGGTCGAGCGGCTGGGCCATCAGGTGCGAGATCAGCGTGGCGAAGCGGTCGCGGCCACGAACGTGGTGGGTGAACACGTGATCTTCAGCCGCGAAACCGGGATCCTCCACCCAGCGCGCGCCGCCGAGCAGGCCGGTGCGGGCGCGGGCGCGCAGGCGGGGGACTTCCGCGGCGCGTTCGCAGAGCACGGCGGCGATGCGCGCCGGGTGCACGAGGTTAGTGGGCGTGAACGTGGCCACCGCGCCGAGGTGCAGCGGATTGCTGTTGCCCTCCATGGCGAGGAAGGCGACGTCGAGGGGGGAGAGGTGGTCGGTCATAGGTGTGCAAGGAAAACAGGTCCGCGTGTCCTGCGCATTGCGATGAGATGGCGGCGACTCCCTACCGCCCCAAGTACACCCGAACGGTGGTGCCGCTGTGACTCGTGTGAGTGCGAACCAGGTCACACAGCAGGTTCACCATCACGATCCCGAAGCCCGACAGGCCCGTGAACGACGGCGGGAAGCCGGTTCCGGAGTCGCTCACCTCGCACACCGCCGTGTCGCCCTCGCGCCAGAACCGCAGCACGCCCCGCCCGGACGCGTGCAGGATGCTGTTCGTGGCCAGCTCGTTCACCGCGAGCACCAGGTCGTCAACCTGTTCGCGGCGCAACCACTGCGCGTACGTGGACACGAGCTTGCGCACGTGCGCCAGCGTCCCGACGGAGAACGCGTGCTCCTCGGCCGTCGCGGGCGGCGGCGGCAGTGGCACGTTGTAGACCTCCGACAGCCCCGCCGGGTCCGTGTACGACTCGGACGCGACCCGCCGCGACCCGTCGATCACCACCGGATGCGTCCTGCGCGCGTCCGCCAGCACGTGCTCCGGCAGCGAACCGGCGTTGTACGGGCACAAAATGACGCCCTGGCGCCCTTCGAACGCCGTGTTGACGAGCGCCTCGTGCTGGATGCACGCCGGATATTCGAGGTCGCTGCGACCCGGCCACATCGGCTCGCCGACCATCCGGACGCGGCGCTGCGGCGCCGACGCGCTGAACGCCATCAGCACACCGGGGATGATCCGGCCGGGGTTGCGGCCCGCCTCGGTCATGTCGATGAAGTGCACCTGGTCGGCCCGCTCGGCCAGCCGCGCCCGCAACAGCGCGATCTTGCGCTCCGGCACGGCCACCAGCACCGGCTCGCCGCTGTCGACCCCGTCCGCCGCGAATCTGGCCGTGCTGACGAGGAACTCGTCCTCATCCCGGTAGAACAGGGCCTCGTGTGCGAACGGAGCAATGGAGTTCATCAGCAACCTGAGGGCTTCGGTGGCGTGGGCAACGCTTCATTCTGCTACCCGTAACACCGTTTCGGCGGGGGCCAGCCCGGTGGTTTCGGCAGACGGCGGCCCACCGTGCGGGACGGGCGGTGCGGACCTGCGCGTCCTGTTCTCGACCACCGGCCCACGGGTACCTCCCGTCATGCGGACGGCGGCGCCCGACCGGTGGAACGTCCGAAGTGGAGCGGAGTTGCGGCAGGCCGGCGGACCGGCGCATCATCCCGGCGAAGAGGAGGCGAGGGCATGATTCCGCACTTCACGCTGAGCGGCCAGGAGGACGCCCCGGTGCTGGTCCTCGGCAACGCTCCCGGCACCACCACCGCCCTGTGGAACGACTTCCCGCTCCCGTTCCGGCTGCTGCGCTTCGACCTCCCCGGCCACGGCGGCAGCGCACCCGCCGAGCACGCCACGGTCGAGTCGCTCGCGTCCGGGGTGGTCGAGCTGCTGGACCACCTCGGGCTGCGCCGGGTGCACTACTGCGGCGTGTCGCTCGGCGGCATGCTCGGCATGTGGCTCGCCGCCAACACCGACCGGATCGACCGATTAGCGCTCGTGTGCACGTCCGCGTGGCAGCCCGACAAGTCCGGCTGGGACGAGCGGATCAGCGCCGTCCGCTCGTCGGGCCTGGCAGCGGTCGCCGACGCGATCGTCTCGCGCTGGTTCACGCCGGCGTTCTCCCCGGCCGCCGTCACGCGCTTCCGCACGGACCTGCTGGCGGTCGACACCGCCTCCTACCTCGCGTGCGCGCGGGCCGTCCGGGACGCGGACCTGCGGCCGGAGCTCGCGAAGATCGACGCTCCGACCGTGGTGATCGCCGCGGCACGCGACCAGGAGACGCCGCCGGAGTGCGCGCGGCAGATCGCGGAGGACCTGCCGAACTCCGACCTCTACATCGTCGGCGACGCCGCGCATCTGGCCGTCGTCGAGGCACCGAGGACGATCTCGGTGATCCTCGACGGCCACCTCGGTGACGCCTAGGCGATCCAGCCGACCAGCGAACGCCACGCGGTCGTGGAGAACGCCAGCACCTCGCCCTCTGCATTCTTCGAGTCCCGCACCAACGCGTCCTGCGACAGGGCGACCTCGACGCAGTCGCCAGAACCGTTCGCGGTGCTGCGGCTGCTCTTACGCCAGTTCCGTTCCTGGGGCATCGGAATCCTCTCGAAGTCCGCTGACGTACTCCGCCAGCCTGGTCTTCGATTGTTCCGCATCCAAGGCAACCGCCTCCAGGCGCCGGAAGAGCCGCCTTGCCCGCTGCACCGCGCCTGCCTCCTGCGCGAACACCTGGGCCATGTCGGTCTCGCTGAACACGATCGGGGGCGCCTTGTCGAACTCGTACAGCGTGCACTTCGACTGGGGGGCTGCGGCGCGGACGTGCGCGGGCACCAGCCGAACCAGGTGGGTGTTGAACATCAGGTGGAGGTACTGGTCCTCCATGAGCTGGTCGTCGCCCAGCCTGACCTGCAGCGCGAGCTCGTGCACGTAGAACACGCACTCCGGCCGGTCGTGGCGCCTCAGCAGGCTCTGCCGCTCCATGCGCGCTTCGAGGTACCTCCGCACGTCCTCCGGCTCCTCGATCCCGCCCTCTTCAAGCAGCGCCTGCGCGTACCTCCGCGTCTGGAAGAGACCCGGTGGCATCATCGGCTCGTAGCTGGTGATCTTCGTCGCCAGCGACTCGGTCATCGCGAGCGTGCGCAGGTTCTCGGGCATCTGCGCGAGGTACGGGTCGAAGGCGTGCCGGTAGCGCTGCCGGAACGCCTCGATGAAGTCGATGTCCTTGCCGCACGTGCTGAGGAACTGGACGATGTCGATCTCGCTGGCGTGCGCCTTGCCGTGCTCGATGTTGGACACCTTGCTCGGGTCCCAGCCGAGCCGCGCCGCCATGGCGCGGCCGTGCATCGACGTCGACGACTCCCGTATGAGGCGGAGCTCGTCACCCAGGTCCCGGCTGTACGCGGTGGAGTAGATCGCGGTCATGGCCAGGGACGCTAAGCGTTGATTTCAAAACAAGGTACTGGCTCGTTCGGGTGAAAACGGACCAGGTCAGACCTTCTCCAGCGGCCGGTGCGGCTCCGCCGGAAGCTCGACCCGGATCTCGTCGCCCGGCCGCACGACGCCACCGGTCAGCACCACCGACATGATCCCCGCGCGCCGGACCAGCTTCCCGCCGGGGCCCTTGCCGACGACCTCCTTGAGCATCCCCGTGGAGAACCGGTCGATCTGCACGCACGGGTTGCGCAGGCCGGTCACCTCGACGACCGCCTCCGGCCCGAGGTGGAGCAGCGTGCCGGTGGGCAGGCCGAGCAGGTCGATGCCGCGGGTGGTGACGTTCTCGCCGATCGCGCCCGGCTCGATGGCGTAACCCTTGGCGCGCAGCTCGTCGAACAGCTCCTCGTGCATGAGGTGCACCTGGCGCAGGTTCGGCTGCGTCGGGTCCTGCGCGACGCGCGAGCGGTGCTTGACCGTCACGCCCTGGTGCACGTCGCCCTCGACACCAAGGCCGGCGAGGAGCGTGATGCTCTCGCGGACGGGCTTGGTGAACGTGTACTCCTCGCTGCGGCTGACCGCCGTCACAACCCCCATGACGTCGATTGTGCACGATGATCCGGAGGCGTGCTGCTGGGCCGTTCGACGTAACGGAATTCGTCCGGAAAATGTTGCTGCCGCACGCATTGCGCAGACCGGGACGTCCCGGTTCCGTCCACGCGACGGGAGTGTCACCTGCGGTGATCACGGAGAGCGTGGAAACGCTCTCACGAACTTCCGTCTGAACTATTGACTAATCCTCACGTGAGGCTGTTGACTGCGTCACACCTCGGCGGAACCGGTTACGGAACCGGTTCCAGAGGCGGCGGAAGGAAGTTCGGCATGCGTGTCACGATCGCTGAGGTCGCCCAACGCGCCCAGGTGTCCAAGGCGACCGTGTCACGTGTGCTGAACGGCAAGCCCGACGTGGACGCCTCCACCGCGCAGCGCGTCCGCAAGGTCATCGACGAGATCGGCTACGTGCCCAGCGCCCGTGCGGTCGGGCTGGCGCGGGGCCGCACCCGCACGGTCGGCATGCTCGCGCCGTCGCTGACCTGGCCGTGGATGGGCGAGGTGCTGCAGGGCATCGTCGACACCCTGGAGGCCGACGGCTACGGGCTGCTGCTCTACACGATCAACCGCGGGCCGGAGTCGCTGAACCAGTTCGCGAACCACGTGTCCGCCAACGCCTTCGACGGCCTGCTCGTGGTCGAGCCGCCGGACACGCTGCACTACATCTCCACGCTCTACCGGGCCGGGCTGCCCGTCGTCATGATCGACGACCGCGGCTCGCACCCGGAGTTCCCCTCGGTGACGACGACGAACCGGCAGGGAGGCGCGGATGTCGCACGGCACCTCGTCGCGGCGGGCCGCCGCAGGTTCGCCGTCGTCACCGGGCCCCCGCACTTCGGGTGCACCCAGGCGAGGCTGGACGGGTTCCGGCTCGCTTTGGCGGAAGCGGGCCTGACGCTGCACCCGGACCTCATCGTCGACGGCGACTTCACCACCGAGGGCGGCGAGGTCGCCGTCGACAAGCTCCTCGCGAGCGGCATCCCGTTCGACGCGATCTTCGCGCACAACGACCTCTCGGCGGTCGGCGTGCTGCGGGCGTTGCGCGAGGCGGGCCGGGTCGTGCCGGACGACGTGGCCGTGGTCGGCTTCGACGACGTCCCGGTCGCCGGCCACACCGAACCCCGGCTGACGACGATCCGCCAGCCCGGCCAGGAGATGGGCGCCGCCGCCGCGCGGATGCTGCTCTCCACGCTCGAAGGACAGCCGATGCCCGACCACCCGCTGGTGCTGCCGACTTCGTTGATCGTGCGCGAATCCGCGCCCTAGAAAAGCACGCGAACACAAATCCGAATACCGAACCCACCGGTCACCGCACGCGACCGGTGTCTTCGGCCTGCCTGTGAGAGAGCGCTCTCACATCATTCGTATCGGGAGAGTCCCCATGCGCAGAACAGTCATCGTCGCGCTGGCACTGGCGCTCGCGGCGGCCGGGTGTTCCTCCGGTGGCAGCACCACCAAGGCGTCCGGAGTACTGACGGTGGGCATGCCCAACGGGCCGCTGACCGAGAACCACAACCCGTTCCTGCCCACGTCGGCGGCGGGTTCGCTCGGCTACCGCTACCAGATCTACGAGCCGCTGGCGTTCGTGAACAACACGCGCCCGGCCCAGGAGCCCGTGCCGTGGCTCGCGACCAAGTGGGACTGGACCGACAACTACAAGAAGGTCTCCTTCACGCTCCGGGAGAACGTGAAGTGGTCCGACGGCAAGCCGTTCACGGCCGCCGACGTCGCCTTCTCGTTCGAGATCCTGAAGAAGTTCCCTGCGCTCAACAACCGCGACTCGCTCAAGGTCGAGACCGCGACGGCGACGCCGGACGGCAAGGTCGAGGTCACGTTCGCGACCCCGCAGTTCGTGACCCGCAACAAGGTCATCAGCGCGATGGTCGTGCCCCAGCACATCTGGAGCACGATCGCCGACCCGACGACCTACACCAACCCCGACCCCGTCGGCACCGGCCCGTACAAGCTGAAGTCGTTCACCTCGCAGACCGTCACGATCGAGCGGCGCGCCGAGTACTGGCAAGAACTGCCCAAGGTCCCGCAGATCCAGTACACCTCCTACAACGACAACACCGCGCAGACCACGGCGCTGGCCTCGGGCGCGAGCCAGTGGTCGTACGTCTTCATCCCGGACTACCAGAAGCTCTACGTCGACAAGGACCCGAAGAACCACAAGCTGTGGTTCCCTGCCGGTCTCGGCATCCACGGCCTGTGGCTGAACCACACCGTGGCGCCGTTCGACAACGCCGCGCTGCGCTCGGCGATGAGCGACGTGATCGACCGCGAGGCGATCTTCGTCCGCGGTGAGGCGCGGCTGTTCCCGAAGCTGGAGTCGCCCACCGGCATGCCGCTGCCCGCCGGTGACTCGTTCCTCGCGCCGGAGTACAAAGACGCCCGGTTCGAGATCAACGTGGACAAGGCCAAGCAGAAGCTCACGGCCGCCGGGTTCACGCTGGACGGCGGCGTGCTCAAGGCGCCCGGTGGCAAGCCGGTCACGATCGAGCTCACCAACCCGTCCGGCTGGTCGGACTACCTGACCGTGCTCGACATCATCAAGAGCGACCTGAAGAAGATCGGCATCGAGGCGACCGTCCGCACGCAGACCGCGGACGCCTGGACCACCGACTTCGCGAACGGCCAGTTCCAGGGCTCGCTGCGGTGGACGAACACCGGTGCGACGCCGTACGAGATGTACCAGAACATCATGGACGGCGCGGAGCTCAAGGCGCTGGGCCAGACCGCCGCGGTGAACTTCGGGCGCTACAACAACCCCGACGCCACGGCCGCGCTGGCCGAGTACGCGAACGCCACGGACGACGCGGCCCGTGCCAAGAGCCTGGCGACGCTGCAGAAGATCATGGTGGAGCAGGTGCCGATGATCCCGACCTCGGCCGGTCCGATCGGTGCGGAGTACAGCACGAAGAGCTGGGTCGGCTGGCCGTCCGAGGAGGACCCGTACGGTCCGCCGCAGGCCACGCTGCCCAACGCCCTGCAGATCGTCATGAAGTTGCAGCCGGCGTCATGACTCAGGAGGTCGCGCTGGAAGCACGGGGTCTGGTCAAGACCTACAAGCGCGTGCGCGCGGTGCAGGACGTTTCCCTCGTCCTGCGCCGCGGGCGCGTGACCGCCCTCGTCGGTGAGTCGGGGTCGGGCAAGTCGACGGTGGCGAAGCTGCTGGCGCGGCTGGTGGACCCCACGTCCGGCGAGATCCTGCTGGACGGCAGGCGGGTGCGGCGGGTCCGGGAATACCGGCGTTCGGTGCAGATGGTGTTCCAGGACCCGTTCGCCTCGCTCAACCCGGTCCACACCATCCGCTACCACCTCGTCCGGCCGCTGAAGATCCACAAGCGGACCGAGACGCCGGAGGAGCTGATGGAGCGGGTGCACCTGCCCGCAGACTTCCTCTCCCGGTACCCGCACGAGCTGTCGGGGGGCCAGCGCCAGCGCGTCGCCATCGCGCGGGCGCTGGCCGCCAGCCCCGAGGTGCTGCTCGCGGACGAACCGGTGTCCATGCTGGACGTCTCCATCCGGCTCGGGGTGCTGAACCTGTTGCTGGACCTCAAGGAACGGCTCAAGCTGGCCATCCTCTACATCACGCACGACATCGCGTCGGCGCGGTACTTCGCCGACGAGACGTTCGTGATGTACGGCGGGCAGCTCGTCGAGGGCGGCGACAGCGAGACGGTCACGCAGCGGCCCGCGCACCCGTACACGCAGCTGCTGATCGAGTCGGCGCCCGACCCCGACCGGGCCGTCGTCGCACTCGACGCGCCCGCCGAGGACGTCGCCGAGGTCTCCGCGGGGTGCCAGTTCGCCGCGCGCTGCCCGAAGGTGCAGGCCCGGTGCTGGACCGACGCGCCACCGCGGGTGGACGTCGACTCCCGCGGGCACTGGGCGGCCTGCTGGCTGTACGTGGAGGCGGCGGCATGACGTTCCTGCTGCGCCGTGCCGTGTTCTACCTGGTCACGCTGTGGGCGGCGATCACGGCGAACTTCCTGCTGCCGCGGCTGCTGCCCGGCGACCCGGTGCAGGCGATGATCACCAAGCTCGGCGGCCGGCTGAACAGCGACGCGATGGCCTCGCTGTACGTCCTGTTCGGGCTGGACGAGAAGAAGTCGCTGTGGGAGCAGTACGTCGACTACTGGGGCGCGCTGCTGCGCGGTGACCTCGGGCTGTCGTTCACGTTCTTCCCCACGCCGGTGGCCGACGTGCTGTCGCAGTCGCTGCCGTGGACGCTCGGGCTGGTCGGCGTCACCACGGTCATCGCGTTCGTGCTCGGGACCCTGGCGGGGGTGTACGCGGGCTGGAAGCGCGGGTCGTGGCTCGACTCGCTGATCCCGGTGACGACGTTCCTGTCATCCATCCCGTACTTCTGGCTCGGGCTGATCGCGATCTCGGTGTTCTCGGTGACGTTCCCGCTGCTGCCCGCCTCCGGCGGCTACGCGGCGGGGCTCGTGCCGGAGTGGTCGTGGGAGTTCGTCGGCAGCGTGCTGGAGCACGCCGTGCTGCCCGGCATCACGATCGTCGTGTCGTCGGTCGCCGGCTGGGTCCTGGGGATGCGCAACATGATGGTCACCGTGTCGGCCGAGGACTACGTCCTGGTCGCGCGGGCCAAGGGGCTGTCGCAGCGGCGGATCATGTTCGCCTACGCGGCGCGCAACGCCGTCCTGCCGTCGATCTCGGGCTTCGCGCTGTCGCTCGGGTTCATCGTCGGCGGCGCGCTGCTGGTCGAGATGGTGTTCTCCTACCCGGGACTCGGCTACGTGCTGTTCCAGGGCATCGGTGCGAAGGACTACCCGTTGATGCAGGGCGTGTTCCTGGTGATCACCCTGGCGGTGCTGGTGGCGAACCTGCTGGCGGACGTCGGCTACCTGCTGCTGGACCCGCGCACCCGGCGGGAGGGCTGAGCCGAGATGAACTTCAAGACCCGCCTGGGACTGGGCATCCTCGCGTTCTTCGCCGTGATCGCCGTGGTCGGCGAGTGGATCGCGCCGTACGACCCGTCGGAGATGGGCAACGACCTGCTGTCGCCGCCGTCGGCCGCGCACTGGTTCGGCACGACGATGACCGGGCAGGACATCTTCTCGCAGGTGCTCGTCGGCACCCGCGGCGTGATGGTCGTCGGGCTCGTCTGCGGTGTGCTCGCGACGATCCTGTCCATCGTGGTCGGTGTGACCGCCGGGTTCCTCGGTGGCGCCGCCGACGAGGCGTTGTCCATGCTGTCCAACGTCTTCCTGGTGATCCCGGCGCTGCCGCTGATCATCATCGTGGCGTCGATGCTGCCGTCGGCGGACACCGTGCTGATCGCGGCGGTGATCTCGCTGACCGCGTGGGCGTGGGGTGCGCGGGTGCTGCGGGCGCAGACGATGTCGTTGCGCCGCAGGGACTTCGTGGAAGCCGCCCGCGCGTCCGGTGAGCGGACCTGGCGGATCATCGTGTTCGAGGTCCTGCCGAACCTCACGGCCGTCATCGCCTCCGGCTTCGTCGGCACCGTGATCTTCGCCGTGATGCTGCAGATCACGCTGTCGTTCGTCGGCGTCGTCTCGCTGTCGACCTGGAACTGGGGCACGGTCCTGTTCTGGGCGCAGTCGAACCAGGCGCTCGGCCTGGGCGCGTGGTGGTGGTTCGTCCCCGCCGGCCTGTGCATCGCACTGCTCGGCACGGCGCTGGCACTCATCAACTTCGGGATCGACGAGTACGCGAATCCCCGCCTGCGGAAGGTGCGCGCATGAGCCCGGTCCTGGAGATCCGCGACCTCTCGGTCGACTACGGCTCGTTGCGGGCCGTGCACGACGTCTCGCTGACCCTGAACGCCGGTGAGGTGCTGGGCCTCGCCGGCGAGTCGGGGTCCGGCAAGTCGACCCTGGCCTACGCCGCGACCCGGCTGCTGCAACCACCCGGCCGGGTGCCGTCGGGCGAGGTGTGGTTCAAGGGCCACGACCTGCTGGCGCTCACCGACCGGCAGCTGCGGGAGCTGCGCTGGAACGAGATCGCGATCGTGTTCCAGGGCGCCATGAACGCACTGAACCCGGTCATCTCGGTCGGCGCGCAGCTCGACGACGTGCTGCGCACGCACCGGCCCTCGATGGACCGGTCCGCGCGGACCGCTCGCGGCCGTGAGCTCCTGTCGCTCGTGGGCATCCCCGCCGACCGGCTGACCGCCTATCCGCACCAGCTCTCCGGTGGCATGCGCCAGCGCGTGATGATCGCGATGGCGCTCGCGCTGGAACCCGAGGTCGTCATCATGGACGAGCCGACGACCGCGCTGGACGTGGTGGTGCAGCGGCAGATCCTCGGCCAGATGATGCGGCTGCGCGAGACGCTGGGCTTCTCGATCATCTTCATCACGCACGACATCTCGCTGCTCGTCGAGTTCTCCGACCGCATCGCGATCATGTACGGCGGCCGCGTGGTCGAGGAGGCACCGGCGGCGGAGATCTACCGCGCCGCACGCCACCCGTACTCGCAGGGCCTGCTCGGCTCGTTCCCGGCCCTGCGCGGTCCGCGCCGCGAGCTGCGCGGCATCCCCGGCTCCCCGCCGGACCTCAGGTCGATGCCGTCCGGCTGCCCGTTCCACCCGCGCTGCCCGTCCGCGCTCGACGTGTGCAGCGCCGAGATGCCGCGGCTGACCGCCGTGGACGAGCGCCGCCGCGTGGCGTGCTGGTTGGAGGAGGTCCATGTCTGAGCTCGCCGGTCTGCCCGCCGACTTCTACTGGGGCGTCGCGACGTCCGCGTACCAGATCGAGGGCGCGCACGACGAGGACGGCCGTACACCGTCCATTTGGGACACATATTGCCGCCGGCCCGGCGCTGTCGTGAACGGCGAGAACGGTGACGTGGCGTGCGACCACTACTACCGCATGCCCGCCGACGTGGCGATGATCGCCTCGCTCGGCGTCGACCGGTACCGCTTCTCGGTGTCGTGGCCGCGCGTGCAGCCGGGCGGTCGCGGCCCGGTGAACCCCGCGGGGATGGACTTCTACTCGCGCCTGGTGGACACGTTGCTGGAGGCGGGCGTCGCACCGTGGCTGACGCTCTACCACTGGGACCTGCCGCAGGAGCTGGAGGACGCGGGCGGGTGGCCGGAACGCGACACCGCCCACCGCTTCGCCGAGTACGCGGAGCTGGTGCACGACGCACTGGGCGACCGCGTCTCCACGTGGACGACCCTGAACGAGCCGTGGTGCTCGGCGATGCTCGGCTACGACGTGGGCCGGCACGCACCCGGTCGCACGGACTTCGCCGACGCGATGCGCGCCGTGCACCACCTGCTGCTGGGCCACGGCCTCGCGGCGCGGTCGTTGCGCTCGCGCGGCGTGACCGACCTCGGCATCACGCTGAACCTGGGCGTCTCCACCCCGGCCTCCGCCGACCCGCGCGACGTGGACGCCGCCCGCCGCGCCGACGGCCTGGGCACCCGCATCTACCTGGACCCGCTGGTGCACGGGCGGTATCCCGAGGACGTGCTGGCCGACATCGCCGCCCGCGGCGCCGCGCTGCCCGTGCACGAGGGCGACCTGGAGGTCATCTCGACGCCGCTGGACGTGGTCGGCGTGAACTACTACTCGTCGCATGTCGTGAAGGCGACCGACGACCCCGCCGCACCCGAGGTGGTGCCGACCGGGCGGCCGGTGACGCACATGGGCTGGGAGATCGTGCCGGAGCGGTTCACCGAGCTGCTCCTGCGGCTGCACCGCGACTACGGGGTGCCGATGGCGATCACCGAGAACGGCGCGGCGTTCGAGGACTCCGCCGACCCGTCCGGGTTCGTCGACGACGCCGACCGGGTCGAGTACTTCCGCACGCACGTCGCCGCCGTCGCCGAGGCGGTCAGGGGCGGGGCGGACGTGCGCGGCTACTTCGCGTGGTCGCTGATGGACAACTTCGAGTGGGCCTACGGGTACGAAAAGCGGTTCGGGATCGTGCGGGTCGACTACGAGACCCAGGAGCGGACGCTCAAGCAGAGCGCGCTGTGGTTCCGGGACCTGATCGCGGAGCTCCGGGCGGTGCAGATCACGTCCGAAAGCACTAGCTAAGGCGTGCCTTAGTTAGGTTAGGGTCACTTTGCGTGCGAGAACCGCGACGCACAGGGATCCGGCCACGGGAGGACCGCGCGATGGAACCGGTGACAGACCTGGCCGGGATCGGCTTCGGGCCGTCCAACCTCGCGCTCGCCATCGCGGTGCAGGAGCACGAGCGGCCGGTGCTGGCGCGGTTCTTCGAGAAGCAGGCGGCGTTCGGGTGGCACCGGGGCATGCTGCTCGACGACGCGACGATGCAGGTGTCGTTCCTCAAGGACCTGGTGACGCTGCGGAACCCGACGAGCGGGTTCAGCTTCCTGTGCTACCTCCGGGAACGCGGGCGGCTGGTCGACTTCGTCAACCACAAGAACCTCTTCCCGCTGCGCAAGGAGTTCCACGACTACTTCGAGTGGGCGGCGGAACGGGTCGCGCACCAGGTGTCGTACGGCAGCGAGGTCACCGACGTCCGACCGTGCGCCGAGGGGTTCGAGCTCGTCGCGAAAGGCCAGGTCACGCGCACGCGCAACCTCGTGCTCGCGACCGGGCTGGAGGTGAACCTGCCGGAGGGGGTCGAGGCGGGGGAGCGGATCTGGCACAACCGCGACCTGCTGCACCGGGTCGGTGAGCTGGAGGACCCGCGGCGCGTCGTCGTGGTCGGGGCGGGGCAGAGCGCGGCGGAGACCGTGGCGTTCTTCCACGACCGGTTCCCCGGTGCCGAGGTGCACGGGGTGTTCGCGCGGTACGGGTACAGCCCGGCGGACGACAGCCCGTTCGCCAACCGGATCTTCGACCCCGCGGCGGTGGACGACTTCTACCGCGCGCCGGAGGGCGTGAAGAAGAAGCTGATGGGCTACCACGCCAACACCAACTACGGCGTCGTGGACCAGGACCTGATCGAGGAGCTGTACCGGCGGGTGTACCGGGAGAAGGTGCTGGGCCGCCAGAGGCTGGTGCTGCACAACACCTCGCGGCTCACGGACGTGACCGCGGACGGCCGGTGCGTGATCGAGTCGCTGGCCGACGGCGCGCGTGTGCCGGTCGACGCCGACGTGATCGTCTACGCGACCGGGTACCGGCCGGCGGACCCCGTGCGGGTGCTGGGGGAGCTCGGCGAGCGGGACGAGCTCGGGCGGTTGAAGGTCACCAGGGACTACCGGGTGGTCACCGACGCCGGCGTCACGGGCGGGATCTACCTGCAGGGCGGCACCGAGCACACGCACGGCATCACGTCGTCGCTGCTGTCCAACACCGCGGTGCGGGCGGGGGAGATCCTCGACTCGATCCTGCGGCGGACGCAGGCCGTGCCCGCGGTCGGGCAGGACGCTGTGGCGAAGGTGGCCGCGCCCGTGAGTTAGGGTTACCTAACTCGTCAGTGGAACCGGAGAGGACCAACGCCATGACCAACCCGTTCGAGGACCCGCAGGGCCGATTCTTCGTGCTGGTGAACGAGGAGCAGCAGCACTCGCTGTGGCCGGTGTTCGCGGAGGTGCCCGCCGGGTGGACGAAGGTCTTCGGCGAGGAGAGCTGCGAGGCGTGCCTGGCCTACGTCGAGGAGAACTGGACCGACATGCGCCCCCTCTCAATCCGCTAGCCCCTCTCCCCCTCCTGCTCTTCCGGTATCTGCAAGTACCACCAACACCTGATCAAATCGCCGCTGACTACCACCAACATGTTCGCCGCTCGCCGAACCAGGGCTGGGGTTCGCGGGCGGCTGGAAGCGCTGTTGGTAGTAGAAAAGTGCCTGTTGATGTTGAGCTGGTGGTACTTGCAGATGCTTGTGGAGGCGGGGCGCCCGGCTGTCGCGCCCGCGGTGATCGACATGAAGGCCACCACCCCAGTCATGAGTCGGACCGGGTGACCGGCGTGCCTCGGCGGTGCTATGGTTCATTACATGAGTAACGAACCAGGGAAGTAGTCGTGTTCGACGACCGGAGTCCGATCTACCGGCAGATCGCCGACCGGATCAAGGCGGACGTGGTCAGCGGGGCGCTGAAGGCGGACGAGCAGGTCATGTCGACCAACCAGTACGCCGCCTACTACCGGATCAACCCGGCCACCGCGGCCAAGGCGTTCCAGCAGCTCGTGGACGAGAAGGTGCTCTACAAGAAGAGGGGGATCGGGATGTTCGTGAGCACGCGGGCTCGCGACATGCTGCGGGCACAGGGCAGGGAGACCTTCTTCGGCGAGGTGGTCGACCCGATGGTCGCCGAGGCGCGCGCCATCGGCATTCCGCTCGCCGACGTCATCCGGCGCGTCGAGCAGCACGACAGGGGGGAAGTGTGATGCAGGTCGACGTGCGGGGTTTAACGGTCCGCTACGGCACCATCACCGCTGTGGACGACATGAGCTTCTCGTTGTCCGGTAACAAGATCTACGGTCTGCTCGGGCGCAACGGCTCCGGCAAGACCAGCCTGATGTCCGCTCTCGCCGGCTACCGCAGGCCCGTCGGCTCGGTGCTGCTCGACGGTGCGCCGGTCTTCGAGAACGCGCGGGCGATGCGGAACGTCTGCCTGGTCCGGCACACGACCGACGCCGCCGACAAGGGCGACAAGGTCGTCCACGCGCTGGAGTACGGCAAGGCGTGGCGCGAGACGTGGGACGACACCTATGCCCGCGAGCTCGTCGAGCTCTTCGGGCTGCCGCTCAAGACCAAGGTCGGCGAGCTGTCGCTGGGGCAGCGGTCCGCGCTCGGCGTCACGATCGGGCTCGCCAGCCGCTCACCGCTGACGATGCTCGACGAGTCGCACCTCGGCATGGACACGCCGACCCGGTACGCCTTCTACGACGCGCTGCTGCAGGACTTCATGCGGCACCCGCGCACCATCGTCATCTCCACGTACCTCATCGAGGAGCTGGCCTCCCTGCTGGAGGAGGTCCTGATCATCGACAACGGCCGGCTCGTGCTCCAGGAGGAGGCCGACGTCCTGCGCTCGCGCGGCACCGAGGTCACCGGGACCGCCGACGACGTCGACGCGTTCACCGCAGGGCTCACCGTGCTGAGCGAGAAGTCGCTGGGGCGCACCAAGTCGGTCATGGTCTACGGCACGCTCGACGACGCGCAGCTCGTCCACGCCCGCCGGCTGGGGCTGGAGCTAGGGCCGATCGCGTTGCAGGACCTGTTCGTGCACCTCACCGAACCGGTCGGGGGGCTGCGGTGAGGGTCTTCCGCCACCTGGCCACGTCGCTCGCCGGGTTCAGCGCGCTCGTCGCGGCCGGGGTGTTCGTCTTCACCGTCGCCCTCACGTTCGCCGTGTCGCTCTTCAAGGACGTCGTGATCAGCGGGTGGTCGGTGGCCGCCGGTCAGGTCGGGCCCTGGTTCGTGCTCTTCGTCGGCGTCCACGTGATCCACAACGTGCTGCCCGTCGCGGTCGCGCACGGCCGCACCCGCCGGGAGCTGCTGGGCGCCGCGACCGGGTTCAGCGTGGTGTTCGCGGCCGCGATGGCCGCGGTCGCGTGGCTCGGGTTCGCCGTCGAGGGCGGCGTCTACGCGCTGATGGACTGGACCGCGGGGGACCGCGGGCTGCCGCACGCCTACTTCCTGATGTACCTCGTGTGGTGCGCGGTCGGCATGCTCCTCGCCGCGGCGTTCGACACGTCCGGACTGGCGGGCCTCGTCGCACTGCCGTTCGGCATCGCCTTCGCGGTCATGGCCAAGGTGCGGATACCCGGCTCCGGCGAGCTCCCGTTCCTGCGCAACGAGATGAGCCTGCTCGGCGCCGGCTGGCACGTCGCGTCCGCGGTCGCGTGGCTGCTGGCGGTCGCGGCGACGTGGCTGATCGCCAAGAACATGCCGGTCAGGTCCAAGAGCGCGTGAGCGGTCAGCCGCTCGCCCGCACGACGAGCGAAGGCGCGAACACCACCGACGTGACGGGCGTGGCGGGGTTCGCGATCTGCCGCAGCAGCTGACGGGCCATCTCCTGCGCCATGTCGGCGATCGGCTGGCGGACGGTCGTGAGCTCCGGCTCGCACGTCAGCGCCGCGCTGCTGTCGTCGAACCCCACCACCGCCACGTCACCGGGCACCGTGCGGCCGTGGCGGTGCAGGACCGCGATCGCACCGGTCGCGATCAGGTCGGAGCCGGCGAACACGCCGTCGACGTCGGGGCAGCGGGCGAGCAGCTCCTCGGTCGAGGCGATCCCGGACTCCCTGGTGAAGTCACCGTGCACCACGACCGCGTCCGGCACGACGTCGAGGAAGCCGCGCACGCGGTCCCGGCCCGTGGGCATGTCCTGCGGGCCGGTGATCGTGGCGATGCGCCGGCAGCCGAGCGCCAGCAGCCGTTCGCCGGCCAGCGCACCGCCCGCCGCCTGGTCCACGTCGACGTAGGTGATCGGCATCGGCTGCCACGGCCGCCCGGCCAGCACGACCGGCAACCCGGCCGCGATCAGCTGACCGGGCACCGGGTCCGCCGGGTCGGTGTGCACGAGGACCACCCCGTCCAACCGGCCGCAGCGCAGGTCGCTCACCGCCTGCTCGCGCGTCCCCGGCCCGGTCATCATGAGCACCAGGTGGATGCCCAGCGGCCGCACCACGCGGGTCACGCCGCTCACGACGCTCGCCAGGTGCGGGTCGCCGAGCATCCGGTGCTCGTCGGGCAGCACCAGCCCGATCGCGTCGGCCCGCCGCGTCACCAGCGAGCGCGCCGCGATGTTCGGCAGGTACCCGGTGCTGGAGATGGCGCGCTGCACCGCGTGCCGCAGCGCCTCGTCGACCGTGCCGAGGCCGTTCACGACCCTCGACGCGGTGGCGCGCGACACCCCGGCGACGCGCGCCACCTCCTCCAGCGTCACGCGTTTCACCTGGCGGCCAGCTCCGCCGTGCGGTGGCGTTCCATCAGCTCGACGATCTCCACCGTCGGCGGGTGCTTCAGGTCCACGCGCGCGTTCTCCAGTACCTTCAACGACTCCGTCAGGTGCGCGCGCACGAACTGGTCACGCGCCTGCGGGTCGGTCGCCGCCAGCTGGATCTCCGCGTCGGTCGGCATGCCCGGCATGTCGTGCCCGACGTGGTTGTTCACGTACGGCACGTCCAGCACCGCGCGCAACCGTTCCAGCTCCTCACGGCGGTGCGCCACCATCTCGGCCGGGCCGCCGTTCTCCAGCAGCTTCAGCACCTGTTCGTTGGTCCCGATCGAGAGCTCCACGAACGCGCGTTCGGTCTGCCCGAACGCGCCCTGCGCTTCCGAGCTCACCGGGGTGTCGGGGGTGGGGAGAGGTGCCTGCTGGCAGCCCGCGAGGAGGCCGGCCAGCAGGCAGAGGATCACCCGTGGTTTCCGTTGTGGTCGCATTTGATCACCACGTTGATGCAGTTGCGGACACGGCGTTCCATCTCGGCACGCGGCCAGACGTTGAAGAAGTCGCCGTGCATGGTCTGTCCGGTGCCCGAGGCCAGTCGCAGGCCCGAGGTGGTGCCGTTCACCGGGTAGCGCAGCACCATCCGCAGCTTCGGCACCGGCACCGGGTGCGAGGACGGGCAGCCGCCCGCGACGGGGTACGACAGGTGCGACTTGTGGTCGGACGAGTCGAGGTCGCGGCCGTTCCAGCACTGCGGGAAGTCCAGGTAGGTCTCCAGCATCGTGCCGGACGGGCATTCGACGAAGTTCTTGGACGGGTTCACGTGCCCGGCGTGCAGGCACGACCACCGCGCGTTGCTGTCGCCGTCGCCGGTGGCCTTCGCGTTGCCCGCGACGACCTTCAGCCCGTAGGGCATCGGCTGGATCGCCGCCGGGTTGTTCACGCCCTCGCCGAGGTAGTAGAAGGTGACGCCGGTCGGTGCGATCGCGGTGTTGTCGCGGTAGAGCGTCGGCACCCAGTAGGAGGAGATGTCCGCCGCCGGGTTGCAGTTGCCCGTCGAGCCCTCCAGCGACTGCTGGGTGGTGCGGGCGTTGGTCGAGCGGTTGCCGAAGAAGTCGTGCGAGTGGGAGGCACCGGGCAGGTTCGGCAGGACGATCGGGTCGTCCGGGAGCCGGTGGCTGATCGGGCACTCCGCGAGGAACTCGGCGACGCGCACCGGTGCTCCCTGCGCCGCGCCGGGGACGCTCAGCACCCCGGCGGCCAGTGCGAGGATCGTGGCCAGGTGGAACAAAGGCTTCCTCATTGAAGCTTTCCTCTCCGCAGCAGGATTGGGAGAGCGCTCTCACGCCGTTCGAGCATGGCGCAGGTCGCAAACGGGCGTCAATCCGCAAGAAACGTTCAGAAGTCCCGGTTTTCTTGACACCACGCACCCGTGCCCTGACTCTCGGTGCTGAACTCCTGTCGCAGAGAGCGCTCTCTCACGCCTCGTCGCCCGTTCATCGGCTTCAGGAGCACCCATGTCAGGAAGGCCCCACCGCACGAGACTGCCCCTGCTCGTCGCCGCGGCGCTGGTCGCGGCCACGATCACGCCGGCGCAGGCCGCCGGCCCGTTGCTCTCCCAGAACCGTCCCGTCACCGCCTCCAGCAGCGAGAACGCCGCGTTCAGCGCGACGGCCGCCGTCGACGGCGACCCCGGCACCCGCTGGTCCAGCCAGTTCAGCGACCCGCAGTGGATCCAGGTCGACCTCGGCTCCCCGGCGAAGGTCGACCAGGTCGTGCTGGCCTGGGAGGCCGCGAGCGCCAGGGCGTACACGCTCAGCATCTCCGCCGACGGCAACTCGTGGCAGGAGCTGCGCCGCACCACCGCCGGGCCCGGCGGCACGGAGACGCTCGCGGTCTCCGGCACCGGCCGGTACGTGCGGCTCGACCTCACCCAGCGCGCCACGCAGTACGGCTACTCGCTGTGGGAGTTCCAGGTGTTCGGCACCCGCGACTCCGGCAGCGCGGAAACCCTGCTGTCGTATGGCAAGACCGGGTCCGCCTCGACGTTCCAGGACGACCCGAACTGCGGTGGCTGCACCCCGGCCAAGGCGTTCGACCGCGACCCCGCCACCCGGTGGGCGACCAGCGCGACCACCGGCTGGGTCGACCCCGGCTGGATCTCCGTCGACCTCGGCGCCACGGCCCGGATCTCCAAGGTCGTGCTGCAGTGGGACCCGGCGTTCGCGACCGCGTACCGGATCGAGGTGTCCGACGACAACGCGACCTGGCGGCAGCTCTACTCGACCACGACCGGCCGCGGGTTCAAGGAGACGCTGACCGTCAGCGGCACCGGCCGGTACGTGCGGATGTACGGCACGGCCCGGTCGAACGGCTACGGCTACTCGCTGTGGGAGTTCCAGGTCTACGGCACCGGCGGCAACCCGACGCCCGCGCCACCGCTGCCGCCGAACCCGTCGTTCCCCGGCCGGCTCGTCTGGTCCGACGAGTTCAACGCCCCCGCTGGCACCGCGCCGGACGCCTCGAAGTGGCAGCCGGAGACCGGTCCCGGGGTGAACAACGAGCTGCAGTACTACACGAACAACAACAACGCCCGCCACGACGGCAACGGCAACCTGGTGCTGCAGGCCCGCCGCGAGGTCACGCCGGGCAGCGCCTGCCCGGTCGACCCGGTCAGCGGCAGCACGACCTGCCAGTACACCTCCGCGCGCCTCAACACCTACGGCAAGTTCACGTTCACCTACGGCCGGGTCGAGGCGCGGATCAAGGTGTCGTCCACGCAGGGGTTGTGGCCCGCGTTCTGGATGCTGGGCGCTGACTTCTTCGACCAGCGCCGGCCGTGGCCCTACACCGGCGAGATCGACATCATGGAGCACGTCGGCAAGGAGCCGAACCGGGTCTACTCGACGCTGCACGCCCCGGCGTACTTCGGCGCGGGCGGGTACGGCTCCCCGCTCGACCTCGGCCAGCCCGCGGCGGCGGCGTTCCGCACGTTCGCCGTCGAGTGGGACTCCAGCCACATGACGTTCAGCGTGGACGGCAACCGGTTCTTCACCGTCGACCGCAACGTCCTGGAGACCACCCGCGGGCCGTGGGTGTACGACCACCCGTTCTTCCTGATCATCAACAACGCCGTGGGCGGCGACTGGCCCGGCCCGCCGGGGGCCGGGACGCAGCTGCCGCAGGACATGGTGCTCGACTACGTCAGGGTGTACCAGTGATCGTCGTGCGAGCGGGTGGCGAGACGTCGAACGCCTCGTCGACCGCCTCGACCTCGATCTGCGCGGTCTCGCCGTTCGTGAGCGGGATCGCGGGCACGAAGTACGCGTCGTTCGGCGTGCCACCGAGGAAGAGCCGTTCGGGACCGGCTTTGTAGACCCGGTACTGCCGGACCCGGCCGGGGGAGCGGGTCCAGGTGAGCCGTGCCGACACCGTGGCGGCGTCGGTGCGGCTCACCAGCTCCACCCGCGGGTTCGCCGGTGCGGCGGGTGCGGTCATGGCCGGGTCGGTGACGCCGATGCGGCCGACGAGGGCGGTCACCGGGCCGCCGGGCAGCACCCGCAGCGCGATCTCGGTGAGCGTCGCACCGGCGTGCTCACCGAGCGGGAACACGCTGCGCCGCCACCCGCCGCTGACGCCGCCGAGGTCGAGCACCCGCTCGGTGGTCCCGATCCGCAGCACGGCCTGCAACCGCGACGGACCGGTGCCGGTGCGGTGCACGACCTCGAACTGGCTGCTGCCGGTGAGCGGGAGCGCCGTCGCGAACAGCCGCACGTCGTTGGCGGACGCGGGTGTGCCGGTGATCTTCAGCGCGGTGCCGCCGTCGTACGGGTCGTCCCAGTCCAGCGAGGGCACGACCTTCGTGCCGCTGCCGGTGACGCTCCACCGCCAGGTCGGCAGCACGTCCTGCAACGCCAGGTTGTTCCACTGCTGCGTCGAACGGACCGTGCCGCCGACGGCGAACTTGCGGCCGTGCCCGGTGTTGAAGTTCGTGACGAACGGCAGGGAGGTGATCGGCGTCAGCTCGGTGATGTGGTGGGCGACGCCCTTCCACGCCGCGTTTGTCGTCGTGTTGGCCGGGTCGCCGTTCGGACCGACCCAGAACCTGTTGTCCCGCGCGTAGAAGTCGGCGGGACCGGTCGCGGACTTGAACGTCCACTCCGGACGGTAGAAGCCGAGCGAGGTGGTGTGCGGCCCGCCCTCGGGGAAGATCGAGGCCCAGGCGACGCTGGTGTTGTAGCCGTTCGACTCGACGTCCACACCGGACGCCAGGTCGTACGGGCTGCGACCCATCTGCCGGGCGAGGTTCGCCGAGTTCTGCAAGCCCTGCGCGCTCCACCAGAAGTTCAGGAACATCTCGTCGGAGGGGGCGAAGAACATCCGGTTGCGCGCGGTCAGCGCGTTCTGCCAGGAGACGCTGCCGGTGTCGGTCATCGCGTCGTACCAGATGATCCGCAGGCCGCTCCTCTTCAGGTAGACGATGAAGTCGCGCATGTCGGCGGCCAGCTGGGCGTTGCCGCCGGCGGTCTCCTGGTTGAGGAACCAGCCGTCGAAACCGTGGTGGCGGGCCACCTGGACCATCTTGTCCGCCACCGGGAACCGGTCGCCCTCGCGCCGGACGAGGTCGCGCACCCACTGCAGCTGACCGCCGTACGCGGTGGGCGGCAGGAACACGTTGCCGATCACCTTCACGCCGTTGCGGTGCGCGGCGTCGGTGACGGTCGGGTTCGGCGCGAGGATCAGGCCCTCGGAGGCGCTGCCGCCCCAGAACACCAGCTCGTCGACGTACTGCCAGTAGTTGGTGGCGTAGTAGTTCATGTCGAGCGCGCCCTGGGCGGGGTTGCCGCTCGTCGGCGCGTACGCGACCAGCGCCTGCACCCGCGCCTCGTTCGCGCGGGCGTGCGGGTTGGCCGGCCGGGCGGGCACGACGCGCCGGGCGAGGGGGACCGAGCTGCGGTTGTACCGCGCGTCCCGGTCCGTCGCCGGATCCCAGTCGAGGATCGTGGCGAGGTGCCAGTAGGACGCGTACGGCTGGGCGACATCGGCCAGCGCGGAAGCGGGGGCGTCGGGCAGCAGACCTGTTAGCGCTGCCGTTGAGCTCAGTACGAGGAACTGTCTCCTGGTGGGCACGCGCTCACCCTTGTGCGGCATCTGATTCGTCGCATACCGCCTCTACGGTGACCTGATCGGACGACAATTCCCTGCTCAGCTGCGCTCGGTAACCATCCGACCGGACGAATCGGACGAGCCTACCGAGCGGTAGCGTTGGGGACGCCGTTTTGGTTCCCCTGCAACCAATTGAGGTGTATTCGTCGTGCGCATCAAAGTCGTTGTCGCGGCACTCGTCCTGGCCTTCGCCCCCACCGCCACCGCCACCGCGGTCGCCAACCCCCACGAACGCGGTCCGGCACCCACGGCCGCGTCGGTCGAGGCGTCGCGCGGCACCTTCGCCGTCACCCAGACCACCATCGCCCGCCAGCCGGACTTCGGCGGCGGCACCGTCTACACCCCCACCAGCGACCTCAAGTTCGGCGCTGTCGCCGTCTCACCCGGCTTCACCGCCACCCAGACGTCGGTCGCGCACTTCGGTCCCCGGCTCGCGTCCTTCGGGTTCGTGGTGGTCACCATCAACACCCTGTCCGGCTTCGACGACCCCGACAGCCGCGGCCGCCAGCTGCTCGCGGCACTGGACTACGCCGTCCGCACCAACCCCCGCGTCGACGCCTCGCGCCTGGCCGTGATGGGTCACTCGATGGGCGGCGGCGGCGCACTGCGCGCCTCGGTCTCCCGGCCCGCCCTGCAGGCCTCCATCCCGCTGGCCGCTTGGCACACCACGAAGAACTGGTCGGCCGTCGGCGTCCCGACCCTCGTGCTCGGCGGTCAGAGCGACCCGACCGCACCCAACTCGCAGCACTCGCTGCCGTTCTACACCTCGATGACCGCCGCACCGGACAAGGCGTTCCTCGAACTGCGCGGCGGCGACCACTCCGACCCGCGCAGCGACAACGTGACCGTCCGCAAGTTCACGCTGTCGTGGCTCAAGCGGTTCGTCGACGACGACCTGCGCTACGACCAGTTCCTGTGCCCGGCCCCCGCGCCGAACACCGCCATCAGCGCGTACCGCGACACCTGCCCGCACTCCTGACCCCGGTGGGCAAGGCGTCTGCAAGTACTACCGACACGGTGGTCGGCAGTACTTGCAGACGCCAGAACAAGGATCACTCGTAGGCGATGGCGTCCAGGACGTTGAGCCGTGCGGCGCGGATGGCCGGCAGGATCGCCGCGACCACGCCGACGAACGCGGCCACCACCAGGTACTGGACCATCGTGGCCCACGGGAAACCGAGCTCGGAGATGCCCTGGTCCTTCAGCGCCTGCACGGTCGCGACGCCCAGCGCGAGGCCGACCGCGAGACCGAGGACCGCGCCGAAGACGGAGATCACCACCGACTCGACGGTGATCATCCGCATCACCTGCGAGCGCCGCATGCCGATGGCGCGCAGCAGACCGAGCTCGCGGGTCCGTTCGATCACCGACAGCGCCAGGGTGTTGATGACGCCCAGCACCGCGATGAGGATCGCGAGCGCCAGCAGGATCTGGATCATCAGCAGGACCGTGTCGAACTGCGAGGTCGTCTGCTTCACGAACGCGCTGCGGTCCTGCACGGTGATCTCGGGGTTGTCGGCGAACAGCGGCTCGACCCGCTTCTGCACGTCCGCCGCACTGGTGCCGGGGTTCACCTGCACGAACGCCTGGGCGACCCGGTCGGAGCGGAAGTTCTTGCCCGCCGACTCCGGCAGCACCAGCGCACCCTGCAGCACCTGGGACTTGGCCCAGATGAACCCGACCGTGAAGGTCTGCGGCTGCGCGGCCCTGGCCAGCTGCAGCGACACCGTGCTGCCGACCGTCCAGCCCTTCTCGGCCGCCATCTCCTCGGGCAGCGCGAGCTGGTCGTCCTTCAGCGGCGCGATCTCACCGGACTTCGGCTTCAGCGCGAACATCGTCGCCAGCGCGGGCACGTCGTTGACGCCGACCGCGAACAGCTGGCTGTCGCCCTGGAGCACACCGTCCTGCGACCAGCCGACGGCCGACTTCACGCCCTCGGTCCGTTCGACCTCCGACAGCACGTCCCGCGGGAACGTCGCCGGCTGGCCCTCCGCCTGGCCCTCACCGGAGATGATCAGGTCGGTCTGCAGCTGACCGGAGGCCAGCTTCTCGATCGACTTGGTCGCCGACGTCAGCACCACGCTCACGCCGGTGATCAGCGAGATGCCCACCATCAGCGCGGCGGCGGTGATGGCGGTGCGGCGCGGGTTGCGGGCGGAGTTGCGCCGGCCCAGCAGGCCGGGCATCGACCACGACAGCAGCCGGCCGATCAGCGACACCATCGGCCGCGACAGGATCGGCGTCAGCAGCGCCACGCCCACGAACGCCACCAGGATGCCGCCGAAGATCAACGGCAACGACGCCTGCCGGAAGCCGAAGGCCAGTGCCGTGCCACCGGCGGCCGCGACCAGCGCGCCGGTGATGGTGATCTTCGTCAGCGGCCGGTCCGGCGTGGCCGCCTCGCGCATGGCCGCGACCGGTGCGATCCGCGACGCCCGCAGCGCAGGCAGGACCGCCGCGACCACGGTGACGACGATGCCGACCGCGAACGACGAGATCACCGCGGACGCCGGCACCCCGATGCCCGCGAGCTGCAGGTTCGTGCCGCCCACCGAGCTGAAGATCGTCGCCAGCAGCGCCCCGACGCCGACCCCTGCCCCGAGGCCGGCGATCGACGCGATGAGGCCGATCACGAACGCCTCCAGCACCACCGAGCCGATGACCTGGCCGCGGGAGGCGCCCATCGACCGCAGCAGCGCGAGCTCCCGCGTGCGCTGGGCGACGATGATGGAGAACGTGTTGAGGATGATGAAGATGCCGACGAACAACGCGATGCCGGCGAACCCGAGCAGCACGTAGTTGAAGAACTTCAGGCCCTCGTTGATCTGGTCGGCCTGCTCCTTCGCGAGCGTCGCACCGGTCTTCACGTCGTAGCCGGAGCCGAGCTTCGCGGCCACGGCGTCGCGCAGCGCGTCGTCGGACGTGCCGGCCGCGGCGGTCACGGTGACCGAGGAGTACGCGTCCTGCTTGCCCAGCAACAGCCGCTGCGCCACGGGTTCGGTGAACGCCACGGACAGCTCGCCGCCCAGCGACTCGCGACCACCGGCGTACTCGTAGACACCGGCGATCTTGAAGGTCTTCTTCGGCTCCAGCGTGAGCAGCCCGATCTCGTCGCCGACCTTGAAGCCACCGGTCGAGGCGAGGTAGGCGTTGACGACGACCTCGTCGTCGGCCGCGGGAGCCTTGCCGTCGCGGATCTTCTCCTGACCGGTGCCGGTCCAGTTGGTGCCGAACCGCGGTGCGCCGGAGGTCGTGATGACCTTGCCGTTCTTGCCGATCGGCCGCGCGGACCCCTGCACCTCGCCGACCGCGGACGCCACGCCCGGCACCGCCTTCACGTCGGCGATCGCCTGCGGCGTGAGCGGCTGGGGCTCCTTGCCCTTCTCCTGCTTCGGCGACACCGAGACGTCCACGTTGGCGAACGCCGACGAGAACAGGTCGGTGAACGACCGCTGCAGCGTGTCGGTCAGCACGAACGACCCGGACACGAACATCACGCCCAGCACCACCGCGAGCGCGGACAGCACCAGCCGGAGCTTGCGCGACAGCAAGCTCTTGATAGTGGCCTTAAGCATGTGGCACCACGACACCGTCGAGGTGCTTCATCGTCTCCAGGACCTCGTCGGCCGAGGGCGCCAGCAGCTCGCGGACGATGTGGCCGTCCTTGAGGAAGATGACGCGGTCTGCGTACGACGCGGCGTTCGGGTCGTGCGTGACCATCACGATCGTCTGCCCGAACTCGCGGGCGGACCGCTGCAGGAACGCGAGCACCTCGGCACCGGACTGCGAGTCCAGGTTGCCGGTCGGCTCGTCCGCGAACACGACCTCGGGCCGCGACACCAGGGCACGCGCGCAGGCCACGCGCTGCTGCTGGCCACCCGACAGCTGCGTCGGGCGGTGCGAGAGCCGGTCGCGCAGGCCGACGGTGTCGATGACGACGTCGAACCACTCCCGGTCGACCTTCTTGCCGCCGATGGCGAGCGGCAGCGTGATGTTCTCCTCGGCGGTCAGCGTCGGCAGCAGGTTGAACTGCTGGAAGATGAACCCGACCTGGTCGCGCCGCAGCTCGGTGAGCCCCCGGTCCTTCAGGCCGGTGACCTTGGTGTCACCGATCCACACCTCGCCGCGGGTCACGTCGTCCAGCCCCGCCAGGCAGTGCATCAGGGTCGACTTGCCCGACCCCGACGGTCCCATGATCGCGGTGAACCGCGACCGCTCCAGCTCGACGCTCACCCCCGCGAGCGCGGTCACGGCGGCGTCGCCGGACCCGTATTCCTTCCACACGTCGACGGCTCTCGCCGCGACTCCATCGGACGTGCTCACTGTCTGTCCCCTCCTGTGGGATTTCTTGCGCACCATCTTCGACGACGCGGCGTACCGGAGGGTCAGGTCTTCCCCTGAGATCAACCCTGAACCAGTGTGCCCCCACACCTCAGCACCGGCATGCTGAGAGAGCTCTCAGCCCCGGCGGGTGCGCGTCATCGCGTGGTCGCGAGGGGAACGGTATTCCACAGGCGGCACAGTGTCTTCCGCCTTCGGATGACTAGGCGGTCAACTTCCGTCGCATGGGGACGGTGGGTTCCATCCGCCACGAAACCAGTTCCACCCGCAGGCCTTCGCGCAGCGCGTTCGCGGCGAGCCAGTGGTCCACGTCGCCGAGGTAGGCGCTCGCGGGCCGCGGCCAGCGGTCCAGCCACCGCCCGAACGCGGCGTTGAGCGCGATCGGTCCGCCCGGCGGGCGCACGCCCAGCACGAGCACGGGGTCCTCCCCGGTGACGAACCCGGTGGCGGTCTCGTGCACGCCACCGAAGAGGACCCGGTCCGCGCCCACCTCACGGGCCTTGTCCGCCACCGCGAAGAACGCCGACCCGCGCCCGGAGGCCCGCACCACCAGCTGGTGCGCGCCGAAGTCGGTGTCGAGGAACTCGTCGGCGCACGTGCCGTCATCGGCCAGCACCAGCACGTTCGTGCCGCCGGGGAGTGCCCCGACCTGGTCCGGGTGCGTGATGCCGATGACGGTGATGCCCACGGGACAGATCCTGACCGGCCCGTGTTAAGCCTTGGCGCCGTTGGTGTTAAACAAGTTTCGGCAGCACCTCGGCACCGAAGAGCCGGATCGTCTCGATGACCGACTCGTGGGGCATGCCCCCGATGTCCACCATCACCAGGTGCGTGTCGATGGACAGCGTCCGCGCCAACGCGTTCAGCCGCGCCGCCACCTCGTCGGGCGTCCCGCAGACCGCGGCACCCTCCATGATCTCGTCGACATCGATGTCACCGTCACCGCGCCACGGGTCGGCGAACCGCGCGTACTCGGCCAGGTGCGGCCGCCACCGCTCGCGCGCGTCGGACTCCGCCACGAACACGTGGCTGGGCACCCCGACGCGGCCGGTGGGGAAGCGTTCGCGGTAGCGCTGCACGACGTCTTGGTAGATCGACGGGTCGCGCAGCGTCGAGGGCAGCATCAGCGGCATCTCCAGCTCGGCCCCGAGATCGGCCGACACCGCCGATCCCGACCCGATCCACACCGTGGGGCGCGGCGTCTGCACCGGCCGCGGCGTCGTCGTCACCTCGGTCAGCTGGCCGCGGAACCGCCCGTCCCAGCTCACCTCCGGCTCCTCCAGCAGCTTGAGCAGCAGCCGCAGGTGCTCCTCGAACCGGGCCCGCAGCTCACCGGGCTGCACCCCGAACGCCGCGTCGGTCTGCTGGTCCACCCCGCGCGCCACGATCAGCTCCGCGCGCCCGCTCGACAGCACGTCGAGCGTCGCCAGCGCCTCGGCCACCAGGACCGGGTCGCGGTGGGCGAGCAGCGTGACGCCCGTGGACAGCCGCAGCGTGGTCGTCCGCGCCGCCACGGCCGACAGCAGCAGCTCGGGGGCGGACACGATGTAGCGGGTGAAGTGGTGCTCGCCGATCGCGACGCCGGCGAACCCCGCATCCTCAGCCACCACCGCCTGCTCGACCATCGCCCGCAGCCGTTCGGCCTGCGGCACCTCCCGGCCCGTGCACGGGTTGGGCAGGTGGTCGCCGAGGATCAGCAGGTAGACGTCCATGACGGACATTTTTCCAGCGCGCGGGGTTAGATGGTCGACATGGTCACCGACAACCGCGCGGAGAGCCGCTACGAGGTCCACGTCGACGGGAAGCTCGCGGGCTTCCTGGAGTACCGGGACGTGGGCGGCGTCCTCGCGCTCGTGCACACCGAGGTCGACGACGCCTACGCCGGGCAGGGCCTCGGCGGGCAGCTCGCGAAGTTCGCACTGGACGACGTCCAGGCCCGCGGGGTGAAGATTTCGCCCCTGTGCCCGTTCGTGGCGAAGTACATCGACAAGCACCCCGAATACCGTGTTACCGTCCGGTAGATAGTTGCGAGCGCTAACGATCGGGGTGAGCGGGCGTGTGGAGTGAGCCGGGCGCGTTCGAGGTGGCACCAGGTGTGCACCGCATTCCGCTGCCGCTGCCCAACGACGGCCTGCGGGCGGTCAACGTGTACGCGGTCGAGGACGGCGACGGCCTGGTGATGATCGACTCCGGCTGGGCCCTCGACGAGGCCCGCGACCAGTTGGAGGCCGCGCTCGGCACCCTGGGCAAGGGCTTCGAGGACATCCGCCGGTTCCTCGTCACGCACGTGCACCGCGACCACTTCACGATGGCGGTGTCGCTGCGCCGGACGTTCGGCAGCAAGATCGGCCTGGGCCTCGGCGAGCAGCCGTCGCTGCGGCACATGCTGCACGGCCAGGAGGACCAGCACGTCTCCGACCTGCGCAAGTGGGGTGCCGGCGAGCTCGCGGAGACGTGGGTCAAGATCATGCACAGCGTCGACCGCGGCGAGGCGCTGCGCGACTACGAGGAACCCGACGAGTGGCTCACCGCGTCGACCCTCGACCTGGAGCACCGCAGCCTGGAGGTCATCCCGACGCCGGGACACACCCGCGGCCACGTCGTGTTCGTCGACCACACCGCGAAGGTCCTGTTCTCCGGCGACCACGTCCTGCCGCACATCACCCCGTCGATCGGCTTCGAGCCGTTGCGCCCCGAACTGCCCCTGGGCGACTACATGACCTCGCTGCGGCTCACGCGCGGATTGCCCGACCTCAAGCTCCTGCCCGCACACGGTCCCGTGACCGACAGCGTCCACGCCCGCGTGGACGAGCTGCTGAGCTTCCACGAGCAGCGGCTGGAGGAGATCGGCAAGGCCGTCGCGGGCACCGCGTTCGAGACCGCCCGCAAGATCGGCTGGACCCGCCGGCAACGCCGGTTCGACGACCTCGACATGTTCAACCAGGTGCTCGCGATCGGCGAGACCGCCGCGCACCTCGACGTCCTCGTCGAACGCGGCGAACTGACCCGGACGGAGTCCGGGGGCGTGTTCGAATACTTGCCCTGACGGCGGAGAGCCTGAGGGAGTTTCGGGCAAGAGCGATGACCAAACGGGCATTCCTCCATTTTCGCTTCATTCTTCTCGACGGGGAAACTACAGTCGATACCACGAGGTGAGGTGACTCACCGGCTTTCCTCGACGGAATCGCGTCAATGGTCCTCGGGCTTTGTCGTGAATTCCGCCGGTGTGTGGCGCACATCTTTTGTTTTTCGACTCGTCGTGTTCCAGGCCCACGGTGGAGTTTGCGATGATTGGTCTAGCGGCATCGGGAGCCGTCGCACGGGCAGACGAGTGGGTGTTGCGGCGCCTGCCCACGGCGGCCTGGGGTGCCGGGAAGAGCGCGGCGGCGGCCGAGGACCTCGTGAGGGAGCTGAGCTCGGAAGTGCTCGCCGGCCTGCCCGAGGTGGCGGAGGTCAGCCGGGACGAGGCGCGGCGCTTGCTCGTCGGCCTGGGGTTCTGCGGCAGCGCGGTGGCGCGGTTCGCCGTGGAGACCGGGCAGGAGGTCGAGCAGGCGTTCGGGCACCTCCGCGTCGGGCGGTCCGCGTGCGCGTTCCGGCGCTACTACGCCGACCTGGCGGAAGCGTCCGGAGCCGGGCATCCGCCACGCCAGGCTTTCGCGTCCGTCGTCACGTGGAACGCGCCCACGGTCGTCGTGAGCGCCGACGGCATGCCGGACGTCCGAATCGCATCCGCGTACGGCGACGGAAGAACGAGGACCTGGACGGGCACGAGCGACGAATCGAATCTTTGGAGGCTGTTCAAGAAGAGCGTCGCCCTCGGTGCCGCCGCCAACGAGTTGCTGTCGCCGCTGATCTCCGGTGAGGTGGAGGTGGAGTCCCCGGAGTTCGTCCGGCGGGCTCTCCTCGCCGCGGAGCTGATCGACAGGATGCGCGAAGAAATGCGCTCGTTCACCGTCAGGAGGCCGACCGGCGGCGGTTCCATGTCGGTCGAGGTCTTCATGGGTGAGATCCGCCAGTACGGCGTTCCCTGGGACCCCGGGGCGGAGGCCCCCAGCGGTCCGCACGAGGCGGAGTGGCTCAAGCGCGACATGATGCTCGGTCAGCGCTCGCCCGAGTACGTGGACCAAGTGCGCCGAAGGTATCCACAGCTGCTGGAAGGGGATGTGCGAGGCGTCGAGGACGCCCTCCGGTCCCCCTCCCTGGAACAGGTCGTGCGGCGGGCCTGCCTGCGCCACCTCTCCTCCGACCACGACAGCGGCGGCAGCCGGCGGGCTCAGGTGCTGTCCGGCGTGCTCGCGGTACGGGCTGTCCACCGTGCGGCAGGCCTGTGCGCCGCCGCGCACCTGGGCCTGGCGAGGAGGTTCCTCTTCGTCCCCCGGCGGCGTTCGGCACCGGCCGGCGAGCGCCCCGGCCTGGAGGTGACCGCGGTGGCCAACGACGCCGGCATCACGGGCATGACCGAAAGCGTCGTCAAACGACTGACCGAGCGCAGGCTCGAACCCGTTCTCGACGACGTCGTCGGGAGAGCGGGAGAAGCCGAGCTGAGCCAGGCGCAGGCCGCACTCGACCGGTGCACCCGCCCCGCGGTCACGATCGTCGATCTTTCCGTCAATCCCTGATCCGTCCCGGGCTCGCGTGCTGGAATGGCGGGCGTGACCCCGCTCGAGCTCGCCGCCTGGACGTGGAAGATGCCACGACGAGGCAGAGGTTTCTGGTTCTCCCTGGCCATCGACGTCCTGTGGCCGATCGTCGTGCTGTTCGTCCGCCTGCGCGTGCGGGGCCGTCAGCACGTGCCCGGCACCGGTGGCGTGATCCTCGCGTTCAACCACCTGTCGAACTCGGACACGGTCGCCGCCGTCGTCTTCGCGCTGATGTCGGACCGCGTCCCGCGCATCCTCGCGAAGGCCTCGCTCTGGCGCACGCCGCTCTTCGGCCGGGTCATGCGCTCAGGCGGCCACATCCCGGTCGAACGGGGCACCGTCAAGGCCGCCAGGGCGCTGCGCCCGGCCGTGGAGGCGCTGAAGGCGGGGGAGTGCGTGATGGTGTTCCCCGAGGGCAGGTTCACCGACGACCCCGGCAACTGGCCGATGAAGGGCAAGTCCGGCGTCGCGCGGATGGCCCTGGAGAGCCGCGCCCCGGTCGTCCCGGTCGCCGAGTGGGGCACCCAGGACCTGCTGCCCAGGGGCACCGTGCTGCCGCGGTTGCTGCCGCGCAAGCGGGTCGAGGTGGTCGCGGGTGCGCCGGTCGACCTGAGCGACCTCTACGACCGCGAACTGACCGCCGAGGTGCTGGACGAGGCGACCGCGCGGGTGATGGATGCGATTGCGGTCACGTTGTCCGGCATACGTTCCGGGGAACCGGGTAGCCGAAGGACATGACTCTGCCCAAGGAAAGCATCAGGCCCGGCGGCGACGGCTTGTGGGCTTCCGTGATCCCGGAACCGCGCGAGGAGCAGCAGTGGGTCGTGCAGGCGGACGACGACCCGTTGATCGTGCTGAGCGTCGACTGACCGCCGGCGACGGACCCGCTACCGCCCAGCTCTGGTGGGCTCGGCGGAGCAGGCAGCCCCGTGGACCAGTCCCGCCAGAACGGCGGGGCTGCCCGCGCTGTCCGGGAAACCGCCCGTGATCAGCGCGGCAGCTTCACCACGGTGACGAAGAAGTCGTCGATCTGGCGCACCACGTCGATGAACCGGTCGAAGTCCACCGGCTTGGTCACGTAGGCGTTCGCGTACAGGCTGTAGCTGCGCAGGATGTCCTCCTCCGCCTCCGACGTCGTCAGCACGACCACCGGGATCGACCGCAGCTCGGCGTCCGCCTTGACCTCGGCCAGCACCTCGCGGCCGTCCTTGCGGGGCAGGTTCAGGTCCAGCAGGATCAGGCCCGGCCGCGGCGCGTTCGCGTACTGGCCCTCGCGGCGCAGGAACTCCAGCGCCTCCACACCGTCCTTCACCACGTGCAGCTGGTTGCGGATCTTGTGGTGCTCGAACGCCTCCTGCGTCATCAGCGCGTCGCCGGGGTCGTCCTCCACGAGCAGGACGTCGATCACGGTCAGCGGTGCCTCGTTCATGCGGTTTCCTCAGGCAGTGCGTCGGTGGCGGGCAGCGTGAACTCGAAGCGCGTACCGGAGTCCACACCGGTGTTCAGCCAGATGGTGCCGCCGTGGTACTCGACGATCTTCCGGCACATCGCCAGTCCGATGCCCGTGCCGGGGTAGGCGTCCTTCGGGTGCAGGCGCTGGAAGATGACGAAGATCCGGTCAGCGTACTCCGGCTCGATCCCGATGCCGTTGTCGTGCACCGAGAACCTCCACATGTCGCCGTCGCGTTCCGCCGCGATGGTGACGACCGGCGGGTCCTCGCCCCTGAACTTCAGCGCGTTGCTGATCAGGTTCTGGAACACCGCGCTGAGCAGCGTCGCCTCGCCGCGCACCGGGGGCAGGTCGGCGACCACGAGGGTCGCGCCGGTCTCCTCGATCCGCTCGGAGAAGCTGTCCTCCAGCTGGCGCACCACCTGGTTGAGGTCCACCATCGTGCGTTCGCGGGTGATGCGGCCCACGCGGGAGAACGCCAGCAGGTCGTTGATCAGGCCCTGCATCCGCTTGGCGCCGTCGACGGCGAAGTCGATGTACTGGTCGGCGCGCTCGTCGAGCTGCCCGCCGTAACGGCGTTGCAGCAGCTGGCAGAACGACGCCACCTTGCGCAGCGGTTCCTGCAGGTCGTGCGAGGCCACGTAGGCGAACTGCTCCAGCTCGGCGTTCGAGCGCTGCAGCTCCGTCTTCGCCGCCTCCAGCGTCGCCAGCTCCTGCACGATGCGGTGGCGCATCGCGTTGACGTCGTCGCCGAGCATCACCGTCTCGCGCGGGCCGTGCACGTCGATGCGGCGCTGGAAGTCGCCGTTCGCGACCTCCCTGACCTGTTCGGCGAGGCTCGCGAGCGGACCGATCAGCATGCGGTGCAGCAGCGCCGACAGGCCGCCGATCACCGCGACCAGCAGCACGCCCATGCCGATGACCAGCCACAACACCACGTTCGCCGCGGCGCTCAGGTCCTGCCTGGCCTGCCGGCCCAGCTCGCCGATGTCGGTCTGCAGCCCGGCCAGCTCGGCGCGGATCTGGTCGAACAGCACCTTGCCGCGCTCGATGTCGCTCGGGCTGCCGGGACCGGACAGCTGGACCGCGGTGATCGTCAGCTCCGCGTACTCGGCACGCCACTGGCCCGCCAGCCGGCCGATGCGGTCGAGCCGGCCGCCGGGGTCACCGACGTGGTCGCGCACCCGCTGCGCGGCCTCCCGCTCGGCGTTCTGCCCGTCGAGGTAGGGCCGCAGGAAGTCGTCCTCACCGGTGAGGACGAACCCGCGCAGGCCGGTCTCCTGGTCGAGGAACGCCCGGTTGAGGTCCTTCGCCTCCCGCGCGGCCGGCTCGACCGCGTCGACCGCGCGCTGGCGGGCCGTAGAAAGCGAGTCGAGCGCCACCACGGTCGAGGAGATCGCCACCGCCGTCATCACGAGCAGCACCGTGACGATGACGACCAGCATCCGGCTGGCCGGCATCCGGTCGGACAGTTTCACGTGAGCTTCACCTGGGGTCTTTCAGCAGCAGGACGGCCATGTCGTCGTCTAGTTCCCCGCCGTTGAGCCGGGTAACCTCCGCGATCACCGGATCGAGCCACGACGCGGTGCCGCGGCGCAGCTCGTCCTGCATGATCTCGCACAGGCGCTCGACACCGAGCCGGTCGGTGTCGTCGGGCACCCGGCCCTCGATCAGGCCGTCGGTGAAGCACATGAGCGACCAGCCGGGCGGCAGCGGCACGTCCACGCCGGTCCACGCGTAGTCGGGCAGCACGCCCAGCGGCACGCCGATCTTCGACTGGGGCAGGTCCACGATCTGCTGACCGGCCACCAGCAGCGGTTCGGGGTGACCGGCGAGGAAGTAGCGGGCCGAGCGCCGGTCCGGTGCCACGGTGACGGTGCAGGCCGTGGTGAAGATGCCCTCACCGTGCCGCTCCGCGACCAGCACCTGGTCGAGCGTCCGCAGCACCTTCTCCGGCGGTTCGCCCGCGAGCACCAGCGCACGCCACGCGATCCGCAGGCAGACGCCCAGCGCGGCCTCGTCGGGGCCGTGGCCGCAGACGTCGCCGATGATCGCGTGCACCGTGCCGTCGGGCAGGCCGACCGCGTCGTAGAAGTCACCGCCGAGCAGCATCCGCTGGCCACCGGGCTGGTAGCGGACCTCCAGGTCCAGGTCGGAGCCCTTGAGCAGCGGGGGAGGGAGCAGGCCGCGTTCCAGGCGGGCGCGTTCCTGGGCGACCAGGGTGGCCTCGCGCAGCTTCTGCTGGGCGTCGTCGGCCCGGCGCCGTTCGACCGCGTACCGCACGCCGCGCAGCAGCAGCTCGCCGTCGACCTGACCCTTGACCAGGTAGTCCTCGGCACCGGCCGCGACCGCGTCGATGCCCTCGCCCTCGTCGTCCAGGCCGGTGAGCACGATGATCGCGGGCGCGCGGGGTATGCCCAGCAGCCGGTGCAGGCCGTTCAGGCCGTGGGAGTCGGGCAGGCCGAGGTCGAGCAGCACGCACTCCGCGTCGGCCAGCAGGGTCTCCGCTTCGGCCAGCGTGCGGGCACGCGTCAGCTGGAATGGCGCGTTCGCCTCTTCGAGGAGCGCCTCGACGAGGACCGCGTCACCATCGTCGTCCTCGACCAAGAGGACGCGCACGGTCTTGGTTCGCATCACGTCGGACTTTAACGCGATTCGGCTGCGCGGTCGGTGTCCGGCCTACCAGGATGGCGGGCGTGTTGATCCGCCTCGCCCAACCAGCCGAACTGCCGTACCTCCAGGAGATCGAAGTCGCCTCCGGCGAACCGTTCACCGACGTCGGCATGCCCGAGATCGCCGCCGACGCCCCGATGTCGCTGGAAGCCCTGGCAGAGCACGAGGTCTGGGTCGCGGTGGGCGGCAGCGGGGTGCCCGTGGCGTTCATCGCGGTCGGCCCCGTGGACGACGCCACCCACATCCACCAGGTGAGCGTCCACCCGTCGTGCGCACGGCAGGGCATCGGCGCGGCGTTGATCGAGCACGTCACGCCGGCCGACCGCGCTGTGACGCTCACGACGTTCCGCGACGTGCCGTGGAACGCGCCCTACTACGAGCGGCTCGGGTTCCGGACGGTCACCGAGCCGTCACCGGGGCTCGCGGAGCTCATGCGCGAGGAGGCCTCACGGGGCCTCGATCCCGCGACCAGGGTCGCGATGGTCCTTCTCCCAGCGCACGAACGTCCCTGACGCCACCGACAGGCTGCTGAGCAGCCACACCAGCACCCCCGCGTCGTCGGTCACGCCGATCACCGGCAGCAGCTCCGGCACCAGGTCGATCGGCGAGACCAGGTACACCAGCGCCACCGCCCACAGGGCGAGCTGGTTGCGGGGCAGCCCCCGGTACGCGCCGCTGCGCCAGGCCTTCCACAACCGCGGGAGGGCCTTGGCGCGGGTGATCGGGTTGCCGACCGGCCCCGGCAGGCCCTGCGCACGCCTGCGGCGGTAGCGCACGACGCCCAGCGCCAGGAACACCAGGCCCAGTGCCGTCATCACCCAGCCGACCGGCGTCGGGCTCAGGCCACCGAGCGGCGCGTCGCGCAGCAGCAGGATCAGCAGGCCGGACAGGGAGATGAACGCTCCGAAGACGACCATCGCTAACTCGGCTCCTGGAACAGCATCGTCGGGATGGACTTCGGCGGCTGCCGCTGCGGTTCCGGCTGCGCGAAGTCGAACACCTGCTCCGGTGCCTCCTCCGCGGGAACCTCCTTGACCACCGGCTTGCGCGCCGCCTTCACCGGTGGTGGCGCGGACACGTCGAGCGCCTGCCGCGCCTTGGAGATCCAGACCTTCTGCATCGCCTCGTCCTTGCTGCCGGCCGCGGACGCCGCGAGTCCGGAGAGGACACCGCGGATGCGCGCGACCAGCGCGGGATGCCGCCGGACCGCCTGCCACACCGCGTGATCACCCGGCAACCGGGCCGAGACGAGCTTCGTCACCTGAGCGCGCAGCTCCGATGTGGACAGATCGAGCCAACGCTCGACCGCTGACGGGCCAATCGCCACGTGCACAGCCTCCCCGAGAACGACAACCGCCCCCACAGGATCTCACGGATCGAGCGGGGGCAGGTGGTCCGGGCGCTTTTCGCCGCTCGGGTCAGGAAGCGACGACCTCGAGCAACACCTTGCCGTTCTCGTCGTGGATGCGGAAGGTGGCGATCTCGTGCCACCGCATGGCCACGTTCGCCTGCAACCGGATCGTCTTCTTGTCGCCGGCCACGGGTTCCGGTGCGAACCAGGACGTGACCTGGGCGACGCGGCCCGCGCGGCCGACCGCGACGAGCGAGCCCTTGGACGGGCCGGACATCCCGCTGACCTCGATGTCCATCGACGTGCCCCACGGCTCGTCGGACGCGGTGATCTTCGTGAACACACCGCTGTTCGGGTCCTGCTGCTGCACCTGCATCGACGAGTCGGCCTGGTTGTTGGCCACCCGCGTCTGCGAGGTCGACGTGCTGGGGTTCTGCCCGCCCCCCGCCTGGTTCGACCCGTCGTCGCCACCGACGACCAGCGTGGTGACCACGGCGGTCACCGCGATGACACCGGCTGCCGCGGCGGCCACGCCCTGCGCGATGAACCACCGCCTGCGCTTGCGCCGGGCCGCCACCGCGTCGAGCATGACCCGCACCGACTTGCCGTCCGGGCGTTCCGGAGCCGTCCCCCTCAGCATCCCGCCCGCGTCGGCCTCGTCGATGAGGTCCGGCACCACCGCGAAGTCGCGCAGGTCAAGAGCACACCGCCGACATTCGGTCAGGTGGTTCTCGAACGCCTCCACCTCATCGGCATCGAGGATGCCGAGCACGTAGGCGGCGACGTCGAGGTGGTCTGGTGCCGTTGTCACCGCGTCTCTCCCCGATCGTGCAACGCACGCCGCAACGCACGCAGCGCGTAGTACACCCTCGACTTGACCGTCCCCGGTGGCACGCCCAGTGCCGCCGCGGCCTCACCGACGGTGCGGTCCCGCAGGTACGTTTCGAGAATAGCCTCCCGGTGCTCCTCGGAGAGACCGTTCATCGCCTCGGCGACGACGATCGCCGCGAGGGTGCGGTCCTCCTCACCGCCCGAGGGCGACTCGTCCGAAGGGGTCAGTTCGAACTCCTGCGGACGGACGCTCCGCTTTCGCCTGTCGTCGATGACCAACCGCCTTGCCACCGTGAACAACCACGACCGCAGGAGCACGGGGTCACGTTCGAGCTTCTCGGCGTTGCGCCAAGCCCTGACCAGTGTCTCCTGCACGATGTCCTCGGCCCATTGACGATCATGGCCGGTCAACCGCATGCAGTGTCCCAGCAGGGCGCTGCCGAATTCCTCGTACAGCCGACGGATCAACTCTTCTTCGAGAGATCCCGGTCTTGGTGATTGTTCGTCTAACTCACGTTGACGTCTATGCCGCGCCACGGGGGACATCCTTGCCCCATCAACCGTCTCAAGTCGAGAGGCAAATATTCCTCACGAAGTTCGTGAACCGTTGCCGGATCGTGTCCGTACTCCTCGGTACCCAAGCCGAGAAAGGACCCTGCCGATGCGACGTGGACAGGCCGTCGCCGCCCTGGCGGCACTGGCTCTCAGCCTCACCGCGTGCGGCAGCTCGCAAACGCCCGCCACCACGCCCGATGGCGGTCTCAAGGCCGCACCGGCGGACCTGAGCAAGGTCACGCTGCTCGCGGTGGCGGAGTCCGCGCAGGTCGGCTGGCACGTCACCGACGGCGACGGCCTGCCGCTCTACCGGTACGACAAGGACACGCCCAAACCCGCGAAGTCCAACTGCGAGGGTGAGTGCGCGAAGGCGTGGAAGCCGGTGAAGGCCGACAACGACCCGATGGCCGCCGGCGTGGACCCCGGTCTCATCGGGACCGTGACCAGGTCCGACGGCACGAAGCAGCTCACGATCGCCGGGTGGCCGCAGTACACGTTCGCCGAGGACGAGACGGCCGGTGACCTCAAGGGCCAGGCCAAGGGCGGCGTGTGGTTCGCCACCGCCCCCAACGGCGCCAAGATCACCGGCGGCAAGGCCCAGAACAACGCGAAAACCGGTACGACCGGTGCCACGCCGACGGCGCCACCGCCCTCGTCGTCCGCGGCCGCACCCGGTTATTGACCTCGTGCCGATCCCCGGAACCGACTCCCCGAACCAACTTCCTGAACCAACTCCCAGAACCAACTCCCAGAACCAACTTCCTGGACAACGAGGACTTCAAGACGATGACCAGAGCCCTCGCCACCGTCTTGGCGATGTTGTTCCTGTTCTCCGGCGGTGCGGTCACCGCGTCCGCCCAGCCCGCGGACACCGGGGGAACGGTGCAGGCCGAAGGCGGCCCGTTGACCGCGAACGACCGGGACCTCCTGGTGAAGGTGCGCCAGGCCGGTCTGTGGGAGATGCCGATGGGCGAGCTCGCCCAGACCAAGGCGCAGAACCCGCGCGTGAAGGTGGTCGGGAAGCAGCTGATGCTCGACCACATGAAGCTGGACGAGGCGGTGAAGAAGCTCTCGGCCCAGCTGAACGTCCCGATCCCCGACCTGCCCAGCGCGGCGCAGCAGTCCTGGATGGACGAGCTGAACGGCCTGGAGGGCGCCGCGTTCGACCAGGCGTTCGCCGACCGGCTGCGCGCGGCGCACGGATCGGTGTTCGCGTTCGTCGCGAAGGTGCGCATCCAGACCCGCAACGACCTCATCCGGCCGTTCGCGCAGGTCGGCATCGACGTGGTGATGAAGCACATGACGTTGCTGGAGAGCACCGGCCTCGCGGGTGACGCCGCGTTCGCCGAGCCCGTACCCGCCGGCGGCATCATCAACGCGACCCTGGCCTCCGGTGAGGGGCCGAACATGTGGGTGATCCTCACGGTCACCGCCGCGGGAGTGGTCCTGACGATCCTCCTGCTCCGAGTCCTCCGCCCGCGACGGCCGGTGAGGTGAGTCTGCAAGACCCCGTCTGAGAACGGGAAACGGAGGTGGTGTCCCCAGGTCAGAGGCACTCCAACGCGGACCTGTTCCCACCCGCCCGGCCCTGCTGTGCCCACTCCTGCACCGCAGGACCGGGCGGGTTCCCGCGAGAGTTTCACCCGTTCGGAGTTCGTTCGGAGGAAGTGTTGTTGTCCAGCCAGATTCCGCTCCTGGTGGCCCAGGCGTCCGAGTTCGACTCGGGCCTGAAGAAGATGGCCCAACTCTCCGCCAGGCTGGCTTACGTCTTCATGTGCGCGACCTTGTCCTGGGGCGTGCTCATCGCGACCGGGTGGGCCGAGAAGCTCACCGGCCGGGAAGGACTGAAGAACGGGCACATGGTGCTCGCGTCGCTCGCCATCGCGTTCGGTGCGGTGCACGCCTTTGCGTTCACGTTGCTGCAGAACGGGGCGTTCAGCTACGTCAAGCTCATCCTGCCCTTCGTCGACGGCGGCCTCTTCCGGCACGCCCTCGGCATCCTCGGACTGGAGGTCATGGCCGCTATCGCCATCCTGGCGTCCATGCGGCACAAGGTCTTCTACCGCAAGTGGCTGCGGTTCCACCAGACGGCGTACATCGCCGTGGCGATCACCGTTGTGCACTCCTGGTTCGGCGCCATCGCGAACGGCAACCTGGCCGTGCTGTGGCTCGCCGGTCTCACGATCCTCGTCCCCACCGCGACCCTCGCCCTGGCGCGGTTCCTGCCCCCGGAGGTGCTGATGCGCATCGGCATGCTGGAGCCCGAGCGGGGCAAGGAGCCCGGCATCGGCGAGGGCGACGCGATGGACGTCAGCGTCAACAACGAGAAGTGCCACCGCTACGGCACCTGCCAGGCGGAGGCCCCCGACGTCTTCCAGCTGATCGAGGACAACCGCCTGACCTACAACCGCCGCCCGCCGGAGGAGCACTTCGCCCAGGCGCGGTCGGCCGCCCGCGCGTGCCCCATGCGCGCGATCGAGATCAGGGAGCGAGTGAAGTGAGCGAGCGGATTGTGGTCGTCGGCGGCGGACTCGGTGGAGTCCGCTCCGCGGAACGGCTGCGCGAGATGGGCTTCGACGGCAGGATCACGATCCTGTCGGCCGAACGCCACCTCCCGTACCACCGCCCATGCCTGTCCAAGCAGATCATCACGGGGGAGTGGCACCCCGACGACTCGCTGCTGTCGTACTCGGGCGACCTCGACGCCGAGTGGCGCCTCAACTCCCCCGCGCTGCACCTGGACCCGAAGACGCAGTCCGTCTGGGTGCCCGGCGGTGAGGAGATCAAGTACGACGGCATGATCATCGCCACCGGCGTGGACGCCAGGGCGATGGGCGGGGCGCCGCGCCACGACCCGCGGGTGCACGTGCTGCGCACGCTGGACGACGCGGTCGCGATCCGCAGGAACATCCGCCAGTCGCAGGGGCTCGTCGCCGTCATCGGCGGTGGCTTCATCGGCTGCGAGCTCGCCTGCTCCGTGCGGCACATGGGCCGCGACGTGGCCCTCATCGTCCGGTCGCCCGCGTTGCTGGGCGGTGTCGTCGGCGACGACATCGGCAAGAAGATCACCGAGGCGCACGTCGAGCACGGCGTGCGGCTGGCCACCGGCGTCGGCATCAAGCACTGGGTGCGCCAGCCCGGCGGCATCGGCATCCACCTGAGCGACGGCCAGGTGTTCTTCGCCTCCTGCGTCGTGCTCGCCGTCGGCGCCTCGCCCGCTGTCGACTGGCTGCGCGGCTCCGGCCTCGTCATCGAGGACGGCGTGCTCTGCGACGCGACCAACCACGTCGTCGGCGCCGAGAACATCGTGGCCTGCGGTGACGTGGCCCGGTGGCCGAACCTGCGCTTCAACGGCGTCGTCCGCCGCGTCGAGCACTGGCTGAACGCGGTCGAGGGCGGCCGCGCGGCAGCCGAGAACCTGTTGGTGGGCCGCAACTCCGCCAAGCCCTACACGCCGGTCCCGCGGTTCTGGACCGAGCAGTACGGCATGCGCGTGCAGGGCGCGGGCCTGCCCGTGCTGGGCACCGACACCACCGACGTCAACGGCCTGACCGGTTTCATCGCCGACGGCAAGCTCGTCGGCATCGTCGGCCTCGAACAACCCGGCAAGATCATCACCGAGACGCCGGAGCTGTTCCGGCAGAACACCGTGGACCTCAGCCGTCCGGTGTGGACCCAGCCGGCCGAGGAGACCCCGCAGCCGCTGCCCACCACCCAGATCCCCGTTCCCGAACCAGTCGCCGCCCGCGCATCGTCGGTTCCCCCGTCGGTCTCGTCGTCGACGTCCCCGCCTTTGCAGCGGCGGAGGCACTCGCGGTCGAGGCCGGAGATGGTGCGCTCGGGCGGAGGACGCGCGAGGCCCTAGATCCGAGGCCGGCCCCACCGGTACAGGGCAAGCGGAGACGAGCGACTCCGACGCGCCGCGCGGCCAGGTGGCGGACCAGACGCCCGCGGCGTGCGCTCGTACCGCGCCGGTGGGGCCGGCCTCGCCCTCTCGCGTCCACAGCGGTGTGGCGGCCCGGCGGGCTCCCGGGCCGCCACACCGGCCTTTCCAGTCCCGCGGTCAGGTGGAATCCACCACTGGGCCCGCCGGCATCCCGATAACGTCGTCGCCATGAGCGATCCGCCGGTGCGCAACGAGATCGGAACCGTCAACGGCGTCGCCCTCCAGGTGGGCACGATCAACGGCCCGGTCACCGTGCACGTGCCACCCGAGGTGCCCGAGGACGATCCCGGCGCCGACCCGCTCGTGGTCGACGTGCGGCTGCGCAACCTCGACTACGTCTCCCTCACCGACGGCGACCGGGTCGTGGACGTGCCGGCCAGCGGCCACTCCGTGCAGCTGATCGTCACCGGCGTGTCCAGGACCCCGGTGGTGCTCGCCGAGCTGCGGGTCGAGGTGCTCACCAGGACCGACCGGTCAGGGCCGCTGAACCGGCACGCCGCCGCGGTGCCCCGCCGCCGGTTCGAGGTGCTGCTCGACGCCACGCCTCCACGGCTGCGTGCGCTGGGGGACACCGACTTCCCCTACGAGGTCGGCCTGCACGAGTCGGAGGCGTTCGACCTCAAGGTCGTCACCGAGCAGGGCGACGTCGAGTGGGTGCTGCACCTGGACTGGGTGTGCGGGCGGCGCAGCGGGTCCCTGCGCGTCGGGCTCGGGCACTGGCCGTTCCGCACCGCCGCCCGCTACCCCGGGGCGGTGCGGTGACGGGAGGTCGCGTGTACGTGCTGACCCACCCCGTCCGGGTCGTGCCGGTGGTGGTCGAGGACCCCGCGTTCGCCGGCGTGGTCGAGGTCAGCACCCGCACCCACATGAGCGCGGTCATCGCTCCGGGACCGGTCACCGGGCCGGTGGCCGAGCACGTCCCGCTCACGGGGCACAACGTCGTGCTGCGGGTGCGCGGCGCGGTCGTGGTCGAACGGGTCGGCATCGCGCAGGTCCTGGAGCTGCCGCTGGACGCCGACGGGGTCAGCCTGGTCCACAACCACCACACCGCGCCGCTGACACCGGACTTCGTCGAGGAGGTGGTGCGGTCGGGCGCCGCGTACGCGCCGCTGGCGGCTCCCGACGTCGAGGTGGACCTGGACCGCGGCACCACGCGCGGACTCGACGGCGCCACGACCCTGCCGTTGCGGGTGGCGGCGGGGGAGGTCGCCGAGCTGGTGCTGGCCCCGGTGACGAACGTGGTCGACCTGGTGCGGTGGACGCTGGTCGTGCACCTGCGCCGCGGCGAGGACACGGCCGCGGTCACCGCCGGGCTCGCGGTCACCGCGGAGACCTCGATGGGGAACGGTGCCACCGGGGAACGTGCCGCGGTGCAGGTGTTCTACCCGGACCACTGGCACCGGGGTGCCACGCGGGAGGACGTCGTGGCACGGCAGGGGGCGGCGGAGTTCTACGCCTTCGCGGCCCACCTGACGGCGGACGGTTCCGGGTTCGTCCGCTTCCCGGAGCTGGACGGGGACCCGGAACCCGCCGAGGCCACCCGGCTGTGCGCGGAGGCCGACCGGATCGCGGAGGAGGGCGACCGGGACGCCGCGCTCGCCGCGTACACCGCGGCGGCGGAGGCCGGCAGCGGTGCCGCCGCGTTCCGGCTGGGCCACCTCGCCGACGTGACCGGAGCCGTCGAGGACGCCGTGCGCTGGTACACCCTCGCGGCGCGGCGGCAGTTCCGGCCCGCGTTCAACGACCTCGCGGCGCTGTACAACCGGCTCGGCCGCCTCGACGAGGCCGAGCACTGGTACCGGCGGGCCGTCGAGGTCGGCGACTGGGTCGCGGTGAGCGGGCTGGGGGTGGTGCTCGTGCGGCGCGGTGCGCCCGAGGCGGAGGCCGTGCTCCGGATGGCCATGACCACCCCGGCCGGCGAGGCGATGGTCAGGACCACCGGCGACGAGTACGCGCACCGGGTGCGGCAGGCCGCGGCCGTCGCGGCGGGTCTGCTGGGCGACCTGCTGGTGGCGCGGGGCCGCGTCGACGAGGCGGCCGAGGTGCTGCGGGAGGCGGTCCGCGGTGGCAACGCACTCGCCGCGCACTCGCTCGGGCAGCTGCACCACGACCGCGGCGACCTCGACGCGGCACGGCGGTGGTGGCGGGAGTCGGCCGAGGCCGGGTTCCCGTTGAGCGCCCACCACCTGGGCCGGCTGGCCGAGGAGGAGGGGGACGCCGCCGAGGCCGAGCTCTGGTGGCGGCGCGCGGCCGCGGCGTTGCCGGCGACGCTGACCCGCGGCACCTTCGCCCTGGACGGGGAGCACGGGGTCAGCTTCGTGATCGGCGACCTCGCGGAGTCGGGGGAGGTGCTGGCCGCGTACGCGCTCGGCATCCGGTTGCGCTACCGCGGCGAGGCCGAGGAGGGCGGCCACTGGCTGCGGCTCGCGGCGCGCGCCGGTCACCAGGCCGCCCGCTACGAGCTGTCCGACGAGCCGGACTGGACGCAGGTGGCCGAGGTCCACCTGCTGGAGCCGCACCGGCTCGCCGTGCGGCAGGACGGCTGGTACCGCCTGCCCGACCCCGGCTGGACGGCGGGCGCACCGGTGCCGGTCGACGCGCTCGTGGGCGCGTACGCGGTCGACGGGGACGGTGGGCTCGGCCCGTTCCAGCCGAACCCGCTGTACGTGCCGCAGACCAGGGCGCTGCCGACCGATCCGGTGCACGCACTGCTGAGGCGGGTCCTGACCGACGAGACCGCCGGTGCGCGGCTCCTCGGCCTGCTCGCCGGCACCGTCGTCGAGATCGCCACCGACGAGCGGGGCCACCTGCGGCTGCTGCGGTCCCCGGACGGCCGGCCGTGCGTCGCGGTCGTGACGGCGGAGCTGCACAAGCGGCGGCTGCCCGCGGTGCGGTGGCACCGGGTCGTCGGCGACCGGCTGGCCGAGGTGGTCCCGGACGAGGTCGAGATCCTGCTCAACCCCGGTGACACCGCTCAGCTCCTGCTGCTGACGGCCGCCTTGCGCCCATGACCGGCACGGTCCGCGTCGGGCACGGCGCACCGGAGGTGGTCACGGCCGGGAGCCGAGCGGGCACGCGCAGGCGCAGTCCGAACAGGACACCGGCACGACCGCCCGCCGTGGCTCAGCTGAGCAGCTCGTGCGCCGACGTCGTCGGTTTGCCGGGGTGGACCGGCAGCGACTCCAGGCCGTACACGATCGACAGCCTGCGGAACGCGAGCGCCCCCGGTTCGACGGCCAGGCGCATCTGCGGGAACCGCCGCACCAGCGCCGGGTAGGCGATCCGCAGCTCCATCTTGGCCAGCTCCGCGCCGATGCAGCGGTGGGCGCCGTAGCCGAACGCCAGGTGCTGGCCCGCCGCGCGGGACGGGCAGATCCGGTCGGGGTCGGAGTACACGTCGGTGTCGCGGTTCGCCTGCGACAGCGAGCACACGACGATGTCGCCCGCCTTCACCCGCGTGCCGGCCACGTCGACGTCGCGGCGGGCGATGCGCGGGAACGCGACCTGCACGACCGTGTGGTGCCGCAGCAGCTCGTCGACCAGCGAGCTCACCGCCTTCTCATCACCGTGGACCTGCTCCATCAGCTCGGTGGAGCGCAGCAGTGCGAGCGTGCCGAGCGAGATCATGCTGGCGGTGGTCTCGAAGCCGCCGGTGAGCAGGCCGTCGGCGAGGCCGGCGAGCTCGTCGTCGTCCAGGTCGTCGCCGTGCTTGCGGATCAGCTCGCCGAGCAGGCCGTCGCTCGGGTTGGACCGCTGCGCGCGCACCAGCTCGCGGAAGTAGACGATGGACTCCGACACCGCCGACAGCGACGCGGTGGCGGCGCCGGCCAGGTCGAAGCGGGCGACGCTGCGGCGCTGGAACTCCTCGCGCTCGCTCAGCGGCACGCCGAGGAGCTCGCAGATCGTCAGCGCGGGCACCGGCAGCGCGAAGTCCTCGACCAGGTCGACGGCGCCGTCCTTCATCGACATCAGGTCGAGCTGGTCGGCGACGATCTGCTCGATCCGCGGCACCAGCCGCGACAGCCGGCGCATGGTGAACTCCGGCGTCAGCACCTTGCGCAGCCGGGTGTGCTCCGGCGGGTCGCTGAAGCCCAGGCCACCCGGCGCCTCGTCGGCGAACAGGCCCAGCTCCTTGAGGTGGCCGAAGTCGTTGCTGAACGCCTCGACGTCGACGAGCACCTGCTTGGACGCCTCGTGGCCGGTCACCAGCCAGACCGGCACGGGCAGTGGCAGCCTGGTCACCGGGCCGTGCGCGTGCATCCGCGCGAGCTCCGGGACCGGGTCCACACCGTTGCGGCGCAGCGGGGCCAGCACGCGCGAGGGCACGAACCACGACGACTCCAGGTCGAAGCCGGTTCGGCTGAGCCGGGCGAGCAGGCGCCGTCCCACCCACTCGGTCAGTCGGGAGCGCACGTCCGTGCCCGACCGCAGCATCTGCTTCATGAGACGGTTTCCCTTCGGCGGCAAGGGGGCTGAGGGATCGGACAATAGCGACAGGACCGTGCGCGTGTCGTCATACCTGAGATCTAGTACCCAGGTAGGTACGCCCGTTCTCAGGGAGTGGTGACGACCTGGCCGGCCCACGACAGCCCGCCGCCGAAAGCGAAGAGCAGCACCGGAGCACCCGAGGGCAGCTCGCCGCGTTCCGCCATTTTGGACAGCGCGAGCGGGACGGAGGCCGCGGAGGTGTTGCCGGAGTGGACGACGTCACGTGCGATGACCACGTCATCGGACAGGTCGAGCTTGCGGGTGAGCGCCTCGACGATCCGCAGGTTGGCCTGGTGCGTGACGACGCCGGCGAGGTCGGTGGTGGCGATGCCCGCCCGCTCGCAGGCCTGCCTGGCGATCGCGGGCAGCTCGCTGGTGGCCCACCGGAACACGGCCTGGCCCTCCTGGGCGAACCGCGGCTGCCACTCGTCGACGAGCCGGACGGCGCCGCTCCTGGTCGGGTCGGAGCCCCACACCACCGGGCCGATCGCCGGGTCTTCCGAGGCGCTGAGCACGGCGGCGCCCGCGCCGTCGCCGAGCAGGATGCACGAGCTGCGGTCGGTCCAGTCGACCAGGTCCGACATCTTCTCGGCGCCGACCACCAGCGCGTGCCGGGCGGCACCGGCGCGGATGGTGTGGTCTGCGGTGGCGAGCGCGGTGCAGAAGCCGGCGCAGGCGTTGTTGAGGTCGAACACGACCGCGGAGGGGATGCCGAGCCGGGCGGCGACCTGGGCCGCGGTCGACGGGCTGCGGTCGATCGCCGAGCACGTGGCCACGATCACCTGGCCGATCTCGGCCGCCGGCACCCCGGACGCGGCGAGGGCCTTGGCGGCGGCCGCGGCGGCCATGTCCGTGACGGACTCGTCGTCGGCGATGCGGCGCGTGGCGATGCCGGTGCGCTGCAGGATCCACTCGTCGTTCGTGTCGACCATCTGCTCCAGGTCGGCGTTGGTCAGCACCCGTTCCGGCTGGTGGTGGCCGAACGCGACAACACGGGATCCGGACAAGGTCAGCTCCTTCAGCAGGCGGGTCGCCGGGAATATAGCAACCGATCGGTCGGTAGCTGAAGGGCCTGTGATCATCGTCGGCGCGGCTATCATCAGGCCGTGAGCCCGCGCCGATCTGCCGCCGACACCCGTGAGACGCGGCAGCGCATCCTCGGCCACAGCCTCGCGATCGCCTCGCAGGAAGGCCTGGAGGGGCTCACGATCGGCCGGCTCGCGACCGAGCTCGGCATGAGCAAGGCCGGGCTGCTGGGCCACTTCGGCACCAAGGAGGCGTTGCAGCTCGCCGTCGTCGACGCCGCCGCGGAGGTGTTCCTGCGCGAGGTGCCGCGCCGGGTCAAGCAGCTGCCGTCCGGGCTGCCGCGGCTGAAGGACGTCTGCGAGGCCTGGGTGTCCTACCTGGAACGCAACGTGCTGCCCGGCGGCTGCTTCTTCACCGCGGCCACGGCCGAGTTCGACGGCCGCAGCGGACCGGTGCGCGACGCGCTGGCGGGCATGAACGCGTTGTGGCGCCGCGACTTGCGCATCCACATCCGGCGCGCGGTGTCCGACGGGGACCTGCCGCCCGACACCGACGTCGAGCAGCTGATCTACGAGCTGCTCGGGATCATGCTGGCGCTCAACCACTTCCTGCAGCTGGAGAAGGACCCGGCGGCACCGGCGCGGGCCCGTCGCGCGCTGGAGCGCCTGTTCCGCTGACCGCTCAGGTCCGAAGTGGACTCACGTGTTCCGCCGCTGCGCCAGCCGGACCTGGATCGACTCGACGGTCACGCCGCCGTCGGCGTGCCGCTGCAGCTTGCCGCGGCTCACGAGGTCGTGCACGCCCTGCCGGGTGATCCCGAGCATCGCCCCGGCCACCCCGAACGACACGTGCTGCCGGCTCGGGTGACCGGCCCTGCGCGCGACGACCCGGCCCAGCGGGGTGGCCCACCAGCCCTCCGGCGGGTCGAACGGGGTGTCGCCGGGGTACAGCACCGTCATCAGCCGGATCGCCAGGTGCCGCGCCTGCTCGTCGCGGCCGCCGAGCAGCTGCTCGGCCCACGTGTTCGCGTCGGCGTGCACCTGGTCGTGCAGCGCGTCGAGGTCGGCGGTGGGCAGCAGGATCTCCAGCGGGTCCAGCAACCGGCTGGTCACCAGGCGGATCAGGTCCACGCGCAGTTCGAGCTGCTCCTGACTGCTCACTTGACAGAAGATAGCAAGTACTTGACGGCTTGTGTCAAGTACTTGCGCCGTCCCAGCCACCACCACGAGCGCGTGGCATGTGTCCGGTACGCGTCCGGTAGTTACGATCAGGCGCTGTGGAGTTCCGGGTGCTGGGGCCGGTGGAGTGCTACGGCGACGACGGCGCGCGCCTGAACCTGGGCCCGCCCAAGCAACGGGCCGTGCTCGCGCTGCTGCTCGCCCAGGCCGGGCGGGTGATCCCGGTCGACCGGCTGATCAGCGTGCTGTGGGACGACGCACCGCCCAAGACCGCGCTGAAGAACCTCCAAGTCTACGTCTACCAGCTGCGCAAGGTCGTCGGCTCACGGCTGCTGTCGCGCGCGCCCGGCTACCTGATGTCGGTCGACGCCGCGGAGCTCGACCTGATCCGGTTCACCGGGCTGCTGGAGGTGGCCCGCCGCGAGCGGACCCCGCAGCGCTACCGGGAGGCGCTCGCGCTGTGGCGCGGGCCCGCGCTGGCCGACCTCGCCGCGTCCGGGCTGCTGCGCGGGGTGGTCGCCCGGCTGGAGGAGCTGCGGCTGGCGGCACGGGTCGAGTGCGCCGAGGCGGAGCTGGACCTGGGACGGCACGTCGAGGTCGTCGCGGACCTCTCCGAGTGGGTGCGCGAGCACCCGTTGAACGAACGGCTGCGCGAGCAGCAGATGACCGCGCTGCACCGCGCGGGCAGGCCGGCCGAGGCGCTGGCGGCCTACCGGGAGTGCCGCGGCGTGCTGGCCGACGAGCTGGGCGTGGAGCCCGGTGAGCGGCTGCGCCGGTTGCAGGCCGAGCTGCTGCGGGCGAAACCCGTTGCCGCGCAGGCGGTCCGGCAGCTGCCGCCGGACGTGGTCGCGTTCGCGGGACGGTCCCGCGAGCTCGCGCTGATCCGCTCGCAGGTCCGGCCCGACCGGGTCGCGGTGTGCGTGGTCACCGGGCAGGCGGGCATCGGCAAGTCGGCGCTGGCCGTGCGGGCGGCGCACGAGATCGCCGGGTCGTTCCCGGACGGCCGGCTGTACGCGGACCTGTCCGACGGCGCCGCGGACCGGGTGCTCGGCCGGTTCCTGCGGGCACTGGGCGACCGGCCCGGTGACGAGGAGGCGGTGCGCTACCGGTCGCTCACGGCGGGGCGGCGGCTGCTCGTGGTGCTCGACAACGCCGCCACGGCCGATCAGGTCCGGCGGCTGCTGCCGACCGGTCCCGGCTCGGTCGTGCTGATCACGTCGCGGCGGCCGCTGACGGCGTTGCCCGGCGCGTCCTGCGTCCGGCTCGGCGCGCTGCCGCTGGACGAGGCCACGCAGCTGCTGTCCGGGGTGGCCGGTCCGGTCGGTGCCGCCGCCGAGCTGGTGCGGTGGTGCGGCGGGGTGCCGCTGGCGCTGCGGATCGCGGGCGCCCGGCTGGCAAGACGTCCACAGTGGACGGCCGAGGTGCTGGCCGCGCGGCTGGCCGGCGAGACCCGGCGGCTCGACGAGCTGCGGCTCGGTGACGTGGCGGTGCGGTCGGCGTTCTCGGTCAGCTACTCCGAGCTCGGTTCTCCCGCCGCGGCACGGGTCTTCCGGTTGCTCGGGCTGCTCGACGGCCCCGACTTCGCGGTGGCCGCGGCGCGGGCGCTGACCGACGTGCCGGACGTGGAGGAGCTGCTCGCCGAGCTGGCCGGCGCGCACCTGGTCGAGGAGCCGGTGCCCGGCCGGTTCGCGGTGCACGACCTGCTGCGCCTGTTCGCCCGCGAGCGGTGCCGCGCCGCGGAGTCGCCGGCCGAGCGCGCGCTCGCGCTGGAACGGCTGCACAAGCACTACCTGGAGGCGCTGGCGGACAACCCGGGCGACCTGTGGCTCGCGGAGGAGCGCGACAACCTCCTCGCCGCCGCCCACCAGGCGTCCCCCGCCGACGCGATCGCCTTCGCCGCCGGGCTGTCGTGGTACTTCCGGCGGCGCTCCGAGCTGGCCGACTGGGCGGAGCTGAACGTGCTGGCGCTGGAAGCGGCGCGGTCGCTGGGGGACGTGCGGGCGGAAGCCCTGGCGTTGAAGGAGCTCGGCGCCGCCTGCGAGCGCGGGTTCCGGTTCACCGAGGCGCTGGCGCACTGGACCCAGGCACTGGAGCTGGCGCGGTCGCTGCACGACCGGCAGCTGGAGGCGGTGCTGCTGAACAACCTCGGCATCGTGCACTGGCGGCGGCGTGACCTGGCGGCGGCCCTGTCGTCGCTGGGTGCCTCGCTGGCCCTGCGGGAGGAGCTGTCCGACGCGCGGGGTGCGGCGTACGTCCGCACGAACCTCGGGCTGGTGCACGCCGCTTCGGGGGACCTGCCGGCCGCTCTGGGGTGCTACGAGGAGACCCTGCGGACGTTCCGGGCGTGCGGTGACCGCTCCGGCGAGCTGCACGCGCTCGCGAACACGGCCGACGCGCACCGCCGGCTGGGGTCGCTCGACCGGGCGCTGGAGCTGGCGGCCGAGGCGCTGGCGCTGGCGCGGTCGGTGGGGGACCGGCAGATCGAGGCCGGGGTGCTGCTCGACCGGGGGAGCGTGCACGAGCTGGCCGGGCGCGCCGGTCCGGCGCGGGAGTCGTACGCGGAGGCCGGGGAGCTGTCGCGGCGGATCGGGTTCCGCTGGGGCGAGTCGGAGGCGGCGCGCAAGCTGGCGGCGCTGGACGGCTGACCGGGGAGCGCGGCCGAACGGCCTAGTCTGGGGTCCGTGGAACTGCTGCACCTCAGGTACTTCGTCGCGGTCGCCGAGGAGCTCAACTTCTCCGCGGCCGCCCGCAAGCTGCACATGGCCGCCTCGCCGCTCAGTCAGCGGATCAAGGACCTGGAGCACGAGCTGGGCAGGCAGCTGTTCGACCGCAGCACCCACCACGTCGCGCTCACGGAGGCGGGCACGGCGCTGCTGCCCCTCGCGCGGGACGTGCTCGACCGGGTCGGGTCGATCCGGTGGCGGCTCGACGAGGCGACCGGGCCGCAGCGCGCGACGGTGTTCGTCGGCATGCCCCCCGGCGTGCACCCGGCCCTGCGCGAACGCGTGGCGGTCCTCGCGGAACGGGTGTGCGGGCGGTTCGAGCTCAAGCGGTGGCCGGGGTCGAGCACGGACCTCGTCGAGGGGGTGAAGGACGGCAGGCTCGGGCTCACGCTGGCCAGGCTGCCGGTGCAGGAGCCCGCGCTCGCGACGGTGCACGTGATGTCGGAACGGCTCGGGGCGGTCGTCCCGGCCGACCGGTTCGCCGGGCACGACTCCGTCAAACTGGCCGAACTCACCGATCTCGCCTATGCGCGGTCGCCCGAGGAAATCATGCCGTCGTATTTCGAGCAGCTCGACGCGCAATTGAACGAACTGGGCATCAAGAAGCGCATCCAGCTCACGAACACCGGTTACGGCGGCGTGAGCGAGCTGGTGTCCGGCGGGCTCGCGTTCTCCGTCTCGATGCTCGACGAGGAGAGCTCGATGCGGGGCTACCAGCTGGAGAACATGGTGGTCCTGCCGTTCGCCGACTTCCGCGCCCAGCTCGACACCGGCCTGCTGTGGCGGCACGACCGCGGCGAGGGCGACCTCCGGGAAATCGTCCGGATCGCGCAAGAGCTGTTCGCGGAACCGATTGCGAAATAATGGTGTGACCACCGTGGTCATGCCATTGTGAGCGACTTGATCGTTCCCTTCGGAGAAAACCCGCACTAACTTCGGTGGTGCAGGAACTTCGAAAGGACGAACGATGCAGGACATCACCACCGGTCCGTTGGACGGCGTGCGGGTGATCGACCTCTCGACCGTGGTCATGGGCCCGTACGCGGCCCAGATTCTCGGAGACCTCGGCGCCGACGTGATCAAGATCGAGTCCCCGGTCGACACCGTGCGCAACGGCCGCCACCGCACCACCCCCGGCATGACGCCGCTCAGCCTCAACGTCAACCGCAACAAGCGCAGCATCGCCCTGAACCTGAAGGACGAGGACGACCGCGAGTGCGCGCTCAAGCTGATCGACACCGCCGACGTGCTGATCACCAACATGCGGCCCGGCGCGCTGAGCAGGCTCGGCCTGGACTACGCCGACGTCGCCGGGCGCAACCCCGGTCTCGTCTACGCCCACGCCCAAGGCTTCCGCGGCGACTCCGACCGCGCCGGCACCGCCGCCTACGACGAGACGATCCAGGGCGCGTCCGGGCTGGTCGACATCGCGAACCGCGCGCTGGGCCGGCCGGTCTACCTGCCGACGATCATCGGCGACAAGGTGTCGTCGCTGACCATCGCCTACAGCGTGCTCGCGGCGCTCGTGCACCGGGACCGCACCGGCCAGGGCCAGCGGGTCGAGGTGCCGATGGCGGACACGATGATCGCGTTCAACCTGGTCGAGCACCTGTCGGGCCACGCGTTCGTGCCGGAGGAGGGCCCGACTGGGTTCGGCCTGTCGATGGCCAGGGGCCACCACGCCGTGCACACCGCGGACGGTCTCGCCTGCGTCGTCCCGTACACCCCGCAGAACTTCCGCGACTTCTTCGCCGCCGCCGGACGCCCCGACCTGGTCGAGGACCCGCGGGTGGCCGGTGAGCGGATCGACCCCGGCGACAGCGACGACCTCATGGGCCTCGTCGACGAGTGCGCCGCGGCCCTGCCCACCGAGGAGTGGGCCGAGGTGTGCGCGAAGCACAGCATCCCGTTCGGGCCGGTGCTGGAGCTCGACAAGGCGCACGAGGACGACTACGTGCGCGACGGTCACCTGCTCGACACCGTGCGGCACCCGACCGAGGGCGAGATCCGCTCGATCGGCATCCCCGTCCGGTTCTCCGCGACCCCCGCCACCGTCCGCCGGCTCGCCCCCGTGCCCGGCCAGGACACCGCGGAAGTCCTGAAGGAGCTCGCATGACCGCCGAAGTCCGCACCGAACGCATCGGCTCGGTGCTGCTCATCACCCTCGACCGCCCGCAGGCGCGCAACGCCGTCAACGCGGCCGTCGCCGGTGGCCTCACCGCCGCACTGGACGAGCTGGAGACCACACCCGAGCTGCGGGCCGGCGTGCTGACCGGAGCCGGTGGCACGTTCAGCGCCGGCATGGACCTCAAGGCCGCGCTGAAGGGCGAGTCGCCGTCGGTGCCCGGCCGCGGGTTCGGCGGGCTGACCGAGGCCGAGCTGACCAAGCCGCTGGTCGCCGCCGTCGAGGGCGTCGCGCTGGGCGGCGGGTTCGAGCTGGCACTGGCCTGCGACCTGATCGTCGCTGCCGAGGATGCGCGGTTCGCGTTGCCCGAGGTCAAGCGCGGTCTGATCGCCGCGGGCGGCGGAGTCGTGCGGCTCACCGACCGCATCCCGCACCACCTGGCGCTGGAGCTGCTGCTCACCGGCGAGCCGATCGACGGCCGCCACGCGGGTGAGCTGGGCCTGGCGAACCGGGTCGTGGCACCGGGTGAGGCCGCCGCCGTGGCAGTGCAGCTGGCCGAGCAGATCGCGCGCAACGCACCGCTCGCGCTGGCCGCCGTGAAGACGGTCGTGCGGTCCGCCGACCGCTGGACCGCCCAGCGCGAGGAGATCGCGAAGTTGATGAGCACCGCCGACGTGCGCGAGGGCATGACCGCGTTCGCCGAGCGCCGGGCTCCGCAGTGGACAGGAGAATGACCGTGCTGGGTGTCACACCGTTGAGCGCACCGGCGTTTCCCGCCGTGCAGCCCCGGTTCTTCGACCGCGAGTACCTCAACATCGTCTACCGCACCGATCCCGAGGCGCTGCGCGCCGTCGTGCCGCAGCCGCTGGAGGTCGACGAGCCGCTGGTCCGGTTCGAGGTCATGAAGATGACCGACGTGACCGGCTACGGCCCCTACACCGAGGCCGGTCAGGCGATCCCGGTCGTGTTCGACGGCGAACGCGGCGAGTACCTGCACGCGATGTACCTCGACAGCTTCGCCGCCACCGCGTCCGGCCGCGAGGTGAGCGCCTACCCGAAGGTGATGGGCTCGCCGTCGCTCTACGCCGACCGCGGTGCCCTGGTCGGGACCCTCGACTACGGCACCGTCCGGGTGGCCACCGCGACCATGGGGTACAAGCAGTACGAACTGGACACCCGTCTGGCTGAGGCGGAGATCACGGTTCCAACGTTCATGCTGAAGACCATCCCTGGATATGACGGAACGCCGCGGGTCCAGGAGCTCGTGCGCACGCGGATCACGGACGTCGTGGTCAAGGCCGCGTACACCGGGCCCGCGCGCCTGCAGCTGTTCCAGCACGTCCTCGCACCGCTCGCCGACCTCCCCGTGCTGGAGGTCGTGTCCGCCAGCCACATCGTCACCGACCTGACGCTCGCTCCCGCCAAGCCGGTCCACAACTACTTGGAGGAAGCGTGAACACCGGGAAGAAGGTCAGCACCGTCGCCGTCATCGGTGCGGGGGTGATCGGCCTGTCGTGGGCCCGCCTGTTCTGCGAGCACGGCCTGACCGTGCGCGTCGCCGACCCCCGCCCCGACCTGGTGGTCCCCGACGGCGTCGAGGTCGCGGCGACCGTCGCGGACGCGGTGCGGGACGCGGACCTCGTGCAGGAGAACGGCCCGGAGGACCTGGAGTTCAAGAAGACCCTGTTCGCCGAGCTGGTCCGCGAGGCCCCCGCGCACGCGTTGCTGCTGAGCTCGTCGTCCGCGATCCCGTCCACCGCGTTCACCGAGGGCATCGACGGATCGCGTGTCCTGATCGGACACCCGTTCAACCCGCCGCACGTGATCCCGCTGGTCGAGGTCGTGCCGGGCGAGCAGACGACCGAGGAGTCGGTCAGCCGCGCCGTCGAGTTCTACCGCTCCGTCGGCCGCACGCCGGTCGTGGAGCGCAAGGAGGTCCCCGGCTTCGTCGGCAACCGGCTGCAGGCCGCGCTCTCCCGCGAGGCCGCCTACCTCGTCGAGCAGGGCGTCGTCACACCGCAGGACCTCGACACCGTCGTGACCAGCTCGCTCGGCATCCGCTGGGCGACCGTCGGCCCGTTCCTCGGCGCCCACCTCGGTGGCGGCCCCGGCGGGTACCGGCACCTCGCCGAGCACATCGGCAGGTCCATGCGGGACCTGGCGCTCGGCACCCCCTCGGACGACCCCGAACGGCTCATCAGGGCCGTGGAAGACGCTTACGGCTCCTCCACGTACTCGGCGCTGGCCGAGGCGCGCGACCGCAAGCAGCTCGCCGTTCTGACCGCAGTGGAGGACAACTGACATGGACCGCATCGAAGACCAGCTCGTCGCCGACTTCTACGACTACGAGGCGCTGCTGAGCGACGAGGAGCGCAAGATCCTGCTGCACGCCCGCGAGTTCATGGCCGCCGAGGTCAAGCCGATGGTCAACGAGTTCTGGGCGCGCGGCGAGTTCCCGCCGGAGCTCATCGACAAGTTCCGCGGCGCCGGCCTCACCGCCCTGTCCTACGAGGGCTACGGCGAGCACCCGGCCGCCGTCAGCAACCTGCTCACCGGCATGCTGGCGATGGAGCTCACCCGCACCGACGCCTCGGTCGCCACGTTCTTCGGCGTCCACAACGGACTCGCGATGTACTCGATCTACTCCGGCGGCTCGCAGGAGCAGCGCGACCGCTGGCTGCCCGCCATGGCCGCGATGGACAAGATCGGCGCGTTCGCGATGACCGAACCGCTCGGCGGCTCCGACGTCGCGGGCGGCATGCGCACCACGGCCCAGCGCGACGGCGACACGTGGGTGCTCAACGGCGCCAAGAGGTGGATCGGCAACGCCACCTTCGCCGACTACGTGGTCGTGTGGGCGCGCGACCTGGACGACAACCAGGTCAAGGGTTTCGTGGTCGAGAAGGGCATGCCCGGCTTCACCGCGACCAAGATCGAAGGCAAGATCGCGTTCCGGATCGTCGAGAACGCCGAGATCACCCTCACCGACGTCCGCGTGCCCGAGGCGAACCGGTTGCAGAACATCAACTCGTTCCGCGACGTCGCGGAGATCCTGCGCGCCACCCGCGGCGGTGTCGCGTGGCAGGCGCTTGGCGTGATGATCGGAGCCTACGAGGCCGCGCTCGCCTACGCCCGTGAGCGCGAGCAGTTCGGCCGCCCGATCGCCGGTTTCCAGCTGGTGCAGGACCTGCTGGTGAAGTCGCTGGGCAACATCACCGCCTGCTGGGGCATGCTGGTGCAGCTCGCCCGGCTCCAGGACGCCGGCATCTTCCGCGACGAGCACTCCTCGCTCGCCAAGGCGTTCGTCACCGCGCGGATGCGCGAGGTCGTGGCGTGGGCGCGGGAGATCTTCGGCGGCAACGGGATCGTGCTGGAGCACGACGTGGCGCGGTTCTTCGCCGACGCCGAGGCCATCTACTCGTTCGAGGGCACGCGGGAGATGAACACCCTGATCGTGGGCAAGGCGATCACGGGCGAGAGCGCGTTCGTGTAGGCACGGCGCAGAAGGGCCGCCGGTGGGCACCGGCGGCCCTTGCCATGTCAGCCGTGCCCGGCGACGCGGTGCGGCTGGTAGGCCTGCTCCAGCGAGCGCGCCTCGTCGTCGGTCAGCTCGAAGTCCAGCGCCGCCACCGCGTCGTCCAGGTGCGCGGGCTTCGTGACGCCGACGATCGGCGCCGTCACGACCGGGTTGCGCAGCAGCCACGCCAGCGCCACCTGCGCCCGCGAGACGCCCCGCGCGGCGGCGACCGCGGCCACCTGCTCGACGATCGCCCGGTCCGACTCGACGTACAGCGTCGACCCGAACTCGTCGGTCTCCGCGCGTGCGGTCGTGGCGTCCCAGTCGCGGGTCAGCCGCCCGCGCGCCAGCGGGCTCCACGGGATGACCGCGATGCCCTGGTCCGCGCACAGCGGCAGCATCTCGCGCTCCTCCTCGCGGTAGAGGAGGTTGTAGTGGTTCTGCATGGACACGAACCGCGTCCAGCCGTTCGCCCGCTGCGTGTACAACGCCTTGGAGAACTGCCACGCGTACATCGACGAGGCGCCGAGGTAGCGGGCCTTGCCGGACTTCACGACGTCGTGCAGCGCCTCGAGGGTCTCCTCCAGCGGGACGGCGGGGTCGAAGCGGTGGATCTGGTACAGGTCCACGTAGTCGGTGCCCAGCCGGCGCAGCGAGTTGTCGATCTCGGCGAGGATCGCCTTGCGCGACAGGCCGGCGCCGTTCGGGCCGGCGTGCATGCGGCCGTTCACCTTGGTGGCGAGCACGACCTCGTCGCGGCGGGCGAAGTCCTTGAGCGCGCGACCGGTGAACTCCTCAGACGACCCCGCCGAGTAGACGTTGGCCGTGTCGAAGAAGTTGATGCCGGCTTCAAGGGCGTTCTTGATGAACGGCCGGGCCTCCTCCTCCGGCATCGACCACGGATGCGTGCCCAGCGACGGATCGCCGTAGCTCATCATGCCGAGACAGATCTCCGACACGTCCATGCCGGCGAGCTTGGTGTAGCGCACGTTCAGCCCCTCAGGAAAACGACGGTCACGGTCGGGTGATGGCGACAACAACCCGTTCAACATCAACGTAGTCCCGATCGCCGGATCGTGCCCCTTCTCGACACGACAGTGGCTGCGCACCCGGAGGCACCGGCTCGCGGGTCTAGCTTCTGTGGGCATGACGAGCACCGACGTGGTCACCGCGGCGCGACCCGCTGGAGAGGTGCTGGCCTGGAGCCGTGCCGTGGTCGAGGCACCGCTGACGGCCGCCATCGCCACGTTGCCGGACCAGACCCGCGCGGTCGTCGGCCACCACCTGGCCGGGCAGGACCCCCTCGTCGCCGCTCTGGCCCTGCTCGCCGCGGAGTCCGTCGGCAGCGCGGATGCCGCTGTCGAGGTCGCCGTGGCGTTGCAGCTCGCGCACCTGCACGACCAGGTGCACGCCGACCTGATGACCCGCGCGGCCCGCCGCGGCTCCCGGCCGAGCGCGTGGGTGGAGTTCGGCGACCGCCGGGCCGTCTCGGCGGCGGACGCCCTGCTGACGCTCGCGTTCACCCACCTCACCGGGCCCGGGGTGATGGCGCTCAACGCAGCACTGCTGTCCGTTGTGGACGGTTACGTGCGGGAGGTCGAGATGGCCGGACGCCCCGGCGCCGTCGAGGTCACCGAGCACCTGCGCGTCGCCGCCGCCCAGCACGCCTCCCTCGCGGCCTGCGCGTGCGAGCTGGGCGCACTGGCCGCCGGCGCGACCCGTGACCAAGCCGGTCGCCTCCGCGCGTTCGGCGACCACCTCGGCCTGGCGCGCAAGCACGTCGACGACGTCCTCGCCCTGTGGGGCGGCCCCGCGGTCTCCGGCCGTCCACTGCACGACGACCTGGCGCACGACCGCCGCACGCTTCCCGTGGTGGCCGCGCTGGCCGCCGGTGCCGAGTTGACCGGCTCACCCGCGGAGCAGGCCCGCGCGGTCGAGCAGGCGGGCGGGCGCCGGTGGTGCGAGCAGCAGGCCGGGGTGTTGCTGGACAGCGCGCTCGGTCACCTGCGCGCGGCGGGTGTGCGGCAGCGGGCGGTGGACGAGCTGGCCGGGTTGGCGGTGGCGGTGACGACCGGCCGGTTCTCGCCGGTGCGCGTTCCCGCGGCCGTCGTGCCCGCTCAGGCGACCGCGGACCAGGTACCGTCGTGAGGTGGTCCGGTTGCTCGCTGGTCCTGGTCGGCCACCGTGTTCCGGCAGGACGACCGCCCTGCCGGAACACCGGCCGGAATCAGCTGCAGTAGGCGTACATCAGGTCGTTCTTCGCCCAACCGCGGACACCCGTCGCCACGTTCTGCACCTCGATCCACTCCCAGCCGGACACGGCCTGCCCGCAGGACAGGTACGCGTACTGACCGGGGTAGCCCGAGCCCAGGACGGTGTACCCCGTGCCGGGTCCGGAGCGGATGTTGACGCCGGCGACCTTGAAGTCGCCCGAGTTCTGCAGCGGGTCGGCGCTCGCAGGAGCGGCGACGAGGGTGATGGCAGCCGCGGACACCACGGTGGCGGACGCGAGCATGCGGAACAGAGACATTCGAAACCCCCCAGGTTTGAACGATCTGAATACATGCCTACCGGATCTGTCGCCGGGAGCGCAACCGCCCACCGAGTCCCGGTTGAGGCGTGCGGAGCACAGTCGGGGTGCCGGGTTCGGGTTCGATACAGAGACCTGGACCACCCTCGGTTGCACGTCCAATAGTAGGAAGTCAAACTATTCTCATGACGACGTCCCTCGCGCCCGCGTTGCACAAGCCGGTCAACCCGGTGCGCTTCGTGACCGCGTCCAGCCTCTTCGACGGCCACGACGCGGCGATCAACATCATGCGGCGCATCCTGCAGGCACAGGGCGCGGAGGTCATCCACCTCGGGCACAACCGGTCGGTCGCCGAGGTCGTGACCGCGGCGGTCCAGGAGGACGCGCAGGGCATCGCCATCAGCGCCTACCAGGGCGGGCACGTCGAGTACTTCTCGTACCTGGTCGAGCTGCTGAACGAGCGCGGTGCCGGGCACATCCGGGTCTACGGCGGCGGTGGCGGCGTCATCGTGCCCGAGGAGATCGAGCTGCTGCACTCCCGCGGGGTCGCGCGGATCTTCTCGCCGCAGGACGGGCAGACGCTCGGCCTCGCCCGCATGATCAACCTGATGATCGAGGAGTGCGACCACGCGCTCACCGCGCCGTTCAGCCACGACGCGCTGCTGACGGGAGCCGACGAGGCCCTGGCGCGCGCGATCACGCACATCGAGGCGGGCACGGCCGAGCCGCTGGAGGCCACGCGCAAGGTCCCGGTGCTCGGCATCACGGGCACCGGTGGCTCCGGCAAGTCGTCGCTCACCGACGAGCTCGTCCGCCGCTTCCGGCTCGACCAGCAGGACAAGCTGCGCATCGCCGTGCTCGCGGTCGACCCGACCCGGCGCCGCGGCGGTGGCGCGCTGCTCGGCGACCGGATCCGGATGAACTGCCTCGACGGCGACCGGGTGTTCTTCCGCTCGCTGGCCACGCGCCGCGCCGGCAGCGAGATCCCGGACGGCCTGGAGCAGGCCATCGTGGCGTGCAAGGCCTCCGGTGCCGACCTGGTCATCGTCGAGACCCCCGGCATCGGCCAGGGCGACGCGGCGATCGTGCCGTTCGTCGACTTCTCGCTGTACGTGATGACGCCGGAGTTCGGTGCCGCGTCGCAGCTCGAGAAGATCGACATGCTCGACTACGCCGACGCCGTGGCGATCAACAAGTTCGAGCGCCGCGGTGCCGAGGACGCGCGCCGCGACGTGGCCCGCCAGATGGTGCGCAACCGCGAGGCGTTCGGCGTGAAGTGGGAGGACATGCCGGTCTACGGCACGTCCGCCGCGACGTTCAACGACGACGGCGTCACCGCGCTCTACCAGTTCCTGCGCGACGGCCTGAAGGAGCACGGCCTGCACGTCGAGGACGGCGCGCTGGCACCGGTCTCCGGCAAGACGTCGACCAGCGCGTCCACCGTCGTGCCCGCCTCCCGCGCCCGCTACCTCAGCGACATCTCCGACACCGTGCGCGGCTACCACCGCCGCACCGAGGAGCAGGTCGCCGCGGTCCGCGCGCACACCCAGCTCACCGCGGCGCAGAAGGCGCTGGAGGCAGCGGGGAAGGGCGTCGCGGACATCGCGGAGCTCGCCTCCGCCGCCGAGCGCGGCCTCGACCGCGACACCACCGACCTGCTCGGTGCGTGGCCCGCGACCGTCGAGCAGTACAGCGGTGACGAGCTCGTGTTCACGGTGCGCGACAAGGAGATCCGCACCAGGCTCACGCGGGAGACGCTGTCCGGCAACCAGGTCCGCCGCGTCAGCCTGCCCCGGTACGACGACGAGGGCTCGTTGCTGCGGTTCCTGCGCAAGGAGAACCTGCCGGGCTTCTTCCCGTTCACCGCGGGCGTCTTCCCGTTCAAGCGCGAGGGCGAGGACCCGGCGCGCATGTTCGCGGGCGAGGGCGACGCGTTCCGCACCAACCGCCGCTTCAAGTACCTGTCGAAGGGCAACCCGGCCACCCGCCTGTCGACCGCGTTCGACTCGGTGACGCTCTACGGCCGTGACCCCGACACCCCGCCGGACGTCTACGGCAAGATCGGCACCTCCGGTGTCTCGATCGCGTCGCTGGACGACATGAAGGCGCTCTACGACGGCTTCGACCTGGTCGCGCCGACGACGTCGGTGTCGATGACGATCAACGGCCCGGCGCCGACGATCCTCGCGTACTTCCTCAACACCGTGATCGACCAGCAGGTCGCGAAGTTCACCGCCGAGGAGGGCCGCGAGCCGTCCGCGGAGGAGCACGCCCGGATCAAGGCGTTCGCGCTGGGCAACGTCCGCGGCACCGTGCAGGCCGACATCCTCAAGGAGGACCAGGGCCAGAACACCTGCATCTTCTCCACGGAGTTCTCGCTGCGCATGATGGCGGACATCCAGGAGTGGTTCATCCAGCAGCAGGTGCGCAACTTCTACTCGGTGTCGATCTCGGGCTACCACATCGCCGAGGCCGGGGCGAACCCCATCAGCCAGCTCGCCTTCACGCTCGCCAACGGCTTCACCTACGTCGAGTCGTACCTGGCACGTGGCATGAACATCGACGACTTCGCGCCGAACCTGTCGTTCTTCTTCTCCAACGGCATGGACGCCGAATACAGCGTCATCGGCCGCGTCGCCCGGCGGATCTGGGCCGTGGCCATGCGCGACCGCTACGGCGCCTCGGAGCGGTCGCAGAAGTTCAAGTACCACGTGCAGACCTCGGGCCGTTCGCTGCACGCGCAGGAGATGGACTTCAACGACATCCGCACCACGCTGCAGGCGTTGTGCGCGCTGTACGACAACTGCAACTCCCTGCACACCAACGCCTACGACGAGGCGATCACCACTCCCACGGAGTCGTCCGTCCGGCGCGCGATGGCCATCCAGATGATCATCAACAAGGAGTGGGGCCTCTCGGCCAACGAGAACCCGCTGCAGGGCTCGTTCGTCATCGACGAGCTGACCGACCTCGTCGAAGAGGCCGTGCTGATGGAGTTCGACCGCATCTCCGAACGCGGTGGCGTCCTCGGCGCGATGGAGACCGGCTACCAGCGCGGCCGCATCCAGGACGAGTCGATGCTCTACGAGCAGCGCAAGCACGACGGCTCGCTGCCGCTGGTCGGCGTCAACACCTTCCTGCCGGAGGACGGCACCCGCGAGGTCGTGAAGATCGAGCTCGCGCGCGCCACCGAGGAGGAGAAGGAGTCGCAGGTCGAGCGGACCCGCGCGTTCCAGGCCGCGCACCGCGACGAGGCCCAGAAGGCCCTCGCACGCCTGCGCGAGGTGGCGCAGACGAACGAGAACGTGTTCGCCGTGCTGATGGACGCCGCACGCGTGTGCACGCTCGGTCAGATCACCGAGGCGTTCTTCGAGGTGGGCGGCCAGTACCGCCGCAACATCTGACCCCTGCTTCTGCAAGTACCACCAACTCAACATCAACAGGCACTTTTCTACTACCAACAGCGCCTCCGACCGCCTGCCGACGCGGTCCTAGTTCGGTGGACGACGAACATGTTGGTAGTAGTTGGCGGCGGTTTGATCAAGGGTTGGTGGTACTTGCAGACGCCCTTGCCGACAGGGGCAAGGGGCTAGACGGCGTAGGGGCGGCCGACGATCCACCCGCCCACCCGGTCGGGCAGCTCGTCGGTCGGCACCAGCTCGACCGGGTCACCCACGTTCACCACGCCGGGCCGCACCACCCAGCTGTCCAGGCACAGCACCCCGCCGAACTCGTGCCGGATCCGCCGGTGCACGTCCAGGTCCTGCGCCCCGGTGTCGGGGTCGATCGTCGTCACCACGCACCGCGCCCGCTGCCGGTACATGCCGATGACGACGTCGCCGACCACCAGCGCGTGCCCCGGCCAGCTCTCCTCCTCGCCGGCCTCGACCCCGCCGACGAGGATGTTGGGCCGCAGCCGCCGCACGTCCACGCCCGCCGCCGCGACCTGGCCGTCGGTGGCCACCAGGACGTTGAGCACGTCGAAGCGCTCCGGCCCGGTGTAGCGGGTCAGCCGGCCGCCGAACGGCAGCACCCGCTCGTGCGCTTCCCAGCTGTCCCACGGGTGCCCGTCCACGAGCGGGCCGTCCGGCCCGGTCGTCGCGGGGATGGTCAGCAGGCCGTACCGGGTGCGGCCGGTCAGGACCCCGCGCGGGCCCTGCACGTGCACGAGCCGGTCGCCCTCGACCCCGTCGGAGGTGAAGGCCGCCGACTCCAGTTGCTCGCCGCCGAGCGACTTCACCGGGTAACGCCACAGTCCTGAGACGTGCATCGGTCTACTCCGTCGGGAGGTCGTGGGTGGAGGTGGGGTCGACGCGCCGGTCCGCGGCGGCGATCCGCACGTCGTTGATGCTCGCCTCACGCCGGGACATCAGGCCGGACGGAGCGAACTCCCAGTTCTCGTTGCCGTAGCTGCGCCACCACTGGCCGTCGTCGTCGTGCCACTCGTACTGGAAGCGGACGGCGATGCGGTCGTCGCCGAACGCCCACAGCGACTTGCGGAGCGCGTAGCCGTGCTCGCGCTCCCACTTGCGGGTCAGGAACGCGACGATCTCGCCGGTCCCGCGCACGAACTCGGACCTGTTGCGCCACACCGAGTCCGGTGTGTAGGCGCGGGCCACGCGCTCCGGGTCGCGGGTGTTCCAGGCGTCCTGCGCGGCCTGCACCTTCTGCCGGGCGGTGTCGGCGTCGAACGGTGGCACGAGGGTCACGGCGGCATCCTTTCCAACGGTTGGAAGACGCCGCAAACGTTAGAACATGGCACTAACGGATGCAAGGACGTGTTACCGTTAGGTCGTGTTGCTCACGCCCGACGAACCCCGGCCGGTCCTGCTCATGAACACGATCTGGGCGAACCGGTCGCAGGTGAACGACGACCTGGTGACCGTCGCTGGGCTGAACGGGTTCCTCGGGTTCGCCGCCGGTGAGACCGGCGAGGACGACCTGCGCGCGTTCCGCACGCTCCGCCAGGCCCTGCGGGACCTCGCCGCCGTGCTGACGCAGGACACGCGTGCGGTCGCCCAGGACCGCGACCTCGCGCGGGCCGTCACCGACCTCAACCTCGCCGCCAAGCGCGCCACCGAGTGGCCGCAGCTCGCGGAGGAAGACGGAAAACTGGTGCGGCGCAACGAAGTCGGCGGTTCGCGGGTCGACCGCGCGCTGGCCTCTATCGCGGCCGAGGCGGTGGAGCTGTTCACCGGCGAGCAGCAGGTGCTGTTGCGAGCCTGTTACGCGCCAGGGTGTGTGCTCTACTTCGTGAAGGACCACCCGCGGCGGGAATGGTGCTCACCGGGCTGCGGCAACCGGGTCCGCGCGGCCAGGCACTACCGGCGCAACCGGGCGGGCGAGTGAGCGAACCGCCTGGTCCGAACGGGTTTTCCTGATCGCACGGCCTACACGTGAGCCGCCCGAGTTCCGATAAGTGGACAAGGGAGCGCTTTTTTGTGTGGTGGTGATCCGCGATGTCCCGAGAATCCGTACCAGGCCACGACATCAGCTATCACCTCGTCTGCTTCGACGAGACCGGCAACGAGCGGGGGCACGACAGCGCGGACGTCTTACGTGACGCACGCGCCGGTGTCACCGATGTTTTCTTCTTCGTGCACGGGTGGAACGGTGACGTCCCGGCCGCCCGGCACCAGTACGGCCAGTGGGTCGCGACGATGGCCGCCTGCGGGGCGGAACGTGCGGCGGCGCACCGGCTTCCGGGCGGGTTCCGCGCACTGCTGGTCGGCCTGCACTGGCCGTCGAAGGCGTGGGGCGACGAGGACGTCAGGTCGGAGGAGTTCGTCAGGGCCTCGGCCGCGCGGCTCGGCGGGGGAGCGGCCCGCACGGCCGCGGTGCGCACGATCGTGCAGGCCGCACTGCACCACCCGTGCCGGATGTCGCCCGCCGTCAAGGAGGCCTACGTCTACCTCGAAGGCTCGGTGCCGGACCTGCCGGGCGAGGACGGGATGCCGTTCGACCCCCAGCAGCTCTACCGCGCGTGCCTGGAGGACCCCGCGCTCGGCGGCATCCTGTCGCCGTTGCGGATCCTGACGTTCTGGAAGATGAAACGGCGCGCGCGGGTGTTCGGCGACAGCGGTGCGGCCCGGATCGCCCGCGAGGTCGCCCAGGTCGCACCGGACGCGCGCATCCACCTGATGGGCCACAGCTTCGGCTGCATCACCGCGACCGCCATGGCGACCGCGGTGCCGGCGGCGACGCTCACCCTGGTGCAGGGCGCGATGTCGCTGTGGTCGTTCGCGGAACGGCTGCCAGACGAACCGGGAGCCGGTCACTTCCGCGGCGTGCTCGGCCGGGTGCCCGGCCCTATCGTCGTGACCACCTCGGCGCACGACCACGCGATCGGCCGGTTCTACCCGCTGGCCGCGCGGTCGGGCCGGCAGCTCGACCTCGACGCGTACCCGAAGTACGGCGGCATCGGAGCCCATGGCGTGCAAGGCACCTACGTCCACGGCCACCACGTCGGGTCGGTCGGCGACCTGGTCAGGGGTCAGGTGCACAACGTCGACTGCTCGTCGGTGATCCGCCGCGGCGACGGGATCGCGGGTGCGCACAACGACATCTGCCACCCGGAGCTGGCACGCGTGCTGTGGCGGGCCGTGCTGGCCCGCTGACGGGGTCGTGCCCGTCCCGTGCCGCGGGCTCGACCCCCGCGCGGCACGGGACGGGCACGGTCACCCCGTGCCCAGTCGCAGGACCACCTGCGGCACCAGCGTGCTGCCCAGGCACGGGCGCAGGTCCGCGCGCAACGCGGACAGGCTCACCGGCGGCTGCGCGGGCAGCACCGCCGCACCGACCGTCGCCGCCGTCAGGACGACCCGCTGCATCGCCTGCCCCGCACGGATCTCCGCCGCGGCGCCCTGCGCGAACGTGCACAGCACCAGGTCCTGCCCACCGGGTGTCACGTGCAGCCACGCGCGTTCCACCTCCGCGGCCCGCGACAGCAGCCCGCGCCAGGGGCCCACCCCGGGGAACGTCGTCCACGTGCGACGGTTTGCGCGCAGGGCGTGCATCAGCGCGAGCACGTCCGGGTCCGGGTCCTGGTGCCCGCCCAGCCGCACGGCCGCGGCGGCGTCGTGCGCACCGGCCCCCGGCAGCAGCGTCACCAGTGGGCGGATCCCGTGGCCCTGCAACGCCAGCCGGACGTTCAGCAGCGCCACACCGCACGCGATCCTGGCCTCCCGGCTGTGCGGGCTCGTGGTGTGCAGCTCGATCCGCTCGGGCCGCACCTCGAACCGGACCTGCGGCGCGGCCTGCGTGGCGAGCGCGAGCACCCCGCGCACGTCCTCACCCGCCAGTCCGAGCGATTCGGGCACGACGGTGGTCATGCCCTCACTGTCCGGGCAGCGCGGTGCGCGGACCACGGCCGAAGGTCCTCACTTGCCAGGGCCGTGTGATCGCGGGATGTGTGCGACGCTAGCGGCGTGCCCACCCCTCCCGGCCACCGTGACCTCGACGAACTGCTCGACGAGGTGCGGGATCGCATGGACGAGATCGTCACCACCCGTGACCACATGCAGGAGCTGCTCGGCGCCGTCCTCGCCGTGGCGTCCGGGCTGGAGCTCGACTCGACGTTGCAGCGGATCGTGCAGGCCGCCGTCGACCTCGTCGGCGCCCGCTACGGCGCGCTGGGCGTGCTGGGGACACGCGACGACCTGTCCGAGTTCGTCCATGTGGGCGTGGACGCGGAGACGAGCGCGAAGATGGGCCACCTGCCAGAGGGCAAGGGCCTGCTGGGGCTGCTGATCAAGGACCCGACCCCGTTGCGGCTGCACGACCTGGCCCGGCACGACATGTCGGTCGGCTTCCCGCCGAACCACCCGCCGATGCACAGCTTCCTCGGCGTGCCGGTGCGGGTGCGCGACGAGGTCTTCGGCAACCTCTACATGACCGAGAAGATCGACGCCGCCGAGTTCACCGCCGACGACGAGGCGGTCCTGCAGGCACTGGCCGCGGCGGCGGGCATCGCGATCGACAACGCCCGGCTGTTCGAGAAGTCCCGGATGCGGGAACGGTGGCTGGAGGCCATCGGCGAGGTCAACTCCGAGCTGCTGGGCGGCGCGTCCGGTGAGTACGCGCTGCGCCTGATCACCCAGCGGACCGTGGAGCTGGCCTCCGCCGACGCGGCGCTGGTGGTGCTCGGCGACGGCCGGCACACCCCGCTCGCGGTGGCCGCGAACGCGGGCGCGCGGCTCGGCGACTTCGACCCCGCCGACTACGCCCTCGACGAGGTGGTCCGCACCGGAACACCCCTGCTGTCCGACGACCTCACCGCCGCCTTCGGCTCCGTGCTCGCGGTGCCGCTGCGGTCGGGTTCCGCCGTCACCGGCGCCCTGGTCGTGCTGCGCCGCGGCACCGAGTCCCGCTTCCTGCCCGACCAGGTCCCGATGCTGGCCTCGTTCGCCGACCAGGCGGCGGTGGCACTGGAGTTCGCGGAACAGCAACGCTCCCAACGGTTGCTGTACGTGCTGGAGGACCGCGACCGCATCGCCCGCGACCTGCACGACCACGTGATCCAGCGGTTGTTCGTCACCGGGCTGACCCTGCAGGCCACCCTGCGCCGCATCACCGAACCGGAGGTCGCCGCCCGCCTGCGCACCGCCGTGGAGCAGCTCGACGAGACCGTGCGCGAGATCCGCACCTCGATCTTCGACCTGCACTCGACCGACAACACCTCGCTGCGCCGCCGCCTGCTCGACCTCGTCGCCGGCCTGACCGAGTCCACGCACCTGTCCCCGGCCGTGCGGATGTCCGGCACCGTCGACAACTCCGTGCCGCCCGAGCTCGCCGAACACGTCGAGGCCGTGGTGCGCGAGGCCGTCACGAACGCCGTGCGGCACGCGGAGGCCACCGAGCTCACGGTGCTGGTCGACGCGGGCGACGACGTGGTGATCACCGTGCAGGACAACGGGATCGGCATCGCACCCGACGTGGCGCGCAGCGGGCTGCGCAACCTCGCGCACCGGGCGGCGCAGTTCGGCGGCACGTTCGCGGTGCGCGCGGCCGATGGCGGGGGAGCGCGCGTGGTGTGGCGGGTCCCGCTGGACCGGTCGTCCTAGCCCGTTCTAGCGGGGCTTCTCGCCGCCCCTGCGGAACTGCGACGCGAACACCGCCGCCTGCGTGCGGCGCTGCATGCCGAGCTTCGCCAGCAGGTGCGAGACGTAGTTCTTGACGGTCTTCTCCGCGAGGAACATCCGCTCGGCGATCTGCCGGTTCGTCAGCCCCTCGCCGATGAGGTCGAGCACCGTGCGCTCCTGCTCGCTGAGCACGCGCAGCGGGTCGCCCTCCTCGCGTTCGCGGCGGATCCGGTTGAGCAGGGCGCTGGTCGTGCGCGCGTCGAGCAGCGACTGGCCGGCGGCGACCGTGCGGACCGCGTTCACCAGGTCGGCGCCCAGGATCTGCTTGAGCACGAACCCGGAGGCGCCCACCATGATCGCGTCGAACAGGGCCTCGTCGTCGGCGAAGCTCGTCAGCATCAGGCACTGCAGGCCGGGGACGCGGCTGCGCAGCTCCCGGCACAGCTCGATGCCGTTGCCGTCGGGGAGCCGGATGTCGAGCACCGCCACGTCAGCCTGGGCCTCCGGCACCGCGGCCAGCGCCTCCGCGACCGTCGCAGCGTCACCGACCACCTCCAGGTCGGGCTCCTCACCGAGCAGGTCCGCGATGCCGCGGCGGACGATCTCGTGGTCGTCGACGAGGAAAACACGCGTCGCCATGGGGTTCACGGTAGTCCAAGGACACTGCTCCGAGGGGCCTGGAGGCACTCGCCGCACTGGGCCGATCGGGCGTCGTCCGGGGCTGCTGGAACGCGGGAGGCCCGCCCGCTGGAACGCGAAAGGTCCGGGTCGCTGGAAAGCGCCCGGACCTGTCACGACGTGACCGGCTGCGGTCAGCCCTGCTTGATCGCCGAGATCTCGAACTCGAGGACGACCTTCTCGCTCACCAGCACGCCGCCGGTCTCCAGCGCCGCGTTCCAGGTGACGCCGTAGTCCTTGCGGTTGATGGTGTGCGAGCCCTCGAAGCCCACGCGGGTGTTGCCGAACGGGTCCACGGCCACGCCCTCGAACGCGAACGGGATGGTGATCGACTTGGTGACGTCCTTGATGGTCAGGTCACCGGTGATCTCGAAGTTGCCGTCGTCGACCTGCTTCGCGGAGGTCGAGACGAACTTGATCTCCGGGTAGGTCTCGACGTCGAGGAAGTCGTTGGTGGTGAGGTGGCCGTCGCGCTGCGCGTTGCGGGTGTCGATCGTCGCGACCTTCACGGTCACCTCGGCGGTGGTGTTCTCCGGCTTGTCACCGTCGATCTTGATCTTGCCGTCGAACTCGTTGAACGCACCACGAACCTTGGTGACCATCGCGTGGCGGGCGACGAAGCCGATGCGGGAGTGCGACGCGTCGATGACGTAGTCGCCGGTCAGTTCGGAGAGGTTGGTGGGCGTGGTCATCGCGGTATGTCCTTCGGTCGGTCGGGTTGGTTGAACTGTCATCTACCTTGCACCAACCATGGATGATGTGTCAACTATTCCCGTATGCTGAGCGTGTGACCCGATGGCTTGAACCTGAACAACAGCTGGCGTGGCGTGCCTACGTCCGCATGCAAGGGGAGCTGAACGCCCACCTGAGCAGGCAGATGTCCGCCGACTCCGACATTTCCATGGCCGACTTCGCCGTGCTCGTCCAACTGACCGACACGCCGGACGAACGCGTGCGCGTGCTGGAGCTGGCCCGGTCGCTGAACTGGGAGAAGAGCCGCATCTCGCACCACCTCGGACGGATGGTGAAGCGCGGGCTCGTCGCCCGCGAGGGGTGCGCCAGCGACGGGCGCGGCTCCTACGTGGTGCTGACCCAGCAGGGCCGCGCTGCCATCGAGGCGGCGGCGCCCCGGCACGCCGAGACGGTCCACCACCTGGTGTTCGACCTGCTCGGCGACGAGGAGGTCGCGGCGCTGCGGTCGATCTCAGAGAAGATCTTCACGCGGTTAACGACAGGCGAATGTGCGGCGGTAGTCGCTCGGTGCGACGCCGACGACCCGGTGGAAGTGGTGGCGCAGGAGTGCGGCGGTGCCGAAGCCTGACCGGGTCGCCACCGCGTCGACGTCGAGGTCGGTCTCCTCGAGCAGCCGGCGCGCGTGCAGCACCCGTTGGAGTGACAGCCACTTGTTCGGCGTGGTGCCGGTCTCCGCGACGAACCTCCTGGCGAACGTCCGCTCGGACATGACGGCGAGCTTCGCCATCGACGCCACCGTGTGGTTGTCCGCGATCGTGTCGAGCACCTGCTCCAGCACCGGTTCGAGGCTGTCGGCCGAGCAGTCGGGGATGGGCAGCTCCACGAACTGCCGCTGACCGCCGTCGCGCTGCGGCGGCACGACCATCCTGCGCGCGATGGTCGTGGCGACCCTGGTGCCGAGCTCGCGGCGCACCAGGTGCAGGCAGGCGTCGATGCCGGCGGCCGTGCCCGCGCTGGTGATGATGTTGCCGTCGTCGACGAACAGCACGTCCGGGTCGACCTGGGCCCTGGGGAAGCGCTCCTGGAACGCCTTCGTCTCACGCCAGTGGGTGGTGCACCGGCGGTCGTCGAGCAGGCCCGCCTCGCCGAGGATGAACGCCCCGCTGCAGACGCTCAGCAGCGTCGCGTCGGTCTCGCGCAACGTCTTGAGCAGCTTCTCCGGGTAGGCCTCGCGGATCTTGGCCGCGGGCAGCGCGACCAGGTCGGCGTCGAGCAGGGCTTCGAAGCCGTGCTCCGGGGTGATGGAGACACCGGGGACGTCCGTGTGCACCGGCTCGTTCGGGAGCTCGCCGCAGACCCGGAAGTCGATCAGCGGCACGCCCTCCTCGGTCCGGTCGACGCCGAACACCTCGCAGAGCACGCCGAACTCGAACGGCGCGACGCCGCTGATGAGCGGAACCGCCACCGATCGGAGCATGGCAGGATTTTAGCGCGCATCGTCAGATCTGCCACTGTTGGCGGGATTTTGTCGGCCGCAAACTTTCTACATGACTCTTGCAGCGATCCTCCTGGTAGTGGCAGTCCTCGCCGTCTGGCTCGACCGGCACCGCGACCGCAGTGCCGGCCTGGCGGGCTCCTCCGACGTCGTCGACCGCGACCGCATCCGCGTGCGCAACGACATCCGGTACCTCACTTGATGAGCGGCTGCGGTCCCGTGTAGCGGGCGATCGGGCGGATGATCTTCGTGTCCTCGGACTGTTCCAGGGCGTTGGCACACCACCCGATCACCCGGCTGCACGCGAACGTGGGCGTGAACATGTCGCGCGGGATCCCGCACTGCTCCATCACGACACCCGCGTAGAACTCGACGTTCGCGTACAGCTGCCGGCCCGGCTTGAGCTCGGCCAGCAGCTCGGTCACCCGGCGCTCGACCGTCGTCGCGAACTCCGTCAGCGGCGTCGGCCGCTCCAGCGCGATCTCCCTGAGCAGGCGTGCCCGCGGGTCCTCCGTCCGGTAGACGGCGTGACCGAAGCCCATGATCCGGTTGCCCTGCTCGATCTGCTCGCGCACCCAGGCGTCGATGTTGTCCGGCGAGCCGATGAGGTCGAGGCTCTCCAGCGCCCGGTCCGGCGCGCCACCGTGCAGCGGCCCGGAGAACGTGCCGATCGCCGCCGTCACCGCCGACACGACGTCAGCTCCCGAGCTCGCGACGACGCGTGCCGTGAACGTTGACGCGTTGAAGCCGTGGTCGATCGTCGCGATCAAGTACTGCTCGACTGCACGACTCGTCCACGTTGACGGCTCCTGTCCAGTCAACATGTACAGCCAGTTCGCCGACGTTGACAGCTCAACCCTGGGGTGGACGGGCTCAAGCCCGAGCTTGAGCCGGTGCAGTGCGGCCAGGATCGTCGGCGTCACAGCACACACGCGCAGCGCGTCGGCCCTGCGTGCCGCCATCGGCGCGTCCCACATCGGCTGCGACGGCAGCAACGACAACGCCGTCCGCAGCCCGGCCAGCGGCGTGACCCCGGCCTGCGCGATGGCGGGCAGCACGGCGGCGATGCCGTCGGGCAGCTCGCGCAGCTCCGCCGTCCGCCGTGCGAACAGCTCGCTCTCCGCCGCGTCCGGCAGCCGGCCCTCGGCGAACAGGAACCACACGTCCTCGAACGACCGGGTCCTGGCCAGCTCGATCGCGTCGTGCTCGCGGTAGTGGTAGTAGCCCGCAGCCCCGTTCACATCCCCGATCAGGGTGGTGGTGACGACGACGTCCTTCAACCCTTTGGGTGCATCAATCAACATGGACAAGAGGCTCCGTCAACCTCCAGGTACAGTCAACGTTGATGGAATCAATGCTGACGACAATCCAGACCGCTCGCCGCCTCGGCGTGAAGCCGGCGACGGTGTACGCCTACGTCAGCCGCGGCCTGCTGACCAGCACGAAGCTGAACCGCGCGAGCATGTTCGACGTCGCCGAGGTCGAGGCCCTGGCGCAGCGCACTGGTGCGCGCGGAGCAGTGGCCGCTGTGACCGATCGCATCCGCACCCGCATCTCCCTGCTGGAGCACGACCGGCTGTTCTACCGCGGCCGCTCCGCCGTCGAGCTGAGCGGGACGCGCCGGTTCGAGGACGTGGCGCAGTGGCTGTGGACCGCCGTGGAGACCACCGGTGTCGAGTTCCCCGAGGGCCAGGAGATCTGGATGGCCCTCCCCGACAGCGCGACCCTCACCGACCGCGTCCGCGTGGCCGTGGCCCTCGCCGGCGCCGGCGACCCGCTGCGCTTCGACCTCGACCGCGCCGTCTCGACCGCCAAGGCCCTCATCGCCGACGTCGTCGAGTCCCTCCCGCTCATCCAACGCCCGCAGGGCACCGACATCGCCGACCGACTCTGGGCCCGCCTGTCACCCGAACCGCCCCAGCCCGCCGTCCTCAACGCGGCCCTGGTCCTGCTCGCCGACCACGACCTGGCCGTCTCCACGATGGCCGCCAGGGTCGCCGCCTCCGCCCGCGCCCACCCGTACGCCGTGGTGTCCGCGGGCCTCGGCGCCATGGAGGGCCAGAAGCACGGCACCGCCAGCACCCTCACCCACCGCTTCCTCCTGCAAGCCGCCCCCGACCCGATGGCCGCGGTGGCCGAACGCCTGCGCGCAGGCGAGCCGATCCCCGGCTTCGGCCACGCCGTCTACGAACGCCACGACCCCCGCGCCGACCACCTGCTCGCCCTCCTGCGCACCCACGGCGACGCCGACCTGGTGGCGGACCGCGTCATCGCCACCCAACCACTCACGTTCCCCAACGTCGACCTGGCCCTCGCCCAACTCGGGGTCACGTTCCAGATGTCCCCCGACGCCGGCGAGGCGATCTTCGCGATCGCCCGGATCGTCGGCTGGATCGCGCACGCGATCGAGGAGTACGCCGAGCCGGGGCTGCGGTTCCGGACGCTGGGCGTGTACACGGGCGACCGCCCGTAGCCGCCCGGCGCAACCGTCGCGGTAGCCGCCAGGACAGCTGGCGAGGTAACTGCCGGGACAGTTTCGGAGCAGCCGTCGGGGCAGACGCCAGGGCAGCTGTCGGGCGCGGGTGCGCGGCACGGGCGTCGGGGCGCGCAGTTGGGCACGGCACCGGGCGCTGGACGGTGCGGTTGGGCACGGCACGGACGCTGGGCAGTGCGCTTGCATGTCGGCGGCGAGCCGGTGGGCGCGCCTCGCCTGCACCGTCGCTCGTGTCGCCCCGGCCCGACGCGGCCGCTGTCAGCTCGTGCTGCGCTGGCCGCATCGCCGTGCTTGCGCCGCCTTGCTTGCGCCGCTCCGCCCGCGCCATGCTGGCAGCGTTGCCTCGCGCCGCTCCGCCCGAGCTCTCTTACGCCGCGCTGACGATGCCACCCCGCTTGTGCCGCGCCGTCCGCCCGCGCCGCCCAGCCAACCCCGCGCCGCCCAGCCAACCCCGCGCCGTCCGGCCTGCCCCCGCGTTGCTTGCTCCACGCCGCCCTGCCTGCACCACGCCGCGCCGCGCCGCGTGGGGGCGGGTGCGGTCGGCCTTGCGTTCGCGGCGCGGGTGATCAGCGCACGCCGAGGCGCTTCAGGACGCTCGTCGTGATGCCCGCGGCGTCCAGGCCGTGGGCGCGCAGGATGCGGGCGCGGGAGTCGTGCGGCAGGAAGCGCGGGGGCAGGGCGAACGTCGCCACGCACGTCGGGCCGCCTGCCAGCGCCTGGCCCAGGCGGGCGCCCAGCGCGCCTGTCGAGGTGGTGTCCTCCACGGCCAGCACCAGGCGGAAACCGCTGCTGTACTTCACGAGGTGCGGGTCCAGCGGCGCGGTCCAGCGCGGGTCGACGACCGTGACACGGACGTCGTGTGCGGCCAACTCCTCCGCGGCTGCGAGGCACGGGCCGGCGAGTGGGCCGACCGCGACCAGCAGGACGTCGGCGTCCGGGGTCTCGTGCAGCACGTCGAAGTGGCCCACCCGCCGCACCGCGGGCACGTCGGGGCCGGCGGACGCCTTCGGGTAGCGCACGACCGTCGGGCCGTCGGAGACGTCGACCGCCTCGCGCAGCAACGCGGCCAGCGACGCCGGGTCCCGTGGTGCGGCCAGGCGCAGGCCCGGCACCACGGGCAGCACGGAGGCGTCCCACATGCCGTGGTGCGAGGCACCGTCCGGGCCCGTGACACCCGCGCGGTCGAGCACGAACGTCACCGGCAACCGGTGCAGCGCCACGTCCATCAGCAGCTGGTCGAAGGCGCGTGACAGGAACGTCGCGTAGACGGCGACCACCGGGTGCAGGCCGCCCATCGCCATGCCCGCCGCCGACGTCACGGCGTGCTGCTCGGCGATGCCGACGTCGAACACCCGGGACGGGAAGCGCGCAGAGAACGGCCGCAGGCCGACGGGTTCGAGCATCGCCGCGGTCACGCACACCACGTCGGGCCGGTCGGCGCCGATCGCCACGATTTCGTCGGAGAACACGTCGGTCCACGTGCGTGCCGAGGTGGTACCGGCCGCGCCGACCGCGTGCATGCGGTCCGCCTCGTCGGCCTCGGCCGCGTCGTACCCCTTGCCCTTCACCGTCCTGCAGTGCACGACCACGGGACGGCCCAGCGACTTGGCCTCCCACAGGGCGTTCTCGACGGCGTGCACGTCGTGCCCGTCGACCTCGCCGAGGTAGGCCAGGCCCAGCGCCTCGAACAGGCAGCGCGCCGTGCCGTCGAGCAACGACGCCGCGAGCCCGCCGGCCGTCGGGTCGTAGGAACGGCCGTTGTCGTTCAGCAGCACCACGACCGGCCGCGACGACCCGCCGATGTTGTTCAGCGCCTCCCAGCACATGCCGCCGGTCAGCGCGCCGTCACCGACGACCGCCACCACCCGCCGGTCGACGCCGCCGAGCTCGAACGCCTTCGCCAGACCGTCCGCATAGGACAGTGCGGTGGAGGCGTGCGAGTTCTCGACGACGTCGTGCGCCGACTCGGCCGCGGACGGGTAGCCGGACAGGCCACCGGCCTGCCGCAGCGAGTCGAAGTCGGCGCGGCGACCGGTCAGCAGCTTGTGCACGTACGACTGGTGCCCGGTGTCGAACAGCACGACGTCGACCGGGGACGAGAACACCCGGTGCACCGCGATCGTCAGCTCCACCGCGCCCAGGTTCGGGCCGAGGTGCCCGCCGGTGCGGTGCACCTTGGCGATGAGGAACGACCGGATCTCCGCGGCCAGCCGCGCCAGCTCGGACGAGGACAGCGCCCGCACGTCCGCGGGCGAGGTGATGTCAGCCAGCACGGCGCACCGCCAGCGGCAGTGTGAACGAGATCGTCTCGGTCGCCGTCGTGTGCGTGGACACCGACACCGTGCCCAGCGCCTCCAACGCCGCCACCACCTCGTCGACCAGCTCCGGTGGCGCCGACGCACCCGCTGACAGGCCCACCGTCGTCACGCCCTCCAGCCACGCCGGGTCGATCTCCGAGGCGTCGTCGACCAGGTGCGCGGGGGTGCCGGTGCGGGCGGCCAGTTCCACCATCCGCACCGAGTTCGACGAGTTGCGCGACCCCACCACGAGCACGAGGTCGGACTGCGCGGCCACCTCCCGGATCGCGATCTGCCGGTTCGTGGTGGCGTAGCAGATGTCGTCCGAACCGGGACCGCGCACGTGCGGGAACCGCCGCCGCAGCGCCGCGACCACCTCGGACGTCTCGTCGACCGCCAGCGTCGTCTGCGTCAGGTACGACACCGGGCCGGTGATCTCCAGCGCCTCGACGTCGGCGACGGTCTCCACGAGCACCATCCGGTCGGGCGCCTCGCCCAGCGTGCCCTCGACCTCCTCGTGCCCGGCGTGTCCGATGAGGACGATCGTGTCACCGCGGGCGGCGAACCGCCGCGCCTCCGCGTGCACCTTGGTCACCAGCGGGCAGGTCGCGTCCAGCACCTCCAGCGACCGCTCCGCGGCCTCGGCCCGCACAGCGGGGGAGACGCCGTGCGCGGAGAAGACGGCCGTGGCACCGGGCGGAACCTCCGACAGCTCCTCCACGAACACGGCGCCGCGGGCCTCCAGACCGCGCACCACGTGGACGTTGTGCACGATCTGCTTGCGCACGTAGATCGGGCCACCGCGCTGGTCGAGCAGTCGTTCCACGATCTCGACGGCCCGCTCCACCCCGGCGCAGAACGACCGGGGTGAGGCGAGCAGCACCGAACGCGGCGGGTGTTCCGTCATCGGGCGCCTTCCGGGGAAGAGGGGCGGTCAGTGGTCTCGGTGGGTGACCAGCTGGGCGAGCGTGCCGAGCTCCACGGCCGCCCGCGCGGCCGGCGAGGACTCGCCCAGGTGCAGCAACGCCCGCGTGTGCAGCTCGTCGGCCTGCTCCTGGCTCCACGCCCGCCCGCCGGCGGAGTCGACCAGCGAGGCCGCCAGCGCCAGCTCGGCCGCAGACAGCTCGCCCGCCCGGAAGTACAGCGCCGCCAGCTGCTCCGACGCGGGCGTGCCGGCCGTGAGCGCCCGCACCACCGGCAGCGACTTCTTGCGGCTGTGCAGGTCGGTGTGCGCGGCCTTGCCCGTCACCGCCGGGTCGCCCCAGATGCCGAGCAGGTCGTCCACGTGCTGGAACGCGAGCCCGAGCTGGGTGCCGTAGCCGCGCAGCGACTCGACCTGCCCGTCGGTCCCGCCGCCGTACAGCGCGCCCAGCGCGGTCGAGGCACCCAGCAACGCGCCGGTCTTGCCCAGCGCCATCGTGACCACCTCGGGCACCACCACGTCCGTGCGGTTCTCGAAGTCGAGGTCGTGCGCCTGCCCGTCGAGCAACGCGACGACCGCGTCGCCCAGCAGCCGGATCGCCTCCAGCGCCCGCGGGTGCCCGGACGCCGCGAGGACGTCCACCGCGAGCGCCTGCAGCGCGTCACCGGCCAGGATCGCCGCGTTGACGCCGAACACGGTCCACGCCGTGGCGCGGTGGCGGCGGGTCTCGTCACCGTCCATCACGTCGTCGTGCAGCAGCGAGAAGTTGTGGATCAGCTCCACCGCCACCGCCGCCGGGATGGCGGCCGCCGCCTTGCCGCCGACGGCCTCGGCCGCCAGCAGCACCATCGCCGGCCGGATCGCCTTGCCGCTGTTCTCCAGCACCGGGTTGCCGTGCTCGTCGCGCCACCCGAAGTGGTACTCGGCGATCACGCGCATCGACTCGGGCAGCTGACTGACGGCCCTGCGCAGAGCCGGGGTCACCAGGCTCCGGCTCCACGCGAGCACCTCGCCCGCGGGGCGTCCCGCGGCGAGCCGTTCGGTGCTGGGGGAGGACATCTCCGCTGTCATCGCTAGAGACCGATCTCCACGTTCTCCAGCACGCCCAGCGCGTCCGGCACGAGAACGGCGGCCGAGTAGTAGGTCGACACCAGGTACTTGAGCATCGCGTGCTCGTCGACGCCCATGAACCGCACGTTCAGGCCGGGCTCGTACTCGTCGGGGATGCCGGTCTGGCGCAGGCCGACGACGCCCTGCTTCTCCTCGCCCAGGCGCATCGCGATGATCGACGTCGTGCCGTTCTTGCTGACCGGGATCTTGTCGCACGGCGCGATGGGCACGCCCCGCCACGTCTGCATCGGCTTGCCCTCCACCACGGCCGTCGGCGTGTAGAGGCCGCGCTCGGACAGCTGCCGGCCGAACGCCGCGATCGCCCTGGGGTGGGCCAGGATCAGCTTCGTGTTGCGGCGCCGGGAGATCAGCTCGTCCATGTCGTCCGGCGTGACCGGTCCCGACCTGGTGCTGAGCCGCTGCTTGAGGTCGGCGTTGTGCAGCAGGCCGAACTCCCGGTTGTTGATCAGCTCGTGCTCCTGCCGCTCGCGCAGGGCCTCGATGGTGAGCCGCAGCTGGTGCTCGACCTGGTCCATCGGCTGGCTGTAGAGGTCGGCGACGCGGGTGTGCACGCGCAGGACCGTCTGCGCCACCGACAGCTCGTACTCGCGCGGCCGCAGCTCGTAGTCGACGAACGTGCCGGGCAGCACCGGTTCGCCGTCGTGGCCGGAGGCGATGTCGATCTCGGCCTCGCCGTGCTTGTTCTGCGGGTTCGTCGGGTGCGCGAGCTGCTGCTCGATGTGCGTGCGCAACGGCTCGACCTGCTGGTTGAGCTGGTTGAACACCGAGCGCGGCAGCTCGACCACGGTCGTGTGGGTGAGCGCGCGGGCGGTGAAGCTCCACGCCACCTCGGCACCGGACAGCACCTCGTTGTCACCGAAGTGCTCACCGTCGGCCACGGTGCCCAGCGCCACGTCGTCGCCGAACTTGCCGCGACCGGTCTTGGCGACCTTGCCGTGCGCGATCACGACGATGGTGTCCACCGGGGTGCCGCGCTCGGCGATCACCTCGCCCGGCTGGTACTCGCGCTGCTCGAACCGGCTCGCGAGGGCCACCAGCGAGTCCTCGTCCTCGAACCCGCGCAGCAGCGGGAACTCGGCCAGCTCCTGCGGCACCGGGCGCACCTCGGAACCGACGCTGGTGAACGTGACCCGGCCGTCGCCGATCGCGAACGTGAGCCGCCGGTTGACCCGGAAGGCACCACCCTTGGCCTCGACCCACGGCAGCAGTCGCAGCAGCCACCGCGGGGAGATGCCCTGCATCTGCGGCGCGGACTTGGTGGTCGACGAGAGGTTGCGGGCGGCTGCCCTGGAGAGGCTCAGCTGCTTGTCGTCGACCCCGAGACCCGGATCGGTAACAGTCACTGCGAGTCCTGCCAATCTTGTTCAGCGGGAGGAGGGATCAGCGGACCAGCACCGCGGCGGTGCCGAGTCCGGACGGCGCGTGGAACGACCGTCGGGTGGGGGTGGTGGTGGGGCGGTAGCGGCCGGAGCGCTGCGTCCACAGCAGCTCACCGGCCAGCCACGACCGCATGGCCTCGGCGTACCGGGACAGCCCGGCCGTCGCCTCGGCGTCGAGGTCGTACTCGGTGGCCAGGGCAGGCAGCTCGGCCATGATCGTGCCGATCTGCCGCAGCCGCGCCGAGATCAGGTCGCCCACGAGGTCCACGGCCTGCTGCAGCTCGCAGTCGAAGAACTGCCGCACCGCCAGCACCGCGCTGGTCGTGCTGCCGCCGGTGGCGTGCACGCGGTCGTGGTTGAAGAGGTCCATCCGCAGCGACGGGACGTCGCCGAACGAGTCGACCAGCGCCCTCATCGTGGAGTTGCGCAGCAGCTCCTCCGGCAGGTCGGCGCGGGCGGCCTTGCGCACGAGCCGGGCCGACAGCTCACCCATGATCGACCTGCGGCGCATCTCCACCAGGTCGACCGGGTCGGGAACACGGCCCTGGACGGTGTTGTGCAGCTCCCACAGCAGTGCGTCGAGGTAGTCGAGCAGCATCGCGCGGTCGGCCTCGTCGGGGGTGCCGCGGGACAGCAGGTCCGCGAGCCCCCTCTCGGCCGGGTTCACCGCCGGCACCGACGGGTCCGCGAGCACCGCCTTCAGCCGGGCGGCGAACGCCCGGCCGCCCGCGAGGTTGCGCGGCCGCAGGAAGCCGTCGAGGAACGCGTCGTCGACGTAGAAGCCCCAGACGCCCCAGTCGTTGACGTACCGCAGCTCCTCGGCCGGCAGCGCCGGGAACGCCAGCGGCGTGAAGCCGCCGTAGTCCGCGGCGTCGTAGAACGCCTCCGTCCACGGCGAGCCGGTGAACATGCCCATGTCCCGCGCCCACGCCCTGCTGTGCTGCCGGACGCGGTCCACGTGCGGCGAAAGCCGTGCCGCGTAGGGCATCTCGAACTCGGGAAGCTCAACCACGGGCCACCCCGAGCCACGCGCCGGACGTGCCCAGGCCGGTCGGCCCGCGCAGGATCGTGCGGAAGAACGCGCTGTTGCCCGCACCGGAGTCGGACTTGGTGTAGCGACCGGCGTGCAGGTGCCACTCGTGGCCCCCGGACTGCCAGTCCTGCAGCCCCTTCACGTACTTCAGCACGCGGGCCTGCTCGGACGTGTCGGTCCCGTGCTCGGCGAACAGCACCGGCAGCTCGGTGAACACGGTGTTCTCGAACTGGTGCAGGCGGGAGGTGAGCAGCTTGTTCACCGCCTCGACCGCCGTCTGCGTGTCGTGGCCGAAGAACTTCTCGAACACCAGCACACCGTTGGAGTTCTCGCCCTCGCGCAACACTTCCCGCTCGTAGGAGAAGATGTCGTTGCGCAGGTGGATCGCGTCGGAGAACGTGTCGGAGAGGACCCGCAGCGGGCGGGTGCCCGCGATGGACGCGGGCACCTCGGCAGCTTCGGAGACCTCCACCAGGTTCGCCGACCAGGGCGCGCCGCCGACCTTGCGGCGCATCTCGATGTACTCGATCGGGTTGGCGACCGTGCCGCTCTCGATGTTCTTGATCTCCCACATGCACTCGAGCAGCAGGTTGTGGGTGCTCGTGGTGAACCGGCGCCGCCAGTCCTGCGACATCAGCGGAATCGTCCGCTGCCACAGGTCGACGAGACCGCGCTCGGTCGGGTTCTGCGGCTCCGGCCACGGATCGGTGCCGTTGAGCGGCATGAACGCCGGCAGCCGGTCCAGGTAGGCCTTCGCCCCCGCCACGTCCTTGGTCTGCTTGAACTCCGCGAAGAACTCGTCGTCGAAGTAGAAGACCCAGACGTACCAGTCGGTGATGAGGTCGAGGACGTCCGCGGGGGCGTCGGGGTGGGTCCACGCGCACATGAACCCGTAGTCGTCGCCCGCGAGGACCTCCTCGGTCCACACCCCGGTGTCGAGCATCCCCATGTCCCGCGCCCACTGCGTGGAGTGGACGCGGGCCCGTTCGAGGTGCGGGTTCATCCGCGCCGGGTGCGGCACGTAGAACTCCGGCATGGTGAAGGAGGCCAAGACCTACCCCTCGCGACCGAGCTCGACGTGCTCCAGCACGCCGATCGCGTCCGGCACCATGATGGCGGCGGAGTAGTAGGCGCTGACCAGGTAGTTGATGATCGCCTGGTCGTTGATGCCCATGAACCGCACCGACAGGCCCGGCTGGTACTCGTCGGGGATGCCGGTCTGGTGCAGGCCGATGACGCCCTGGTTCTGCTCGCCGACGCGCATGAGCATCACCGACGACGTGCGGGTGTCCGAGATGGGGATCTTGTTGCACGGCAGCACCGGGATGCCGCGCCAGGCAGGCACCTGCTGGCCGTTGAAGTCGATGTGCTGCGGGTAGACGCCGCGCTTGTTGCACTCGCGGCCGAACGCGGCGATGGTGCGCGGGTGGGCCAGGAAGTACGAGGGGTCCTTCCACACCACCGAGAGCAGGTCGTCGAAGTCGTCCGGGGTCGGCGGGCCGGTGCGGGTGTGGATGCGCTGCTTGAGGTCGGCGTTGTGCAGCAGGCCGAACGACCGGTTGTTGACGATCTCGTGTTCCTGGCGTTCGCGCAGGGCCTCGATCGTGAGCCGCAGCTGCTGCTCGACCTGGTCCATCGGGTGGTTGTAGAGGTCCGCGACGCGGGTGTGGACCTGCAGCACGGTCTGCGCGACGCTCAGCTCGTACTCGCGCGGCGAGAGCTCGTAGTCGACGAACGTGCCGGGCAGCACCGGCTCGCCGTCGTGGCCGGCCGCCATGTCGATCTCGGCCTCGCCGTGCTTGTTCTGCGGCTTGTTGCGGCTGTTGTAGGCCTGCTGGATGTGCGCGCGCAGGCCGCCGGCCTCACCGTTGAGGGCCTGGAAGTCCTCCCACGACAGGGTCAGGACGGTGACCGGGGTGACCGCCTTCGCGGTGTACTCCCACTCGCCCTGCGGCCCGGCGAGCACGGTCTCGCCGAAGTACTCGCCGTCGGCGAGGTTGCCCAGGACGGTCTGGCCGCCGTACTCGCCGGTGCCGACCTTGTCGACCTTGCCGTGCGCGATCAGCACGACCTGGTCCTTCGGGCGGCCCTGCTCGACGATGACGTCGCCGACGCGGTACTCGCGCTGCTGGAACCGACCGGCCAGCGCGGCCAGCACGGCGTCGTCGTCGAACCCGCGCAGCAGCGCGAGCTCCGTGAGCTCCATCGGGATGACCCGGATCTCGGAGCCGGTGTTGGTGAACGAGACGCGGCCGTCGCCCAGCGTGTAGGTGAGGCGCCGGTTGACGCGGTAGGCGCCACCCGCCGCCTGCACCCAGGGCAGCACCTTGAGCAGCCAGCGGGAGGTGATTCCCTGCATCTGGGGTACGGACTTGGTGGTCGTGGCCAGATTACGAGCGGCGGCCGTACCCAAACTCAGCTGCTGACGGCCCTCATTGAGGTCAGAATCCGTCACAGTCACAACCTGCACCCACCTATCTCAATGCGCTGATGGACCAATCCGACAAAGGCCGGACTGGACGTTAGTTCTCGCGGATGAGAAGTGGGAAGCGGCCAAGAAGGCGACATTCGGGTGGGTGGTTTACGCCTATGGGTGCTACGCAGGGTACAACTTCTGCCGTACCGGCGACCGTGGTATCGGCAGAAGAGTGAAGAGGCTTGATTCTTCGGAGTTCCGAAGTTGTCACTCGTTTGGTCCTGTAAGACCACTCCATTGTGGTATTGGTGGACGGCAGGACCCTGCTATATGAAACCGCTTCGAATGCAATCGAAATCCACCCGAAGCGGTGTGCGTCAATGCCACTCCCGGGAACTCGTCGCACACTGCGGCGAAAACCCGGTTTTGGGCCGGACGTCATTCGTGCTATTGCGCTCCCGCGGCGTTCAGGAAAGCTTCCAGCTGGCTGACGACGAACGCGTGGTCCTCGGCCTGCGGCAGGCCAGACACGCCGACCGTGCCCACCGGCCCCGTGCCGCGGACGATCACGGGGAACACGCCGCCGTGCGCCGCGTACCGGTCGGGGTCGAGCCGTGACGCCGCCTCGAACGTCGTGCCCTTCTCCCGGAACGACGTGCCCACCTGGAACGAGCTGTGGCCGAACAGCTCGACCACGCGGGCCTTGCGCTCCAGCCACCGGTCGTTGTTCGGCGCGGTGCCGGGCAGGGAGGCGTGGAACAGGCGGTGCCCGCCACGGCACACCGAGATCGCAATGGGCAGGCCCTGCTCGCGAGCCGCCCTGAGCAGGTGCAGGCCCAGTTCGATCGCGGTGTCGTTGTCGAAGGAGCCGAACTGCAGCCGTTCTTCTTGCGCCAAGAGCTCTTCGCTGGTCACAGGGTCACCACCCGGTTGTCGTGTGCGGACGTGAAAGCGGCCTCGATGACCTGCAGCGCGTGCACGGCCCCTGCCGGGTCGACCGGAATCCGCCCGGCCTGCAGCTCGCGGTAGAAGTGCTGGTAGGCGCCGTGTTCGAGGGGCACCTCGGTGGCGTCGCCGAGCACGCCGAGCCGGCCGGTGCGGGGCTCCGCGCCCCAGCCCGGGTCCGTCGGGCGGCCACCGGCGGCGAGCGCGTCCTCCTGCCCGTCCAGGCCGTCGACGACGAACGCGCCCTCGCTGCCCAGGACGCGGAACCTCGGCCCGTGGTGGGCGGCGTGCGCGTTGGCCCACAGGTGCGAGCGGACGCCGTTCTCGTGCGTCAGCGCCACGAACACGTCGTCGTCGACCCGCACGCCGGGGCGGCGCAGGTCGAGCTCGGCGTAGACGTGCCGGACCGGCCCGAACAGCTCCAGGGCCTGGTCGACGAGGTGGGCGCCGAGGTCGTAGAGCAGCCCGCCGGCCTCCTCCGGCGCACCCCGCTCGCGCCAGTTGTCCCAGACCTCGGGCACCCAGCGCTCGAAGCGGGACTCGAACCGGCGGACCTCACCCAGCCGCCCGACGACCTCCCGGACGGTCAGGAAGTCGCTGTCCCAGCGGCGGTTCTGGAAGACCGTCAGCGGCACGCCCTTCGCGCGGGCCGCGTCGACCAGCTCCCGCGCCTCGCTGCTCGTGGGTGCGAACGGCTTGTCGACGACGACCGCGACGCCCTTCTCGACCGCCCGCCGCGCGTACTCCACGTGCGTCCGGTTCGGCGTCGCGACCACCACCAGGTCGAGGTCCATGGCGAACAGCTCGTCCGCGGTGACGATCCGCGCCCCGGGGTGGTCGGCGCGCGCCTGCGCCTGCCGCTCCGGGTTCGCCGTCACGACCGCGGCGAGCTCCATGCCCTCGGTCGAGGTGATGAGCGGGGCGTGGAAGACGCGTCCCGCGATGCCGTACCCCAGCAGTCCTGCCCGTGTCATGGTCCCGATTAAAGCAACGCTGTTGCATAATTGCCAGGTGGACCTCGCCGCAGTGCGCTCGCACAACGACCGGACAGTGCTCGGGCTCGTGCGCTCAGGGGCTCTGAGCAGGGCCGACATCGCCGACCGCGCCGGACTGACCCCGCAGGCGGTGTCGAAGATCGTGGCACGGCTCCTGGCGGCCGGCCTGCTGGAGGAGACCGGCACCGTGCGCGGCGGCGGTCGCGGCAAGCCCCGGACGTCGCTGCGGCTGCGCGCCGACGGTGCCTGCGCCTACGGCGCGTACGTCGACCGCGACGAGCTGCGGGTCGTGCGCCTCGACCTCACCGGCGCGCAGGTGTCGTCGTCGGTCGTGCCCCTCGCGCCGATGTTCGCGCCCGCGGACGTGCTGGACGCGCTCGCGCCGCTGGTCGAGCCGGGCGGGAACGTGCTGGGCCTGGGCATCGCCATCGCGGGCCCGCTCGACTTCCGCGACGGGGTGGTGTCCCCGAACGGGCTGCCCGGCTGGTCGGCGGTGCCGTTGCGGGTGCTGGCCGAGGAACGGCTGGGACTGCCCGTGGCGGTCGACAAGGACACGAACGCGGCCGTGCTCGCCGAGGCGTGGGCCCGGCCGTTGCGCGACGCGGCACTGGTGTTCGCCGGCACCGGCCTGGGCATGGGCCTGCTGCTCGGCGGCGAGGTGCACCGCGGCGCCCGGTCGGGGGCGGGCGAGTTCGGGCACACCACGATCCAGCTCGACGGCCCGCTGTGCGTGTGCGGGCGGCGCGGGTGCGTGGAGGCGGTGCACAACGCGGCGGTGTCCGGGACGGAGGCGGCACGGGTGCTCGCGGCCGCGGTGGTGAACCTGGTGCAGCTGCTGGACCTCGACCAGATCGTCCTCAGTGGACGGCGGGTCCTGGAGTCGCCGGAGCTGTACCTGCGGGCACTGGCCGGTGTGGACGTGAGCGTGTCGGCGCACGGCCCGGACCTCGTGCCCGTCGGCGCCGCGCTGCTCGTGCTGGGGGAGCTGTTCTGACGGACGCCTCACTGCTTTACTATGCTACTAGGAAAGCAGTAAGGGGCTCCCGTGTTCGTCTTCCGGCTCGACACCCACTCCGGCGTGCCGCCGTACCTGCAGCTCGTCCAGCAGGTGCGCCAGGCGGTGCTGCTGGGCTTCCTCCACCCCGGTGACCGCCTCCCGCTCATCCGCGAGGTGGTCGAGGACCTGGCCATCAACCCGAACACCGTCGCCAAGGCGTACCGGCAGATGGAGCAGGAGGGCCTGGTCACCGGCCGGCCCGGCCAGGGCACGTTCGTCAACGAGCAGCAGTCGCCCGTGATGCCCGCCTCGACGTACACGTCGCTGCGCCGCGGCCTGGCGACCTGGCTGCGCCGTGCCTACGCGGCGGGCCTCGACGAGCAGGCGGTCACCGCGCTGCTCACCTCGGTGCACCAGCAGGTCAGGAACGAGGACGTGGCGTGACGGCGGCCGGGTTTGCGCTGCGCACCGACGGTGTCGGCAAGAGGTACCGGAAGGGCTGGGCGCTGCGCGACTGCACCCTGTCCCTGCCCGCGGGCGGCGTGATCGCCCTGGTCGGGCCGAACGGCGCGGGCAAGACCACGTTGCTGCGGCTGGTCGTCGGGTTGCTGGCGCCGAGCACCGGCACGGTGGAGGTCCTCGGCCACGACGTCACCGCCAGCACCCCGCACACCCTGTCCAGGATCGGGTTCCTGGCCCAGGACCACCCGCTGTACAAGCGGTTCACCGTCGCCGAGATGCTCCGCTTCGGCCGGACCTGCAACCTGCGGTTCGACCAGGGGCTGGCCGAACGCCGGCTGGCGGCGCTGGGCATCCCGCTCGACCGCAGGACCGGCACGCTCTCCGGCGGGCAGCAGGCCCAGGTCGCGCTGGCACTGGCACTGGCGAAGCGGCCGGACCTGCTCGTGCTCGACGAGCCGGTGGCGAGCCTCGACCCGCTGGCCCGGCGCGAGTTCCTCCAAGTCCTCATGGGCGCGGTGGCCGAAGGAGGCGTGACCGTCCTGTTCTCGTCCCACGTCGTGCACGAGCTGGAACGCGTCTGCGACCACCTGGTCGTGCTCAACCAGGGCCGGGTCACGCTCACCGGCGACATCGACACCCTGCTCGCCGAGCACCGGCTGCTCGTCGGCCCGCGCACGGCCACCGACCTCGACCGGGCCGGCACCGTCGTGGAGGCCGTCCACAGCGACCGGCACACGACCCTGCTGGTCCGCGACGGCGGGCTCCCGGTCGCGCCGGGGTGGCAGGCCCGGCCGGTCGCGCTGGAGGACCTGGTGCTCGCGTACCTGAGCCGGCCGTCGGAGCCGGGTGCCGAGGTCACGGCGGTGGGGGCGTCATGACGTGGTTGCTCTGGCGCCAGCACCGGACCGAAGTCTGCGTCCTGGGCCTGCTCGTCGGCGCGTTCGGCATCGCCCTGCTCGTGCTCGGGACGCAGGCCCACGACCTGTTCCCCGGCGGTCCCGCCCGGTGCGAGGGGCAGGCCGGGGTCAGCGACGCCTGCACGGCCGCGTTCCGCCGGCTCGACGACGAGTACGGGTTCGTCGAGAACCTCCTGGCCGCCTTCTACCTGGTCCCCGTCGTCATCGGCGCGTTCCTCGGGGCGCCGCTGCTCGCGCGCGAACTGGAGGACGGCACCTGGCAGCTCGCCTGGACGCAGGCCGTGCCGCGGATGCGCTGGCTCGCGGCCAAGCTCCTCGCACTGGCCGGCGTCACCGTCGCGCTCACCGGCCTGTTCACCGCGGTGCTCACGTGGTTCCGCCGGCCGTTCGACGCGTGGGAGGGGCGGTTCCAGTACGACGCCTTCGACCTGCAGGGGCTCGTCCCGGTGGCGTACGCGCTGTTCGCGTTCGGCGTGGCCACCGCCGCCGGTGCGGTCCTGCGGCGCAGCCTGCCCGCGTTCGGCGTCGCGTTCGGTGCGTTCCTCGCCGCCCGGATGTCGGTGGCGCTGCTGGCCCGTCCCGCGTACGCCACACCGCTCACCGCCACGAAACCGGTCCCCGTCGGCGGTTCCCAGGACCGGGCCGCACCCGGCTTCGCCGACTGGACGGTCGAGCGCGGCTACGCGGACGCCACCGGGCGCAGGCTGAGCTCCACCGAGTACCTCGCACTGGAGGACAGCGCCGACCGGGCCGGCACCAACCTCAACCAGTTCCTGCACGAGCGGGGCGTCCAGCGGTTCGAGGTCTACCACCCGGCCGACCGGTTCTGGACGTTCCAGCTCATCGAGTCGGCCCTGTTCGCGACCGTCGCGGCGGTCCTGCTCGGCGTGGTGGTGTGGCGGGTGCGGCGCCGCCTGCTCTAGACCCCGCATCCCCCTTGCAGATGCCGGGGCAGGCAGGGAGGGGGAGGAGTGCGGCGGTGCTTACCATTGGGGGCGTGGACGTCGAGCACGTCGTCGGGCTGCCGCACCCGCGGCTGCGGCCGTTCGTGACGCGGTACTCCGGCTACCGGATGCGGACCGCGCCCGGCACCCACCGCGGCCTGCCCTCGCGGTCGCTCACGCTCGTCGTCACCCTGGACGGCACGGTCGACCTGCCGGAGGGCCGCTTCTCCGCGTTGTGCGGCGGGCTGCACGACGAGGCCGTGCTCATCACCCACGACGGGTTCCAGCACGGCGTGCAGTGCGACCTCACGCCGCTGGGCGCACGGGCGTTGCTCGGGGTGCCGGCGGGTGAGCTGGCCGGGGTGTCCGTCGGGCTGGACGCGCTCGACGCGCCCGCCGGGGAGCTGCGCGAGCGCTTGCGGGCCGCACCGACGTGGCTGGACCGGTTCGCGCACCTGGACCGGGTGCTCGGCGGGCTGCTGCGGCCGGTGCGGCAGCAGGTGGAGGTGGCGTGGGCGTGGCAGCGGCTCGCCGACGGCGCCGGGGTCGGTGCCATCGCCGCGGAGGTCGGGTGGAGCCGCCAGCACCTCAGCGCCCGCTTCGCCGCCGAGTACGGGCTCACGCCGAAGGTCGCGAGCCGGGTGATGCGGTTCGAGCGGGCGAACCGGATGCTGCGCGGCGAACGCAGGCCCACGCTCACCGAGGTGGCCGCCGCCTGCGGGTACGCCGACCAGGCGCACCTCAACCGGGACTGGCGGGCGCTGTGCGGGGCCACGCCCACCGAGTGGATCACGGCCGAGCTTCCATTCGTCCAAGGCAGCGAGGGCCCGCACGTCGCAAGGTAGTCCCATGACGACACCCGCACCCACCTGCTGGCCCACGCTGACCTACCGGGACGCACCCGCCGCGATCCGGTTCCTGGTCGAGGGCTTCGGTTTCCGCGAACACCTCGTCGTGCCGGGGCCGGCCGACGGCGAGGTCGTGCACTGCGAGCTGGTCTGGCCCGAAGGCGGCGGCGTGATGCTCGGATCCGCGCAGCGGTCCGCCGGCGAGCCAGGGGCGACCGCCGCCGGCCGCGCGTCCGTGTACGTGGTGACCGACCGCCCGGACGAGATCCACGCCCAGGCCTTGGCGCACGGCGCGACGGAGATCCGCGGGCTGCGCGACGAGGACTACGGGTCGCGCGGCTTCACCGTGGCTGATTCCGAGGGCAACCGCTGGAGCTTCGGCACCTATCGCGGCGCCTGACGCAACCCGCCGCACCGGTCGCGGAGTGCCCTGGGGGCAGCTCGGTGGACCAGACCGTGCTGCGGGCCTACCGCCTGCGGGACTGAATCGGGTGACTAGGCCGGACGGTCGCTGGAGTTGCGTCTCAAAGGCGTAACCGGGCGGTCGTTCGGTCGTTGTCCTCGCTGCGGCACCTGCCCGGGGCAGTGCACGGGGCGATGAGGACGCGGGCGTCTCGCGCACGGGCAGGTGCCGCCGTATTCGGTGGCCGGGACCGGCCCGATGTGGTGGCATCTGCGGTCATGGGGTTCGAGGAGCTGGTCGCCGAGGGGGCGGCGGTACCGCTGGAGGGCTGGGACTTCTCCTGGTTCGACGGCCGCGCCACCGAGGAACGACCGCCGTGGGGCTACGCGGGGCTGATCGCCGAACGGCTGGCGCGGGTCGGGACCGCGCTGGACCTGCAGACCGGCGGGGGAGAGGTCACGGCGTTCGCGCCGGTCAAGCCGCCGGTGCTGGTGGCCCCGAGTCGTGGGCGCCGAACGCTGCCGTGGCCCGGCGGAACCTGCCCGGCGCCGCGGTGCTGCGGGTGCCGGACGAGGGGCCGTTGCCGTTCCGGGACGCCGCGTTCGACCTCGTCCTCAGCCGCCACCCGGTCGTGACGCCGTGGGCCGAGGTCGCGCGGGTCCTGCGGCCCGGTGGCACCTACCTGTCGCAGCAGATCGGGGCCGGCACGAACCGCGAGCTCACCGACTTCATGATCGGGCCGCAGCCGGTCAGCCAGACGCGCAGCACCGAGAGCGCGCGGCGGGACGCCGAGGCCGCCGGGCTGGAGGTGCTGCGGCTCGAACCCGTGGCGCTGCGGGTGGCGTTCTTCGACGTCGGCGCGGTGGTGCACTTCCTGCGCAAGGTCCTGTGGACCGTTCCCGGCTTCACCGTCGAGGGGTACCGGGAACGGCTCAAGGCGATGCACGAGCACATCGAGGCGCACGGCGAGTTCGCGTGCACCTCGACGCGCTTCCTGGTAGAAGCCCGCCGGCCCTAGCGGGGCTGGCGCTCCCGGCGCACGGTCACGCGCTTGCCCTTGATCGTCGCGTCGCGCAGCTGCGTGATCACGTCGTTCGCGGCCTCGCCGGGCACCTCGACCAGCGAGAACCGGTCCGCGATCTCGATCGCGCCGATCTCGCGGCCCTTCAGGCCGGTCTCACCGGTGATCGCGCCCACGATGTCCTGCGGGCGGATGCCCGACGAGCGGCCGGCACCCAGGAACAGGCGGGTCATGCCCTCGGACGGGCCGCGGCGCTCCCGGCGGGGACCGGCGGGGGCACCGTCGCGGCGCGGGCGGTCCTCGCGCGGGCGGACCTCGGGGATCTCCTCCTCGTCCGCGGCGGCACCGGAGGCCTCGTGCGCGAGCTTCACGGCGGCGAGCGCGATCTCCATCACGTCGAACTCGTCGGCCAGCGTCTCGACCACGACGCGGAAGCGCGACAGGTCGTCCTCGAGCAGCGACTCGTGCAGCGACGAGCGGGTGAGCTCCAGCTGGCGGGCGCGCAGGTCGGCGACCGTCGGCACCTTCTCGACCGGGATCTTGGTCTTGGTGACCCGCTCGATCGTCTTCAGCATCGAGTTCTCGCGCGGCTCGACCAGCGTGATCGCCACGCCCTCGCGGCCCGCGCGGCCGACGCGGCCGATGCGGTGGGTGTAGGCCTCGGGCGCGGACGGCACGTTGTAGTTCACGACGTGCGTGAGCTGCTCGATGTCGAGACCGCGTGCGGCGACGTCCGTGGCCACCAGCAGGTCGGCCGTGCCGGAGCGCAGTCGCGCCATGACCCGGTCGCGCTGCTCCTGGCTGATGCCGCCGTGCAGCGACTCGGCGCGGTAGCCGCGGCCGTTCAGCGTCTCGGTGAGCTGGTCGACCTCGTCGCGCGTGCGGCAGAAGACGACGGCGGCGGTCGGCGACTCGACGTCCAGCACGCGGCCGAGCGCGGCCGGCTTGTGCTCGCGGCGCACCAGGTACGCGGTCTGGCGCACCCGCGGCGCCTCGCCCGGCTGGGTCTTCTCGCGCTCGATCTGGATCAGCTCGGGGCTGCGCAGGTGGCTCTTCGCCATGCGGTCGATGCGCGGCGGCATCGTCGCGGAGAACAGCACCGTCTGCCGGTCGGCCGGGGTCTCGGTGAGGATCGCGTCGATGTCCTCCGCGAAGCCCATGTCGAGCATCTCGTCGGCCTCGTCGAGGACCACGATCCGCAGCGCGTCGAGCTGCAGCGTGCCGCGTCCCAAGTGGTCGATGGCACGGCCGGGGGTGGCGACCACCACGTCGACACCGCGGGACAGCTCCCGCAGCTGCCGCCCGATCGGCTGGCCGCCGTAGATCGGCAGCACCCGCGTGCCCAGGTGCCGGCCGTAGCGGTGCACCGCCTCCGACACCTGCACCGCCAGCTCACGGGTCGGGGCGAGCACCAGCGCGAGCGGCTTGTCGCTCTTGCCGATCTGGTCGGCGATGCGTTCGAGCAGCGGCAACGCGAACGCCGCCGTCTTGCCGGTACCGGTGGCCGCCTGGCCGAGCAGGTCACGGCCCGCCAGCAACGGTGGGATGGCTTCGCTCTGGATCGGCGTCGGCTCCTCGTAGCCCAGCGTGGTGAGCGCGTTGAGGATGTCGGGCCGCAGCCCCAGGTCGGCGAAACCGTTGTCGGCGGTGGTCATGGCGCACATCTTCCCTTACCGGCGGTTGCCACACCCGACTAGGTCCGCTGGTCGGCACCGGAGCGGGAAGTGAGAGAATCACCCCGAGGCCGTGCGCACCTGCCGCCGGCACCGGGGTGGTGCGCCGCTACCGGCGCCGCACCGAGATCCCCGCTCGCGCCACGACACCGTTCACCGCGACCGCGATCTCCACCTGTCCAGACCGGACAGCCGTGAGCACGCGGGTCTCCGGGTCGAACCACGCCACGTGCCACGGCCGCAGCCCCTGCGCCCCGCCGACGTGCAGGGAGCGGGAGCCGGTCCAGGTCGCGGCCATCGGGTAGTCGAGCCGGACGGTCCGGTCGCCCTGCGCGATGGCGGGCTCGATCCGCACCTGGCCGCGCACGGTCGCGGGTGCGTTGAGCGCCAACGAGTCCACGTGCGGCCGGATCTCCGCCCGCACGCCGTGCTCGCCGACGCCCACCAGCGTCCAGCCGGTGAACCCGCCGACCTCGGCCGGTGCCTTGCCGGAGTTGCCGTTGACCACGTAGTGGACGCCGTCCACTTCGGACGCGAAGAACCCGCCGACGTGGCCGCCGATGAACGTGGCCCTGCCGTTCTCCGCCAGCAGCCGTTCGAAGTACCGCGCCTCCAGCGGGTCGGCCAGCTGGCTGGTGCGCGCGGGCGTCGGGTCGCGCGGCGGGTGGTGCATCAGCACGACCGTGTGACCGGGCGCGGTGCCGAGCGCGCGGCCGAGCATCTCGACCTGGTCGGTTCCGCCGCCCCTGAGCGTGCCGGTGGACGAGTCGAGCAGCACGAACCGGGTGCCCCGGTGGTCGAACGTGCGGTGGGTCGCCCCGAACTCGCGCCGGAACCCGTCGATCGTGCCCGGTCCCATGACCTCGTGGTTGCCCGGCACGTAGTACCAGGGGAGGTCGCCGAGCTCCTCGGTCAGCACCCTGCGGGCGAACGCGAGGTCGGCGGGGGAGGCCTCGTCGACCAGGTCGCCGTTGACGACGACGAACTCGGCACCGGAGGCCCTGATCTCCCGCAGGGTCCTGCGCGCCGCCCGCACCAGGGCGCTGTCCGGAGCCCTCGCCACGAACTGCGCGTCGGACATGACCGCGAACCGCCAGCCCGTGGCGGGGCCGATGACCTCCTCGCGCGGTTCGGCGACCGGTGGGAGCGCGACCGCGGGCGGCACCCGAGCGGTGATGTCGTCGACGACCAGCTCGCCCCGGTACGAGCGGTCCGCTTTCGTCTCGATCGCGTAGAAGCGGGTGACCGCGATCGGGAACTCCAGCTCGCCCGGCACCGGGACGGAGAGCCGCTGCCAGCCGGTCCAGGTGATGTGCGGGCCGTAGAGGGAGCGGGACTGGCCGCTCGCGTCGGTGACCGTGAACGCCGTCCACTCGCCCCGTGCGCTGCCGTGCACCCACGCGGAGAGCTCCAGCGGTTGTCCGTTGACCCGCAACGGTTTCGGCGGCACCGCGTAGGCCGTGCGGGTGCCGGTCGACCTCGTGAAGTCGTAGCTCAGCCGGAGGCCGGTGCCGGTGTGGCCGGCGGGCTCGGGTGCGGCGGAACCGGTGGCGCGCGCCGACCCGAAGCTCCACTGCGGAGCGTCGTCGAACGGGGCGAGCAGCTCGTCGGCCGCGCCGACGGTGACGGCCGTCAGCGCCTCCCTGCCCTGCGCCCGTGCCCTGATCGTGGTCGCGCCGGGCTTCTTCGCGACGACCTGGAGGTCGGGCGTGACGTCGACGACCGAGCGGTCGTAGTCCAGGTCGAGGTCGGCGCGTTCGATCGGCGCGCTGTAGCCGGCGGCGTCGAACCCGTTGATGCGCAGCGGTTTCCGCCCGTCCGGCGCGAGACTGATCCGCTGTTCCGCCGGGGCGAGCCGCGCGAGCTCGCCGAGCACGGTGAGGCCGACCGTCTTGTGTGTCGAACCTTTGTGGACGGTGAACGAAGCCTTGCCGGGGCGCTGTGCCGCGTGGAAGGTGTCGCCGACCGCCCACCCGCCGGTGGCGCGCGTGAGGTGCGGGCTCGTGGCCGGTCCGAACGTCTCGTCGTGGCCGCGGACGGTGATCCTGCGGGTGAGGCCGGGGAACACCCGCTGGTCGGCCGGCTGGACGTGGAACCCGGTGAGCCGCCCCGAGCCCGGCGGCGCGTAGAGCGCGAGCCCGTTGGCCACCGGGCGTTCCGCGCCGTCCGACGGGGTGTTGACCACCTTGAGCGCGGTGCTGCCCGGTTCCCGCGCGAGCATGGTCGACGACCCGCCGCCGTCGAGGTTGAGCGCGTTGTGGGCGCCCAGCTCGATCATCGTGTCGGCCAGGTCGCGCAGGTCCAGGCCCGGCAGGTGCGCACCCTGCCGCCCGTCGACGGTGAGCAGGACCATCTTCCTGCCGTCCCGCGAGAAGCCGACCGCCGTGCGCGGGTGGAGCGCGTCCACCGGAGCGACGTTCCTGCCGTCCTTCACCAGCAGCTGCCGCCCGCCGATGGCCGTGACGGGCTCGCTGCCGTCGCTGGTCCGGCTCGCGTAGGTGACCTCGACCCGGTCACCCGGCTTGAGCTGCCGGAGCACGCCCGCACCCCGGTCGCGGCCGACGAGCACGTACCCGCTGATGGGCCGGTCACCCGGCGCACCGACCTCCTCGACGACGTCGCCGGAAACCCTGACCTCGGCCGTGTCCGCGGCACCCTGCACGGCCCGCGCCCTGGAGTAGCCGCCCCACAACGGGGTGAACACGCCGATGCCGTCGACGTCGATCTGCGCGCTGTTGAGCTGCGTGATCCGGTGGACGCCGTTCAACGTGCCCTCGAAGAACGTCTCCATGACGCTCCCGACCCCGGCCGCGTCGATGCCGACAGCGCGCCCGTGCCCGGACTTGACGAGCCGCCCGTCCCGGACGCCGACGCCTTCGGGCGCGTTGGAGTTGCCGATGTCGAAGAAGTCCCCGTTGACCGCCGCGACCGCCCTCGGCGTCTGCAGCGAGAGCGGCCGGGCCGCGCTCACCGAGCCGGCGTCGACGTACCCGACCCCGGTGCCGCCGGTGAGGTCGACCGTCATGGCGTCACCGCGGGTCCACCCGCCGGGGCGGTACCAGTCGAAGGAGCTGAGCGTGACGCCGGGGGCGACCGGTGTGGTGGTTCGTTCCGTCTCGATGTGACCGCCGATGCCGGCATGGGCCGGGGCGGGCGCCAGGACGGCGGTGGGCGTCAGGAGGGCGGGCGTCAGGAGGGCCGCGGCGACCATCACCAGCAGTGCGCGTCTCGTCACAGTTCGCGACCATAGACCGGTGCGGTGAAGATCCGCCTGACGGACCGCGCCCGGTCACCCGGCCCGGCGCACTTCTTCGTCCGGTGCACGGTCTTCCGGAACTGTCCGCAGCTCGTTCGCCTCGGCCAGGTACAGGTGCCCGAGGTCGATGAGCAACGTGCCGAGCTCCTCGAAGTGCGCCGCCCGTTCCGGGTCCGGTGCCGTTCCACAGGTCAGCAGCATGTGGCGGGCGAGCAGCTCGCCGAACTCCGGGTGCGTTGCCACCACCTCGCGGGAGAGGCGGGACAGCGACGTGCGCAGCAGGTCCTCGGTCAGAACGTCGACGGCCACGGCAAGATCCCCTCGCTCTTGCGGTACTTCACAGAATCATTCTGGATCGTGGAACAATTCCAAGGCGGGGTCTTACGGGTTGTTTCGAGGTCGAGTGGTATCGAAAACATAACTGCGGTGGTGTTCGAGCGCCGGCGTTCAAGCATGCCTCCTGAGTAGGCTTGATCAGCTCGCCTCGACCACTTCGCCTGGGGGGACAGTGCACCGCATCAAGGCCAGTCCTGCTCTGGCACGGCTGGAATGGGTCCTCGACGGCCTGGACGGGAAGCCCGGCTGGGGAGCTGACGCGTCCGACGTGCTCGCGCCGGAGTTCACCGCCGTCGTCACAACCGAGAGGTACGTCGAGGTGACCCGCGGTCGAGCTGCCCGTTACGCGCCGGTCGTCGTGGTCGGTCTCGACGTCGGCGAGACCACCGCCCAGGCGCGGATCCGCCGCCACGACGGCACCGTCGATGTCGTTTCCTGCGTCGTCGAGACCGCCCGGCCGCATCGAATTGCCGGCACGTGGGTCACCGAACTCGTGCCGACGGATCTGACACCGAGGTTGCCGGCCGATTTCACGGACTACGACTTGCCTTCCGCCGCCACGAAAACGCGGCTTGTCGTGTTCTCCGGGGTGCCCGGCAGCGGGAAAAGCACCTTGGCCGACGCGGCAGGCGCCGAGCTGGGGATCCCGGTCTTCGCCACCGACTGGCTGCTCGGCGCGCTGACCCCGTTCGGCGGTCGCCACTTCGAGGCTCCGCTGGCCATCGCTGAGGAAGTGCTGACCACGCTCGCCCTGCGGCAGCTCGTCGCCGGGCAGTCCGTGATCCTCGACCACCCCACCGAAGAGGTGGCGACCAGGAACCGCTGGCGCAGCCTGGCACGCCGAGCCGGTGCGGAGCTCCGCGCGGTCGTGTGCCGCTGCTCCGACCCGGAAATCCACCGCGGCAGGCTCGAAGGGCGCAGCCGCGGGATCCCCGGTTGGCATGACGCCGGCGACTGGTCCAACGTGCGGCAGCGGCTGGCCGGCTTTCCCCCTTGGCACGGGGAGGCGCTCTCTGTGGACACCGTTCAACCACGCGAGCTGACCCTTGCCGCAGTCCTGCGGCACATCACCACCTGACGGCGCACCGCCGAGGTGCCACGGCAGGTCGTTACCATCCGAACCATGACCATGCCCGCAGCGATCGAAGCCGTCCGGGACGCGTTCACCGGCCTCACCGCGGGGGAGTTCGACCTGCCGCCGCGGCAGGCGTTCGGGGAGAGCCGGTCGCTGGTCATGGCGGTGCACCACCGGCCGAGCGCGTCGACCGCGGTGAAGGTCGTCAGCATCGAGGTCGAGCGGGACCCGGTGATCACCGGGACCGTGGTGTTCAGCCACCCCGGCGGGCAGTTCGCGACGGATGCGGTGCCGTTGACGACGTTGCGGACCGGTGCGGTGGTGGGGGTGGCGACGGATCTGCTCGCCGACGAGGACGCCGGGCAGATGGCGTTGCTCGGGGCCGGGGCGCAGGCCGCGGACCAGGTGCGGGCGGTGCACGCGGTGCGGCCGCTCAAGAAGCTCGTGGTGTTCAACCGGCACCTCGGGCGGGCCGAGGCGTTGCTGGAGGGGCTCAGGGACGAGTTGCCGGACACCGTGCTGGACGTGGCGGCCGTGGCCGACGAGGCGGTGGCGCAGGCGGACGTCGTGTGCTGTGCGACGGCGGCGACCGTGCCGTTGTTCCGGATGGAGGCGTTGAAGGAACGGGTGCACGTCAACGCGATCGGGTCCTACCGGCCGGTGATGCGGGAGCTGCCGCAGGAGTTGCTGGCGAGCGCCGAGGTCGTGGTGGTGGACCAGGTCGAGGCGGCGTTGAGCGAGGCCGGGGAGATCATCCGGGCGGTGCGGTCCGGGGTGCTCAAGCTGGAGGCGCTGGTGGAGCTGGGGGCGGCGCTGGGGAACCCGCCGCTGCGGCAGGGGCGGACCGTGTTCAAGTCGGTCGGGATCGCGGTGCAGGACTGGGCGGTCGCCAAGCTGTTGGCGTGAACGCACAGCCTGAAGACAAGACCTGACAACGAGAACTGGGCGCGCACCCTCTCCGCCGCGAGGGGTGCACGCCCAGTTCGCACCTCCGCGCGGGCCGTGAGCGGTCCGCGCGGAGACTTCTCAGGTCAGACCTGCCACTTCTGGCTGGCCACGCCCAGGCACTGCCAGATGTGCGTTCTCGTGCCGTCGCCCGAGGCGCCACCGACGGTGTCGAGGCACTTGTTGGCCTGCGGGTTCACGATGTCCTGCGCCCCGCTGACGGCCCACTTCTGGGCTGCCGAGCCGTTGCAGTCCCAGAGCTGGACCACTGTGCCGTTCGCGGTGCCGCCGCCGTTGACGTCGAGGCACTTGCCCAGTGCGCGGATGGTGCCGTCACCGGGGCGGCTCCACTTCTGGGCGGCGTTGCCGTTGCAGCCGACGATCTGGATGGGCGTGCCGTTGGCCGTGTTGGCCCAGGGCACGTCGAGGCACTTGCCGCCGATGCCGCGGATCTCCGAGCCACCGGCGGGCGGGGTGGAGTCGCTGGAGGAGGCGCGAACCCAGTCGATCACGAGCTGCTGCGGGAACGTCGTGCTGGCGTCGGGGTAGCCGGGCCACTCACCACCGACCGCGAGGTTGATGATGATGAAGAACGGCTTGTTGAACACCCACGGGTTGCCGTTGACGTCGGTCGGGGTGTTGCGGGCGTAGACGTTGCCGTCCACCGACCACGTGATCTCGCCGGGCTTCCAGTCGACCGCGAAGTTGTGGAAGCCGTCGGAGAAGTTCGGGCCGTTGTAGGCGTGCGACTTGCCGCCGGCACCGGAGTAGCCGGGGCCGTGGATGGTGCCGTACACGGTGTTCGTCTGGTGGCCCAGGAACTCCATGATGTCGATCTCACCGGAGCCCGGCCACGGGTTGCCGGTGTTGATGTCGGCGCCCAGCATCCAGAACGCGGGCCAGATGCCCTTGCCGCGCGGCATCTTCATGCGCGCTTCGAAGCGGCCGTAGGTCTGCGTGAACTTGTTCGCGGTGTTGATGCGCGCGGACGTGTACTGGCAGCGGCCGTACCAGCAGTTGTAGTTGCCGGGGTTCTCCTTCTTGGCGGTGATGACCAGGTTGCCCTGGCCGTCGTGCGCCGCGTTGGAGGTACCGGCCTGGTACCACTGGTGTTCCCTGTTGTTGCCGTTGTTGTTGCCCACTTCCATGTTCCACTTGCCACCGTCGACACCGGTGCCGGCGGGAGCGTTGAACTCGTCGGCCCAGGTCACCGCCGCGTTGGCAGGGGGAGCTTGGCTGGTGGTGGCGACGGTGATCCCTGCGGCCACCATCAAGGCGGCGGCAAGGGCCGTCCCGATGCGTCGCTGCATCGAACCGACCTTTCCGGGTGTTTAGTTGTGCGCCCAGTGGTTCGGAAGTGTTGTCGCGCCGTGACTCTCGGTCAACTTGTAAACGTTTTCAGGTTGTCGTCACGTGGGAGCGCTCTCAAGAACTCCAGGCCGTGACCAGCAGGTTTGGAGCCAGTTGACACGAACGGACTCGCTTGCGCGATGAGGCTAAGGGCATTAGCCTCCGGGCTGTGAACGTTCGAGCCAGGCTGAGCACCGCCGCTGTCGTGGACGCCGCGGTGGCGGTGCTGGACGAGCACGGGGTCGAGGGCTTGACGCTCGCCGCCGTCGCCGCGCGCACCGGGGTGGCCACGCCCTCGCTCTACAAGCACGTCGGCAGCCTCGCGGAGCTGAAGGCGCACGTCGCCGTGCGCGCGCTCGACGACATGACCGAGCGCTTCACAAAGGCGGTCCTCGGCAGGGCGGGCGACGACGCGGTCACCGTGCTGATGCACGAGTACCGCGCCTACGTCCGCGAGCACCCGAGGCGGTACGCGGCCATGTCGGTCGACCCGCTGCACGACCCGTCGTTGCGGGAGGCGGGTGTGCGGCTGATGGAGGTCATGCTCGCGACGCTGCGCGGGTACGGCCTCGAAGGTTCCGACGCCGTCCACGCCACGCGCCGGCTGCGGGTCCTCGTGCACGGGTTCGCCGACCTCGAGGCCCGCGGCGGGTTCGGCCTGCCGGAGGAGCTCGACGACACCTACGACCAGCTCGTCCGGATGTACCTCGACAGCCTCGGGGGGACCACGTGAAGATCGCGCACCGCGTGCTGCCGGCGGTGGGCCGCGCGTGGCTCGCCTGGGAGCTCAGCCGGACGCGGGAACCAGCCGGAACACCCGCGGTGTCCGCCCGGACCGCGTGACGTAGCCGTCGAACGCGGGCCAAACCGCGAGCATCTTGCCCCACGCCTCGTCCCGTTCGGCGCCTTCGAGCAGCCGGGCGCGGACGGGGCGGATGGTGCCGCGGACGTTCGTCTGCGCGTCCGGGTTCTTGAGCAGGTTCGCGGTCCACGCCGGGTGGTCCGGCCGGCCCCAGTTCGTGCCGGCGACCAGCACGCTGTCGCCGTCGGGCACGTACTGCACCGGCGTCTCGCGGCGCTGACCGCTCCTCGCGCCCGTCGAGATCAGCGTCAGGCCCTTCTGGCCGCTGAACGACGTCGTCATCACCCGGCCGCCGCTGACCCGGTACAGCGCGCGGTCGAACGCCATGACGATCGGGCGCAGGTTCGCGAGCCACCTCTGCTCGCCGAGCCACCGGGCGAGTGCCATCACAGCACCCCTGAGGACCGTGCCGCGTGCACGGCGGCCGTGCGGTTGTGGACGCCGAGCTTGCGCATCGCGCCCTTCAGGTACGCCTTCACGGTCTCGGCGCTCAGGCCGAGCTCGCTCGCGATCTCCCGGTTCGCCGCGCCCACGGCCGCCAGCCGCAGCACGTCGAGCTCCCTCGGGGTCAGCGTCGTGGGAACGGAGCCGGTCACGGGTTCGCCGCCGAGGTCGTGGTGGACCTTGCGGAGCCGGTCGCGCAGCGCCGGGTCGTCGACGAGGCGGGCGACCTCGGCCAGTTCGCGGAGTGCCGCTTGGGTGTGCAGAGAAGGCATGTCCAGGTCCTGTGCGAAGCCCTGCGCGATCGCGCCGGCCAGCCTGATCGCCCGGTCGCCGACGGTGGCGTTGCCGCGCACGGCGCCGTAGAGCACGCCCTGCACGGTGCCGCGCACCGCGACCGGATAGGCGAACACCGAGGTCAGGCGCTCCTCACCGACGACCATCGGGTCGAACTCGTGGGTGATCGCGCGGGTGGAGGCGTAGTCGTTGACGCGCACGGGCGTGCCCATCGCGACGGCCGTGCCGCCCAGCCCGCGGCCGGAACCGACCCGCAGGCCGTGCAACGACGTGCCGCGGGTGCCGTGGAAGTGCGAGAGCAGCAGCTGGTTCGCCGCCGTGACAGCGCCGCCGAACACCACGGGCAACCCGGTGGCGCGGCGGAGCATGTCCAGGCGTTGCGGCAGCAACGCGGGGAAGCGGTCCGGCAGCACGTCCAGCAGTCTTGCTGACGGGAGCACCCTCGAAAAGGGGTGCACCCCCGTCCGGGGGTATCGGCGTGCCCTCGGGCCACCGCACCCTCGTCAGCCAGCGAAAGGAGGCCAACCGATGGCCAGTCACGACACCTACCGCGCGGCCCGCGACCTGATGCTCACCGACCCGGGGTCGTTCCGCTGGCCGAGCTTCCCGGACGCCTTCAACTGGGCGCACGACTGGTTCGACGTCATCGCCGAGGGCAACGCCGCCACCGCGCTGCACATCGTCGAGGAGGACGGCCGCGAGCGGGCGCACTCGTTCGACGAGCTGCGCCGCCGGTCCAACCGGGTCGCGCACTGGCTCGCGCGGCACGGCGTCGGCAAGGGCGACAGCGTCATGATCATGCTCGGCAACCAGGCCGAGCTGTGGGAGTCGATGCTCGCGGTGATGAAGCTCGGCGCGGTGATCATGCCGACCACCACCGCACTCGGGCCCGCCGACCTCGCCGACCGGCTGCGGCGCGGTGCCGTCCGGCACGTCCTCGCCCGTGCCGAGGACGCGGACAAGTTCGAGGGCGTGGCCGGGGAGGACACCGGCACGGTGCTGATGGCCGTCGGCGGTGGCGCGCGGGCCGGCTGGCTCGACTACGCGCAGGCCGGCGACGAGCCGGACACCCCGCTGCCGCACCCGCAGACCCGCGCCGACGACCGCTTGCTGCTGTACTTCACCTCCGGCACCACCAGCCGCCCGAAGCTGGTCGAGCACACCCAGGTCTCCTACCCGGTCGGGCACGTCACGACCATGCGCTGGATCGGCATCCGGCCCGGCGACGTGCACCTCAACATCAGCTCGCCCGGCTGGGCCAAGCACGCGTGGAGCTGCTTCTTCGCGCCGTGGATCGCCGAGGCGACGATCTTCGTCTACAACTACGCCCGCTTCGACGCCGCGGCGTTGCTGGAGCAGATCCGCTCGAAGGGCGTCACCACGTTCTGCGCGCCGCCGACGGTGTGGCGGATGCTGATCAAGGCCGACCTCAGCGGCGGACCCGGTGCGCTGCGGGAGGTCGTGGCCGCGGGCGAACCGCTCAACCCCGAGGTGGTCGAGCAGGTCCGGCAGCACTGGGGCCTCACCCTGCGGGACGGGTTCGGCCAGACCGAGACCACGCTGTCGGTCGGCAACCTGCCCGGTGAGGTCGTGAAGCCCGGCTCGATGGGACGGCCGCTGCCCGGTGTGCCGGTGGTGCTGGTCGACCCGATCACCGGTGAGCGCGCCGACGAGGGCGAGATCTGCATCGACCTGGGGGAGCGGCCGATGTCGCTGATGGCCGGCTACCACGGCGACGAGGAGCGCAACGCCGAGGCGATGGCCGGCGGTCACTACCACACCGGCGACATCGCCTCCCGCGACGAGGACGGCTACCTGTTCTACATCGGACGGTCCGACGACGTGTTCAAGGCCTCGGACTACAAGATCTCGCCGTTCGAGCTGGAGAGCGTGCTGATCGAGCACCCGGCCGTCACCGAGGCCGCCGTCGTGCCCGCGCCCGACCCGCTGCGGCTCGCCGTGCCCAAGGCGTACGTGGCGCTGAGCCCCGGCTGGGAGCCGACCAGGGAGACCGCGCTGCAGATCCTGCGGCACGCCCGCGAGAACCTGGCGCCCTACCAGCGGATCCGGCGGCTGGAGTTCGCCGTGCTGCCCAAGACGGTGTCCGGCAAGATCCGCCGCGTCGACCTGCGCGGCCGCGAGGAGCAGGGCGTCGAGCAGGCGGCGGAGTGGCGCGACGAGCAGTTCCCCGAACTGCGCGGGTGACCGTCGCTCGACCTGGTGCCGACCGGCGATCACTGGGAGCGTGGACGACCTCGCCCACGACGACAGGAGCACACCCATGGTGCGCAAGATCGCCGGTCGGCCCGCTGTGATCACCGGTGCCGCCTCCGGCATCGGCCGCAGCCTCGCGCGGCGGCTGTCCCGGCACGGCTCCCCGGTGGTCATCGCCGACGTGAACGAGGAGGAGCTCGCGAAGACGGCGGCCACGCTGTCCGGGCCGGTGCTGAGCCGGGTGCTCGACGTGCGCGACGCGGAGGACTTCCGGCGCTTCGCCCGGGAGACGCGGGAGTGGCTCGACCTGCCGCTGGCCGCCGTGTTCAACAACGCGGGCGTGGCGACGGCGACGAGCGTGCTGAACGCCGTGCCCGAGGACGACACCTGGCTCTTCGACATCGACTACTGGGGTGTCGTGAACGGCACGCGGGCGTTCCTGCCGATGCTGGTGGAGCAGAACTACGGCGTCGTCGTGAACACCTCCAGCGTCTACGGGCTGGTGGGCATGCCGAACAACAGCGCCTACTGCGCGGCGAAGTTCGCGGTGCGCGGCTTCACCGACTCGCTGCGGCAGGAGCTGCGCGGCACCGGCGTCAGCGCGGTGACCGTGCACCCCGGCGGGATCAAGACCAACATCATCCGCAACGGCCGCATCCGCCGCGACCCCGAGGACCGCGGCCGGGACCTGGAGCAGATCGCGGCCGACTTCGACGCCATCGCGCTCACCACGCCCGACCGCGCAGCCGAGGTCATCCACCGCGGGGTGGAGAAGGGCAAGGCGCGCATCCTCGTCGGACCGGACGCGCACGTGTTCGACGCGCTGGCCCGCATCGCGCCCACGCACTACTTCAGCGCGATGGCGTGGTTGTTCGACCGGCGGCGGTGACGCTGCCGCCGGAGGACTGGGGGAAGATCTCGCGCATGCGTTCCTCGACCGCGGTCCGGCGGACCGAGCAGTGGTTCGTCCGGCAGGGCGCGCCGACCATGATCGAGGGCTACGCCTTCCTCACGCACGTGCTGCCGCGGATGCTGCCCGTGCTCGCCTTCATCGCGGCCGGCAGCCTCGCGTGGCTGGTGCCGCTGCGGGCGGCCGGGCCGGGCCGGTGGGTGCTGCTCGGCGTCGTCGTCGCGGTGACGGTGGGCGCCTGGGCGGTGATCTCGGTGTTCGTGCGGCGGCTGCCGACGTTCTCGCGGCGCACGACCTTCCTGCTGCTCGGGGCGTACGCGGCGATGCCGGTCGCGGTTCCGCTGCTGCAGCTGGTGATCGACGACACGATCACCGCGCCGGGCGAGGAGCTGTTCGGGCTCGTCGGGTTCGTCGTCTTCTTCGGGGTGGCGTTCGTCGCGGCGATGGTGTTCACGACCTACGGCGTGGCCGGGCTGGTGCGGGCGGCGGTCCGGCACGTCCTGCACGACCTGCGCAACAGCGTCCACCTGCTCGGCCGCGCGTTGCCGCCGATGCTGTTCGTGACGCTGTTCCTGTTCTTCACCGGTGAGCTGTGGCAGGCGATGAACCAGCTGTCGTGGCAGCGGGTGAGCCTCGTCGTGCTGCTGTTCGCGGCCATCACCGTGCTCGCCGCGGCGGCCCGGCTGCGCGAGGAGATCGGGCGGGTGGAGCAGGACCTGCGCCCCGAGGTGCTGGCGCGGGCGTGCGAGGGCACCCCGCTGGCCGGTGTCGAGGTCGCGGAACCGTTGCAGCCCAAGCGGCTCACCGGCAGGCAGCTGCGCAACCTGCTCGTCATGCTCGCCACCAGGCAGCTCGTGCAGGCCGCGGTGATCGGGCTCGCGCTGTTCGCGTTCTTCGTGCTGCTCGGGCTGATCGTGGTCACGCCGGCGGTGGCCGAGCAGTGGATCGGGTCGCCGCCGGTCATGTCCCCGGTCCTGGGCCTGCCGTCGGCGATGCTGCGCAACGCCACGCTGTTCGCGGCGTTCGGCAGCATGTACCTGTCGGTGACGTCGATGAGCGACAACGAGCACCGGCGGCAGTTCTTCGCCTCGGTCGTGGAACGGGTCGAGCGCACGCTGGCGGTGCGCGCGGTGTACCTGGACCTCAGAAAGCAGGTTCGGGGCTGAGCGCGGTGTCGCGGCTGGGCGGCACGCCGAACCGGCGCCGGTACTCGCGGCTGAACTGCGACGGGCTGTCGTAGCCCACCCGGTGGCCGGCCCGCGTGACGTCCGTGCCGGTGGCGAGCAGCACCCTGGCCTCCTGCAGGCGGATCTGCTTCTGGAACTGGATCGGGCTCAGCGCGGTGACGGCCTGGAAGTTGCGGTAGAACGCCGACTCGCTCATGCCCGCGACCCGTGCGACGTCCTCGACCTTGAACGACTCCGCGTAGTGCGCGCGGATCCAGCTCACCGCCCTGGAGATGTGCGCGAGGCTGGAGTCGCCGCTGCCCAGCTGCCGCACGGCGGCGCCCTGGTCGCTGTTCACCACCCGCCAGAGGATCTCCTGCTTGACCAGCGGGGCGAGCACCCGCGCGTCCCGCGGCCGCGCGACGAGCCGGGCCAGCCGGGTGACGGCGTCGAGCAGCTCGGGGGTCGCGTCGCTGACGGCCAGGCCCTGCGGGGTGCCGGTGGTCCGCGGCAGGTCGTGGCGCAGCAGCAGCTCGGCCACCGCCTCCGGCCGCAGGACGATGCCGAGGCCGAGCGCGGGGTGCGCCGGGCTCGCGCCGACCCAGTCGCCGGTGATCGGCAGGTCGACCGAGGCGACGAGGTACTGGCCCGCCCGGTAGTCGTGGACCCGGTCGCCGAGCGCGATGCGTTTGCGGCCCTGCGCCACGAACGCGAGGATCGTGCCGGTCGTCGACGGGCCCTCGTGGCCGCGGACGACCTTGGCCATGAGCACGTCCTCCACCGGTGTGCTCAGGTCCGGCCGGGCGTGCCGGAGGATCAGGTCACGCAGCTCGTCCACCGCGGTGATGGTCCTCGCCGCCGGAGGATCAGGCAAGCCCGTCCACGAACGTCAGCGCCTCCGACAGCGGTTTGCGGTGCAGGTCCGGCACCTCGCAGTCGTCGGCGGGGTACCCGACCGGGAACAGGATGTAGGGCCGTTCGGACTCGCGGCCCAGCAGGTCGGTCAGGAACGTCATGGGGTTGGGCGTGTGCGTCAGCGTCGCCAGGCCCATCGAGTGCAGCGCGGCGATGAAGAACCCGCACGCGATGCCGACGCTTTCGTTGGTGTAGTAGGTCTTCCGGCCGTTCTGCTGCTTCTGCGCGAACACCACCACGAGCCAGGGCGCGACCTCCAGGAACTCCTTGTGCTCGTCGGTCTCCAGCCGCGCCAGCGCCGCGTGCCACTCGGGGACGTCGCGCTCGCGGTAGAAGTGGCGCTCCTCCCGTTCGGCGGCCTCCCGCACCCGGCGCTTCACCTCCGCGTCGGCCGTCGCGACGAACCGCCACGGCTGCTGGTGCGCGCCGCTCGGGGCGGTGTTCGCGGCCCGCACCGCCACCTCGATCGCCTCGGCGGGAACGGGGTCCGGCGAGAACCAGCGCACCGAACGGCGCCGGTCGAGCAGCCGGTGGAACTCCCGGCCGCGGTCGAGGCCCTCCGCGATCGGCAGGCGCGGTGGCGTGTACGGCAGGAACGGGTGGCGGTGCTCTCGGGTCACGCCCTGGACGATGCCGATCCGCGCAGCCGAAGACCAGCTCAAGTTTCTCAGGCCAGTTGTAAGTTCAGCTCATGAATCTGCCGAACGTGACGCTGCGGCAGCTGGAGTACCTGGTCGCCGTCGCCGAGACCGGGTCGCTGACCGGCGCAGCGGCCCGGTGCCACGTCTCGCAGGGCGCGGTCTCGCTGGCGCTCACCGAGCTCGAACGCGTGCTGGACCTGCAGCTGGTCGTCCGGTCACCGCGCAGGGGAGCGGCACTGACCGCCGCCGGCCAGCGGGTGCTCGCCGACGCCCGCAGGGTGGTCGGCGCACTGGGCGACCTCGGCGCGCAGGCCCGCGGGCTGAGCCGGACGGTCGGCGGGACGCTCGTGGTCGGCTGCTACGCGCCGATCGCGCCGTTCCACCTGCCGGCGGCGATGGCCACGTTCGAGCAGGCCAACCCCGGGGTGTCGGTGCGGTTCGTCGAGGGGAGCCTGCCGGAGATCGGCGAGCACCTGCTCACCGGCCGCTGCGAGATCGCGTTCCTCTACGACCAGGACCTGCAGCCGGGTCTCGCGTTCCGCAGGCTGTACGACCAGGAGCCGAAGGTGCTGCTGCCGCAGGGACATCGGCTGCGCCGGCGACGCGCGGTGCACCTGCGCGACCTCGCGGGTGACCCGTTCGTGCTGCTGGACGTCCCGCCGAGTGAACACTACTTCCGCTCGGTGTTCACGGCGGCGGGGCTCGACATGGTGGTGGCGCACCGGGCCCGCAGCTTCGAGCTGGCCCGGTCCCTGGTGGCGCGCGGCCTCGGCTACTCGATGACCGTGCAGCAGCCGGCGGTGTCGCAGTCCTACGAGGGGCTGGAGGTGGTGAGCCTGCCGTTGCGCGACGCCGTGCCCACCACGCCGGTGGTGCTGGGCTGGGCGCAGGGCGGTCCGCTGACCCGGCGCGCGCAGGCGTTCGCGGACCACTGCGCGGTCCTCTTCCGCCCGTGAGCAACTGCAAGTACCACCAACACATGATCAAACCCCCGCTGACCACCACCAACATGTTCGTCACCTGCCGAAGCAGACTTGCGTGCGCAGGGCGGCCGGGGGTGCTGTTGGTAGTGGAAAAGTGCCTGTTGATGTTGAGTTGGTGGTACTTGCAGATGCGTGGGTCAGGGAGGGGCGGGGTGGTCGCTGATACGTTGCCGTGGGACGGGTGGTGAGGATCCACCACCCCTCGCGGAGAAGGGTTGGCTCGATGAGCTTGCTGCGCAGTTACGTGTCGGGGAAGTGGCACACGCCGGACGCCGAGGGCGCGCCGTTGCACGACGCCGTCACGGGTGAGGAGATCGCCCGGATCTCGTCCGCGGGCATCGACATGGGTGCCGCGCTCGACCACGGGCGCCGCGTGGGCGGGCCGGCGTTGCGCGAGCTCACCTTCCACCAGCGCGCGCAGCTGCTGAAGGCCCTCGGCCTGTACCTCAAGGAGCACAAGGCCGAGCTGTACGCGTTGTCCGCACGCAGCGGTGCCACGAGGTCCGACTCGTGGATCGACGTCGACGGCGGCTTCGGCGTGCTGCTCGGCTACGCCTCCAAGGCCAAGCGTGAGCTGCCCAACGACAAGGTCTACGTCGACGGGCCGGTCGAGCCGCTGGGCCGCGGCGGCACGTTCGTCGGCCAGCACATCTGCACGCCGCTGCGCGGTGTCGCGGTGCAGATCAACGCCTACAACTTCCCGATGTGGGGGCCGCTCGAGAAGTTCGCGCCCGCGTTCATCGCCGGGGTGCCGTCGCTGATCAAGCCCGCCTCGCAGACCGCGTACGTGACCGAGAAGCTGGTCGAGCTGATGCTCGCCTCCGGTCTGCTGCCGGAGGGGTCGCTGCAGCTCGTCTGCGGGTCGGCCGGCGACCTGCTCGACCACCTGACCGAGCAGGACCTGGTCGGGTTCACCGGCTCCGCGTCGACCGCCCAGCACCTGCGCACGCACCAGGCCGTGATCCGGTCGTCGGTGCGGTTCAACGCCGAGGCGGACTCGCTCAACTGCTCGATCCTCGGGCCGGACGCCGTGCCGGGCACGCCGGAGTTCGACCTGTTCGTCGGCCAGCTCGTCGCCGAGATGACGACCAAGGCCGGTCAGAAGTGCACAGCGATCCGCCGTGCGCTGGTGCCGTCGTCGCTCATCGACGCGGTGGGCGAGGCGACGGCCGCGAAGCTCGCCGAGGTGGCGATCGGCAACCCGGCCGACAGGTCGGTGAAGATGGGGGCGCTCGCCGGTCTGGAGCAGCGCGAGGAGGTGCTGCGGTCGCTGAAGGCGCTGCGGGAGAACGCTTCCGTGGTCTACGGCGACGGCGCGCTGTCCCTCGTGGACGCCGACGCCGAGCGCGGTGCGTTCATGTCGCCGATGTTGCTGCGCGCGCCGGCGGACGCCGTGCAGCCGCACGAGGTCGAGGCGTTCGGGCCGGTGTCCACGCTGATGCCGTACGACTCGGTGGACGACGCGGTGACGCTGGCCGCCAGGGGCTCCGGCTCGCTGGTCGGGTCGATTGTCTCGGCGGACACCGGCTTCGTGCGCGACGTCGTCGTCGGCGTGGCGCCGTGGCACGGGCGGCTGCTGGTCCTCGACCGCGACGACGCGGGGGAGTCGACCGGGCACGGGTCGCCGCTGCCGATGCTGGTGCACGGCGGACCGGGCCGCGCCGGCGGTGGCGAGGAGATGGGCGGCATGCGCGGCGTGCTGCACCACATGCAGCGCACCGCCGTGCAGGGCTCGCCCAAGGCCCTGGCCGCCGTGACGAACCGGTGGGTCGCCGGGGCGCCGCGCACCGAGGCCGAGGTGCACCCGTTCCGCAAGACGCTCGCCGAGCTGCGGCTCGGTGACACCGTGGTGGCCGGCCCGCGCACGGTGACGCTGGCCGACATCGAGCACTTCGCCGAGTTCACCGGGGACACGTTCTACGCGCACATGGACGAGGAGGCCGCCGCGGCCAACCCGTTCTTCGGCGGGCGGGTCGCGCACGGCTACCTGGTGGTGTCGTTCGCGGCGGGCCTGTTCGTCTCGCCGGAACCGGGGCCGGTGCTCGCGAACTACGGCCTGGAGAACCTGCGGTTCGTCACGCCGACGTTCCCCGGCGACGAGCTGACGGTGACGCTCACGGTCAAGCAGATCACGCCGCGCGAGGACCAGGACTACGGCGAGGTGCGCTGGGACGCCGACGTGGCGAACCAGAAGGGCGAGTCGGTGGCGCGCTACGACGTGCTGACGCTGGTCGCGAAGAGCTGACAGCACAGCGGGCCGGCGGCGACCTGCGCCGCCGGCCCGCTGTGTTCAGGAGGAGCCGGGCTACTTCGGGTCGCGCCGGGGCAGCGGCCGCGTGGCCGGTCCCTCCAGCACGTTGCCGTCCACGTCGAACCGCGAGCCGTGGCACGGGCAGTCCCAGCTGCGTTCGGCCGAGTTGAACCGCACCAGGCACCCGAGGTGCGTGCAGCGCATGGACACGGCGTGCAACTGCCCCTCCGGGTCGCGGTAGACACCGGTCTTGCCGAGGCCGTCGCGGATGACGTGCGCGTGGTCGGGCGGCAGCGCGTCGCTGTTCGTGGCGTCGGCCGGCAGCACCCGGTCGCCGACCATCTCCACGGCCACCTCGGCGTTCTTCTTCACGAGCGCCGGCAACGACTTCAGCGACAGCCGGTGCGGGCTGAACCGCTCGGCGAGGTCGTTCGGCTTGCCGGTCACGAGGTCCGCGAGCACGGTGGCGGCGAACGTGCCGGAGGTCAGGCCCCACTTCATGTACCCGGTGGCGGTGAAGATGGTGTCCGCGCCGGGCGTGTAGCTGCCGATCATCGGCAGGCTGTCGTAGGCCGTGGGGTCCTGGGCCGACCAGCGGTGGGTCACCTCGGTGACCGGCCAGTGCCGCCGGGCGAACTCCTCCAGCCGCCGGTACGGCTCCTGCACCGGCTTGCCGGTCTCGTGACCCTGCCCGCACACGATCAGCTGGTCGCCGTACGCGCTGATCGACCACGACGGGCTGCCGGCGCTGATGGCGAGCGCGCTGGGCGGCGGACCGTCCAGCCGGGCGGCGATGGCGTAGGAGCGCGGCGTCTTCAGCCGGGCGAAGAACAGGCCGCGGTCGAGCAGCGGGTAGTGCGTCGCGAGCACGAGCCGGTTGAAGCGCACCTCACCGTCCTTGGTGGACAGCTTCTGCCCGGTCACGTCGAGGACGCGGCTGTGCTCGTAGACCTTGCTGCCGTCACCGTCGACCGCGGCGGCCAGGCCGTGCAGGTACTTCACCGGGTGCAGGGTCAGCTGGTCGTCCAGCCGCACCGCGGCGTGCACCTCGAACGGCAGGTCGAGGTCCGCGTCGAGGCGGACCGGCAGCCCGGCCTGCCGCGCGTGGCGGAACTCGGCCTCGACGGTCGCCACCTCGTCCTCGGCGTAGGCGTAGGTGGCGGCGGAACCGCGCCGCAGGTCGCAGGCGATCTCCTCGCGCTGCACGAGGTCGGCGACCTGGCCCACGGCCGCCAGTGACGCGGCGGCGTAGTCGGCGGCGGTCGCGACGTCGTGCGTGCGCACGAGGGTCGAGTACACAGTGGACTGCAGCGCGGTCACCTTGGCGGTGTTGTTGCCCGACGCGCCGGACGCCACGCGGTCGGCCTCCAGCACCACGACCCGCAGGCCGCGGCGTTTGAGCAGCAACGCGGTGGTCAGACCGGTGATGCCGGCGCCGACGACCGCGACGTCGAACGAGTGGGTGCCGGTGAGCTGCGGACGGGGTCGGGCGGGCAGTGCGGAGAGCCAGAGCGACTGGTCGCCGGTGGTGGTCATGGCGGCCGGGTACCCGCGAGTGGTCTCTGCATGCCTGCGGCCGTGGCGGGGTATGCGGGGTGCATGGGTAAGCACCGGGTAGTCGTCGTCGGCGGAGGGTTCGGCGGCCTGAACGTCGTGCGCGGGCTCAAGGACGCCGACGTCGAGGTCACGCTGATCGACCGCACCAACCACCACCTGTTCCAGCCGCTGCTCTACCAGGTCGCGACGGCGTTGCTGCCGGCAGGGGACATCGCGCCCGCGTTCCGCGCCATCCTGCGCAAACAACGCAACGCGCACGTGCTGCTGGGCGAGGTGACCGGGTTCGACACGCAGCAGCGGCTGGTCGACGTCGACCTCGCGGACGGCACCGCCCACCGGGTCCCGTACGACACGCTGGTCGTGGCCGCCGGTGCCCGCGACAGCTACTTCGGCAACGACCAGTGGGCCGAGCACGCGCCGCCTATGAAGACCCTGGAACAGGCCGTCGACCTCCGCTCACGGCTGCTGCGGTCGTTCGAGCACGCCGTCACCGGTGACCCGAAGGAGTGGTTGTCGTTCGCCGTCATCGGCGCCGGCCCGACCGGCGTGGAGCTGGCGGGCCAGCTCGCCGACCTCGCCCGCCGCGCCCTGAAGGGCCAGTTCCGCGAGATCGACCCGCGCGACCTGAGCATCACGCTCCTCGACGCCGTGCCGCACGTGCTGCCGCCGTTCTCCGACCCGCTGCGCAAGCACGCGCGGGCCAAGCTCGAACAGCTCGGCGTCACGGTCATGACCGGTGCCATGGTCGAGTCGATCGACGACCGCGGCCTGACCACGAAGGACGGTGACCGGGTCGAGGCGCGCACGATCATCTGGGCCGCGGGCGTGCAGGCCTCACCGCTGTCGCGCAAGATCGCCGAGGCCACCGGAGCCGAGCTCGACCGCAAGGGCCGGATCAAGGTGGACCCCGCCGACTGCTCGGTGACGCCGGAGATCTTCGCGATCGGCGACATGGCGAACCTGAACGACCTGCCGGGCATCGCCGAGCCCGCGATCCAGGAGGGCCACCACGTCGCCCGCGTGATCAAGGCCCGGCTCACGGGGCGCACCCACCGGCCGTTCAAGTACCTCGACCTCGGCACCATGGCCACGATCTCGCCCGCCGACGCCGTCGCGGACATCAAGAAGCTGCGGCTCAGGGGCGTCATCGGCAAGGTGGCGTGGGCGGTGGTGCACATCGCGTTCCTCGTCGGCTTCCGCAACCGGATCGCCGTGCTCGCGAACTGGGGCTGGAACATCGTGACCGGCCGGCGGACCCAGTCGATCATCCTGCAACCGGTGCAGGCGCGGGACGGGTCCACCGGCAGTTAGCGCCGGCGCGGGTGCGGGTACCCGCCCTGGCGTGAACACCGAGCTGCTGGGCCTCTACCTCAACGACCACCTGACGGCCGAGGTGGCGAGCACCGAGCTGGCCCGCCGGATCAGCCGCACCCGGCCCGAGCTGCGGGCGCTCGCCGACGACGTCGAGTCCGACCGCGAGGAGCTGCTCGACGTGATGCGCGGCTACGGCGTGGAACCCCGCGCGGCCAGGGCCGCGATCGGCCGGCTGGCGGAGAAGGCGGGGCGGCTCAAGCTCAACGGCCGGCTGCTGAGCCGCTCACCGCTGAGCGACGTGCTGGAGCTGGAGGGCCTGCGGCTGGCCGTCGAGGGCAAGGCGGCGCTGTGGCGGACGCTGCGCGCGTTGCCCGGGGCCGACACCGACCGGTTCGACCGGCTGCTGAGCCGGGTGGAGGGCCAGGCGGGCGTGGTCGAGCGGGAGCGGATCCGGATCGCCCCGAAGGTGTTCACCGCGGAGCAGCCCGCCGGCGCCGACGCCGGCGGCCTCGGGGGAGTGGACGTCGAGCGCACGTTCACCGTCGCCGCCTCCCCGGAGAACGTCGTCGGCTACCTGCGCGACTTCGCCCGCACCGAGCAGTGGGACCCCGGCACCGTCACGTGCGCGCGGCTGGACGACGGCCCCGTCGCGGTCGGCTCGCGCTGGCGCAACGTCTCCACGTTCCTCGGCCGCCGCACCGAGCTGGTGTACGAGCTGACCAGGGACGACCCGGACCGGCTGCGGTTCGAGGGCCGCAACGGCACCGCCACCACCGTCGACGACATCTCGGTCACCGCGGGCGGCACACCGGGCACGACGAAGGTCGGCTACCACGTGCACGTGGAGCTCACCGGCCTCGCGAAGCTCGGCGCGCCGGTGGCGAAGCTCGCACTGGAGAAGCTCGGCAGCGACACCGAGCGGTCGCTGATCCGGGTGCTCGGCGACGTCGGCTGAGCCGTCGCGCACAGCGGTAAAGGCAAAGGAAAACCGCAGGTCAGGACGCGTTCCCCGGCTCGGGGGCGATCCCTAGACTCCCTCAGGCCGGTTGCACGGACAGGCTCTTCCTCCTGGCGGCACCGGCCTGAGCACAGAGGGAGAACTGGGGTGTTCGAGAACAACGTCACCAGGCGCGGTTTCGTCACGGGCGCGGCAGCGGTCGCCGGTCTCGCCGGCCTGTCCACCGTCGCACCGGGCCTCGCGGCCGCCGACCCGAAGATCGGCGACCAGCACCGCGAGGAGGAGTTCAGCGCCTCCGACGTCAGCGCCGCCGCGCTGATGACGTTCCAGAAGATCGACGGCACGCCCGTCTACTACTGGCGCTCCAACCGCGGCAACACCACCGCGCGCAACTGGCAGTGCACCGACGCGTTCTACACCGCGCTCGTCGCGTGGATCCGCGACCTGCGCTCCCTGTCGTCGAGCTACGGCTCGATCAGCTACATCGTCTCGGCCGGCTTCTACGTCGACAAGGCGGGCCAGCACGGCGCCGGCACCGCCATGGACCTCGACCACGTCCGCTGGTCCGGCGGCAACACCACCTCCCCGCTCGACCAGGCCCACGCGTCGGGCACCGCGTCGGTCCGCAAGCGCTACCTGGCCACCGAGGCCGTGTGCCGCCGCCGGTTCCGCTACGTGCTCGACGGCTGGTACAACGCCGACCACGCCGACCACATCCACGCCGACTTCGGCGGCATGCCGGTCCGCGCGGTCAAGGACTCCGAGTCCGACACCAAGTTCGTCCAGGCCGTGTGCAACAACTTCCGCGGCGCCGGCCTCGCCATCGACGGCATCTGGGGCCCGGCCACCACGAGCGCGTTCACCGGCCTCAAGTCGGCGCTCGCCATCACCGGCGACCCGCACACCAGCTCGTCGGTGTGGCAGTCGATGCTGTCGAAGATCGCGACCAAGGGCTTCGCGAACCAGAACATCTGACCCGCGCTCCGCATCGACCGGCTTTGCCGTGACATTCCGCGGTCGGCCGGTCTCGATTCACGAGCGGTGCGTTCACCGCACCTCGTGAATGCGCGAGGAAGCTTTTGGGGAATTGCCGCGCGGAAAACGGCGAGGGGCGCATCCGGCACCGTGGATGCGCCCCTCGCCGTGAGGTGGGGAAGTGCCTACCTGGGCGCGCTGCCGCCCGGGCCGCCGAGGCCGAACAGGATCCGCTGGATGAGCTCGGGATCGACCTCCGGCTCGTCGCCCAGCGCCTCCGCGGCCGGCGAGCGGCGGCGTTCGCGGCGGGGGAGCGGGACCGCGGTCGCGTTCACGCCGGTCGGGAGCGGGATCTCGCACCAGATCAGCTTCACGCCACCGCTGAGCTGCAGCTCACCGGTGCGCAGGTCGGGGGAGGTGGGCGGCATGACGAACCGGGCCGCCTCCAGCTCCACCACCAGGTAGTCGCCGGTCAGCCGCAGCCGCAGCGTGATCAGCCGTGAGGTCTTCGGGTCCGCGGCCTCGATCGCCGCCTCCACCAGGGCGCATGCGACGGCGGAGCACTCGCCGACCATGTTGCGCAGCCGCCACTCGCCCAGTGTGAACCGGACGAACAGGTCCGCGCAGTTCACCGCGGTGGGCAGCGCGATGAGTGTCAGGTCGTCGACCTGGGCGGTCGGGGCGTTCGCCTGCATGCTGCCTCCGTTTCGCGTGCGGCGCGCGAGGCCACGACAGACACCCACATGGCCGTCGCGGTGTGCCGGAATCTACATGGGTATACGGAGGAAGCAACGGCCCGGTTGACCCGTCCGTCAAAAGTCACGCTCAAGTCACGACCAGAAGGCCTGTCGTTCACTCAGTGTGGGAATGGCGGGGCCCCATGATCACTTTCCGTGATAACGGGAGTCGGCATCGCTTCCGGGCGAACCGGTACCGGGTGCCGGGAGGGGCGCCTGCTGCGGCGGGGCGACGGGGGGACGGTGCCAGGCCGTCGCGCTGGTCGTGGGGCGCATTTCCATTTCGGGGTGGTGGCGACATCACGGCACTTAAAAATATTTAAAACGGATTAATCGTCTGAACGGTGGATCAGCGGTGCCGGGCCGTCGGCTAACTTCGGTCGTGATCGCCACAGCGGTCACCTCGACCACCTGAACACGCCGGTCCCCACACCTGGCGCCGATAGCCCCGGCAGATCCACCTCACCACACCGGTGTGGAAGGGCACGTGCGCACTGCTCACCGGTTCCTCCCTCCTGCTCGGAACCCGGTGGTGCGGCAGCGGTGCAGCGCGGCCGGCCGGTGCCCGCCGGCGGCGCGGACCCCGTCCCGGTGTCCGCGCCGCCGGCGGTGTTCACGACACGACCCTCCGGAGCCTCAGTTGGACGCGTGCACCACCCAGAGGCCCGCGGTCGACGTGGAGGGAACCACCCGTGCTCTCCGCGACCCTGCGGGCGATGTCGAGCCCCAGCCCGGTGGACCCGCCACCGCTGGTGCCGCGCAGCACCGCGTGCCCGGTGTCCCGGATGCCGGGGCCCGCGTCCTCGACCACCAGCGCCACCAGGTCGGCCTGGTGCACCAGCGCGACACCGAACCGCGTGCCCTCCCGCGTGTGGCGGAAGACGTTGCCCAGCACCGCGTCCAGCGCCGCGGTGAGGTCGGTGCGGGCCAGCGGCACCAGCGCCGGGCGGTCGGCGCCCCTGACCGTCCACGGCCGGTCCTGGTCGTCGGCGAGCGCGGACCAGAACACCAGCCGGTCGCGCACCACGCCCGAGGCGTCCACGGCCGTGCTCTCCGGCTGGAGACCCGACCGGGCCGCCTTGATGATCTCGTCGACCTCTCTCTCAAGCCCCTTCACGGCCGCGCGGATGCGGTCCGCCCCCATCCCCTGTCCGAGGGTGTCCGCGTCCAGCAGCAGGGCCGTGAGGGGTGTTCTGAGGCGGTGGGAGAGGTCGGCGACCACCTCGCGTTCGGCGGCGAGCAGGTGCCGGACGCGTTCGGCCATCGCGTTGAACGCCCGCCCGACCTCCTTGAGCTCGGGCGGGCCCTGCACCGGGACGCGGGCCGACAGGTCGCCGTGCCCCATGCGCCGCGCGCCGTCCGCGAGCGCCCTCGTGGCCTTCACCGCCCGCGCGCCCAGCCGGTCGGCGACGAGCACCGACCCGGCCACCAGGCCGACCGCCACACCGGCCAGCGCGAGCCAGGTGCCCATGACGCCGTGCGTGAGCTGCTCCGCGGGCACGAACGCCTCGACGATCGCGATCTCGTTGCCGCCCAGGGCGATCGGCTGCAGGTAGGCGACGCCGTCCGGGCGTTCGGCGACGCCGGCCCTCGCCTGCCTCACCGCGTCGGCGAGGTCCTTCGCGGTGATGTGCGAGGTGCCGACCGTGACCGGTCCGCTGAAGTGCACGGCGAGCCGCTGCTGCCCGCCGTAGCGGGTGCTCGCGATGGCCTGCCGCACGTCCTGCGGAGTACGCGAGATCACCAGTGCGGGCGTGAGGGCACCGGCCTGCTTCTGCGCCTCGCTGAGCGCGCGGTCGTGGGCGGCGCCCTTGACGACGATCGCGAGCGGGATGAGGAACGCCAGCGCCACCATGCTCGTCGCCGCGAGAGCGACGAGCACCAGTGACCGCCTCACCTCGGTGCGACCAGGCGCACGCCGACACCGCGCACCGTGTGCAGGTACCGCGGCCGGGCGGCCCGTTCGCCGAGCTTGCGCCGCAACCAGCTCAGGTGCACGTCGAGCGTCTGGTCGTCGCGGTGCGAGGGCCACAGGTGCCGCAGGATCTCCGCGCGCGGCACGACCTCGCCCTGCCTGCTCGCGAGGAACGCGAGCAGCTCGAACTCCTTGTGCGTCAGCGACAGCTCCTGACCGTCCACAGCGGCCCTGCGGCGGTCCACGTCGACCTCCAGCCCGCCGACCCTGAGCTGCCGGTGGTCCTTGGCCCGCCGCAGCACCGCCTGCACCCGCGCGCCGAGGTGCTCGCTGGAGAACGGTTTGACCAGGTAGTCGTCGGCACCGGCGTTGAGCAGCCGGACGATCTCCTGCTCGTCGTCGCGCGCCGTGGCGATGACGACGGGCGTGTCGGTGACGCCCCGGATCATCCGCAGCGCGTCACCACCGTCGAGGTCGGGCAGGCCGAGGTCGAGGACCACGACGTCGTAGGCGTGCGCGGAGACTTCGCGCAACGCCTCGATCGCGAGCGCCACACCGTGCACGACGTGGCCCTGGTCGGTGAGCGCGCGTGTGATGGCGGCGCGCACGGCGGAGTCGTCCTCCACCAGGAGTACCGATGCCATGTCGCTAACGGAGGGACGTCGCGGTGAGACGGTCGATCGGGTACCTGACCGCGTGGGCGGTCGTGACCGCGGCGGCCGTCGGGCTGTCCTGGCTCGGAATCCGGTCGGCCATGGAACCCGCCCCCGTCGCCGTCGCCGATGCCACCGGTGGGCCCGGGATTCTGCCGATGCCGACCTTCGAGTCGATGAGCGTGGCCGTGCCGACCACCACCACTACCGCTCCCGCCGCTGTTGCCACCACGACCACCAGGCCTCCCCTGCGCTCGTCCGCTCCGGTGTCAGCTGTTCCGACGAGTACTACGGATGGGCGGGCGTCGGCGGCTCAACTCCCGGCCGGCGAATGGCAGGCGGACGGGTCGTACGTGCACGCGTTCCACCTGCGCGGCGGGGACGTCGTGGTGCGGTTCCGGGCGTCCGGGGTGCAGGCGCTGTCGGCCACGCCCGCGGAGGGGTGGGCGGTGGGCGTGGAGCAGCCCGGTGGGCCGTTGGTGGTGAACTTCCAGGACCCGGCGGGGAGGTTGTCGCGGTTGGAGGCCACTTGGGAGGGTGGGCCCACCGCGCGGGTGGTCGAGAGGTAGGCGGCACGGACGTTGCCCCGCCGCGGAACCGCCCGAGCGGCAGCTCCGCAACGGGGCAACGGTTACAGGCCGATGGCCTTCGCGATCTGCGCCGGCCGGAGCACCCGCAGGATCGCCTCGAACAGGTAGTAGTCGCCGTACGGCAGCGAGACCTCGACGCCGTCCTCCGAGGGCCGGTTGCGGGTGCCGCGCGCCAGGACCGCCTCCGCCCGGCTCGACTGCGACGTCAGGCAGGTGCGGACGAGACCGTCGAGGATCAGCAGCGCGCGCCGGCGGTAGCGCTCCTGGCCGGTGGCCTTCGCGAGGTCCAGCAGGCCGCAGGCCAGGATCGCGCCCGCGGAGGAGTCCTTGACGTCGTTGGCGCCCAAGGGGGAGCGGTAGTCCCACACCGGGACGTTGTCGGGGGTGAGGACGGACAGGGCGTAGTCGGCCATCCTGCGGACGGTGTCGCGGAACTCGCGCAGGCCCGTGCGGCGGTACATGGTCGTGAAGCCGTAGACGCCCCAGGACTGGCCGCGCGACCAGCACGAGGCCGGGCTGTAGCCCTGGACGGTGCCGGGGCCCAGGGGTGCGCCGGTGTCCGGGTCGAAGTCGAAGACGTGCGGGGTGGAGCCGTCGGCGCGCACGAAGTGGGTCTGGGTGGTGCGGGCGTGGGCGGTGGCGATGTCGATGAACCCGCGGTCGCCGGTCTGCTCGGTGGCGAACGCGAGGAGGTCGAGGTTCATCATCGTGTCGATGATGACGCGGCCCGCGTTGCCGGGGGTGCCGAGGCGGCCCCAGGCGCGGATGAACCGGCCGGTGGCGTTGTAGCGCCGGGTCAGGGTGTTCGCCGCGTCGACGGCGCCGTCGCGCCAGACCCGGTTGCCCGTCAGGCGGTACGCCGTGACCCAGGAGGGGGAGAAGAGGAAGCCCAGGTCGTGGTCGCGGGGGTCCAGGCGGCGCGGGGCCAGGCGGTCGTTCGCGGCCTCGGCGAGGGTGCGGAACAGCGGGTCGCCGGAGTCGAGGTGCGCGAGCCAGAGGGTGCCCGGCCAGAAGCCGCCGACCCAGCCGCCGTCGGCGACGTGGGTCCACTTCTCGAAGCGGGTGATCTCCGGGAACGAGGTGGTGCCCGGTGCGACCGCGCGGAGCTTCGCCAGGCCGTAGTCCAGTGCCGCGCGCAGGCGGGCCGGGTCGGCGGAGGCCGTTCCGGTGTCTGCGGAGGCGACCAGCGGGGTGGTCGCGGCGGACGCGAGGAGGGTGCGTCGAGACAGGTTCACGAGACCGTCCAGTCCCTTTCGGATTCCGTGCGCCCGGCGCCACCCTGCCAGAGACGATCAAGGTCCGGCAAGAGGTATTCGGGTTGTGCATGGGCAGTACGGAAAACCTTGGGATTGACGGTGTGAAAAATTGATTCTTACGCTCGATTGCGTCGAATCGAGTTGGAGGTCTTGAGATGGCACAGGTACGGGTTCGCAAGCCGGTCGCGCCGGTCGTGCTCACGCCGTCGCTGGTGCAGGCGATGATCGCCCGCCGACAGGCCGTCCAGGTGGCCAAGTTCCGCACCACCTGCACCGACTGCCTGCCCAACTACTGAGCGGCTGAGGGGACTTCGCCGTGGAGCTCGACGCTGATGCGCTGATTCGCGCCTTGGCGGTGTGCTGCGGCGAAGAACCCGCCGACCCGGCGGAGGCGGTGTGGCTCGCCCGCAAGAAGCAGCCGTCGTTCCTCGCCACCCTGTGCTCCGCGTGGGGTGAGCTGAACGACGGGCTGGCCTTCGAGCTGGCCGCGCAACGCGACCGGGTCGCGTTCTACCGGGTGCTGGCGGCCTCGCTGGACTCCCCGGAGATCATTCCGCTCAAGGGCCTGGAGGTCGGGCGGCTCTACCCGGCCGGCTGGGTCAGGTACATGAACGACCTCGATTACCACGTTGGAAAACCCGAACTGCTGTGGGAGGTCGCAGCCGCTTTGGTCGAACGCGGCTGGACGCTCGACTCCGGCACGTTCACGAGGGTGGACAACTCACTGCAGGTGCTGCTGAGCTTCCGGATGCCGCACCCCGACCGCTACCAGCTCCCCTACGGTGTGGAGCTGACGAGCTACGTGAGCCTCGGCGACCTCGGTGCGGTGCCGCCGGTGCTCACGCTCACACCGGACCTGGCGCCGGTGAAGAACCTGATGATGCTGCTGTTCGAACGGTTCGAGCAGCCGTTCCGGGCACGCGACCTCCTCGACGGGGCGTTGCTCGTCGAGGCGGCGCAACCCCGTGACGTGGAGCGGATGCTGGACCGGCTCGACCTGTGGCCCGAGTACGCGGAGCTGGCGTCGCTGCTCGCGCGCGCAGAACTGGGACCGTCGCCGCAAGTCCCGCGTGACGCCGTGGTGAGAGCACGTCGGCGTCGCGCGGGACGGGCCGTGCGCAGCGTGCTGTCCACCGCCGGGCTGGCCCGCAGGGCGCAGCACCGGATGGTGGACCGCGGGCTGCCCGCAGCCGGGCGCAGGGCGTTCGAACGGGTCGGTGCCCGCTGGGCGCTCGACTCGGGGCTGCTGTGCTTCGGGCTGCCGGTGGACGGGCGGTCCGACCGCGTGCGCGTCGGCGGGCGGGGGGACCTGACGTGGGTCGACACCCCGGTTGCCCGGTTCCTGCTGACTCCCGGCGACGAACTGCCGTCGTCCGCCGAGGAGTTCGTCTGAGGAGGTGTGTTGGTCATGGCCGTGAACTCCCGCAAGCCCAAGCTCCCGACGAAGAAGTAGGAGGACTCCAGATGGCGAAGAAGCACGGTCACAAGCAGGCGGTCAAGCCGAAGATCAAGAAGCGGCGCTAGGAGGTCGGGACGCTGTGGTGTTCGTGCTGCTGGGACCCGACGCGGTGGCGCGGCAGCTCGGCGTCCCGATCCTGGACCGGCTCGAAGGGGCCGGTTTCACCCCGCTGCGCTGGCACCTGATCGGTCGACGACCGTCCGGTTTGGACGCCTTCCACGCCGAGAACATCGACAAGCACTGGAAGGGCTACCTCTACCGGCTCGTCGACCGGCTGTTCGCCCACGGCCCGTTCCTGGCGCTGGAGGTCAGCGGGTCGCACGAGGAGCTGCGGGCCCTCAAGGGCTCCAGCGACCCCGCCCAGGCCGCCCCCGGCACGATCCGCGGCGACCTCGGGACGATCAACGTGGTGCTCGCGCTCATGCACAGCTCGGACACGCCCGCGGACTCCGCACGCGAGAGCGCGGCGTTCCTGCCCGGCGGTTTCGCCGGCACGGGCGACCCGCGGCCGGTGCTCAAGACGCTGGCCCGCGGCGGGGTCGCGGAGACGCGCGGGTTCGACGAGGTGCTCGTCGGGCTGCACTCGCGGATCGAGGCCGCGCTGTGGCACGAGCCGCCGGGCCACCCGGTGGAAGCGGTGCTGGAGCACGACTTCCTGACACCGGAGCTCGACGTGGAGCACGCCGCGGCGCTGGCGGCGACCGTCGGCGTGCGGATCGACCCGTGGGAACGGCTGGTGCTCGCCACCTCACAGCACTTCGCGCCGCGTCGTGGCGGCACTGCGGCGGAGCACCTGCGCTAGCTCCGGGTCGCGGGTGCGGACCCAGCCGTTGAGCGGCGTACCCGTGCACCCCCTGCCGCGCTTGGCCGCCCACGCACCCTGGCCGTAGCCGATGGTCCGCACGCCCTCCGCGTACGCGTGCTCCGCGGCCGCGTAGAAAGCGGTGCCGAAGTAGGCCAGCCGCGAGCGGTCGTCGGTGTAGTCGAACCCGACCGAGGTGCAGGTCCAGTCGCCCTCGTGGCGGGCGAACATCGCGTAGCCGACGGCGTTGCCGCTGTCCGGCCGGGCCACGAGCGTGGTCGCGTCCATCGCCGCGAGGTCGGCGAGCTTGCGGCGTTCGGCGGCGAAGTCCGCGCTGCCGCGGTACTTCCGCGCGAGCTGGCACTTCAGCGCGGCGAGCTCGTCGAGGTCGGGCTCCTCGCGGCGGACGTCCGCGGCGGACCGCATCTCGCGGCGGATCTCCTTGCGGCGCTTGCGGGGGAACGCGGCGAGGTAGTCGGCGACCCCCGTGCCCGGCAGGTGCAGGTCCCACGTCATCGACAGCGGCACGCACGTGAAACCGCGCTCGCGCAGCACCGGTTCCAGCGGACCGGGCCGGGTGTAGAGGAACGCCGTCGTCGGGACGTCGTGCGCGAGCGCCGCGTCGACCAAGCCGTGCAACGCCTCCGGGTCGGTGGCGCGCGGACCGACGGGCAGGCACTCGTAACCGGGCACCATCACGGTCAGCACCGGCACCCACGGCGGCGAGTCGATGGGCTCGCGGGTGATCGGCAGCGCGGACGCCGGTCCGGCCAGCGCGTACCCCAGGTCGAAGAACTCGGTGGGCAGCGGCTCGTGCTGGACGAACGCGTGCGCCTCGACCCCGTCGGCGCGCAGCGGAACCGGCGGGGGCAGCCGGCCGCCCATCACGGCGATCCACGTGGGAGTGGTGAGGATGCTCATGCGCGCAGCAGCACGCCGTCGAGGTGGCACGGGCCCAACCCGTGCCGCTGCTTGAAGACGGCGTTGCTGCGCCCGCCTTCCAGCACCGGTTTGCCCAGGGCGAGCGCGAGCCGCACCGACTCGGCGAACAGCACCCCGTACGGGCTGTGGTTGCCGTCCACCGAGTAGTCGACACCGCACGTCCAGGTGTGGAACCGCGTCGCGTCGGTGAGGCAGACACCGGCCGCGACGAGCCGGCCGCGCTGGCGCACCTCGATCACGTGCGCGCGCTCGCCCAGCGCCAGCACGAACTTCGCGAACGTGCCCTCGGGGTAGAAACCGCCGTTCTCGAACCGGGCCGCTGTCCGGCCGCACAACGGCGTGATCTCGTCGAGCGACGCCGACGTCACCGGCAGGACCTCCGTCGTGACACCGGCCTCGCGCGCCCTGCGCTCGTTGCGCCGCAGGTTCGCCCGCGCCCGTTCACCCAGCCGGGACAGGTAGTGCTCGTAGTCGGTGACACCGGTCAGGTCGGCCGCCCACCGGTCGACCAGGTGCCGCGCGGGCAGGCCGTTCGCCCGCAGCTCCTGGCCGAACTCGCTGCCGCGCCGCACGTTCACGAACCCGCACCACTGCGCGCGGAACAGCGACGCGGTGCGCAGCATGGCGTTGATGACCGTCGGCACCACGTCGATGCCGATCGTGGACGGCACGTGCGCGTCGTAGCAGTGCCAGGTGTGGCTGAGCAGCGCGGGCTGGTCGCGGGCCTCCGGGTAGGCGGTGTACAGGCAGCCCAGCGGGTCCGCCGCCGTCTGGAGGTACATCGGGTTCACCGCGACCGCCTGCTCGCCGCGCCGCACCACCAGGTAGGCGAAGGCGTCGATGGCCGTCAGCGGTGCCTGCTCGTAGGCGTCGAGGTACGCGTGCTCGTAGAACACCGGCGCTCCGGCCGCGTGCACCACCGCATCCCAATCGGCAGCATCGAATTCCCTTATGGAGCGGGAAAACTCGACGCGCATCGACGTTGACGCAGGTGGTTTCGGCACGCCCATACTCTACGACCTGTGCCAGGGCGAACGAGGAGATCGAGATGGCATCGGTGTACTTCCTGACGAAGCTGGGCACGACCGAGGAGCTCGCTGCCTCCCCCGGCCAGCCGCTGCCGGACGTGTTGCGCCGGCACGGGATTCCGGTCAACGCGGTGCTCACGTCGGTCAACGGCGAGATCGTCGCCGAGGACACCGTCGTGATCGGCGCGGACGACGTGGTGCAGGTGCGGCAGGTCCGCTTCTACGACCTGGACGTGGCGCGCCGCCCCAAGACCGTCGTCTACGGCACGCCGAACCCGGTCTACACCAAGAAGGTCATGTTCGACACCAACGGTTCGCTGGAACACCGGTGCGAGCAGCTGGACGCCGACTCGTTCGTGCAGTACGTCGAGGAGGCGTTCGTCCAGAGCTACGTGCTGAACGCCGGTGAACGCGTCGTCATCGGCCTGTCCGGCGGACGGGACAGCGTGGCGTACCTGACGCTGCTGGAGCGGACCCGCGACCGGCTGCCCGCGGTCGACATGACCGCGGTGACGATCACCGGCCTGCCGGACTGGGAGGAACCGGCGACGTTCGCCGCGGCCCGCGAGTCCGGCGCACGGCTCGGCATCGACCAGGTGATCGTGACCGCCGAGGACGTCGAGCGGGTGTTCCGGCTGCGCAAACCGTTCGTGGAGGCCATGAACGAGGTCGTCGCCGGCGACGGCGCGCACCTGACGATGGTGATCGGCCACCAGGTGTTGCGGCGGATGCTGGAGGAGGACGCCCGTGCCCGCGGCGCCTCGACGGTGGCGTTCGGCTTCAACGCCGACGACCTCGTGGCCTCCATGGTCACCTGGTACACGACCGGTTTCCGGATGGGCGGCATCCCGGCGCGCGAGATCGGCGGCCTGCGGTACGTGTTCCCGTTGTACCGCATCACGAAGAAGGAGCTGACGCTGTACCTGGAGCTGGTCGCGCCCGAGCTGAACCGGCAGGGCACACCGGGCCGCTTCACCACGGGACCGGACGAGCGGTCGATGTCGTACGCGGTGACGGACCACCTGTTCGACCTGTGGCCGGGCGTGGACTACTACCTGTTCTCGGCGTTCGAGAACATGCAGCGGTACATGTTCCCGATGGTGGAGGCCAAGTGCCGCTACTGCGGCGGCGTCTACCTGCTGCAGGAGGGCATGCAGAACGCCTCCGACGTGTGCGACGTCTGCGACTTCTTCGCGCGCCGGGAACTCAACTTTGCGTGAGCACCCGTTCTTCACGCGGGACTACTGGGTCTTCGCCGCCGCCGAGTACTCGCCGGCCCGCACCGCCGCCGAGGTCGCCTACCTCACGTCGGTGCTGCCGGCCGGTGGGCGGGTCCTCGACCTCGGGTGCGGGGTGGGTCGGCACGCGCACGGGCTGGCGCGCGCCGGGTTCGACGTGGTCGGGGTCGACGTGTCGGAGTGGGCGGTCGACCAGGCCCGGCGCGGGCCGGGGGTCTTCGTGGCGGCCGACCTGACGGGGGCCTGGCCGGACTTCGCGGGCCTGGGTGCCTCGGGGTCGGGTTCCGCTGGGTCGAACTCCGCTGGGTCGAACTCCGCTGGGCCGGGTTCCGACGGACCAAGTGCACCCCCTGGGGGCCCGCCACGCGGGATCGATCCAGGGTTCGACGCCGTCGTGTGCGTGCAGGCGTTCGGGTGGGGCGGTGACGCGGACCAGGTGCGGTTGCTGCGGCGGGTGCGGTCGGTGCTGAGGCCAGGCGGGGTGCTGGTGCTCGACCACTCCAACGCCACGGCGATCCTGCGCGGCTACCGGGACCACGCGGTGGCGGAGGTCGACGGCCACACGTTCACGTTCCACCGCCGCTTCGACCCGCTCACCGGGCGCAGCGGGGGAGAGGTGCGCGTCGAACGGCCCGACGGGTCGTCGTGCGTGCTGCACGACGACGTGCGGCTGTACCACCCGCCGGAGGTCGCCTCGCTGCTCGACCGGGCCGGGTTCGTCGTCGAGCACGTGGACGCGGACTTCACCAGGGGTGCCCCGGTCACCGCGGACACGCGGTACGTCCAGTTCGTCGCCACCGCTCGGGTGTCGGCGCTGGAGGGGCACCGCGGGGCGGCGGAGGGGGTCGACCTGCGGTGGGCACCGGACGAGGTGGAGTTCGTCCAACCCGCCATCGACCGGGCGTGGGCGGCGCTGGGCGGTGTGGCGGAACGGGCGCGCCGCTACGACGTGGCCGACCCGTACGGTGCGAAGGCGGCACCGGTGCTGCAGCGGTACTTCGGGATGTTCCTGGAACCGGAGCAGGTCACCTGCGGTGCGGGTGCGACGGGGTTGCTGCGGTCGCTGGCCGCGCTGGCGGTCGACGGCTTCACCTGCGCCGGGCACCCCGAGTTCGCGCTCGCCGCTGCCGCGATCGGGGCTCCGGAGGGCTCCGCCGTGGTCGTGGTGGACCGGCCCGGCGTCTCCGGTGAGGTCATGGGGCTCGACGAGATCGGTGAGATCGAGGCCGACGTCCTCATCGTCGACGAGACGTGTGCCGCGTACCTGGAACCGCACGACAGCGCGGTGCGGTTGCTGCCGCACCGCCGCGGGCTCGTCGTCATCAGGAGCATGTCGAAGGGCTACTGCTGCGGCGGGCTGCGGGTCGGGTTCGCGCTGGCGTCCAGGGACATCGCGTCCAGGGTGCGGGAGGTCGCCGCACCGCTGGCCGTGTCGGCGCTGTCGCTGGACCTGGCGCTCGCCCTGCTGGAACAGGGGGACGTGCTGCGGCCGCTGCGGGACCGGATCAGGGCGGTGAAGCCGTCGTTCGTGGACCTCCTGCCCGACGTGGCACCCGGCGACCCGCGGGTGCCGTGGGTGCGCGTGCCGTTGTCGGCCGAGGTCTGGCTCAAGGAACGCGGTCTGCAGGGCAAGGTGCTGCCGGACGGCATCAGGCTGTCGGTGCCGTTGTCGCAGCAGCGGCGCGAGGCGGTGTTCGGGTGAGGTTGCAGGAGCTGGTGGACGCGCTGCACCGCGGCTTCGACGCCGAGGCGGCGATGACCGACGTGAAGGCGCTGTGCGAGTTCGACCGGTACCAGGTGTCGGCCGGGCTGCAGGCGGCGGCGGAGTACGTGGCGGACCGGGTGCCGCTGCGCGACGTCGAGGTGCGCCAGCACCGGCCGGAGAGCCGGTGGTGGACCTTCCGCGGGCCGCCGGCGTGGACCCCGGTGTCGGCGACCCTGGAGGTCGGCGGCACCGCGCTCGTGTCGTACCCGGACCAGCCGTACGCGCTCGGGGCGTTCTCGGCCGCCTGCGCGGGCCGCACGGTGCCGGTGAGCGCGGAGACCCGGCCGGGGGCGCTGGTGCTGGCACCGGAGCTCTCACCGCACGAGCTGGCCCGCCGCGGGGTCTTCGGCTTCGTCACGCGGGCCGGGCGGGTCGAGCTGCCCCCGCACAGCCCGCTGGTCGCGTTCTGCGTCGACGAGGAGCAGCTCGCGGTCCTGCGGCAGGCAGGGCACGCGCGGGTCTCGGTCGAGCTGGGCGAGCCGGTGCAGATGCCGGTGGTGTCCGGGCTCCTCCCGGGAACGGGACCGGAGCTGCTGCTCACCGCCCACCTGTGCCACCCGCGGCCCAGCGCCAACGACAACGCCTCCGGTGTGGCGGCGTTGATGGCGGTCGCGTCGCTGCTGCGCGAGACGGCCGGTGCGCCGGTGCGGTTCGTGTGGGGACCGGAGTTCGTGGGCACGGCCGCCTACCTGCAGGACGCGCCGGTGCCGGCGGTCGCGGTCAACGTCGACATGGCCGGGGAGGACCAGGCGCTGTGCGGCGGGCCGCTGGTGATCGAACGGTCACCGGACGAGAAACCCTCGTACGTCACGGCGCTGGCCGAACGGGTGGCCGCGCTGATGCCGGGAACGCGGTCCTACAGCGGGGCCGTGCCGTGCGACGTGTGGTCGTGGCGGTCGGTGCCGCACGTCGGTGCCTCGGACCACGCGCTGGTGCCGTGCCCGAACGTCGGCCTCAACCACTGGCCGGACCGGTTCAACCACACCGCGTCCGACACGTTCGACAAGGTGTCGGCCGACGAGCTGCGCCGGACCACCGCGCTCGCGGCCGCGGTGATCGGTGCCATTCGGGTTGATGATGGCTCGCTCAAGGCCGACGTCGCGGACGCGACCTCCGCGTGGGCGGCGGCCTACGTGGCGGGCGGGCTGGCCGGTGCGGCACCGCGGCGGCAGCTGGAGTGGGACGAACCCGTCTACGACCCGTGGGCGACGACGGCGGCCGCACGCCGGCTCGCGCACCGCAGGGCCGTGGCCCAGGCGACCGTGGCGTCGCTGCGGCAGCCACCGACCTCCGGCGAGCCGCGCAGCGGTGGCGTGGTGGCGTTCTGGGACGGGCCGTTCAACCTCCGCGCGCTGGCGGAGGACTGTTCTCAGCAGGACCGTGCCTGGCTGGACGCGCGCATCGCCGAGGACCGCGGCGGTGCCTACGCGCGGATGTCGGCGCTGGCGCGGGGGATCGACGGGCGGCGGTCGCGGTACTCGGTGGGGTGGTGGGCGGCGCTGGCCTCGGAGCTGACGGTTCCGGTCGCGTTCGCGCAGCGGTTCCTCGACGTGCTGTGTGCCGCGGGATGGGCGGGGGAGTCGTGATGTGGCGCAAGGTGCTGAGGGACCGGCGGCTGCGGGTGCTGTTCGTCGGGCAGGTGCTGAACATGTTCGGCAACACCGCCCTCGTGATCGCGCTGGGCATCTGGGTGCTGGAGCTGACCGGGTCCAGCGGCGCGGCCGGGGTGATCTTCTTCCTGATCGCCGTGCCGACGCTGTGCGCGCCGTTCATCGGGCTGCTGGTGGACCGGTTCCCGCGCAGGACGGTGCTGATCTGGGCGGACCTCGGCGCCTGCGTGCTGGTGGGTCTGCTGGTGTTCTGGCCGTCGGTGTGGCTCATCTACGTGGTCACCCTCGGGTACGGGGTGTCGGCCCAGGTCTACCGGGCGGCCCGCGGCGGGCTCGTGCACTCGATGGTCACCGAGGACGAGCTCGGCGACGTCAACTCGGTGTTCGGCGCGCTGAACCAGGGGCTGCGGATCGTGGGACCGCTGGCCGGTGCGGCGGTGTTCGCGGCGTTCGGCGGGTCGGCGGTGGCCGCCCTGGACGCCGTGACGTACCTGGCGTCGATCGTGTCGCTGCTGCTGTTGCGCGGTGTTCCCGACCTGACCAGGACACCGGAGCGGGAACCGATCGTGCCCGCCCTGCTCGCCGGGGTGCGGCACATCTGGGCCACCCCGGCGTTGCGGCAGATGGTGATCGCGGGCGCGGTGGCGTTCACCGGCGCCGGGATGCTCAACGTCGCGGTGTTCGACCTCGTGACCGCGGGCCTCGGCCGGCCACCGGAGTTCCTCGGGGTGCTCGGGTCCGTGCAGGGCGCCGGGGCGGTGCTCGGCGCGGTGGCGGTCGGCCGGTTGATGCGGCGGCGCGGGGAGTTCGTGACCGCGGCCATCGGGTTCCTGCTGAACGGCCTGGGGCTGGGGCTCGCGGCCACCACGACCCTGACCGGCGTGTGCGCGGGCGCGGTGCTGATCGGGCTGGGACTGCCGATGATCCTCGTCGCCGCGATGACCCTGGTGCAGCGCAGGACCCCGAACGAGGTGCAGGGACGGGCCATCGCGGCGTCCGAGGCGATGGTGGACCTGCCGTACACGGTGGCGATCGGCGTCGCCACCGTGGTCATCAGCGCGGTCGGGTACTTCGCGATCTACGTCGTGCAGGCGGCGGTGTTCGTCGTCGTCGGGCTCGTGGTGCTGCGCATCCGCGATCAGGTGCGCCAGACGGCGTAGGGCACCTCGACCTCGTCGCGGCTCACACCGCCGTGCTCGAAGCGCGCGGACGGGTCGGGCACCGGGAACGCCGGCGACGCCGCCACGGCCACCACCGGGCCCGCCTCCGGCTGCGGCAGGCCGAGGTCGGACGCGTGGTGCACGGTCGCCGCGTCCCCCAGGGTCGTTGCCACGCGGTCGAAAACGGCCTCCAGCCGGTCCGGCCTCGGGTACAGCCAGCGCATCCGGCCCGCCCCGCCGGACGGGATCGCGCACTCCTCGCGGACGATCGCGTCCCACGCCTCGACGAGATCGGGGTCGGCCGCGACCGGGACCTGGCCGTGGTCCGAATGCGCGACGACGGTCCAACCCGCTGCGGCCCAACGGGAAGCGTGTGCGTCCAGACGCAGCATCGCCTCGTGCACCGACTCGTCGTACCCGTTGCGGTGCACGTGGTCGTCGATGTTGACGTAGGTCCACAGGAAGCCGTGGTCGGCCGAGACCTTGTCCAGGTCCGCCACGACGTTCGCGACGAGCAGCGGTGGGTCCTCCGCCTGCGCGGTGAGCTTGTGCTGTGCGGGCGCGGGTATCCGGGTGCACCCCCGCAGCAGCGCCCGCGCCCAGGTGCCGGTCAGCAGGTCGATCTCCCGCGCCAGGACCGCGGCGCCGTGGCGTTCCAGCACGGTCGGCAGCGACGGGATCGACGGTGCGCCGGTGATGGCGTGCACCAGGCCGGAACCGTTGCGGTACACCGTTCCCGGAACGCGGTGCACGTCGGCGGCGGCACCGGTCAGCGCCGTCAGCCAGGCCGTCGCCGACGTCGACGGCAGCGTGGAGGTGAGCGTGGTGATCTCGGCTTCGAGCCACGTCTGTCCGGCCACGTCCGATGAGAGCCCGTCCACGGCGAGGACGATGACGCCCCTGTCCGCGCTGCGCACCGCGTCGTCGAGCCGGGAAGGCACCTCTGCCAATGACATCGCAGCACTGTAACGCACGTCATCGGGTGACTTTTGCGCGGTTGGGCGCTAAAAGTTCGGGTATTCGAGCCGGATGCGGTAAAGAGGTCCTTTACGGGTGAGGGAAGGCGGGCGGATGGCGGTCGGGGTTCTGGACGTCGGGTGCTTCAGCGCACACCTGGTGGTCGTGGAACGTGACCTGACGCGTCCGCTGGTGTCCCACAAGGTCCGGCTGCGGCTCGACCGCGAGCTGAGCGCGGAGGGCGCCATCAGCCCGGCCGGGATCGACTCGCTGTGCGAGGCCGTGCAGGCCGCCCGCAAGGCCGCGGGGGACACGCCGTTCCTGCCGTTCGCCACCTCGTGCGTGCGCGACTCCGCGAACGCCGGCGAGGTGATGCGCAAGGTGTCGCGCCGCACCGGCGTGGAGCTGAAGGTGTTGTCGGGCAAGGAAGAAGCCCGGCTGTCGTACGCGGCCTCGCGGCACTGGTTCGGCTGGGGCGCCGGCCCGCTCGTCGTGCTCGACGTCGGCGGCGGCACGGTCGAGCTCGCCGCCGGTGACGGCGCCGAACCCGAATTCGCGATCTCCTTGCCTTTGGGGGCAAGGACTTTGACCCGCTCCGGCCTCGCGGTGGAGGACATGCGGGAAGAGGTGCGCGAGCGCATCGAGGCGGTGTTCCCGCGCTACGACGGCGCTCGCGCGATCGGGTGTTCCAAGGTGTTCCAGCAGCTCGCCCGGCTCGCGGGCGACCGGCGGTCGGCGTCCTCCGCGACGCGGCAGCTGCGGGCCAAGGACCTGGAGAAGTGGATCCCCCGGCTGGCCAAGCTCTCCGTGCGGGAACGTGCCGCGCTGCCGGGGATCTCCCGGCACCGCGCGCGGCAGTCGCTCGCGGGGGCGGTGGTGGCCGAGGCGTTGATGCGCGCCACCGGACATGACGTCGTGGACATCTCGCCGTGGTCCACCAAGGAGGGTCTGCTGCTGGACCTGGTCGAACGGTCGCGCCGCGTCACACCGGCCGCCTGACCCGCCCTCAGCGGGTGTTGACCAGAGCGGTCACGGCGTTGTCGACGCTGCCGAAGATGAGCAGCAACTGGTCGACCGCGGTCACTTCGAGGGGCTGCAGCACAGCCCTGCTGTTGCTCACGACTCCGAACCGGATGCCGAACTCGTCGGCCGTGTTCTGGGTCTCCACGAGCGTGCGGATGCCTTCGGAGCCGAAGAAGCGGACCTCGCGCAGATCGATGACCAGCGCGGGCGGCCTGCGGTCGAGCAGAGCGGCGATCCTGCTGGTCACCGGCGCTGACGACATCATGTCTATCTCGCCGGTGAGAGAGACGACCGGGATGGACTGGACATAGGTCGTTCGCTGTTGAAGTTGGTTCATAGGGGACTCCCGTCCGCACCGACCGTACGCGCCCTCCCACGACACCCACAACCCGGACGGGGTCCCCCCACCGCGCCGCTCAGGTGAGCAGGAAGGCCCTGACCAGCAGCATCGCGGCCACCAGCACCGCGAAGGCGATGATGACGATCACGGCGATCCGCCCGAGGTTGCGCGGCGGCGTCGCCTCCTGGTGGGACAGCCCCGAGGTCTGCCCGGCCTCCGGGGGTGTGTCACCCGGTTGCACCCCTCCGCCGGGTTCGAGTCCAGGTGTGCGTTCTGGGTCAGCGGTCATAGGGGCACAGGTACCCGTTTTCAGTCTTCCAACTCCGCCCAGACGACTTTGCCGCCACCATCGGGTGTCGTCCCCCAGCGCACGCTCAACGCCTGCACGAGCTGCATGCCGCGCCCGCGCGCACTGGTCGGGTCCACCGGACGCATCTGCGGCAGCCGCTCCGACAGGTCGTGCACCTCGACCAGCATCCCCGCCGCACGCCGCGTCACCGTCAGCGTGATCGGTCCCTTGCCGTGGTCGATGCCGTTCGACACCAGTTCCGTGACGATCAGCTGCGCGTCGTCGGACAGGTCCTCCGACAGTCCCCAGGAGGTCGCGGCCTCCCGTACGACCTGACGTGCGCGCGCACACGACCCGCCCTCGGCGGTCAGGGTCACCCGCACCTCTGCCAGTGGGTCGTTCAACACAGGGCGCATCGTCGCACATCCGGTGGGTCGTCCGGATCTTTCAGCCCCCCGGTGGTCGCACGGGTGGACGTCGTGCTGCACGATTTGGGTCGCACGAGTCGGGCGTGGCGGAAGGAACGGCGACGATGGAGCTCAACGTCGGCAGCGAGGTCCAGCGGGGGTGGCGGGTGCTCGCCGTCGCCGGTGAGCTGGACATCGACACCGTCCCCGTGCTGTCCGCGCGGATGGACGCGGACGTGACCGGGAAGCACGCGGTGCTCGACCTGGAGCTGCTGCAGTTCATGGACTCGACCGGGCTCGCGCTCGTGCTCGACTGGCACCGGCGGCTCGCCGAGTCCGGCGGTCAGCTGCGGATCGCCGCTGTTCAGGCGCCCGTGCTGCGGTTGTTCACGCTGGCCGACGTCGCCGGGGTGCTGAGCCTGCACGAGAGCGTGGACGCGGCGGTGCAGGAGTCCGTGGAGAGCGCCCTCTAGCGGCGTCCGCTCCAGCGCGGGTGGGCTGAACGCGAGCCCACCCGGGGTGCTGTCACGGGTGAGACCACCCCGGCCGGGCTCCGCGCTCACACCTCCCCGGACACCCCCAGGTAGTACGCGATCAACCGGATCAGGTGCTCGGTGTCCACCGGCTTCGTCACGTAGTCGGTGGCACCGGAGGCCAGCGACTTCTCCCGGTCGCCCTTCATCGCCTTCGCCGTGACAGCGATCACAGGCAGGTCCGCGTAGCGCTCCATCGCCCGGATGGCGGAAATCGTGGCGTTGCCGTCCAGCTCGGGCATCATGATGTCCATCAGGACGATCGCCACGTCGTCGTACTGCTCCAGCGCGCGCACGCCGGTGATGCCGTTGTCGGCGAAGATCGCTTCCAGGCCGTGCAGCTCCAGCACGGACGTCAGGGCGAAGACGTTGCGCAGGTCGTCGTCCACGACCAGGACCTTCTCGCCGTGGAAGCGCATCGAGTCGGACGGGGCCAGCGGCGCGGCCGGCGCCACGATCGGCGCGGGTTCGGGCAGGACGACCGCGTCCGACACGACCTTGCCCAGCGGCAGGCAGAGGGTGAACGTCGAGCCGATGCCCGGCTCCGAGCGCACGCGCAGGGCACCGTTGAGGAGCTGGGACAGCTCGCGGCTGATGGACAGGCCCAGGCCGGTGCCGCCGTACTTGCGGGACGTGGTGCCGTCGGCCTGCTGGAACGCCTCGAAGATGACGGCCAGCTTCTCCGCGGGGATGCCGATGCCCGTGTCGTGCACGTCGAACGCCACGGTCGAGGGGTCGTCCATGCGCACGTGCAGGCGGATGCCACCGTCGTGGGTGAACTTCACCGCGTTCGACAGGAGGTTCCGCAGGATCTGCTGGAGGCGGTGCTCGTCGGTGCGCAGGGTCTCCGGCACGTCCGGGTCGACGCGGACCGAGAACTCCAGGTGCTTCTCGGCGGTCAGCGGCAGGCAGAGCGTCTCGACGTAGCGGACCAGCTCGTCGAGGCGCACCCGGTCCTCGTGCAGCGTCATGTGGCCGGCCTCGACCTTGGTCAGGTCGAGGATGTCGTTGATGAGCTGCAGCAGGTCCGAGCCCGACGAGTGGATCGTGCGGGCGAACTCGACCTGCTTCGGGTTCAGGTTGCCGTCGAGGTTGTCGGCCAGCAGCTTGGCCAGGATCAGCAGTGAGTTCAGCGGCGTGCGCAGCTCGTGCGACATGTTCGCCATGAACTCGGACTTGTACTTCGAGGCCGTCTGGAGCTGGCGGGCGCGGTCCTCCAGCTCCTCGGAACCGGCGCGCAGCTCGGTGGTCAGGCGCTGCGACTCGACGAGCAGGGCGTCGGTGCGGGAGTTGGCGAGCATCGTGTTCACGTTGACGCCGATGTTCTCCTTCAGCTGGTCCAGCAGGTCCAGGTGGACGTCGGAGAACTCGTTCAGCGAGGCCAGCTCGATCACGCCCAGGGTCTCGCCCTGGAACAGCACCGGCAGGATGACCAGGTTCACCGGTGCCGACGAGCCCAGCGCGGAGGACACCGTCAGGTAGCCGGCGGGGACCTTGGTGACCAGGATCGTCTTCTTCTCGAACGCGGACTGGCCGACGAGCGACTCGCCCATCTCCACGCGGGTCGCGCGGGCGGCGTCGAGGCGGAAGCCGTAGGAGGCGGTCAGCTCCAGCGTCTGCTTGCTGTCGTCGTCCTCCTGGAGCTGGTAGAACGCGCCCTGGTGGGCGCTGACCAGCGGCGTCAGCTCGCTCATGATCAACGACGCCAGCGCGCGCAGGTCGCGGTGGCCCTGCATCAGGCCGGACAGCCTGGCCAGGTTCGTCTTCAGCCAGTACTGCTCGCGGTTCGCGCGGGTGGTCTCCTTCAGGTTCGCGATCATCTGGTTGACGTTGTCCTTGAGCTCGGCCAGCTCGCCGGACGCGTCCACGGTGATCTGCCTGGTCAGGTCGCCCGCGGTCACGGCGGTGGCGACGGCGGCGATCGCGCGGACCTGGGTCGTGAGGTTCGAGGCCAGCTGGTTCACGTTGTCGGTCAGCTTCGACCACGTGCCGGCCACGCCGTCGACCTCGGCCTGACCGCCCAGCTTGCCCTCGGTGCCGACCTCCCGGGCGACGCGGGTGACCTCGTCGGCGAACGACGACAGCTGGTCGACCATCGTGTTGATCGTGGTCTTCAGCTCCAGGATCTCGCCGCGCGCCGAGACGTCGATCTTCTTCGTCAGGTCGCCCTGCGCCACGGCGGTGGTGACCTGGGCGATGTTGCGGACCTGGTTGGTCAGGTTGTCCGCCATGAAGTTCACCGAGTCGGTGAGGTCCTTCCACGTGCCCGCCACGCCCGACACGCGCGCCTGACCGCCGAGGATGCCCTCGGTGCCGACCTCGCGGGCCACGCGGGTGACCTCGTCGCCGAACGCGCGCAGCGTGTCGACCATGCCGTTCAGCGTGTCGGCGAGGGTCGCGACCTCGCCCTTCGCCTCGACGGTGATCTTCTTCGACAGGTCGCCGTTCGCGACCGCGGTGGCGACGGCGGCGATGTTGCGGACCTGGTCGGTGAGGTTGTCCGCCATCAGGTTGACGTTCTCGGTCAGGTCCTTCCACGTGCCGGCGACGCCCTGCACGCGCGCCTGGCCGCCCAGGCGGCCGTCTGTGCCGACCTCGCGGGCGACGCGGGTGACCTCCTCGGCGAACGAGGACAGCTGGTCGACCATCGTGTTCAACGTCGACTTCAGCTCCAGGATCTCGCCGCGCGCGTCGACCGTGATCTTCTGCGACAGGTCGCCGTTCGCCACGGCCGTCGCGACGTGCGCGATGTTGCGGACCTGGTTGGTCAGGTTGTTCGCCATGAAGTTGACGTTGTCGGTCAGGTCGCGCCACGTGCCCGCCACGCCGGGCACCTGCGCCTGGCCGCCCAGGCGGCCGTCGGTGCCGACCTCGCGGGCGACGCGGGTGACCTCCTCGGCGAACGAGGAGAGCTGGCCGACCATCGTGTTGATCGTGGTCTTCAGTTCGAGGATCTCGCCGCGCGCGTCGATCGTGATCTTCTGCGTCAGGTCGCCGCGCGCGATGGCGGTGGTCACCGAGGCGATGTTGCGGACCTGGGTCGTCAGGTTGTTCGCCATGACGTTCACCGACTCGGTCAGGTCGCGCCAGGTGCCTGCGACACCGGGGACCTGGGCCTGACCGCCCAGCCGGCCGTCCGAACCGACCTCGCGGGCCACGCGGGTGACCTCGTCGGCGAACGAGGACAGCTGGTCGACCATCGTGTTGATCGTCGACTTGAGCTCCAGGATCTCGCCGCGCGCGTCGACGGTGATCTTCTGCGTCAGGTCGCCCTGCGCCACGGCGGTGGTGACCTGGGCGATGTTGCGGACCTGGGTCGTCAGGTTCTCCGCCATGAGGTTCACGTTGTCGGTCAGGTCGCGCCAGGTGCCCGCCACGCCCGGCACCTTCGCCTGACCGCCGAGCTTGCCGTCCGTGCCGACCTCGCGGGCGACGCGGGTGACCTCGTCGGCGAACGAGGACAGCTGGTCGACCATCGTGTTCAGCGTGTTCTTCAGCTCCAGCATCTCGCCGGAGACGTCGACCGTGATCTTCTGGGTCAGGTCGCCGTTGGCCACCGCCGTCGCCACCTGGGCGATGTTGCGGACCTGCTTGGTCAGGTTGTTCGCCATCGAGTTCACGTTGTCGGTCAGGTCGCGCCACGTCCCGGCGACGCCGGGAACCCGCGCCTGACCGCCCAGGCGGCCGTCGGTGCCGACCTCGCGGGCGACGCGGGTGACCTCGTCGGCGAACGACGACAGCTGGTCGACCAGGCCGTTGACCGTCGAGCCGAGCGTGGCGAACTCACCGCGCAGCGTCTGGTCGGACATGCGCTTGGTCAGGTCGCCCTCGGCCACGGCGGCGAGCACGCGGCTCAGCTCGGTCGTCGGCCGCATCAGGTCCTCGACCAGGCCGTTCACCGAGTCGGCGATCAGCGACCAGCCACCGGCGGTGCCCGCGGGCGCCACCCGTTCGGTGAGCCTGCCCTCCTGGCCGACCGCCTGCCGGACCCGGCCCAGCTCGCCGGCCAGCCACTGGTTGCGCTCCGCGATCTCGTTGAACACGTCCGCGAGAGCCGACACGGGCCCGTTCCCCGGCACCACGAGCCTGCGGCGGAAGTTGCCGTCCCGCAGGTCTCTCATGGCGGAGAGCACCCGGTCGAGGGTCGCGTCCGTCTCTTCGTTGGCCGTGGTCACTCCAAGCCTCCGTGCCTCGGTGGTCGCAGCCAAGCCTGCCACGTTAGGTTGGGAGCGAGGTAACTTGATGCCGCGATGCACGCCAACGACCCGCAGGAGGCCGTGATGACCCGGCCGTCCGCGCAGGACCAGAGCGGATGAGCAGCACCGTGGGCATCGACCTGGACGGCTGGCAGCGCCTGGTGGACGGGCTGCGCGAGGCGGTCCTCGTCGTCGACCCCGCCGGTGCCGTGCGGGTGCGCAACGCCGCGGCCGCCGAGCGGTTCCCCCGGCTGTCCCCCGGCGAGCACCTCGACGTGCACGTCGCCGGCCGGCAGCTGGACCTCGGTGACGGCTGGAGTGCCTGGTACTTCACGGACTCCGCGCTCGACCACGCCCACCTGCGGCTCGCGGGCGGCACGTCGCGGGAGACGACGCTCAAGACCATCGTGCAGCTCGCGGCCGAGCTGCTGGGCGAGCACTGCGTGGCCGTCGTGCCCGCGACGCGCGACCGGCTGGAGTGGTGGCGGTGCGGTGGCGGCGAACCCACGGTCACCCGCACGCCGCGCCGGGCGACGGTGCTGGCGGAGGTCCTGACCGGCACCTCGACGCTGACGAGGATCACCTCCCTGGGTGACGGCAGCTGGGGCGTGCCGGAGGACTTCGGCACCGCGCTGGCCGTGCCGCTGGGCGTCGGGGGAGCGCTGGTCGTCGTCCGACGGGGTGAATTCCCGCCGAACGACGTCGAGCGCGTGCGGTTGTTCGGCAAGCACGCGGCGGCGGCGCTGGAGTCGTCGTCGAAGCTGACCGAGCAGCGGCGGATGATCGAGGTGCTGCGCTCGGCGCTGCTGCCGCTGCCGCTGCCCGAGCTGCGCGGTGCCTCGCTCGCGTCGGTGTACCTGCCCGCCCACCAGCGGGCGGAGGTCGGCGGCGACTTCTACGACGTGCACCCGCGCACCGACGGCTCGGCGACGTTCGCGCTGGGCGACGTCTGCGGCCACGGGCTGGAGGCCGCGGTCCACAGCGGACGGGTGCGGCAGTCGCTGCAGGCGCTGTCGCTGGTCGAGACGAACCCGGTGCGGCTGCTGCACCTGCTGAACACCTCGCTGCGCGCCACCGGCTCCAAGCTCTTCACCACGATCGTCGTCGGCGAGCTGGTGCCGCTCGCGTCCGGGGGAGTGCGGCTGTCGCTCGCGTCCGGGGGCCACCCGTCGCCGCTGGTGCTGCGCGCGGACGGCACGGTGCAGGAGATCAGCGCCCCCGGTGCGATCGTCGGCATCCTGGCCGACGTCCGGTTCACCGGCGAGCAGGTGACCCTGGCACCCGGCGACACGCTGCTGCTCTACAGCGACGGGTTCACCGAGGCCCGCGCGCACACCGACCGCAACGAGCTGTTCGGCGAGCAGCGGCTCCGCGCGGTGCTCGAGGAGTGCAAGGGGCTGCCGGCGGAGGAGATCGCGCGGCACTGCCAGGAGGCGGTGCTGCGGTGGCTCGGCAGCGGCGACCACGACGACCTCGCCCTGCTCGCGGTCCAGGCCGTGTGAGCTCGCCCGGGTGACGAGCGTCCCCGGTCCGCGCACCGGGCACGGCGGCCGCCGGTGCTACGCCGACCCGGTGTTCGCCGACGTCATCTGAGTGCCGACGACGGACAGCAGCCGCAGCTTCTCGTGGCTCTCACTGCCCGGCGTGGCGGTGTAGACGAGCAGGAAGTGGTGCTGGTCGGGGTCGAGCAACGTCTGGCAGTGCAGCTCGAGCGCGCCGACGGCCGGGTGGACGTACCGCTTGACCTCGCGCGGGCGCAGGCCGATCTCCTGCCGGTCCCAGACGGTCCGGAACTCCTCGCTGGTCGCCAGCAGGAGGTCGGCGTAGTGCGCCGCCCGCGAGCCCGGTCCGCGCCGGGTCAGGGCCTCCCGCAGTCCCGAGGCGAACATGCGGCCCAGGAACGCGTGGTCGGCTGGCTCGTACAGCGCCCGCGACGACGGGTCGCTGAACCAGCGGAAACCGAGGCTGCGCTCCGGTCCGGTGCGGGCGGCCGCGTCACCGGTGAGCGCGACGCCGAGCGGGGTCTGGCGCAGCGTCTCGCCCAGCTCGGTGACGACCTCGGCCGGGGTGTCGTGCAGGCGGTCGAAGATCCGGGCGAGGCCGGGGCTCACGTGGTCGCTGGTCCCGCCCCTGCCCGGCGGTGGGTGGCCCGCGAGGCGGAACAGGTGGTCGCGCTCGTCGAGGGACAGGTGCAGGCCCTGGGCGATGGCGGCGATCATCTGCTCGGACGGGTGCGGCCCGCGTTCCTGCTCCAGCCGCGCGTAGTAGTCGGCGGACATGCTGCAACGGGCGGCGACCTCCTCGCGGCGCAGGCCGCTGGTCCGGCGGCGCCGCCCGCGCGGCAGGCCGATGTCCTCCGGCTGCAGCGTCTCCCTGCGGTGCCGCAGGAACGCGGCCAGCCCGGCTCGGTCGATCACGGCGTCTCCTCTCGCTGTCCCCTTTCTAACGCTCACGCCCCGCCGTAGCCACGGACTCCCAGGTCCTGGATGTGCGCGCGCCGTCCGTCCACGGTGGAACGGAGAGACCGCGGACGAACCAGGGGAGTGTGCGATGAGCAGGAAGTTCGACGTCGAGGTGCCGGACCTGACCGGGAAGCGTGCGGTCGTCACCGGCGGCAGCGACGGGGTCGGGCTCGGCATCGCCGGACGGCTCGCGGCGGCGGGGGCCGAGGTCGTGCTGCCCGTCCGCAACCCGCGCAAGGGCGAGGCCGCGCTCGCCGAGATCCGGCGGCGGACACCCGGCGCGACCGTCTCGCTGCGCTCGCTCGACCTGTCCTCGCTGCGCTCGGTCGCCGCGGTGAGCGCCGAGCTGCTGGAGGAGGGCGCGCCCGTGCACGTCCTCGTGAACAACGCGGGCGTCATGACCCCGCCCGAACGGCAGACGACCGCCGACGGGTTCGAGCTCCAGTGGGGCACCAACCACCTCGGCCACGTCGCGCTCGTGACGGCGCTGCTGCCGCTGCTGAAGGCCGGCCGCGCCCGCGTCACCTCGCAGATCAGCATCGCCGCCAACCAGAACGCCATCAACTGGGACGACCTGAACTGGGAGCGCTCCTACAGCGGCGGCAAGGCCTACGGCCAGTCGAAGATCGCACTGGGCCTGTTCGGGCTGGAGCTCGCGCGCCGCAGCGAGGCGGGCGGCTGGGGGATCACGAGCAACCTGGCCCACCCCGGCGTGGCACCGACGAACCTGCTCGCCGCCCGCCCCGAGGTCGGCCGCGCGAGCGACACCCCGGCCGTGCGCCTGATCCGCGTCGCGTCCGCGGTCGGCGTGCTCGGCACCGTGGAGTCCGCGCAGCTGCCGGCTCTGCTGGCCGCCACCGCGCCGCACCCCGCGCCGTTCTACGGCCCGACCCGCTTCGGGCACCTCAGCGGCCCGCCCGCAGAGCAGGCGCTCTACAGCCGCCTGAGGTCCGCCGACGAGGCCCGGCGCGTCTGGGAGGTGTCGGAGGAGCTCGTCGCTAGCGGACTCCGTGCGGGCGGAACTGGACGCTGATGCGCGGCCCGACGACCTTCGCGGTCTTCGGGATGGCGTGCTCCCACGTGCGCTGGCACGACCCGCCCATCACCAGCAGGTCGCCGTGGCCCAGCGCGTACCTGTGCGTCTCGCCGCCGCCGCGGGGCCGGAGCAGGAGCGCGCGCGGCGTGCCGACGGACAGGATCGCGACCATCGTGTCGTCGGTGGCGCCGCGGCCGATGGTGTCGCCGTGCCACGCGACGCTGTCGCGGCCGTCGCGGTAGTAGCAGAGGCCGGCGGTGGTGAACGGTTCACCCAGCTCGGGCCGGTAGTGCTCCGAGAGGGCGGCACGGGCGTTCGTGAGCACGTCCGAGGGCAGCGTGCCGTAGTAGAAGCAGAGCAGGCGTGGCACGTCGACCACGGTGTCGTACATCTGGCGGCGTTCTGCCCGCCACGGCACGGTCTCGACCAGCTCGTCGAACACGGCGTCCGCGCCGGAGAGCCAGCCGGGCTGCACGTCGACCCAGGCGCCGTGGCCGAGCTCGGTGCGGCGCGGGGCGAGCGGGGCCAGGACCGGCTCCGCTTCCAGGTCGAAGAGAGATCCCTGGCGCATGGCGCGCAGCCTAGTCGAAGAGGTGTTCTACGACCACTCAGGGCCGCAGCACGGCGCAGACCGCGTCCGCGACCAGGTCGCGGGCCGCTGCCAGGTCGAACACGCCGAGCAGGAACCGGCGCACCGACTCGTGCGCCGGACCCATCGCCACGGGTTCCAGCGCCCATGGCGGCACGGTCCGCAGCTCGCCCGTCTCCATTCGCGCCAGGAACCACGTCAGCACCGGGGCGAACTCCGCCTGCTTGGCCGCGGGGTCGGCGTGGTCCGGTGCGGCGTAGAGGAACCGCGCGCGGCTGGGGTTCGCGGTGACCCAGTCGAGGTAGCGCAGCGCCAGGTCGCGGACGGCCGCGAGGGCGGGCCGGTTGTCGAGCGCGGGGGTCATCGCGGCGACGCAGCGGCCGTAGGAGTCGGCGTAGAGCTGTGCGAACACGCCCGCGCGGCTGCCGAAGTGGTGGTAGATGCTGCCGTTCGACATGCCGGAGCGCTCGGTCAGCGCCGCGATGGTGACGGCGTCGAGCCCGCCCTCCTCGACGAGCCGCAGCGCCGCGTCGAGCAGGGACTGTCGTCGGTCGGCCATGGGGGTTAGAGTACCGCTCTGGAGCAACGCTCCAGAGAAGGGGAGAGCAATGGCGCTGTCGATTCCCGGCCTCCTGCGCGACCGGGTCGCCCGCACGCCCGGTGCCGAGGCGGTGCGGTACCGCTCCGGTACCGGCTGGGTCTCGCTGACCTGGGCGGAGCTGCAGGACCGCGTGGCGCGCGAGGCGTTCGGGCTGCGCGAGCGGGGGCTGCGGCGCGGCGACCGGGTCGCGCTCATGGGCCGCACGAGCATCGAGTGGATCGTCACCGACCTCGCCGTGCTGGCCGCCGGTGGCGCCACCACCACGATCTACCCCAACAGCACCGCCGCCGAGGTCGCGCACATCGTCAGCGACTCCGGCAGCAAGCTCGTGGTCGTCGAGACCGACGAGCACGCGGCGCTGGTGCCGGACCTCGACGTGCTGCGGTTCGGCGCGGTCCCGCAGGCCGACGGCGACTACGCCGCGCTGATCGCCGAGCTGGGGCCGGACGACCTCGCGACGCTGATCTACACCTCCGGCACGACCGGCACCCCGAAGGGCGTCGAGCTCACCCACGCGAACTGGGTGACCACCGCGGAGGCCATCGCCTCGCTGGGCATCCTGCGCGAGGACGACCTGCACTTCCTGTGGCTGCCGCTGTCGCACGCGTTCGGCAAGGTGCTGACCATGGCGATGATCGCCGTGGGCGCCGCCACCGCCGTCGACGGCTCGGTCGAGCGGATCGTGGACAACCTCGGCGAGCTGCGGCCGACGATCGTCGCCGCCGCCCCGCGCATCTTCGAGAAGATCCACGGCCGCATCGTCACCGGCGCGCGGGAGAAGGGCGGGCTCACCGAGAAGGTCTTCCGCTGGGCCGACCGCGACCACGGCGCCGCGACCCGCTGGCTCGCCGACCGGCTGGTGTACCGCAGGCTGCGCGACCGCGTCGGCGGCCGGATCCGCTACTTCGTCTCCGGCTCCGCCCCGCTCGCCGGTGAGATCGCCGAGTTCTTCTCCCGCGCGGGCATCACGATCCTGGAGGGCTACGGCCTCACCGAGTCGTCGGCGGCCACGTTCTTCAACCGCCCCGGCATGATCAAGATCGGCACGGTCGGCCCGCCGATCCCCGGCACCGAGGTGCGGATCGCCGACGACGGCGAGGTGCTGCTGCGCGGCCCCGGTGTCATGCGCGGCTACCACAACCGCCCGGACGCCACCGCCGAGGCGCTCGTCGACGGCTGGCTGCACACCGGTGACATCGGCGAGGTCGACGACGCGGGCCGGCTGCGGATCACCGACCGCAAGAAGGAGCTCATCAAGACCTCCGGCGGCAAGTACGTCGCCCCGGCCCCGGTCGAGAGCCTGCTGAAGGCCGCGTCCCCCTACATCAGCAACGTCATCGTGCACGGCGACCGCCGCAGGTACTGCGTGGCGCTCGTGACGCTGGACCCGGACACGCGGGCGGGGCTGCCGGACCCGGAGGCCGAGATCGGGCGCGCGGTGGAGGTCGTCAACGCGCAGCTGCCGCGGCACGCGACGATCAAGCGGTTCGCGGTGTTGGAGGAGGACTTCAGCGTCGAGGACGGGTTGCTGACCGCGTCGCTCAAACCCCGCCGCCGGGAGATCGAGAAGCGGTACGCGTCCACATTGGACGGCCTGTACTAGACGCCTGTGCGGGCTCGTTCGGGGCGCGCCTCGAACGGAGCCCGCACGGGCGGTGGGTGCTCAGTCGCAGACGGCGCCGCGGGACGCCGAGCCGACCAGCTTCGCGTACTTGGCGAGCACGCCGCGCTGGTAGCGCGGGGGCAGCGGGGCCCACCCGTCACGGCGGCTGTCGAGGTCCGCGTCCACGTCGAGGGTGCCCTCGGCGACGTTGAGCGTGATGCGGTCGCCGTCCTGGACGAACGCGATGGGCCCGCCGTCGACGGCCTCCGGGGCGACGTGGCCGACGCACAGGCCGGTGGTGCCACCGGAGAAGCGGCCGTCGGTGAGCAGCAGGACGTCCTTGCCCAGGCCCGCGCCCTTGATGGCCGCGGTGATCGCCAGCATCTCGCGCATGCCGGGACCGCCCTTGGGACCCTCGTAGCGGATCACCACGACGTCGCCCGCGGTGATCGTGCCGTCCTCCAGGGCGTCCATGGCGGCGCGTTCGCGGTCGAAGACCCTGGCGGTGCCGGTGAAGACGTCCGAGTCGAAGCCCGCGGACTTGACCACGGCGCCGTCCGGGGCGAGGGAGCCCTTCAGGATGGTGATGCCGCCGGTGCGGTGGATGGGCCTGTCCAGGGCCCGCAGGACGTTGCCGTCGGGGTCGGGCGGGGCGATGTCGGCGAGGTTCTCGGCGACGGTCCGGCCGGTGACGGTGAGGCAGTCGCCGTGCAGCAGGCCCGCGTCCAGCAGCGCCTTCATGACCACGGGCACGCCACCGATGCGGTCGACGTCGGTCATCACGTGCCGGCCGAACGGCTTGACGTCCGCCAGGTGCGGCACGCGCGCGCTGATGCGGGTGAAGTCGTCGAGGCTGAGCTCGACCTCGGCTTCGTGCGCGATGGCGAGCAGGTGCAGGACGGCGTTGGTGGAGCCGCCGAACGCCATGACGACCGCGATGGCGTTCTCGAACGCCTCGCGCGTCATGATCTGCCGTGCGGTGATGCCCTTGCGCAACATCTCCACGACCGCTTGGCCGGACCTGCGCGCATAACCGTCGCGCCGGCGGTCGGTGGCCGGTGGCGCGGCACTGCCGGGCAGGGACATGCCGAGCGCCTCCGCCGCGCTGGCCATGGTGTTCGCCGTGTACATGCCGCCGCACGCGCCCTCGCCGGGGCAGATCGCGCGTTCGATCAGGTCCACGTCCGCGCGGCTCATCAACCCCCGCGCGCACGCGCCCACGGCCTCGAACGCGTCGATGATGGTCACCTCGCGTTCGGTGCCGTCGGTCAACGTGACCCGGCCCGGCAGGATCGACCCGGCGTAGAGGAACACGCTGGCCAGGTCCAGCCGCGCGGCCGCCATCAGCATGCCCGGCAACGACTTGTCGCACCCGGCCAGCAGCAGCGACCCGTCGAGGCGCTCCGCCTGCATCACCGTCTCGACGCTGTCCGCGATCACCTCCCGCGACACCAGCGAGAAGTGCATGCCCTCGTGGCCCATCGAGATGCCGTCCGACACCGAGATCGTGCCGAACTCCAGCGGGTACCCGCCGGCCGCGTGCACCCCGTCCTTGCCGGCCTTCGCGAGCCGGTCCAGCGACAGGTTGCACGGCGTGATCTCGTTCCACGACGACGCCACACCGATCTGCGGCTTCTCCCAGTCCTCGTCGCCCATGCCGACGGCCCGGAGCATGCCGCGCGCGGCGGTGCGCTCCAGGCCGTCGGTGACGTCCCGGCTGCGTGGCTTCACGTCTGTCATGCCACGAACGGTAGTGCCAATCAGGCGGGATTCGCCGCATGGGTGAGCGTTTCCCACGCGACGAACAGGTTGTCCGTCCCCTGTGGACGCTGGCTCTCGGTGTAGCGCTGGGTGTTCGCCATCCCGATCCCGAGCCGGGTGCTCAGCGCGGTGAAGCTGACCTCGCTCGTCGGCCCGAGGTGGCGGTTGAGCGTGCCACCGCACAACCAGCTCGGCATCGGCTCACCGTTCTGGTACCTCGTGTGCAATCCCCACGCGTGGCGCATCCGCTCCCGGATCTCGGCCCCAGAGGTCCTGGCCCTGGTGCCTGGCGGTCTCCGCGAAGTGCGCGGCGGCCGCGAGCCCGTAGGCGGTGTGGGTGAAGTCCCGGCACGTCTCCTGGGTGAGCCCGTCGACGAACGTGTCCTGGCCGTACCAGTAGGAGATGATCTCGTCCCTGGCGTCGACGGCACTGCCCGGCCGCGTCTTCGGCAGCGCTCCGTCACCGGTCAGGTAGATGAACGCGGGAAGGCGCCCGCGGAAGATCCCGACCGCCCTGTCGTAGACGGCCCGGTCCTCCAGGAACACGGCGATGCCCAGCGTCGCCTCCATCATGCTGAGTTCCCAGTTGCCGGCGGTGTCGACCCGGCCGTTCCCGATCTCCGGCAGGTACACGTCGCGCAGCATGGTGGCGAACCGGCCGCTGTTCGGCCAGTTCCCGCGGACGTGCTCGATGATCTCGGCGGCCTTGGGCCAGCTGCTCGCCGACCACGCCGTCTGCAGCGGGGCGTTGGAGCCGGTGTGGTCGCGGATGGTGGCCGACCAGACGTCCATGAGCTGGATCGCCTTCTGCGCGTAGCGGTCGTCGCGGGTCATGTACCAGGCGAGCGACATCGTGTACGCGGCGATGGCGTCCTCGCGCTCGTCGGTGCAGCCGAGGTTCGGGTTGGAGTAGGAGCCGCACTCGACGACGGCCCGCGGCTTCGGGACGCGGTTCAGGTCGGCGTACTTGCTCGCCATCATGCGGTCGTAGGCCGTCTTCCACGGCTGGGCGCCGGCCTGGACCTTGGCGCGGACGAAGTCGAGCTGCGGGCGGGAGACGACGACACCGGGGTGGGTGAAGGTGGCAGGAGCGGCGGTCGCCGTCGTGGTGGCCGGGGCGATGAGGGACGCGAGCAGTGCGATCAGCACCGCGCAGGAACGGGTGACCATGCGGACCAGTGTCAGAGGTGTGGACCTTCGCCGTCAAAGACCGGCGCAGATTTTTAGGAACGATCGTTCTTGACTGATCGTTCCCAAAAACGCTAGGGTCGTGACATGGGACGACGGAGGTCTTTCGACGTGGACGAGGCCGTGGCGGCGGCTGCGGACCTGTTCGCCCGCAGGGCCTACGACGGGGTCTCGATCGACGACCTGGTGACCCACACCGGCGTGCACCGCAACAGCCTCTACGGCGTGTTCGGCAGCAAGCGCGGGCTGTACCTCGCTGCGCTGCGCCACCACGTCGAGCAGGACGTCCGCCCGCGGCTGGCCGAGGCGGCCGGAGCGGGGCACGTGCCGGGGTGGGACCTGCTGCTGCTCGCGGCGGTCGACCGGGCGCGCGAGGACCCCGAGGTCGCCGGGCTCGTGTCCGCGGTCCTCGGCGAGGTCGACGCGGCGACGGGGGACCCGAGCGCCACCGAGGAGCTGCTGGGGCGGTGGCTGCGCCACCGGGCGACCGGCGACGGCGTTCCCGACAACGACGAGGCACCGGGAACGGTGCAGGGTGAGGAGAGCTGACGTGGCGGTCATCAGTGTGCAGGGCGAGGACCTGGTCGTGGAGATGGAGGGCCTGGACAAGCTGTGGGCGTTGAAGAGCAGGCTGACCATCCCGCTGGCGAACGTGCGGGGCGCGACGGCGGACCCCGGGATCGCGGGTGAGCCGAAGGGGCTGCGGGCGCCGGGGACGCACCTGCCGGGGGTGATCACGGCGGGCACGTTCCACCGGGATGGCGAGAAGGTGTTCTGGGCGGTCCGCGACGGCAAGAACGCCGTGGTCGTGGAGTTGGCCGACGAGCAGTTCACCCGGCTCGTGGTCGAGGTCGACGACCCGCGCGAGGCCGTGGCCCTGGTCGAGAAGGCGATCCGCCGGTGATCGGCAAGGTCGCGGTGGCGCTGGTGGCCGTGGTCTCCGCCGCGGCGGGCGTGGCACCGCCCTTCGTCGCGGGCACCGCCTCCGCCGTCGCCCACACCGCGCGGCACGGCTCCTGGGTGCCTGCGCACGACGAGGAGGTGTCGTTCGTCGTCGACGGCACGACCACCTGGGGAACGCTGCACGTGCCGGCGCGCCGCCGCGGTGAGCGCCTGCGCGCCGCGGTGCTGCTGCCCGGCAGCGGCCCGACCGACCGCGACGGCAACCAGCCACCCGCGCTCATGGCGAACACGCTGCGCGACCTCGCCGGAGTGCTGGCCGCCGACCGGGTCGCGACGCTGCGGTTCGACAAGTACGGCACCGGCCGCACGGGACTGGGCGCGTACGCGGGACGTCCGCAGGACATCGACTACCCGGCGTTCGTCCGGCAGGCCGCGGCCGCACGCGACCTGCTGCACCGCCGTCCTGAGGTCGACCAGCGCCGGGTGGCGCTCGCCGGCCACAGCGAGGGCGGCATGACGGCGCTCGTGGTCGCCGCGCAGGCGCCTCGGCACCGCCGGGCCGCCGCGCTGGTCATGTTGCAACCGCAGGCGTTGCGGTTCCTGGACGTGCTCGCGATGCAGCTGCACGGCCAGATCGCCCAGCTGGTCGCGGCCGGGCAGCTGTCCGAACAGGACGCGGCGGTGATCGACCGCGCGGTCGACACGGCCGTGACCGACCTGCGCACCGGCCGGGCGGTCGACACGACGGCCATGCCACCGGCGCTCGCCGCGCTGTTCGGCTCGCTGGCCGGCCCGAACCGGAAGTTCGTGGTGAGCGACGACGCGGTCAACCCGCCCGACGTCGCCCGCACGCTGCCGCCGCGCACGCCCGTGCTCGTCACCTGCGGCGAACTCGACCCGCAGGTGCCGTGCCACACCACGGACCAGCTCGTGTCCGTTGTGGGCGGCCGGGTGGTCCTGCCCGGTGCGGGGCACGCGATGACCACGGCCGACGGGACGTTCTCACCCGTTCTCGTGCGCAGCCTCAGGGCACTGCGGTGGTGACGGGCAAGTCCTGAATGGACAGAGCGGACCCTGGCTCTGCCGGCGCCTGCAAGTACCACCAACTCAACATCAACAAGCACTTTTCTACTACCAACTGCGCCGTCGGCCGTCCGTAGACCTGGAACCTGGTTCGACGGGTGGTGACCATGTTGGTGGTAGTCAGCGGCGATTCGATCATGTGTTGGTGGTACTTGCAGACGCCTGGGCAGCAACGAGGGGGCGGGTCAGGTGCTCAGCGGGTCACTCGCGGCACTTCTTGCCCTTGTTCACGCAGTTGACCAGACGGTTCATGATCTTCTGCGACATCACGTTCGCGAAGTCGTCGTGGTCGGTGAGCGGGTTGTGCTCCTCCTCCGGGAAGGAGTCGACCAGGTAGCGGCCCTCCTTCTGGACGTCGAGCGGGATGTCGTAGGTCAGCGAGATGCGCAGCTGCGGCACGGCCTTGAAGCCCTGCTTGCAGCGGCCGTTCTGGTCGGGGAACACGATGTGGTCGCGGTGGTTCGCGGAGTCGATGTTCTTGCCGTCCCAGCAGCTCGGGAAGTCGTGGACCCGCTTGACCTTCGCGCCCTGCGGGCAGATCGGGTACTTGTCCATCAGGACCTTGTCCTCGAACCCGGTGCAGGTCCAGGAGGCCCTGGCGTTCTTCGGGCCGTTCTGGCCCGCCTTGGCGTCGCCGTAGAGCACGCGGAGGAACTTCGGCATCGCGGTGACCTTGCCGACGGGCGAGCCGCGGAAGGTCAGGTCGACGACGGCCGGGCGCTGGATCTCGCCCTCGTTGCCCTCGAGCTCGTTCTCGGCGTTCTCCTCGGCGTTGTCCTGGTCCTTCTTGCCCTCGGTGCCCTCGGCCTGGGCGTTGTCGCTGTTCTGGCCGCCGTTGTCGAGGCCCTGCTCACCCTGGGCCTGGTCCTTGACGGCGCAGGCGGCGGCCGGGTTCAGGTCGGGGGCCTGCCGGCCCTGGCGGCTGAACGCCAGCATCATCCGGTCGAGGATGGCGGCGCGCTTCTCGCGCGTCGGGCCGACGATGACGTTGTCGCGGTCGGCGGCCTTGGTGGCGGCCACCTTCTTCTCGGCCTCCTCGGTCACCTTCTCGATGTTCTCGAGCTCGCGGTCGATCTCCGCCTGGGCCGCGTCCGGCACGTCCTCGGGCAGCAGCGACGCGACGTCGGGGCATTCGAGGCGGGCCTCGGCCTTGGCGGCCTTGTCCTCGTCCTGCTGGGCCTTGTCGTCCTTCTTCGGCGGAACCTGCTCGCCGCCCTCCGCGGCCTCCTCCTCGTCGATGATGCGCACGACGGGCCAGAAGTAGGCGGACCTGTCACCGTTCTTGCAGGTCGTGCCGGCGGCCTGGAGCGACTTGTTGTTCGAGTCCGCGTTCGTGGACAGGTTGCCGACGTAGTCGTGCAGGTGCTGGGCGCCGTTGCGGACGCCGGGCTGCGCGATGAAGTTGTCCGGGTTGAAGTGCCCGTTCTCGTTGCGGCCGCAGTTGACGGTGAACGTGCCGGTGGTGGCGTTCTGCTGCTGCCTGGGTTTCTTGACGTTCGGCTTCACCTTGGTGATGTCGACGAACAAGCTCTTGTCCGCACCGTCGGCGAGCGCGGCGCCATCAGAAGAACTGACGGCCACCACCGCGGCGCCGCCAGCGACCACGGCCATCGCCGCGGCGGCAGCGGTGAGCCAGATCGTGGATTTCCTCCGGTGAATAGCCATGTGCCACCTCGTGGTAGTCCGGAAAAACGGCATGCTGAAGAAGGCGGCGATGAGCCGCGTGTTCGGGTCGAGCTCGGTGTGCGGTCAGTGAGAACGGGAACTGCGTCGTGACTTCTTCTTCGACCGGGAGATCATCCGCATTCCGACCAGGGCCAGTGCCAGAACGGCGATGGCGCCGAAGAAGACGCCGTTGTTGTCGCCGAAGACGCCCTGTTCCGCGGTGCGGGTGAACCTGGTGCCCTCCGGCACGGTCGGGATCACCCCGTCGGTCGGGTTGACCGAGGCGTCCGCGTCGGCGGCGTCCGTCGTGCCCGCCGGGTCCGGGGTCCCGGACGCCGCGGTCGGGGGAGCGAGCGGTTTCGGCGACTCCAGTCCGGCGAAGTCGACGCGACCGGTGTCCTCCAGCACCTTCATGTGGTCGAAGACGGTGATCATCGCCTGCGTGGAGAGGATGCGGATGAGCTCGTTCTTCGTGCCCGCGCGGATCTGCGCCGCATAGGCGTAGACCTTGCCGTGCGCCGCGCGGAGCCGGTTGGCGAAGACGGCGTCGAACTCGTCACCGGTCGCCGCGTCCATCTCGGCGAGCCAGCCCTTCTGCTCGTCGGAGGCCTCGGTGGGCAGCGTGTGGCCGAGCAGCACGCCCGCCCTGTTCACCACGTTGTCCAGCAGCGTGTGGCCCTCGACGAGGTGCTTGCTCGCCTCCAGGATCTTGGGCTGGTCCGGCCGTTTGGCCCTGCCCTTGTCACCGGCGGGCTTCTCCCACAGACCGGCCTGCTTGACGCGGTTCATGAAGTCCCGGTCAGCGGGACCGAGCGGCCCCCACTGCGTCTGCACGACCTCGTCACCCGTGCCGGCGCTGCCGGGTGGCGGGGTGGAGATCGGCGTCGACGGGTTCGCGGGTTGGCCGATCGCGCTCCCGGTGCTGAGCAGCACGGCCAGCGCACAGCCGGCCAGCGCGACGAGCAGTCGCGCCGGCATTGCCAGGTCCATGGGGAGTCGCACGAACGGGAGTACGGCCGGGGGCAGGAGCGCGCCTCAGTTCGAGACCCCGGCGTTATCGAACCGTTATCCGGACCCGCGCAACCCGGCCGCGCGGCTCCGACCTACCGTGAACGCCATGAGCAAGCGTTTCGTGGCGTTGGGGGACTCGTTCACCGAGGGAGTGGGCGACGACGACGCCGGTCGACCGAACGGTGTCCGCGGCTGGGCCGACCGCGTGGCCGAGGTGCTGGGTGCGGCGGACCCGGAGTTCGGCTACGCCAACCTGGCCGTGCGCGGCCGCCTGCTGCCCCAGGTGCTGGGGGAGCAGCTGGAGCGGGCCCTCGCGATGAAGCCGGACCTCGTGTCCCTGTACGCGGGCGGCAACGACCTGATGCGCCCCAAGGTGGACATCGACGGCCTGATGCGCCGGTACCGGGCCGCCGTGGCGCGGCTGACCGTCGCGGGCGCGCGCGTGGTCCTGTTCACCGGCGTCGACGGCGCGGACGACCCGGTGTTCCGCCGGATGCGCGGCCGGGTGGCCATCTACAACGAGCACGTGCGCGCCATCGCGGCCGAGCACTCGTGCGTCCTGGTCGACATGTGGTCGATGCGGCAGCTGCGGGACCGCCGGATGTGGTCGGTGGACCGCCTGCACCTCAACGCGCTGGGGCACCGCGAGGTCGCGATCTCGGTGCTGGACGGCCTCGGCGTGCGGCACTCGCTGGAGCGGACCGTGCTGGACATCGCGCCGCTGGTGGACCGGCGGGTGCGGCGTGCGGAGGACCTGCGGTGGGCGCGCGAGCACGTCGTGCCGTGGGTGGTGCGGCGGCTGCGCGGGCAGTCGTCGGGGGACGTCGTCCGGCCGCGGTGGCCGGAGCTGTCGCCGCCGTCGTGAGTCGATCTTTCCTGCCGCGAGAACGTGTTGTGGCAACTAGCGTGCTGTGAGCGCGTAGGCGGGCAACGGCACGTTGCCGTGCTTGGCCGCCGACTGCCGCAGCAGCTCCTTGGCCAGCCCGTCCGGTGCCTCGTGCAGGGCGATCGCGACCTCCCAGTCGGCGTCCTGCAGCTCGCCGGTGTCCACGTCGGACACCCGCTCGACCTCCCACCCCGTGCGGCCCAGTGCATCGAGCACCGTCGCGCGGGTCAGCGGTGCGCGCACGTTGACGTCGGTGTCCCCGGTGATCCGGTCCTGGGCGAGCACGGCCAGCAGGTGCGGCAGCTGGTCCACCGCGGCGGGCTGCGGGTCCCACTCGGCGAACGCGAGCCGGGCGCCCAGCTCACGCGCCTTCGCCAGGGTCCGTTCGAGCAGGCCCGCGGACGCGAAGTACCAGGAGCAGTGCGCCAGCACGACGAGGTCGTACCCGGTTCCGACGTCGTCGGTCAGGACGTCGGTCTCGAACCGCATGTCGATCCGCGCACCGAGCGGTCCGTCGAGCAGGTGCCGGGCGGACTGGCCGACGGTGACCGGCGCGCCGTAGTCCCGCGACGCGACGTCGACGCCCACGACCGTCCCGTTCGGACCGGCGAGGTCGGCGAGCACGGCGGTCATGTCGCCTTGGCCGCAGCCGATCTCCAGAATCCTGCCACCGACGGGGATTTGCCAGTTTTCGGCCAGTTGCAGGCGGTATCGGGTCTGCGCGACCTGGATGTCCGGACTGGCGGCCCAAGCGGCCATGTGTCGCGCGATCTCTGCTGCCCTCATCGCGACCGAGACTAGACGTGCGCACCCTTGAACCAATGGTCCAGACCAGTTAACGTGCTCGCCATCACGTATCCCTGCACGTGAAGGAGCACCATGAAGAGGTTTCGCTGGCAGTTCCTGACCATCGGGGTGGCGGTTGCCGCCGTGGTCGGAGGCGTGCTCGCCGCTCCCGCGAGCGGTGCGACAGGCGTGACGGCCGCGTTCACCAAGACGTCCGACTGGGGCAGCGGCTACGAGGCCAAGTACACGATCGGCAACGGCGGCTCGACCGCGCTCACCTCGTGGACCCTGGAGTTCACGCTGCCGAGCGGGCAGTCGATCGCGTCGCTGTGGGACGGCACCTACACCGCGAACGGCCAGACCGTCACGGTGAAGAACAGCTGGAACGGCAACGTCGGCGTCGGCGGCTCGACCAGCTTCGGCTTCACCGTCCGCGGCTCCGGCGGCAGCCCCACCGGCTGCAAGATCAACGGCGCGTCGTGCGACGGCACCGGTGGCACGACGACGACCACCACCAAGACGACCACCACTACGACTACGACCACGACCACGTCGAACCCGCCGCTGCCCGGCACCGGCCGCGGCGCGCCCTACCTGTACCTGGGCTGGGGCAACCCGCAGAGCGCCACGCAGGTCATGAGCCAGACCGGCGTCAAGTGGTTCACGCTCGCGTTCGTGCTCTCCGGCGGCGGCTGCACCCCGTCGTGGGACGGTCAGCGCCCGCTGACCGGCGGTGTCGACCAGCAGACGATCAACGCGGTCCGCGCGGCCGGTGGTGACGTCGTGCCGTCTTTCGGCGGCTGGAGCGGCAACAAGCTCGGCCCGAACTGCTCGACGCCGGAAGCGCTGGCCGGCGCCTACCAGAAGGTGATCGACACCTACGGCCTCAAGGCCATCGACATCGACATCGAGAACTCCGACGAGTTCGAGAACACCACCGTGCAGGACCGCATCCTGACCGCGTTGAAGATCGTCAAGCAGAAGAACCCCGGCATCCAGACGATCGTCACGTTCGGCACCACGACCACCGGGCCGAACTTCTACGGCGCCCGGCTGATCGACCAGGCCAAGGCGCTCAACGCGAACGTCGACGTGTTCACGATCATGCCGTTCGACTTCGGCAGCTCGAACGTCCGCACCGACACGATCGGCGCGGCCACCGCGCTGAAGAACAAGCTCAAGTCGACCTTCGGCTGGAACGACGCCGAGGCGTTCAAGCACGTCGGCATCTCCGGCATGAACGGCCTGTCCGACCAGCGCGAGGTGACCAGCGTCGAGGACTGGACCGCGATCCGCGACTGGTCGAAGGCGAACGGCCTCGGGCGCCTGGCGTTCTGGGCGGTCAACCGCGACCGCGGCGGCTGCGACGGCCAGGTGGCGGACCAGTGCTCCGGCATCGCGCAGGCCGACCTGGCGTTCACGAAGATCACCGCCGGTTTCTAGGCGACACGGCCGGTTCCCGGTCGAGCACGAGCCGTCAGCGCCGTTTATTCGGTGGCGCTGACGGCTTACGCTTGTGCCATGCGTCGACGACATTGATCTTCAACTGATCTGACCAGGACCGCGACGGCGTGGGCGTGGTGTTCGCACCTCCTCCCGATCTACGCGCTGTACGCGTTGCTCTTCGCCGACAGCGGGCTGTCGGACGCCCACATCTCGGTGCTGCTCGCCATCTGGTCGACCACCGCGGTGGTCTTCGAGGTGCCCTCGGGCGCGATCGCCGACCGGTTCTCCCGGCGCGGCTCGCTGGTGGCCGCCGGGGTGCTGCAGGCACTCGCGCACGCGGCGTGGGTGGTGTTCCCGTCGTTCTGGGGCTTCGCGGCCGGGTTCGTGCTGTGGGGGCTCGGCGGCACGCTCACCTCCGGTGCGTTCGAGGCGCTGCTGTACGACGGTCTGGCGGCGAACGGGGACGAGGAGTCGTACGGGCGGCTCAACGCCCGCGTCGACACCGTCGAGCTGATCGCCCAGGTGCCGGTCGCCGTGGTGGCCACCGTGCTGTTCTCGCTCGGCGGCTACTCGCTGGCCGGGTGGGTCAGCGTGGCGATGTGCCTGCTGTCGGCCGTGATCGCGCTGCGGTTCCCCGAACCGGACAGGGAGCCGGCGCCCGGCGAGGACGGGTACCTCGCGACCCTGCGCACCGGGCTGCGCGAGGCGGTGCCGGTCAGGCGGGCCGTCATCGCGGTCGCGCTGGTGTACGCGATCGACGCCTTCGAGGAGTACTTCACGCTCCTGGCCCACGACTGGCACGTGCCCACGGTGTGGGTGCCGCTGGCCACGATCGGGGTGCCGCTGATGGGCGCGGCCGGTGCGTCGCTCGCGGGCAGGCTGCCGTGGCGCGGCTGGGTGCTGTTCGCCGCGGGTGGCGTGCTGGTGCTCGCGGCCGTGCTGGCGGTACCGGCGGCGATCGTCCTGCTGGGACTGTTCTACGGGCTCTACCGGTTCGTGCTCGTGCACGTGGAGACCGAGTTGCAGCACCGCATCGACACCGACGCGCGGGCCACCGTGACGTCGGTGGCCGGGATCGGGTCGGAGTTCGTGGCGTACGCGGTGTACGCGGCGTGGGTGCTCGGGTCGGCCGTGGCGGTCGGGGTGCTGGTGCTGGTGGTCGCGGTGGTGGTCTCGCTGCGGAGGTGACCGGGCGGAGAGGGACGGGCGGGCCGAGCACGCTGCCGAGGTCGGCCGTTCGACGTCCGCGGGGAGCTGATGTGGACGAGGAGCCGGTCGGGGCGGACGTAACGCCAGGATCGTCCGAACAGATCGAACCTCACAAGCCGGACAATCCGCGGAGGCCGCCGTGTTCGTCGTCCAGATCTTCCTGCCGCTGGCGTTGGCCCTGGTCATGTTCGGCCTCGGCCTCACGCTCACCACCGGGGACTTCGCCAGGGTCGCGAGATATCCCAGGGCGGCCGTCATCGCTCTCGTCTGCCAGGTGGTGGTGCTGCCCGCGATCTGCCTCGGCCTGGTGCTCGCGTTCGGGCTCCAGGGCGTGCTCGCGGTCGGCATGATGCTGCTCGTCGCGTCACCGGGCGGCACGTCGGCGAACCTGTTCAGCCACCTCGCGGGCGGCGACGTCGCGCTCAACATCACGCTGACGGCGATCAACTCCGTGCTGGCGGTGTTCACGCTGCCGCTGGTGGTCGGGCTGAGCATGGCGCACTTCATGGCGGACAGCGCCGAGGTCGGGCTGCAGCCGGCGAAGTTCGTGCAGGTCTTCGCGATCGTGCTGGTGCCGGTTGCGATCGGCATGCTGGTGCGGCGCAGGTTCGAGGCGTGGGCGCTGCGGATGAACGACCCGGTGCGCGTCGCGTCGGTGGTGGTGCTGGTGCTCGTCATCATCGCGGCGATCGCGCAGGCCCACCGGCAGCTGCTCGACAACATCACCACGCTCGGCCCGGTGGCGTTGCTGCTGAGCGTCTTCAGCCTGCTGATCGGCTACTACGCGCCCAAGGCGTTCAACGTCGACCGCGGGCAGGCCGTCGCCAGCGCCATGGAGATCGGCATCCACAACGCCACGATCGCGATCACCCTCGCCCTCACCGTGCTGAACGACGAGACGATGGCGATCCCGCCCGCGGTGTACGGCGTGCTGATGTACCTGCCGGCGGCGATCGCGGCGAAGTTGCTGGCGCGGAACAGGACCGCGGTCGGCTGAAGCGGTTGCGGCTGTGGCTGGGTTGAGCGTGACATGCGTTCAACCACAACCACATTGCTCGCGGCCGTTCTCCTCGCCCCGTCGGGGAGAACCGCTGGCGCGACCCGCAGCCCGCCCGGCCCTGGCAGGGCGTCCTGAAGGCGGACCGGCCAGGTCCGCGCTGCGACCAGGCAGAGGACTGCCTGTACCTCAACGTCACCAGGCCGCCGCGGGCCGCGCACCGGCCGGTGCTGGTCTGGGTCCACGGCGGCAGCTCCACCACCGGCGCCGGAGCCGACTACGGCGTCGAACGGCTGGTGCGCCGGGGTTCCGTCGTCGTCACCGTCAACCACCGCCTGGGTGCCTTCGGGTACTTCGGCTTCCCCGGGCTCGCCGGCTCCGGCGCGTTCGGGCTGCGCGACCAGCAGGCCGCGCTGGAGTGAGTCCAGCGCAACATCCGGGGCTTCGGCGGTGACCCGCACAACGTCACGCTGTTCGGGGCGTCGGCGGGCGGGCTCTCCACGTGCGCCCAGCCGACGTCGCCCCGGACGCGCGGGCTGTTCCACCGGGCGATCGTCCGGAGTGGACGGGTGCCGCTGTCCGCGGCGCTCTCGGACATGACCTCGGCGTGCCCGACGGCCGGGCTGCGCGCGCATACGCACGAGTTCGCCGAACCGGACCCGCCGATGATCTTCCAGGGGATGCCGGAGTTCCCGTACGGCGCCTACCACGGCTCGGAGCTGCCGTTCCTGTTCGGCTACGGCGGCGTCGAGCTCACCGCGCGGCAACGGGCGCTGGCGGACGAGATGGCCGGTGTGTGGACGCGGTTCGCGCGCACCGGACGTCCCGGCTGGGCCCGCCAGGACGTCCGGGTCTTCGCGACCGGGCAGGTCGGACCGGCCGACCACCGGTGTGACCTCTGGACCGGCTGAGCGATCCGAGCGGCGCGCGTCCGTGCGACCTGCCGGATGCGCGCAAAGCCGTGCCGCGGCAACCACGCCCGGCCCGGCGCCGGCTCGCCGACCACTTCCGCACCGGCTACCGCGCGGCGCTAACGGTTGAGGTCGCGGTACTTCAGCACCGACAGCGGCCAGAAGACCGCCACGAACACGGCGGGCCACAGCACGGCCAGCAGCACCGAGTGCTGCGCCGCCCAGGAGTCACCGCCGACACCGGGGTTGCCGAACAGCTCCCGCGCCGCGGCCACCGTGGACGACAGCGGGTTCCACTCCGCGACCACGCGCAGCCAGCCCGGCATCAGCTCCGGCGAGACGAACGTGTTCGCGAACATCGTCAACGGGAACAGGAACATCCACGACGCCTGCGCCGCCGCCGGCTTCACCAGCAGGCCGACGTAGATGCCGACCCAGACCAGCGCGAACCGCAGCCACAGCAGCAGTGCAAACGCCAGCAGCGCGTTGACCAGCCCGTCGTGGAACGACCAGCCGATCACCAGTCCGCACAGCGCGAGCACGAGCAGCTCCAGCGAGGAGTTGACCAGGTCGGCGATGCTGCGCCCGGCCACCACCCCGGTCTGCGACATCGGCGAGGCGCGGAACCGGTCCGTCACGCCCCGGTCGGCGTCCATCGACACCATCAACAGCGTGCTGCCGACGCCGAACGCGACGGTCTGGCCGAACATGCCCGGCAGCAGGAACTCGATGTAGTCGCCGCCGCCGAAGACGTTCATGGCGCTGCCGAACACCAGCCCGAAGATCAGCACCGAGATGACCGGGTAGGCGAGGTTCGCGAACACCCTGACCGGTTCGCGCACCCAGTGGACGAGCTCCCTCTTGGCGACGACCCACGAGTCGACCGCCGCGTACCCGACCGCGTTCACGCCCGCGCCTCCGCCCGGTGGCCGGTGATCGCCAGGAAGACCTCGTCGAGCGTCGGCCGCCGCAGTGCGATGTCCTCCGCCTCCACCCCGCGGGCCGCCAGCGCGGAGGTCACCCGCGTCAGCGCCGCCACCCGGTCCGCGACCGCCGCGCTCACCCGGAACGCGTCGTGGTCGACCTCGGCGGCCGGTCCGAGCACACCGGCCACGACCGGCAGCTCCTCCGCGGTGCGGACCACGACCTCGATCCGGTCGCCGCCGAGCGTGGACTTGAGCTGGTCGGGCGTGCCCTGGGCGGCGACCCGGCCGGTGTCGAGCACCACGACCTGGTCGGCGAGCTGGTCGGCCTCGTCCAGGTATTGCGTGGTCAGCAGGACCGTCGTGCCCTCGGCGACGACCCGCTTCACCTCCCGCCACACCTCACCGCGGTTGCGCGGGTCGAGCCCGGTCGTCGGTTCGTCCAGGAACAGCACCGACGGCCGCGTGATGAAGCTCGACGCGAGGTCCAGGCGCCGCCGCATGCCGCCCGAGTAGGCCTTCACGCGCGTGTCGGCGGCATCGGTCAGACCGAACTGCGCCAGCAGCTCCTCCGCGCGGGCGTGGGCCTCCTTCCTGGACAGGTGGTAGAGCCGCCCCCACATCACCAGGTTCTCCCGGCCGGTCAGCACGTCGTCCACCGTGGACTGCTGACCGTTCAGCGCCACCTGCCGCCGCACCCGCGGCGCCTCCCGCGCGACGTCGTGGCCCGCCACCTCGGCCCGGCCGCCGTCCAGCCGCAGCAGCGTGGCCAGGATGCGCACCGCCGTCGTCTTGCCGGCGCCGTTGGGCCCGAGCAGGCCGCACACCGTTCCCGCCGGCACCGCCAGGTCGAACCCGTCGAGCGCAGCCTTCCCGCCGAACCCCTTGCGCAGGCCTTCCGCGAGCACCGCGTGTCCCACGTCCTCACCCCCGTGATCCAACTGTGTACAACGTATACGAGGTGTACGTTGTACACGGTTTTAGGATTCACCGGCAAGTGCGGTGTGGACGAGGGGGCTGGGTGAAGCAGAGCGACCGGGACCGCAGCGTGCGCCTGCTGTGGGCGCCGCCGGCGGAGCCGACCAGGGGACCGAAGGCGGCGCTGAGCCAGTCGCGGGTGGTCGGGGCGGCGATGGAGGTGGCCGACGCCGAGGGGGTCGACGCGCTCACCATGCGCCGGGTCGCCGAGGCGCTGGGCAGCACGGCCATGGCGCTGTACCGGCACGTGCCGGGCAAGTCGGAGCTGCTCGACCTGATGGTCGACGCGGCCTGGGGCGAGACCGAGCGCACCCCGCCCGGACCGTGGCGGGAGGGCCTGGAGTTCTTCGCGCGCCAGATGTGGGCGATGTACCGCGCGCACCCGTGGATGCTGCAGCTCACCACCTCGCGGGTCATGCCGGGACCGCACGCCATGACCCGCCGGGACGCGGCCTACGCCGCCGTCTCGCAGCTGGGGCTGCGGCCGGAGGAGATCGTGGCCGTGGTGACGGCGGTCGCCCACCACGTCGACGGGGTCGGCCGCGCGATGGCCGACCGCGTGCGGACCGAACGCGAGACCGGGGTGTCCGAGGAGGACTGGTGGACCGGCAGGGAGGCGCTCTGGGAGCACTTCACGCCGGACCGGCTGCCGATGATGACCCACATCTGGAACACGGGCGGTTTCGAACGGCCGCTGGACGAGTTCGAGTTCGGTCTCGCACGTCTTCTCGACGGTCTCGCGGTGTTCCTGGAATCCGGAGAACGACCGGTGGTTCGTCGAGAGACGTGCCAGTAGTCCTGTGTGCCCGGTGAGGTGGACTTGAGTCGGCCGTTCGAGTGAAATGCGCTGTTCAGCGCACCGGTGAACCGGAGTCGAGCGGTTGCGTAATGCCATTGTTATGCGCAATCGGATTCAACTCGTTCACGGGCTGAACCGAGCACTCCCGTCCGCCCGTTTTCCTTGTGACACCGTTTCGCCGCGGGGGTCGATTCGGGACGACGAGGAGGTCGCATGACAGCTGGCGCGCACGATGCGGTCACACTTGGCTGCTACGCGCTCGGCGTTCTGGACGCGCAGGAGAGCCATGGCGTGGAGCAGCACCTGAGGGGCTGCCCCTCCTGCCGTGCGCAGGTCGCCGACTTCCACCGGATCCGCAGGGCGCTCGACGAGGTGTCCCGCGAGGTGTTCCTGCACGAGCTCGAAGACGACCTGCCCACGCCGTCGGACCTGGTGCTGCAGCGGGCGCTGCGGCAGATCAGGCAGGAGTCGGTCATCCCGCAGCCGCGGGTGGCCGACCCGCAGCCCAGAGCCAGTCCGCGGCAGGTGGAGGAGCTCGCGGAGCCGCAGCACGCCAAGGCCCGGCGCTGGCCGGGCTACCTCGCCGCCGCGGCCGTCGCCGCGGTGGTGGCGTTCGGCGGTGGCGCGGTCTTCATGCAGAACCGGGCACCGGACACGTCCATCTCCGCGTCGCGCAGCGGCGAGGGGACCTCGGGCGGGATCAGGCTGGTCGCGGAGGTCGCTCCGTCCTCGCAGGACCGCTACGAGGTCACCGCGAGGATCGAGGGCCTGCCCGCCGCCCAGAGGTGCAGGCTCGTCGTCATCGGCGCCGACGGGACGAGGACGGAGGCCCACGTGTGGACCTCCAGCGAGAAGGGGCGGCTCGAGGGGGTGACCGTGCGGGGCATGGTCAGCGTTCCCCTCGACGAGGTGAAGTCGGTGGCGGTCGAGAACGGGGACGGCAAGCCGTTCGTCGTGGCCACCATGTAGGAACGGACGAAGAAGGGCCCGCATTCTGTTCGGAATGCGGGCCCTTCTCGCATTGATGTCATTTATGCGGACTGCAATGCGAGCCACCCGCCGACCACGATGACCAACGCGGCTGTGCCCACGGGTGCGCAATGCGAGAGCAGTTTTGTGGCACGGCCGTCCAGCAGCCGTTCGACCCGGTCGCGGGCCTTCACCAGCAGCAGGCCGACGCCGGTCAGCGTCGCGGCCATGCCGAAGCCGTAGCCGAGGACCAGCAGCACGCCGAACCAGGTGCGCCCGAGCGCGACGGCGCCGAGCAGGACGACGAGCGCGGAGGGTGACGGGACCAGGCCGTTGGCCGCGCCCATGCCGATCAGGCTCGCCCGGCTGTACCCGTAACCGTGCCCGTGACCGTGCCCATGTCCGTGCCCGTGCCCGTGCCCGTGCCCGTGTCCGTGTCCGGCTCCCGCGAGCGCGGGTTCGCGGGTCAGCGCGGAGCGCAGCAGCAGGACGCCGATGCCGGTGATCAGCAGGCCGCTGACCAGCCCGAGCCAGCGCAGCACCTGCTCGCTGGCCAGCGCGCTGGAGGCGCTGATGACCAGGCCGAGCAGCAGCACGCCACCGGTGTGCGTGACCGTGACCGAGGCACCCACGACGAACGCGTCGCGCGGCGTGCCCTGACGGCCCGCGAGGTAGGCGGCGATGAGCGTCTTGCCGTGACCGGGCAGCGCGGCGTGCGAGGCACCGAGGACGAGCGAGAGCAGCAGCGCGAGGAAACCGAGCCACGGCGTGAGCTCGTCGCTGCCCAGGATGTCGTTGAGGGCGGCGGCCGTCGTGCTGAACGACCGGATCGGGGAACCGGTGGCCTGCTTGGGCTCCGACCCGGAACCGGGCTGCGCGGTGAACGCGACCGAGCGGACGTCGAGCGGGCTGCTGAGCAGGTCCTCCGGGTAGGTCCGCAGCTCGCCGCTGATGCTCTCGGTGGGCACGGGCGAGCCGGTGAGCCGCACCCCGGTGCCGGCGGCGGTGATCTCCCGCCAGCCGACCCGGTCGGTGTTCGACTCGTCGTGGAACTCCAGGCGGGCCGGCCGGGCGAGGTCGACCTTCGCGGTGAGCTCGCAGACCAGCCGGGTGGTGACCAGGTCGGCCTGCCCGACCGGGTGCTCCTTGGTGGCGCCGGCGACGGTCCAGGTGATCCGCCGGCCGTCCACGGTGGACCGGTCGGTGCCGGCCAGCTCGTCGCACCAGCGCCCGGCGTCGCGGTCCCGCAGGTTCTCCTGCAGCGTCGGGATCTCCGCGACGTCGACCACCGACCTGAGGTCGATCCGGTCGGGGTGCAGGTGCAGGCCGTGGTAGTGGTTGACGCTGAAGTTGCCCAGCGGGTGCCCGAAGGCCTCGCCCTGCAGGCCGAAGAACCCGGCCAGCAGCAGGGCGCCGATGACGGCGTACCTCACCGCCCGCCCCGCAGCTCGGCGAGCTTGCGGCCCGCCTTCAGCGCGTGCAGCGGGGAGAAGTTCGCGTTCAGCCGCAGCGCCCGCACCAGCGCCTCCTGCGCCTCGGCCACCCGGCCGAGCGCGGCGAGGATCATGCCGCGGTGGTAGGAGAACGTCGCGTTCTGCCAGCCCAGCGCGGCGGCGCGGTCGGCGTGGGCCAGCGCCTCGGCGTCCCGCCCGTTCACGTGCAGCGCCCACGCCATCGCGTCGGCGACGAACACGCTCTGCCGCTTGCCCCACTCCGACTCGGCCCGGCGCAGCGCCCGCACCCCGTCACCGCGGTCGGCCGCCACGAGCGCCGCGGCGAGGTCGTCGGAGGCACCCTGCGACTCCATCAGCCGCTGCTGCTCGGACAGCACGTCGTACTGCCGGGCCGCCTCCTGCGCCCTGCCGTCGGCCGCGAGCAGCTCCGCGTACTCCTGCAGGTACTGCGGCAGGGGAGCGCGGGCCACGAGCCTGCGGTACTCCTCGATCGCGACCGGGACGTCACCGCGTGCCGCCGCGACCTTCGCCTTGCCCTGGGTGAGGGTCATGTCGTCTCCTCTCGCCGCCAGACCCCGTTCGTAGTGCTGAGCGGCTTCGTCGAGCCGGTTGTGGTCGAACGCGAGCTCGCCCAGCCGGTACCGGCAGAAGGCGATCTCCTCGGGCGTCGCGGCCGCGTTCAGCGCGCGGGTCATCGCGGCGCGGGCGCCGTCGACGTCGCCGTGGAGCTCCAGGTGGAAGGAGGCGCGGGCGAACGAGGCCGTGTTCGGCTTGAGGTCGAGCATCCGCTGCACCGCGTCCTGTGCACCCGCGTCGTCGCCGAGCTGCGTCAGCGCGTCGGCCAGCACGCCGTAGCCCTCCGCGGAGGACGGCAGGGCGGCGACCGCCCGCAACCCCCACTCGCGTGCGGCGTGGAAGTCGTGCCGGGCGTTGGCCAGCGTGCCCATGCCGACGGCGGCCAGACCGGTGTCGCCCGCGTTCTTCAGCGCGCCCTCGGCCTTCGCGTAGTACGCCGGGTCGGCCGTGACCCGCGCGAGCTCCACGTAGGAAGCGCCGAGCCGCGCCCACGACGCCGGGTCGTCGGGCACCCGGTGCAGCCGCTGCTGGAGCTGGTGCACCACCCGGTGCAGCTGGTTCTGCTGCGCCACCACGGGAACAGGGGGCTCGCCCCCGGCCCTGCTGCCGGCAGGACCGGAGGCGACCAGGTGGACGAGCGCCGCGGTGACCAGGAGACCCACCGCGACGGCCTGTCGCTGCTGATACCTCACTTCGAGTGCGACCCGTACTCGCGGATGTGAACCTGGCGCTTGCGCCACAGGAAGAAACCCGCGCCGAACACCAGCGCCGAGCCGACCGCGGTGGTCATCGCCATCGGGTCGAGGTTGCCGATCCGGCCGACCGGGTTCACCGCGACCTCGGCGGTGGTGCCCGAGGTGTTCACGGCCGTGCCGTTGCGGGGCAGCGCCACGTACGGGAACGCCGCCTCGAACGGCTGGTCGTTCTGGTCGACCTTGTCACCGGCGGCCAGCGCCTCGACGAGCTTGCCCGTCACCGCCGCGCCCTCGAACGCCTGCAGGCCGATGTCCACGACGTCGTCGGTGAGGCGGCGGCCGTTCGGGAAGCCCTGTGTGTCACCGGCGAGCAGCCCCAGGCGGTTCGGGTTCGGGTTGGGGTTGATCGACATGTTCAGCCGCAGCATCTCCGCCGGCCGGAACCGGTGCTTGTCGACGTCGGCGTTGTTGATCTGCGAGTTCAGGTCGGCGTTGATCTGCGCGCCGATCTTCGTGCTGATGCCGGTCAGGAAGATCTCGGCCAGGTCGTCGCGCTGGCCCTTCGGCGCCGGGATCTTGTAGATGGCCTCGACCAGCTTCGGCAGCTCCGGGTTCACCACCCGGTCCACCAGCTCCTTCACCCCTCCGTCCTGGTCGGGGCGCAGGCCGTTGAACGCGTCCTTGAGGCCCGCGGGCGCCACGACCTCGTTCACCAGAGGGTTGCCCAGGCGGGAGACCTGCACGAAGTCACCGACCGCCTCCGCCTTGCCCGGCGACAGCTTCATGGTGCGGCGCTGCGTGGTGCTCCAGATGCCGATGTTCGGGTTGCGGTTCGCGTCGTTCTTCAGCGCCAGCGCGTGCTTGGGCAGCTGGATCGCGATCGTGTTGACGTTGTAGCCGCGCAGGGTGTCCTGGCCGACCTCGCTCAGGTTCCCGCCGTAGAGCAGGTCGAACACCCGCAGGTCCAGGAAGAACGGGTCCTCGGCCGGCCCGACGTACACCTTGCCGCCACCGGGCAGCTGCACCGTCGCCTGGTCGCGCAGCTTCTTGAAGTCCGGCATCGACGCGGGGCCGTTCGGCGACGGCGCGACCGGGGCGTTGTCGACGAGCTTGACCTTCTGGCCGTTCTCGTAGATCGCCTCGATGTCGTAGCGCTGGCGGAACAGCAGGTTCTCGTCGTCGAGCGAGTCCACCTGGCCGTTGGTGTAGAGGAACGTGTTGTTCTTGCGGCGGTCGTCGTCGTGGAACTGCCAGCGCAGCACCACGTCGGCCTTGGCGTCGCCGTCGTTGTCGATGTTGAAGTCGTACTGCGCGTCCGTGGCCCACGGGAAGAAGTTCGGGCCCCCGTTGGGCTCCTGGAACGGGAACCAGTTGCCGACCAGGGTGACCGTGTCCCCGTGGTCGGGGCTGACGAACGCGTACAGGTCCGTGTTGTCCACGGCCGGGTCACCGGCGATGAGCGGTGCCTCGCGGTGGGAGGACGCGGTGGCACCGGATCCGCCGAACAGGGCGGCGTTGAGCAGGGTGGCTGCCACCAGCGCGGCCGCGGCCACCTGGCCGCGCCGACCGCTGAGGACGTGCGGTGACGACATCTCTGGTCTGCCTTTCGAGGGGGTCAGGCGCTGTGCATGAGCAGCGGGGGTTCGCCGGGGTGGGCTGAGTGCGCTGAGGTCCACCTCGCCCTGGTGAAGTCGCGGATGCCTTCGACGAGCCGCTCGACGTCGGACTCCGGCCGGACCACCAGGCGCGCGAAGCCGCTGCTCATGCCGAGCTCGGTGGCGCACTCGCGGATGAGGACCCGGTGCCGGGACAGCAGCCGCAGGCTCTTCGCCGGCTCCTCGAACGTCTGCGGGGTCGGGAAGTGCGGGTTGCACGGGGTGCGGAAGCCCACCGGCTGACCCGCGCCCGTCCTGGCCGGCTCGAAGCAGGACGGGCTGTGCGCGGTCTGCTGGAAGGGACCCGGGTCCACACCGTGCCGCACGCGATCACCCCGTCCCGGTCGTCGATCTGACACCGGGGCATACGTGCCGTCGTTCACAGCGGTTCACGGACCAGTGTCGGGAAGGTCTCGGCTGGGTCACGCGCGCAACCTCGGCCCCCGCCGCCGACCGGGAGCACCCGCCGGTTTCCGGTCCACAGTGGACGATCACAACCGCCTGATCCGGTCCCTCGCCCGACCCCGCACGTGCTCGGGCACCCGGCCTCGGGGCGCGCTCGGGCCCGTGACGTTCGACAACCGCCCGATCGCCGTGGTCGTTTGGGTCGGTGAACCGCGTCTTGCCAGGTCAGCAGGCTTTCTCGGGACCGCCCGACCGGCGCGCGAGGTCGACGTCACCCGCCCTGCGGGTCGAAGGGCACCACCGTTGCGGAAAATTGTCGGTCCAGGCGGATACCCTGCTGGCAGTCCGCACACAATCCAGGGAGCACCACCCGTGACCGCTGAGACCCTGTACGGGGCCGACGACCTGACGCACCTCGAAGGTCTCGAGGCCGTCCGCAAGCGGCCAGGCATGTACATCGGGTCGACCGACAGCCGGGGCATCAACCACCTCTTCAGCGAGATCGTCGACAACTCGACCGACGAGGGCGTGGCCGGCCACGCCACCAAGATCGTCGTCACCCTGCACGCCGACGGCAGCGTCCAGGTCGACGACGACGGCCGCGGCATCCCCACCGACGTGCACGCCAAGTCCGGTCTGTCCGGTGTGGAACTGGTCCTCACCAAGCTGCACGCGGGCGGCAAGTTCGGCGGCTCCGGCTACAAGACCTCCGGCGGCCTGCACGGCGTCGGCGCCTCCGCCGTCAACGCCCTCTCCCACCGCTTCGACGTCACCGTCCGCCGCGGCGGCAAGGTCCACGAGATGTCGTTCGCCCACGGCGTCCCCGGCGTCTTCGACGGCCCCGGCCCCAAGGCCGCGTTCACCCGCCAGAACGGCCTCAACGTCGTCGGCAAGATGAAGCGCGGCGAGTCGACCGGCACCTCCATCCGCTACTGGTACGACGCCCGCTACTTCGAGAACGGCGCCTCCCTGGACGTCGAGACCGTGCGCATGAAGCTGCGCAACACGGCGTTCCTCGTGCCCGGCGTCACCTACGTGCTCAAGTCGGCGCTGGAAGACGCGATCTCCGAAGAGGTCTTCCACTACCCCAACGGCCTGACCGACATGGTCGACTTCCTGGCCCCCTCCGGCGACCGCGCCGTCTCCGGCACCCTCGTCATCACCGGCACCGGCACCTACTTCGAGAACGCCGCCGACGAGAACGGCGTCATGCGGTCCAAAGTGGAGCGACAGGCCGAGGTCGAGGTCGCCCTGCGCTGGGGCACCGGCTACGACCGCACCGTCGAGTGCTTCACCAACACCATCCGCAACGTGCACGGCGGCACCCACCGCCGCGGCTTCGACCGCGCCGTGCTGAAGGCGGTCCAGGACGCCATCTCCAAGACCCGCGGCCTGCTGAAGCCCAAGGAGGACCCGCCCACGCTGGACGACGTGCTGGAGGGCATGACCGCCGTCGTCCACGTCCGCATCCCCGAACCCCAGTTCACCTCGCAGACCAAGGACGAGCTGTCCACCGCCGGCATCACCAAGGTGCTGCAGGGCATCGTCGACCAGCAGGTGCGCGCCTGGACCGAGGACCGCAGGACCAAGGTCGAGGCCAAGACCGTGCTCCAGAAGGTCGTCGACGCCTCCCGCGTCCGGCTGACCCAGAAGCAGCAGAAGGACGCGGCCCGGCGCAAGACGGCGCTCGAAGGCGCGGCGATGCCGGCGAAGCTGGTGGACTGCCGGACCACGGGTGTGTCGCGGTCTGAGCTCTTCCTCGTGGAGGGCGACAGCGCCCTCGGGTGTTTCACGGCTGAGACGCAGGTCGCGCTGGCGTCGGGCAAGTCGCTGTCGTTCCTGGAACTGGTCGACGACTGGCAGCGCGGTGTGACGCACTTCGGCTACGCCACGAACAAGGCCGGCCGCGTGGTCGTCGTGCCGCTGGTCGAGCCGCGGCTGACGAAGAAGGACGCCCCGCTGATCCGCGTCACCCTGGACAACGGCGCGTCGGTCCGCTGCACCCCCGACCACCTGTTCCGCCTGCGCGACGGCTCGTACCGCCGCGCCGACGCGCTGCAGCCCGGCGACTCGCTGATGCCGCTCTACCGGTCGGTGTCGTCGAAGGCCGAGGGCCACAACCTCGACGGCTACGAGCGGGTGTGGATGAACGACCGGCAGGAATGGGTCTACACCCACTACCTGGCCGATGCCCACAACCTGCGCCACGGCCTCGACAGCGCCGCGAACGGCAACGTCCGCCACCACGTGGACGTGGACAAGCGCAACAACGACCCGCGCAACCTCAAGCGGATGACGTGGGAAGACCACGCCGCGCTGCACGCCGCGATGATGGGCGAGCACGTGCACGAGGGCTACCGGGCGTGGCTCGCGGCCGGCGGCACCGAGATCAAGTCGGCGATGCTGTCCGAACAGTGGAAGGACCAGGAGTTCCGCGCGGCGTGCCTGGCCAGGCTCGCCGCCCGCAACCAGGACCCGGCGTTCCGCGCTCGCATCGAGCAGGGCTTCCAGGACTGGTACGCCGAGCTGAGCGACGCCGACAAGGCCGCCTACGCCGAGCGCATGCGTGCGCTGCAGGCCGAGTACTGGGCCGAGCCGGAGCACCGCGCGGCGGCCGCCGCGCGGGTGCGCGCGTTCTTCGCCCAGCCCGGTAGGCGGGAGGAGTGGAGCGAGCGCTCGCTGGCCCAGTGGCAGGACGAAGAGCTGCTCGCCTGGCGCTCCCGCACCACGGTCGATCAGTTCGCCGACCCGGTCGAGCGGCAGCGCCAGCGTGAGGCCGTCATCGCGTGGCACGAGAGCCACCCCGAGTTCGGCCGCGAGCACTCCGCACGCATGAAGCAGCGGATGGCCGACGCGTCGACCGGCCACCTGGAGGCGGTTCAGGCCGGTCGCCGCCGCTACGTCGAGTCGACGTCCCGTGCCGAGCGGGTGGCCAAGCAGGTCGAGGGGCGCCGGATCGCGGCGCTCAAGCGGCTCGCCCCGATGCTGGACACGCCGTCGAACTTCGAGCTGGCGCTGTCCTACGAGCTCGACCGCAAGGCGAACGCCAAGACGGGCCTGAAGTTCCTGAAGGTGCTGGCGCACTACGACGACGACTTCATCCGACTGCGGGAAGCGGCGACGCTGGTCAACCACGCGGTCGCCGCTGTCGAGGCGTTGCCGGAGCGCGAGGACGTCTACGACCTGACCGTGGACGGCTACCACAACTTCGCGCTCGAAGCCGGTGTGTTCGTGCACAACAGCGCGCGCATGGCCCGCGTGTCCGAGTACCAGGCGCTCCTCCCGTTGCGCGGCAAGATCCTCAACGTCCAGAAGGCGTCCCTCGCCGACACGCTGCGCAACGCCGAGATCGCCTCCATCGTCCAGGTCCTCGGCGCCGGCACCGGCCGCACGTTCGACATCTCCCAGATGCGCTACGGCCGGGTGATCCTGATGGCCGACGCGGACGTGGACGGCAGCCACATCCGCACGTTGCTGATCACGCTGTTCGCGAAGTACATGCGCCCGGTGATCGAGGACGGCCGCCTCTACGCGGCCATGCCCCCGTTGCACAAGGTCATGACCCGCGGCCGCAACGCCGAGACGCACTTCACCTTCACCCAGCGGCAGATGGAGCAGACCGTCGCGCGGCTGGAGAAGGCCGGCAAGCAGGTCGTGACGCCGGTGCCGCGGTTCAAGGGCCTGGGTGAGATGGACGCGGACGAGCTGTGGGAGACCACGATGAACCCCGCGACCCGCAGTGTCCGCCGCATCACGATGGACGACGTCGAGGCCGCGGAGGTCGCGCTGGAGCTGCTGATGGGCGAGAAGGTCGAGCCGCGCCGCAACTGGCTCGTCGAGTCCGCCGCACGGGTCGACCAGTCGGCCATCGACCTCTAAGCCTTCTCGAGAGAACAGACGGAGTTACGAAGTCATGGCACGCCGTAAGGGACCCACGACCAAGGTCGATCCGGCCGCGTTCGACCGGGCCGGTGCCCGTGTGCTCGACAACTCGCTGAAGACGGAGATCGAGGACTCGTACCTGGAGTACGCGTACTCGGTCATCCACTCGCGGGCTCTGCCGGACGCGCGGGACGGCCTCAAGCCGGTGCACCGGCGCATCCTGTTCTCGATGAACCAGAACGGGCAGCGGCCGAACACCCCGTACGTGAAGTCGTCGCGCGTAGTCGGCGACACCATGGGCCGGTACCACCCGCACGGTGACACGGCGATCTACGACGCGTTGGTCCGTCTCGCTCAGGACTTCAGCCTCAACGAGCCGCTGATCGACGGCCACGGCAACTTCGGCAGCCCCGATGACGGTCCCGCGGCGAGCAGGTACACCGAGTGCCGCATGTCGCCGGTCGCCATGCAGCTGGTCGGCGAGCTCAACGAGGAGACGGTCGACTTCCGTCCGAACTACGACGGTTCGCTGGACGAGCCGAGCGTGCTGCCGGCGGCGTTCCCGAACCTGCTGGTCAACGGCACGTCCGGCATCGCGGTCGGCATGGCGACGAACATGATCCCGCACAACCTGCGCGAGGTGGTGGGTGCGGCGCGGTGGCTCATCACGCACCCGAACGCCGACCTCGACAAGCTCATGGAGTTCGTCCCGGGGCCGGACCTGCCCACCGGTGGCATCCTGCTCGGCCTCGACGAGGTGAGGAAGGCCTACGAGACCGGTCGCGGTGTCGTGCGGATGCGCGCGAAGATCGAGATCGGCCCGCTGGAGGGGTCGCGCGGGCGGCAGGCCATCACCGTCACGGAGCTGCCGTACGGCGTGGGTGCGGAGCGGATCGTCGAGAAGATCACCGACGAGGTGAACAAGTCGAAGCGGCTGACCGGCATCGCGGACGTCAAGGACCTGACCGACCGCGAGAACGGCATCCGGCTCGTCATCGAGTGCAAGGTCGGGGTGAACCCGCAGGCGCTGCTCGCGGACCTGTACCGGTTGACGCCGATGGAGCAGTCGTTCGGCATCAACAACCTGGTGCTGGTGGACGGGCAGCCGCGGACGCTCGGGCTCAAGGGGCTGCTGGAGGTCTTCCTGCGGCACCGCTACGACGTCGTCACGCGCAGGACGAAGTTCCGCAGGCGCAAGCGCGAGGAGCGGTTGCACCTGGTCGAGGGGCTGCTCAGGGCGCTGCTCGACATCGACAAGGTCATCAAGCTGATCCGGGGCAGCGAGAACGCCGCCGCCGCGAAGGACGGCCTGATGAAGCAGTTCACGCTCTCGGAGATCCAGGCGTCCTACATCCTCGACACGCCGCTGCGGCGCCTCACCAGGTACGACAAGATCGAGCTGGAGGGCGAGCAGGACAAGCTCACCAGGGAGATCGCGGAGCTGACGGCGATCTTGGAGGACGAGGGCGTCCTGAAGAAGCTCGTGTCGAGCGAGCTGGCCGCGGTGGCGAAGGAGCTGGGTGGGGACCGCAGGACGAGCCTCATCGACGGTGACCTCAAGGAGGTGCTGGCGGCGTCGAAGCCGGCCGGGCCGCTGGAGGTCGCGGACGACCCGTGCCAGGTGATCCTGAGCGCCACCGGGCTCGTCGCGCGCACGGCGGCGGAGTCGGAGGAGGCGTCGGAGGGCAAGCGGCGGGCCGGGCGGGTGAAGCACGACGCGGTGGCCGCGCTGGTGCACTCCACGGCGCGCGGTCAGGTCGTGCTGGTCACGAACCGGGGGCGGGCGTTCAAGACGGACGTGCTGCCGCTGCCGGTGCTGCCGGAGCAGAGCGGGACGGTGAGCCTGCGCGGCGGCATGGCGGCCAGTGAGCTGGTGCCGCTGGAAAAGGGCGAGAAGGTCGTCGGCATCGCGCCGCTCGACCCGGGGTCCTCGCCGGGCATCGCGCTGGGCACGAAGCTGGGCACGGTCAAGGTGTGCTCGCCGGAGTGGCCGGTGCGGTCGGACGAGTTCGAGGTCATCACGCTCAAGGACGGCGACGAGGTCGTCGGCGCGACCTGGCTGGACGACGGCACGGAGGCGCTGGCGTTCGTCAGCTCCGACTCGTCGTTGCTGCGCTACGACGCGAAGCTGGTGCGGCCGCAGGGCCTCAAGGGCGGCGGCATGGCGGGCATCAACCTCAGCGGTGACGCGCACGTGCTGTTCTTCGGCGCGGTCAAGACGGGTGACGGCCAGCACGGCGAGCCGATGGTGGTCACGTCGAGCGGGCAGAGCGTCAAGGTCACGCCGTTCGCCGAGTACCCGGCGAAGGGGCGCGCAACCGGCGGTGTGCGGTCGCAGCGGTTCCTGAAGGGCGAGACGCACCTGGTGGTGGCGTGGATCGGGTCGCGGCCGGCCGGGTCCGACGTGAAGGGCACGCCGGTGGAGCTGCCGGAGATCGACCCGCGCCGCGACGGGTCCGGGCACGCGCACCCCGGTCCGGACGTGGTGGGCCACCTGATCGAGAGGGACTAGGTGTTCCGGCGGTTCGAGGCCGGCGAGGCGGAGGCGTTGGCCGACTTCCTCGCCGGCGAGCCGTGGCCGTTCCACGCGAACGCCACCGTCGACCGCGCGGACGTGCTCGACCGCGTCCGGTCCGGGTACTACGACGAGACGTACTGGATCGAGGTGGCGGGGGAGCGCGCCGGGATCGTGCGGCTGTTCGACCTCGGGGACGAGACGCCGATGTTCGACCTGCGGGTGGGCGCACGGCACCGCGGCCGCGGCCTGGGCAGGGCCGCGGTCCGCTGGCTCACCGACAAGCTCTTCACCGAGCTGGCGCACGTGCAGCGGATCGAGGCCACGACCCGGCAGGACAACCTGGCGATGCGCCGCGTGTTCGCGCAGTGCGGCTACGTCAAGGAGGCGCACTACCGCCGGGCGTGGCCGGACGGCGAGGGCCGCCGGTTCGACTCGGTGGGGTACGCGGTGCTCCGGCACGACTGGCGCACGGGGACGACGACCGTGCCGGACTTCCACGACCTCGACCAGGAGCCGTAGCTCCCGTCCGTGCGGGGCGGGGCCGCGTCATCCGCCGTGCTCGATCCCCGCGCGCCGCACCCTCGCCTCCGCGACGATCCGGTCCGCCTCGTCCAGTGCGACGTCGCGCAGCTCCGCGAGGGCCCGCATCGCCTCGGCGCGGCGGGCGGACATGGCGAGCCGGAAGTCCTCGCGGACCTCCTCGCGCTGGGCCGCGGCCTGTTCTTCGAGGCCGCGGGCGCGCGACTCGGCCTCCCCGACGATCATCAACGCCTGGAGCTGCGCGTCCCTGATGACCTCGCGGCGTTCCTCCTCGGCCAGCGCGACCATGCGCGCGAGCCGTTCGGGCAGGCCCCTGAGGTCGATCGGGGTCAGGCAGATGCGGTGCAGGCCGTCCTGCAGCGCCGTGTTCTCCTCCTGCACCGACATCAACCTGCTGGCCAGCGCGTCGGCGCGGGCCTCGGAGGCGTCGCGGTCGGCGGTGACCAGGCGCAGCTCGGCCTCCAGCTCGGCGACGTAGTCGTCCACCTCGTCCCGGTCGTAGCCGCGCCAGCGCAGCCCGAACCACGTGCGCAGCGGAACCAGGTCCGCCCTGCTCTCGACGGTCACGTGCGGCCTCCCATGCCTCCCGCGAGTCAGTCCTGACAGGGGGTACGTACGCGGTGCGGCATCGGTTCTACCGAGTTCACCGGGCACAATGTGGACGTGACCACCAAACTGTGCCCCTGCGGCACCGGCCAGTCCTATGTGGACTGCTGCGGTGCGCTCCACTCCGGCGTCCGCACGGCGGCGACCGCTGAGCAGCTGATGCGCTCCCGGTACAGCGCTTTCGCACTGTCCGATGAGGACTACCTGCTGCGCACCTGGCACTCGCGGCACCGGCCGTCGGACGCGGGCACCGGCGACAACGACCGCTGGCTGAAGCTCGAGGTGCTGGCGACCGAGAACGGCGGACTGCTCCAGAACGAGGGCGTCGTCGAGTTCCGGGCGCACTACGTGGGCGGTGTCGTGCACGAGCGCAGCCGCTTCATCAGGGAGAACGGCCAGTGGGTGTACCTGGAGGGTGACCAGAAGTGACGACCGTGACGATCGGGAGCCGGTTCAACGGCCCGCCGGGGACGGGCAACGGCGGCTACGTCTCCGGCCGCCTCGCCGCGCACGTCGGCGCCGGTCCGGTGAGCGTGCGGCTGCGCAAGCCGGTGCCGCTGGACCGGGAGATGCGGGTCCGCGACGGTGAGCTGCTCGACGGTGACGTGGTGATCGCCTCGGCCGCACCGGCGGCGCTCGACCTGGCGGTCCCTGCCGTCCCCACGCTGGCGGAGGCCCGCGCGGCGGCGGCGCAGGTGCCGTGGCGCGACCGGCACCCGTTCCCGACCTGCTTCGGCTGCGGCCCCGACCGCGAGGACGGCATCGGCGCGCTGCTCGGGCCGCTCGCGGGCCGGGAGGAGTGGGCCGGGGTCTGGCGCCCGACCGCGGTCCTGCCCCACGAGGGCGGGCACGTGCTGCCCGAGGTCGTGTGGGCGGCGCTGGACTGCCCGTCGGCCCAGCCGGTGGCCCCCGACGGCGGTCCGGCGTTCGTGCTCGGCACGTTCGTGGCGCAGGTGGAGCGGCCCGTCGAGCTGGACGTGGACCACGTGCTGCTCGCGTGGGAGCTCGGCCGCGAGGGGCGCAAGGCGTACTCCGCGTCGGCCATCATCGGCCCGGACGGTGTGTGCGGCCGGGCGACCGCGGTGTGGGTCTCGATCGGATGACACCAAATAACCCGACTGGGTGACGGAGCGCTGACGCGTGTTGATAGCGTGCACGACCGTTGCCCGGTTCCACCGAAAGGGCGAGTGAACGGGATGGCACGGAGGTGATCAGGCGCTTGATGGGCCGACGTGCCGCCGCCCGCGGCGACCAACAGACGCAACAGGTGCAGCCGATGCACGCACAGGCCCAGGAACAGGCCCTGCAACCGGCCGAACAGCCGACGCCCACCTACGAGGTGCCGGCGTCCTACGAGGCCCCGTCGTACGAGTACGAACCGGAGCCGCCGAAGCCGCCGCAGCCGCAGCGGACGCCGTACGCGGCGAACTTCGTCGGTGCCACGCTCGTCGTCTCCGCACCGGAGGGACCGGGTCAGGGCGCGACCGGGCTGGCGCGCGCACTGCCGGCCGACCGCGGTCGCACCGTGGTCGTCGTCGACTTCCCCAGCGGGGACCAGAGCACGTTCTGGCCGCACGTCGTGACGGCGCTGAACGGGCGCGGGCCGGTCCGGCTCGCCGTCTCGCACGCCGGCACGATGCGCCCCACCGCGCCCGCGCAGTGGCTGGCCGAGCAGCTGCAGACCGAGGTCGTGGCCCCGGACGGCGTGCTGACGACCGTGCCGGGTGCCGCGTTCGTGGTCGGCTCCCAGGGCTACGGCAGCTGGGTGCGGTTCCAGCCGAACGCCTCGCCGATGCCGTTCGGCCGCCGCTTCCCGGTGCCGCAGTGGGAGGCAATGGACCCGAACTCGCCGTGGCCCACCGGCGAGGTCGGCGTCTCCGAACCCATCCCGTCGGGGCTGTGGCTGCGCGCGCAGCAGCCGCTGTTCGACCCGTCCGCCCCGGACGCCCGCCCCATCGTGGCGCTGCCGTGCCGCGACAACGTGCTGACCGTGGTCGTCGGCGGGCCTGGCCAGCCGGCCATCCCGACCGACGAGGTCTGCCGGCTCCTCACCGCGCTGCCCCAGGCCGCCCGGTCGCGGGTGCGGCTCGTGCCCTACGGCGTCGACGCCGAGCTGGGCAAGCTGGTCGCCGACGAACTCGGCGAGCCGATCGCCGCGTTCACCGGCCTGCCGGTCGGCAACCTGCGCGGCGGCGGTCCCGCGGTCATCGCGGTCGACCCGCGCGGGCAGCAGACGTGGCGGCCGTTCGTGACCGAGGTGCAGTGCGTCCCGCACGAGAGCGTGCCGGTCGTGACCGGCTACCGCACGCCGGTGCCGGGCCTGAGCGAGGTCTCGCCGGGCGTGTTCTCGCTCGGCGACGGCGTGGTGCTCGAAGTCGTGCCCTCGGGTCTGTGGGTGCGCGAGCACGACGAGCCGTACAACGCCGCCGAGGTCCGCTCTCAGGCCGTGGACCCGGAATGGGCACGTCTGACCGTGGGCACGCCAGGGCGCACGACGCCCGGTGCGGTCGCGGTGCACGGCGCTGCTCTCGTGGAACGCCTTGAGCCCGAGGTCCGCAAACTGCTTCGAGTCGTCTTCTGCGACTCGAAGGTGTCACCGCCGCCTCCGCCGCCCCCCTCGGTGCCGCAGCACGCCGCCCCGGCCCACGCCGCGGTGGACGGCGGGTTCGCCGAGCCCGCCGAAGCGCCACCGGTGGCGAAGACCGGGTCGTCCGCCACCATCGCCGCGGCGCTCGGTGCGGCCGCGCACGCGTTGTCGCAGCGCGACTCCGCGGACAACGGCACCGGCTTCTTCGCGGCCGTGACGCCAGCGGATGCGGAGCGGCCCACGTTCGGTGCCGGGGTGACGCCCGCGGGATCGGAGCGACCGGCGTACGCGGAGCCCGACCACCCGGCGCGGCCCAGTTTCGGTGCCGGGGTGACGGCCGACTACGAGCCGCGACCCGCCTACGAACCCGAGGCACCGCGCGCCACGTTCGCCGGCATCCCGGTCGACACCGACCAGCCTGCCCGGTCCGCGTTCGCCGAGCCCGAGTCGCCCCGCCCGGTGTTCGCCGGTGTGCCGGTCGACCAGGAGGCGACGGTCCGGGTCGCGTTCGCCGCGGTGGGCGCTGATCCGGAACAGCCGGCCCGGCCCGCCTTCGGTGCCGCGGCCGTCGAGGGCGGTCCGGCCATGGCGGCCGTGACGTCGCACGCGCTGGCCGACCCCGACGACGCCGCCTACCCGTCGTCCGACCCGGACGCCGCCGCAGTGCGGTTCCGCGTCGACGGGCCGCTGCCCGCCCAGCCGCTGGCCTTGTGGGAGCAGCCCGCGCAGGGCACCGGCGACCGCGAGACCGTGGCACCCGACCACAGCAGCTCGGAGGTCGAACGCGACGCCGTGCGCCGTGCGCTGGGCGAACGGTACGGCGCGCACGCGGCGACCGTGTGCCGGCTGCTGGCGCAACGACCCGACGCCGAGGAGGACCCGGCGGCGTTCGAGGCGATGGTCACCGACCTGACGGCGTTGCTCGCGTGCGTGTCACAGGACGAGGAGATGGTCGTCGAGACGCTGCGCATGGGCCGCCTGGGCCGGTTGCGCCCGTACGTCGCGTGCATCGTCTCGGGCCTGAACCGGCTGCCGGTGCACAACGGCGTGGCGACCGTGTGGGGTGTCACCGGCCCGACCGGGCCGCGGCGCTACCGCAGCGGTGACGTCCTGGTCGAGCACGGCCTGCTGGACGCCGTCGCGAACCCCGTCCAGCGCGTCGAGGGCGCGGTCGAGTACCTGCTGTGGTCGGTCACCGGCCGCAGGGTCGAGGTCGCCGACCGCGTCGCCGTGGCCACCGAGGAACGCGTCGTCTTCCCGCCCGGCACCACGTTCCGGGTGCTCGCGGTCTCCGAGGCCGAGGGCGAGCACCCGATGCAGGTGCTGCTGCAGGAGGTCGCGGGCCCCGCGGCCGACCAGGAGATCGCGAACCTGCGGCCCAGCGTGCTGTCCCGGCTGGAACGCGCGGCCGCGAACCTGCGCGTGCTGCCGTCGGTCCCGGCCGCCGCGGTGCAGGCCTGACCGCCCACCCGGGCATCCGGTACGCCGAACCGGCAGTCGGCCCGCTGCGCCTGCGTCCGCCCGTGGACTGCGACGGCGAGCCGACCGGCGCGTTCGGCGACCGGCACCCGCCTCGCCGAGCAGGCCGGCGGCTACCGCTCGGTCTGCGCGCGCACCCCGGCGCGGACGTGCCCGCCGTGTTCCGCGGCGACATCGCACGGGCGTGGGCCGCGTTCGCGCACACCGGCAACCCCGGCTGGCCGCGCGAGGTCAGCTTTCGGTGGTGAGCCCGAGCGTGCCGTCGAGCTTCGGCACGCAGGCCCCGTCACGCTTGTCGGCGGCCAGGAACTCGCTCAGGCAGTTCGCGAGCTGCTCGTGCCCGCGGGCGTTGGGGTGGAACGACTCCTGCCACGCGTGCGCCGACCGCCGGTCGTCCTTGAGGCCGTCCCAGTCCAGCGTCAGCCGGGTGAACCACTCCTCCTCCGGTGACGAGCCGCCCGCGCACGCCTCGTGGCCCTCACCGGCCCGTGCCAGGTCGAGGAACCGGGCGTTGACCTTCCCGGCCGCCACGCGCAACCCGTTCGACAGCTCCGGCACGCCCTCCTCGACGACCCACTCCAGGTCACCGGTGCGCAGCGGGCAGCCGGACAGGTTCTGCAGCGACTTCGGCACGTTCGGCGCGACCGGCGCCGCGTAGGACTGCACGACGAGCTGGTAGGACGAGTCGAGGTAGCCCGAGTCGCGCATGGTCTGGCGGATCGCGTTCAGCGTGTTCTCGACCTTCGGCACCATCTTCGCGACCCGCTTGGTCCACTCCGGCGCCACCTTCGCCGTGCAGTCGCTGCGCGCACCCCACGCCTGCACGCACGTGTTGAGGATGTCCGCGAACTTGGGGTCGTCGTTGGCCCCGACGGCCACCACGAGCGCGACGACCCGGTGCGAGCCGGCGATCCTGCGCAGCTCCGGCAGCTGCTGGGTGCGCAGCCGGTCCGAGTTCGCGCCCGAACAGGCCAGGTTGAACCGCTCGTCGGCCTCGAACCGCGCCTTCATGACCGACGCCTCGGTGGAGCGGTGGCACCAGTTGCCGCCCTCCTCGCCGTTCGTGCCCGGCTCGTAGGAGCCCGCGCCCTCACCGGACAGGGTGCTGTCGCCGAGCGCCACCACCGCCGTCCTGGACTCGCGGTCGGGGTCGGACGGCGGCGGGAACGGGTGGTCGCTCACGACCAGCACGATCGCCAGCACGACGATCGCCATCAGCGGAAGAACTCTGCGCATCGCACACCAGCCTACCGACCCCCTTCCCGCCCGCCGTCTTGCCGCACGCGGGGACCTCCCGTGCGCCAGGAGAGTACGAAAGCTCCCCGCGTGCACTCCGCCGGCTTGCTTGCTGCACGTGGCGAATTCCAGGGGTCGTTGCAACACAGGTGATCAACTGGCTTTGGTCAGGAGTTTAGTCAAGCGCTCGGCTGGGGTGTCCCAGCCGAGCGTTT
>NZ_JBEZBX010000012.1:0-21767 GCF_040647275.1 Lentzea sp. NPDC042327
CCAGCAGGACAGCCGGGCCACCCAGCTGCCGGCGACCGCGTCGGTGGAGAACCTGCGCGGCGCGGGCGACCTGCGCGACGCCGCCGTGAAGGCGAGGACGTCCTCGTCGCCGACGGCACGACTGCGGTGATCAAGCTTTGAGGAGCACTGGGCGGTCAACCCGTACCGTGATCTCTGCGGGATCAAGTCCATTGAGGACAGTTGAAGCACGTCCAATGCAAGAGTTGCTTCCGATCTGCTTCCACTCCGTGCTGCATTTCGGCATTGCTCGAACATCACCTCCGCCTTGCTGCGGCTGAATGGTCGACACGTTCCGACGTTGATGTGCGGGACACTGTCCGCGGTCGAGTGAACACGGAGAGGATGTAGAGGTGCGCAAAAGAGGGAAGCCACTCCGCATCACCGCTTTGTCGCTGGCATCTGCCCTGGCGGCCGTCGGGGTGCTGACGGGAGCCGCAACCCCGGCGTCGGCCCAGACGACCGCGGTGCGGATGGACTACACCTGCACGACCTCCTCCGGGGCGAGTGCCCGGATGACCGCGTGGGTCGTCGGCGGTCTGCCGGACGACGGCGCGGGCCCGAACACCATCGCCAGGCACGAACCCGCCTACATCGACGTGGACCTGGACCTGCGCGAGCTGCGCCCGGTCCTGACGATGGCCGGCGGGGTGCGCCTGGACGCCGACAGCACAGCGACGCTGGACGCGCACATCACCGGCCCGGACGGGACGCGGACCACCCGGGCCTCGTTCACCGTCGCGCCCACGTGGCTGACGACCACCCAGGGGGCCGCGGTGCGGGCCGCGGGCTCCTTCCCGGTGCAGTTCCTGACCACACCGGGCTACTACGACCTGCACGTGGACGACCTGGCACTGACACTGCGCCCCGAGCGTGCCGACGGCACTCCTGTCGGCACGGTCACCGCGTCCTGCTCGCACGACCCGGCGCAGAACGACCTGCTGGGCACCGTGTGGTCGCAGCCCGCCGTCTTCGAGCGTCCGCCGCGCCCGAGCGGGTTGCGGGTGGTCTCGACGACCCCGACGTCCGTGACACTGGCCTGGGAAGCCTCCTCCTGGTGGAACCCGACCCTGGGCTACGAGGTGTACCTGGACGGAGGGCACACCGGCTTGGTCACCGAGAAGCAGGTCACCCTGACCGGGCTGACCCCCGACAGGCAGCACCGGGCGAAGGTCGTCACCACGGACGTGCAGGGCATCCGCTCGACCATGAGCCAGGGCCTGATCTTCACCATCCCGCCGGCCTGACACCCCGGCCCGCCGATCACGGGCCCGCGACCGGCGGGCCCTGATGCCGTGGTGCTCACCTGCGCCGTGCTCGCGGCACGCGCCTGTTCTGGGCCGTTCAGCTCCAGGATCAGTCGGTGAGACCGGGCAGGTGGTAGCCGGTGTGGTCGTCCCACTCGATCTCGTAGTCGTCGAGGGTGAACGTCCAGTCCGCGTCCGGCACGGCGTGGCGCAGCGCGGTGACCGCGGCCAGCCAGTGCACGAGCGAGGGGACCGCCCGGTCGTCCGCGCCGGGCATCTTGGTCGACCCGTTGAGGACCGTTCCGGACTCCAGCTGGTCGTAGAGGAACAGCCCCTCTTCTTCCGCGGAGAACGGCGCGTTCGCGTTGTGGGTGTCGACGGCCTGGCCGACCGCCGTGACTTCGGCGTCGGTCAGCGGGGTCGCGCGGCGAGCCGTGTAGTAGAGGGAAACGCCCATGCGGGCCACCTTAGCTGGCTTCGATCACGAGTAGTCGATGTCCAGCTCGGCGAAGCCATGGGACCGGAACAGCGCCTTGCCGTCCTTCTTGAACGGGTTGCCGCAGTCGACGAACGTGACGCTCGCCAGGGTCGGGCAGTCCAGCAGCGCCTCGACGTTCACGATCCGCTTCGAGTTCAGGACGGTCAGCTGGACCAGGTTCGGCAGCGTCGGGAAGACCGTGCAGTCGATCTCGGCACGGACACCGTTGAGGCGCAACGACTCCAGCGTGGTGATCTCGGCGAGCCGGGCCACCGGGAAGTCGCGTCCCGTGCCGCCGATCTCCAGCGCGCGCAGCGGGGCCACGAGGTGGTCGACCACGTCGGTGTTCTTCAGGTGCACCAGCTCCAAGTGCCGCAGCGACGGCAGCGCCGCGAGCTGACGCAGCACAGCGGGGTCACCGGACACGTTGGTGCGGAGGAACTTGAGTGGCGGCAACGGGTCGACCACCTGGGGCAGCCGCGGCGTGGTGTAGGAGCTGACCCACATCAGCGCGCGCAGCGCCGGCAGGGCGGTGTCGGCGGCGAGGGGGACCGGAGGGGCTTGGCCGTCGGCGTTGCCGATCACCAGTGACGTCAGCGTGGGGGACGTCAGGTGCGTCACGAGCGGCGCGGGCAGCGTCAGCGACTCCAGGTTCACCAGGTCCGGCAGGTAGGCGGGCAGCACCGCCTTGCGCAGCTGGGCCTCCGTCGGGCACAGGGCCAGGCTGTGCACCCGTGCCATGTCCTCGGGCCGTGGCCGGCCCCGCCACGGAATCCGGACGGCGCCGTCCTCGGTGTAGTGATCGCACTCGTCGGCGTTGCCGACGCAGAGGCCTCCGTCGCCGCGGAGCGGGCCGAGGTACCGCTCGCGGCTCGCGCTGAAGGGGTCGACAGCTGTCATGGCGGGCATCATCCACCGTGAGGTCGTCGCGTCCGATGAGGACCGTGCGAAGATCGGAAGGTGAGCTGGAAGGCGATGACGCCCGTCGAGGCGTGCGACCTCATGGACTTCTGGGAGGCCGCACCCTGGCCGCTCACGCGTGACCAGGTGCAGGAGTGGTTCGGGTGGACGATCGAGGTCGACGGCGGCGTCCCCTACCTCATGAACACGGTCTCCGGGTTCACCACCCCGGACGTGTCGACCATCGGCTCCAGGGGCGACCTGTCCTACCTCCAGCTCGACGTCGCGGACACGATTCGCGAGGTCACCCCCGCGTCGAGGCGGTTCCTCGGTGACGCCTACGCCCTGATGGTGCGCGAGGGGGAAACCCGCTGGGGCGCACCGGCGATGTGCGACTTCAAAGGCACGTCGTCCGCCACCTGGACCACCCCGTCCGGCGGGAGCATGTCGTTCAGGCTCGACCTGAGGGGGCTGCGCGCGATGTTCGAGACGCCGCAGGGCGTCGCGCTCGACCGGAGGGCCGGACACCGGTGAACGACCGCCTTCCCGCACCCGGACGGTTCGTCCGGTACCGCGACGTCGCTTACCGGTTGCTGCACTCGCCCGACAAGTGGTGGATCGCGTCGGACCACGCCGTCGACGAGTCGTTCACCAGGACGGGCCGCCGCTACTTCGTGAAGCACCTCGGGCCGGATGACGTGCTGGACTGCTACGACCTCGCCCGTCCCGGCACCTACCGCGGCCTGGCCGTCGAGGTCCTCACGACCACACCTCAGGCGTACGTGGTGACCACGCTCGACCAGCGGGCGGGCGCAGAGGGCTTCGCGAGGGCCGACCACCGCGGGCCGCTGGAGAAGCTCGTCGCGTTCGACGACCCGGAGCTGCGGTTCACCACCGAGCTCACGCCGGTTCGGGCGCCGTGGCAGATCGCGCACGCCTGGGAGCTGTTCGCCGAACGGCTCACCGACGCGCTGCGCGACGTGACGGACCGCGTGTTCCTCGTCATCCACGCGGCGGACGACCCGAAGCGGTACGTGCAGTTCGCGGCCGGGCCCGACCGCCTCGACGCGGAGGCGCCGGGCGCGGACGTCGTCGCGGACGCCCTCGAGTTCCTGCTGCGCAGGTTCGGGTGGGTCGAACCTGGGGTCGCACAGCCCAACTGGACGTCGTCGCTGCGGCGGCCCGCGCTCACGGCCGAGTTCGCGCAGCTGGCGCGGCGGTGCGTGGTGGCGCTGAACAAGTCTTACGGGATCACGAGTCCGGACGACCTCCGGTACCGCGCGTGGCACGAGCCGGTGGGTGCGCAGACCGCCGCGGTGAAGCTGCCTGGGCTCGGGCTCGACTGATCACCGAGCGGCATTCCCCGGTGTGACCCGCCTGCCCGCGACATCCGGTGAGGACTGCAGGAAGTGATCATCCGTTCTGACGCTATCGAGAGCAGGCGAGGCCAGAACCTTCCAATCGGGCAGCAATCCATCACGGAGGAGCGAGGCTGCCAACTGCACGGCTCACTTTCGGTAGCAGGGCGTTCACCAGGGGGAGTGTGAGGATCAACACTCGTCTGTGACGTTCCCGTGTTCATTTCGTAATGTGGCCGCCCGTGTGAGCATGCCCTGTCCCCGACGCAAGGTGTTCCCGAATGCCGGGCCGACATAGAACTCAGCCGACACCCAGCAAGAAGCTGCCCATCGCGGTCGCCGCCACCCTCACCGCGGGCCTGGTCGTGACCTTCTGGACGGTCCGCGGTTCCGACCAGCCGGTCGACCCGACCGGAGCGGCCGCCCAGCTGGGCGCCCCGGCGACCTCCGCCGGCCAGAGCTCGACGTCCCCGACGACGTCGACCACCGCGACGACGTCCTCGGAAGCTCCGATCACCACCACGGTGCCCCCGGTGACCACGACGGTCCCGTTGACCACCACACCGCCACCTCCGCCGCCTCCACCACCCCCGCCGCCCTGCCCGACCACGTTGAACGGCGTGAAGCCGCACGTGGCGCAGGTGGGCCACCACGTCGGGGGCAAGTTCGGCGTCGACAACATCGGTGGCGCCGTCGGCCGCGGCGGCTCCGGCGACCACCCCACCGGCCTGGCGCTGGACTTCATGGTCGACAACGCGACCGGCAACGCCCTGGCCGAGTACGTGCTGGCCAACCGGAAGGCGTTCGGCGTCACCTACGTGATCTGGCGGCAGCGCTACAACGACGGCAGCGGCTGGTCGATGATGGAGGACCGGGGCAGCCCCACGGCCAACCACATGGACCACGTGCACGTGTCGTTCCAGCCGAACGCGGTCGTCAAGGTCACCTGCTGAGCTCACCGGCTCGGCAGGTCCTGAGGTAGCTGAGGAACGACGACTGCAGGCCGGTCACGTGCGTTTCGCGCAGCACCTCGCTGGTCACGGCCGCGCCGCGGGCGGTGAGGTGGTGCAGGACGGTGGCCGCGTTCTTCGTGAGGTTCTGGTAGATCGGCACGGTGCCGAGGATCTCGCGGTCGTTGAACGTCAGGTGGAGCTCGGCCGTGGGCAGGTCGTCGCCCAGTTCCCTGATCCGGGCGAAGATCCGGCTGTCCTCACCGGCGACGCCGGGGCTGCCGGCCCCGATGCTCTCGAAGAGCGTGGTGCCGGTCAGCCAGGCGTAGAGGCTGAAGAGTCCGCCGTAGGAGTAGCCGAAGAGGCCGTGGCCGCTCGTAGCCGTGCCGTAGTCGCGTTCGACGCGCGGGTGCAGTTCGTCGGTGATGAAGCCGAGGAACGCATCACCTCTCGTGTCGCGCAGCTCGTCGACGTAGGCGTCGGCCTGCTCGCGGGTCATCGCACCCGCCTGGACCCCCATCTCCACGGCGTCGAGGAACTCCCGGGCGACGGGCTCGCCGGGCGGCACGAGGTCCCTGTTGCGCAGCCGCGCCCAGTGCTGCGCGTCCTCGCCCGCGTAGCCGATGCTGACCTGGATGTACGGCTTGATCGGCTGCATGGGGTCCTGCTGCGTGACGATGAGCGGCGCCGTCAGGCCCACCGCCCAGTTGCCGTCGAGCACGTACACGACGGGCAGCTGTGCCGTGGCGGGGTCGTGGTTCGGCGGCGTGGTGACCCACACGCCGTAGTCGTGGCCACTGCTGGAACGCAGCTCGAAGTAGTCGGTGTCGGCGAGGCAGCCGTTCCACATGGTGCTCATCGGAGATCCTTCACAACACGTCCATTGTGGACGACGAGTACGGCGTTGGCGGGGTCGGCGAAGACGGCCGGGTCTTCGAGCGGGTTTCCGTTCCACAGCACGAGGTCCGCCTGCTTGCCGGGGGCGATGACGCCGACGTCGGGCAGGCCGATGATCTCGGCGTTGGTCTTCGTGGCCGCCACGAGGGCGTCCATCGGTGTCTCGAACTGTGCGCGCAGGCTGAGCTCCTCGCCGCGGCGGTCCTGGTCCGGGCCGATGAGGTCGGACCCCAGCCCGACCCGCACCCCGGCCTCCTTGGCGACGGCGAGCGCCCTGGCCATCCGTTCCCGCGCTCCCGCCACGCGCTCGCGGACCGCTTCGCCCAGGCCGGCGGCGGTGGGGTCGTGCAGCAGCCGTTCGACGACGGTGAACGTGGGCACGAGCGCAACCCCGTGGGCGGCCATCAGCTCCGCCGTCTGTTGGTCGAGATCCGTGCCGTGCTCGACGCAGCGCGCTCCTGCCTCGACCGCGTTGCGGATGCCGTCGTTGTTGTGGGCGTGCACGGTCACGTAGGTGCCGCGTGCCGCGGCTTCCTGCACCGCGACGGCGATCTCCTCGACGGTGAACTGGGTGTCGGTGAGCCGGTCGTTGCCGCCCACGACCCCGCCGGTCACGCAGAGCTTGAGGAACGACGCCCCGTGCCGGAACGCCTCACGCACGTTGCGCCGCAGCTCGTCGGCGTTGCCGGCCATCATGGACAGCGCGCACAAGCCGGGCACGTGGTGGCTGCTCCACAGCTCGGTGGGCTCCCACTCAGCGCCGTAGTAGCCGTGCCCGCCGGTCTGACACTGCACCGGCCCGCACGACAGCACACGCGGCCCCCTGACCTTGCCCTTCGCGATCGCGGCGACAACCCCGCCGTCGATCCCGCCGGTGTCGCGGACGGTCGTGAAGCCGGCGTCGAGCGCCTTGCCGGCCGCGGCGAAGATGTCCGCGGCGATCTCGGCGGCGCTGATCTGGAACGAGAACTGCGGCTGGATCGGGCTCGACAGCCCCAGGTGGACGTGCGCGTCGATGAGGCCGGGCGTCATCGTGAGCCCGTCGCCGTCGATCCGGTCGCCGTCGATCCGGTCTCCGTCGGCGGCGCCGATGATCCGGCCGTTCTCGACGGTGACGGCGCCCTGGGTCGGATCGCGGCCTGATCCGTCCACGACCGTGGCGCCCATCAGCTGGAAACGTCCCATCCGCCCTCTTTTCCACTGGATAAATCTCTTTTCCAATGGATAAACTAGCGGCGTGGTCCTGTCAAGCACCGGCGATGCCCGCGAGCGCCTCCTGGCGCGCCTCCTCGACGTGTTCGACGACGGTCTTCCGCCACCGGAGACGTCGCTGCGCGAGATCGCGGCCCGGACCGAGACCAGTCATGCGTTGCTGCGGTACCACTTCGGGTCGCTCACGGGGGTGCTGGCGGCGGTGCTCGGGGCGCAGCGGGCCCGCGACAACGAGGCGTTGTTCCGGGACGCGGCGCAGGGGACGTTCGACGACCTCGTGCGGGCCATCTGGCGGACGTACATGCGTCCGGAGCAGCTGTCGCGTGCGCGCGGGTTCTTCCACGTCGTGGGGCTGGCGGCGTACCGGCCGGATGAGTACGGCGAGTTCATCTCGTCGCTGGGGGACCTCACCGGGGCGTTGGCGTCGTTGGCGGAGCGGGAGGGGGCCGGTGCTGCGGAGGCGTTGACCAGGGCCACCGTTGTCGTCGCTGCGATTCGGGGGTTGTTGCTGCAGGAGGTTTTGACGCCGGGGGTGTGTTCGGAGGAGGCGGTGGCGTTGATCCTGGGGATGGGTGGGGAGCGATCCGGTTCGGAGGCCTGAACTCAGGTCAGCGTCGGCTCGCGTCAAGCGCTGCTTGTAGCTCGATCGAAGTAAATCTGCGCGATGTCCGCATTGGAGGACCTACAGGCAATACGCATGTACCGGCGGCGGCGTGCAGATGGTGCAATTCATCGAATGCGGGCCGAGCTGCAGCCCGGCGTGTCGGCCTGCGGGCAACTGCACGCCTACGGGAGCCTGCGCACCGGACTACCACTGATCGGAGGAACCCGATTTCATGCTCGCCCGTCGCGCCTACATCCCCGAGGAACTCCTGCCCACGGGCTCTCGGCGGGCATGGCCGCTCGACGTACCATGCGTCGCCCAGTTGGCTGAGGAGGGCATGTCCTTCGAGAAGCCGGTGACCTTCCTCGTCGGCGAGAACGGCTCCGGCAAGTCCACCCTCGTCGAGGCGTTCGCCGAAGCCTGGGGCTTGGACGCGCGCGGCGGGCGAGCCGGGCGCAAGTACGGCAACGACCGCCCGAAGACCGAGCTCGGCGAGATGGTGCGCTTCGAGACCACCGCGGCCGGCGTCCGGCACCGTTCCGGGACCCGCACGAAGCGCAAGGGCTACTTCCTGCGCGCGGAGACCGCCTTCGGGTTCATGGAGGCGGTCTCCGGCATGCGTGGCTACTGGGACGAGGACACCAGCGAGATGAGCCACGGCGAAGGGTTCCTCACCGTGTTCTCCGCGATGTTCCGCGAGCCGGGCTTCTACCTGATGGACGAGCCCGAAGCCGCCCTGTCGTTCCAGTCCTGTCTGCGGCTGGTGTCGCTGATGCACCAGCTCGGCAAGTCCGGCGCGCAGATCATCTGCGCCACCCACTCACCGATCCTGGCATCCACGCCGGACGCTGACATCATCGAAGTCGGCGACCACGGGTTCCACCGCACCAAGTGGGAAGACCTCGCTCTGGTCGACCACTGGCGCCGGTACATGACCACGCCGGAGGCATACCTGCGGCACGTCACCGAGAGCTGACGCGGTCGATGGACACCGGCCTGAGCGAGGCGGACGCCCGATACCGGGAGTGGATGCTCGACAACCTCCAGCGTGCCGCGGACCACCTCGGGCTCATCGTCGTCGGCGAGCCCCGGCGTGGGTGGGTCGACCGCTCAGTCGGAGCACCCGCCCGCCGAGATGAGCAGACGTACTGGCTGCGTGTGGTGTCCGAGGACGTGCGGTGGGCTGGTGGTGCGTTCTGGACGGGGAACGTCGACTCGAACGTGTTGACCGGTCTGGCGAAGCCACGTGTACGAGTGGGAAGAGGTGCGGCGTCAGCGCGCTGAGGTGTTGACGCTTCTTCCTGGTTCTCCGTGCTCTCGTACTGACGCGTTGCGCGACTGCGTCGACCTGCCCGACGCGTGGTGGGCAGAGCTCCGGCGAACGATCGACGTGGTCGCGGCAACGCCGATGGACCGGGTCGGCGTCGGCCAAGACCTCGTCACCACGAGGATTCGGCACCGGTTCGGCGACGGCATCTCCACGGAGGTCTCGGCGTGGGAGACGGTGCATGGCGACTTGCACTGGAGCAACCTGATGCAGCCCGAGTTCGGGCTGCTGGACCGGGAGATGTGGGGGAGAGGACCCGCGGGGGTCGACGCGGCGACGCTGCTCCAGGCGCGGCGATCAGTGTTCTTGGCGTCCGCGACGAGATGGTCCTGATCACCCAGGTCGGTCGACTGGGAACAGCTGGAGGTGCCACTGCTCGTCGGCCCCTTCCCGGAACTTGATCCCGAGGTGGAACCGTCTCCAGGGCAGCGGGATCTCCCAGCGTTCCGTTCGGCCGAGCTCCACTTCGGTCACGTACACGTGTGGTGTGTTCCAGTCGAACTGCAGCTCGGCCGTTGCGGTCCAGCCATCCACGTCGCCCGGCGGGCGGCTGTCGAGCACCTCCACGACGACCTGGACCTCACCGTGTTCACGCCCGGCGAGCAGGTGCACCTGCCCATCGCCGCGATCGTCGATGAAGTTCTCGATCTCCTCGGCTCGACCGGTTCAGGGCAGCTCTTCGGCCTCGAAGAGGAAGCATCCGTGGGCCACCCACACGCTTCCTTCGAAGCGGGACATCACGTTCACCGCGCCCTTCCCGAACACCGGCTACTCCGTCGAAAAGATACGCGCGACACCTTCGCGAACCGCCGCCCAGTCCGTGCCGGGTGTCCGCCGCAGGGCAGCGGCCATCGCTCCCGAACGCTGCTGGTGTTCCCGGCGGAGCTGCTCCAGGTCGAGCTGGACGTCCGCGGCCACCCCACCGGCCTCGACCTCCGCGATGCGCCGCTCCATCGCGACCATCAGCTCCCGATCGAACGTCTCCACCGCCTGCAGGAACGACTCGGTGGGCACGCTCACCCGTCCCCGCCTCGGCACGGTGCAGTCGACCCCGCTGTCGACGGGATGTCTCCAGTCGACGGTGATCGTGTCCTGGTCGGCCACCGATCGCCACCAGAGGATGCTGGGCCCGGCACGCAGGTAGCTGGTGTTCATGAAGTGGCCGCTGTACCAGTCGACAGCCGCTTCCTCGTCCGCCCCGGGCCAGGCGTCGCCGGTCAGGTGCCCGACGAGGTCCGCGGGCACCGGTTCCAGTGCGGAGGGCAGTACTTCCTGGATGTCCTCCCACAGCCGGACGACGTAGTAGTCGACCGGCGAGGACCGGTGGTGGAACAGCTTGTGCCCGTCCACCTCGATCCAGTAACGGCCGTCGGTCAACGCGAACCAGTGCAGGCGGCGCTCACCCCACGGCTCCACATCGGACAGTGGCGTGAGCTGGAAGTGGAAGCGGATCACCTCGGCAGTGTGCCCACCGCGTGGGCCCGGTGTCGAACGACTTCACCGCGGACCGGAGGGCCGGCTGTGCTCAGGCGTCGCGGCGCTCCAGTTCCTCCAGGCCGTCCTGCCAGCGCTGCTCGCGTTGGAGGGCGGTCTGCTCCCACCACGGGGTGCCGCGCTCGCCGAGGGCGACCTTGGCGAGCTGGACCCGTGCGCGGGCGTCGTGCTCCGCCTCGGGGTCGTCGGTGCGGTGGGCGGCGCTGATGTCACGGCGGGCCTTCATGAGCAGGCTGCGCAGGCGGGCCGCGGGCTCGGGTGGGATGTCGGGGTCGGTGGCCCGCCAGCGCCGCCCGTTGATGATGACGAAGTGCCCGTCTGGCGTGTGCTCCGGCTCGGCCATCGCACCAGGATCGCACCGTTCGGCCTGCCGGGCGTGTTCAGCGGGGGTGGGTGATGATGGAGTGGTGGCGGAGGGCGACAGCGTGGCGCGGATCGCGGCACGGCTCGACACCGCCACGGCCGGGATGTTGATCGTCCACAGTGATGTCCGGCATCCCCGTTTCGCCACCGTCGACCTGGCCGGGCAACGCATTCTCGACTGGCGTGCGCGGGGCAAGCACCTGTTGTGCCGCACCGACGGTGGGCTGACCGTCCACTCGCACCTGCGGATGACCGGCTCCTGGTCGGTGCTGCGGCCGGGCAAACGGCTGCCCGCGCGGGTGATGCCCGATCTGCGGATCGCGTTGCGCCTCGACGACGGCCGCACGCTCGTGGGAGTCGCGCTGCCGGTTCTGACCGTGCTGAGGACGTCCGACGAGCACGCGGTGGTGGGGCACCTGGGTCCGGATTTGCTGGGCACCGACAGCCTCTCCGCCGGTGCGGAGCGGGTCGCGGCGGCCGGGGGAGCGGCGATCGTCGCGGCGCTGCTCGACCAGCGCCGGGTGGCCGGGCTGGGCAACATGTGGGCGCAGGAGCTGCTGTTCCTGCACGGCGTCGATCCGTGGCGGGCGGCCGATTCGGTGGACGGTCTGGAGGTGTTGCTCACCGATGCCCGGCGGCGGTTGCGGCACGCGGTGCGCGAGAACCCCACGCAGAACACGACCAGCAGGCCGCGGCCCCGGCATTGGGTCTACGGCAGGGCTCGGCGTCCGTGCCTGCGTTGCGGCACACCGGTCGCGTTCCGCCCGGCCGAGCTCACCGCGCACGGCCGGGAAACGTGGTGGTGTCCTGTCTGCCAGGTGTGACGGGCACGTCCCGCCGGCTGGTCGGTGACCCGGAAGCCTTGGCACACCTGGTGGACCGGCTCACGAACGTCACCGGCTGCCGCGGGGGAGTGGGCCGACGTCGGCGTGGCGGCCTGGGCGCAACGCGGCGTGGCGCTGTCCGGGGCCTGGGCCGGAACGGGCGGCCAGCGCGTCGGCGACGACACCGGTGACGAAGGCGTAGACGGCCTTGTGCAGCAGGTCGACCGCCAGTTCGCCGCGGGGCCAGGTGGGCGGGGGAGCGCCGACACCCGTTGCGTTCTCGAGGATCTGGTCGTTGGTCAGCCGGACGACCGTGAACTTCGCCGAGGACCACGGTCCGCGCAGGCCGGCGTGTGCCATGACCGAGCGCAGGACGCCCAGCAGCACGCCCTGGCCGAAGTGCATCGCCAGGTTGACCGGCACCGGCTGCCTGCCGCCGGGTCGTTCCCGCATGCCCGTGAGGCGTTGCAGGACCCGCGCCGGCACGTGGGAGTCCGGGCGGCCGGTCAGGCGCTGTTCCACCTTCTCGCCCACCGTCATCACCAGCACTCCGGCGGTGCCCGCGACCAGGCCCTCCCACAACGCGCGTTTCATCATGCCGCGTCGAGTACCCGGCGAGGGGCGACCTATCCGCGGCAGGTTGAAGGCGGCGGCGCCGGGTATGCGGTTCGCAGGACGACGTCGAGGGAGGCTGCTGATGACCGCCATGCCCGCGGTGGCCGCGTCGAGCAACTGGCGCGACGAGGACGGCACCCGGTTGCCGTCGGGTGACGTGCACGCCTGGTGGCCGGGGCAGAACCAGACGCTGTGCGGTGTGCCGTTGCACCGCGCGCGGCTCGACCGGTTCTCGCACGTGCTGTGGGCCGACGCGGTGTGGATCAACGACACCGGAGGGGAAGGCACTCCCGCGATGGCGATGTGCCCGCGCTGCACGGCGGCGACACGACCGAAGCGGACCAGGCGCGCCGACCGCACGAGGGCCCGTCCCTGACTCAAGCGGCAGCACTTGGTGGGCACGGCGAACGGCCCCGGTCACCGCGTGGGTGGCCGGGGCCGTTCGAGGTTGCGGCTATCAGCGCACGCTGCTGCGGCTGCGGCCCGAGATGGCCTCCGCGACACCGATGAGCAGCACCGAGGCGATCACCGCGACGATGAAGCCCAGCACGTTGAGCTCGAAGATGTCGCCGGTGCCGAGCAGGTTCGCGATGGTGCCGCCGATGACGGAGCCGACCAGGCCCAGCAGCAGCGTCGCCACGATTCCGAGGTTCTGCTTGCCGGGCTTGATCAGTCGGGCGAGCGCGCCGATGATCAGTCCGGCGACGATGAACCCGATCACGTCAGCCTCCTGAAGTCGATTCTGTTGCCCACCTCGGCTACCCCGGCGCCGCGCCGCCCAATCACAAACGACGATCACGTCACTGTCGCACGGCACGCCCGCGAGCAGGCCCGCGCGCCGCCGGTGCAAGTGGCAGGATCGTCGGGTGAACGTCGTCAGCGGGTGCAACGTGGTCGTGACCGGCAGCGGGCTGGTGGTGCCCGCCGCGGCGATCGCGGCTCACGTCGGAGGCCGGTGATGACCGAGTACGAGGACAGCCTCGAAGACCTCTACGACAACGCACCGTGCGGGTACGTGTCCACGTTGCCCGACGGCACCATCGTGAAGATCAACGCGACGCTGCTGCGGTGGCTCGGCCGTGAGCGGGACGCGGTGGTGGGGCGCGTCAGCTTCAGCGACCTGCTCACCGTCGGTGGGCGGATCTACTACGAGACGCACTTCGCGCCGTTGTTGCAGCTGCGGGGCGAGCTCGGTGGTGTCGCGCTGGAGCTGAGGGCGGCCGGGGGCACGCGGCTGCCCGTGCTGCTGACCTCGACCGTCAAGTCCGACGCCGGCGGCAGGGCGCGGTTCATCCGGACCACGGTGTTCGACGCGCGGGACCGGCGCGCGTACGAGGAGGAGCTGCTCAGGGGCCGCGACCTCGCCGAACGTGAACGCGACCGGGTGCAGCGGCTCGCGCGGACCCTGCAGCAGACCCTGCTGCCCCCGGCCCTGCCGGTGGTGCCCGGTGTGCAGGCCGCCGCCTACTACCACCCCGCGTCGCTGGACCAGGTCGGCGGCGACTTCTACGACCTGTTCCCGTTGCCCGGCGACACGTGGGGGTTCTTCCTCGGCGACGTGTCCGGCAAGGGCGAGGACGCGGCCGTGGTGACGTCGCTGATCCGGTACACGCTGCGCGGGGCGGCGGTCTACGACCCGGACCCCGTGAGCGTGCTCGACCACCTCAACACCGTGCTCTACCAGGCTTCCCAGGGCATGTACCCGCGGTTCTGCACGGTTGTGTGCGGCAGCATCCGCCGCGACGGCGACGCTGCGGTGATGACGGTGGCCGGCGGCGGGCACACGCCGGCCGTGGTGTTCCGGGCGGACGGGACGTCGTCGTTGCTGCACCTGCGCGGCGGACAGCTGGTCGGCGCGCTGCCCGAGGCCCGTTTCGTGGTCGCGGAGCTCCGCCTGGAGCCGGGTGACGCCATCCTGCTCTACACCGACGGCCTCACCGAGGCGCGGACCGGCGCCGACAGCTGGTACAGCGAGGAGGACCTGCTGGACGACCTCGCCGGCCTGGCACCGGCGACCGCGCCGGACGTGATCGCCGCGGTGAACCGGCTGCTGGACGCCCTGGGCGACGGTGTCGAGGACGACACGGCCCTGTTGGCGTTGAGCGTTCCCGCACGGGAGGGTGGTCGCGCGTGAACGACTTCTCGGTGACCGTCCGCACGGTGGCGGCCGGTGTGGTCCTCACCATCCGGGGCGACCTCGACGCGCACACCTCGCCCGGTGTTCTCGCCCGCACGGGTGAGCTCTCCCTGTCCCGCGGGCAGCTGCTCGTCGTGGACCTGTCCGGGCTGCGCTTCTGCGACTCCAGCGGCATCTCGGCGTTCATCGCCGCCAGGAACCTCGCCGTCGGCGCTCAGGCCGACGTCGTCCTGGTCGCTGTGCCGCGACAGGTCCTCCGGGTGCTCGACGTCGTCGGTCTGGGCGCGCTGTTCACGGTGCGCTCCAGCGTGGAGGACGCGCTCTCGGGCCGTTGAGCTGCTTCAGTGCTCCGACGGGACGCGCTGTGCGGGCACCGGTTCCTGGAACAGGTTCGTCCAGGACGGCCGGTCGGACTCGGCCGGGCCGGGCTGGGTGTGGGTCTCGTGGTTTTCGGGATGGCTGAACAGGTCGTTCGCCGAAGGCAGGGTCACGTGGTTCTTTCCGTTTGATGACAGAGGTCTTGACAGGAGAAGTCCTGGGCGCGGAACGCGGCCACCTCTCTGCCAACCGTACACCCTCCGCCGCCGATCCGGTCTTCGTTCGTCAGGCCGTGTTGCGCAGAGGTGCGCCCGCGCCGTGCAGGTGCCGGAGCACCTCGGCGTAGGAGCGGCGCAGCGTGGTCTTGCTGTACGGGATTCCGTGGCGTCCGCAGAAGTCCTCGACGACGGGTTGCGCGTGGCGCAGGTTGGGGCGGGGCATGTGCGGGTAGAGGTGGTGCTCGACCTGGTGGTTCAGCCCGCCGAGCAGGGCGTCGACCCACCGGCCACCGGTGACGTTGCGGGAGGTGAGCACCTGCTTGTGCAGGTGGTCGAGTCGTTGTTCACCGGTGATGATCGGCATCCCCTTGTGGTTGGGCGCGAACGAGCACCCGAGGTAGACGCCCATGAGTCCTTGGTGCACGGCGATGAAGACGACGGCTTTCAGCGGAGGCAGCACGAGGAACACCGCGGTGAGGTACGCGGCCAGCGGGACGACCTGCAACGCGGTCTCGCGCCACGGGTTGCGCAGCTCGTTGCGGCACAGGGCGACGATGCCGGAGATCCGCAGCACGACCGCTTCGGCGAGCAGCAGCGGGAAGAACAGGAAGGCCTGCCGTTTGGTGATCCAGGCGTTCAGGCCGCGTTTGTCCTTGGCCTGGGCGCGGCTGAAGGCGAGGGCGTGGATCTCGATGTCGGGGTCGTGGTCCTCGTGGTTGGGGTTGGCGTGGTGGCGGTTGTGCTTCGCGACCCACCACTGGTAGCTGATCCCGGTGAGGCTGCCGTGCAGATGCCCCACGACGTCGTTGTGCCGGTGGCTGCGGAAGATCTGCCGGTGACCCGCGTCGTGCCCGATGAACGCGAGCTGCGTGGACGCCACGGCCAGGGCGACAGCCGTGAGCACCCGCCACCACGAGTCGCCCAGCAGCACGAAGGCCACGGCGATCCCGCCGAGCAGCACCGCGTTCACCGCCATCCGCACCAGGTAGTAGCCGCGCCGCCGGTCCAGCAACCCGGCTGCCCTGAGCTCCTTGGTGAGGCGGGCGAAGTCGCTGCCGCGCGGGCGGTCGGCCGGTTCGGTCAGTACGTCGGGCGCTGACGACATTCGTCTACTCCGGACGGTGCGGGTTCAGGTGCTCCCGCGGCGTTCGCCTGGGAGGGCGCGCGGGTGGGCCGCTGGAAGCTCGACTGGCGCAGATCAGGAGAAGAACGCCCCCCGTGCGTCACCTCGTCCGCACGGTCATCGCCAGATCCCCTTTCGCGGTGGTTCAACCCGAATCGGAGGAAGTCGCGTTCCCAGGGGTGAACGACGGGACCGGCGTGTTGCACCTGCCGCAGCGGCATGTGATGTCCTTCGGGTCACCACAGCTGGAAAGGTTCCGCCTGCGATGCACTTCACGCCTCCCCGCCAGGTGAAGATCGGTGACGCCGCCGCGTTCGCCGGGACGACCCCGCGCGCGATCCGCCACTACCACCAGATCGGTCTGCTCCCCGAGCCCGAGCGGGGTGCGGACGACCGCCGCCGCTACGGCTACGACGACATGATCCGGCTGCTGTGGATCCGCAGGATGGCCGAGGCCGGCATCGCGCTCGACGACGTGCGGGCCGCGTTCGACGGGGCCCGGGACGTCGCGGAGAACCTGGGGCGCCTGGAGGAGACCCTGGCCGCGCAGGAGGCGGAGATCCGCCGCCAGCGCGAGGCGGTTCAGCGGCTGCGGGTCGTGGGCAGCCCGCTGGGGTTGTTGTCGGACCTGGTGACGGACCGGCTCCGCCACCTGCCCGCCGGTGCGGTGCGCCCCTCCGACCTGGAGGCCCTGCTGGTCACCGAACGGATCTTCGGCCCGCTGGCCGCCGCGGTGCAGGCCAGCACGGTCATCGTGCTGGCCACCCACCCCGACCTGCGGGAGGAGGACGACCGCCTGGAGGCGGCCGAGGCCGCACTCGACGACGGCGTCGATCCCGGAGACCCGCGGGTCGAGGAGCTCGCCCGGCAGCGGTTCGCCTATTACGAGGCCGTGGAACGGGCCGTCGAGGCAGCCGGGCTGGACGTCGCCGAGGAGGAGCTCTTCGCCCTCGACCTGGGCGAGCAGGAAACGCAGATGAGCGCCGGCGAAGCGCTCACCAAGATGCCGTACGACTTCTCAGCCGCCCGGATGCGCTGCATCGAGCGCACGGCACAGCTCCTCGCGGACAGCTGACTCCTGCGGAAGGGCTGACGGCCCTTGCGCACGGATCAGAGGTGGCGCAACGACTGCTTCACCACGTGCGCACCTGCGAGGCAGGCGGCCGCACCCGGCTGCTCCCGGTGGCCAGGGGGCGTGATCATCCAGTGGCTGAACGCGGTGTAGTGCCGCGCGAACTCCTGTGGTGTGGCGGAGTGCTCGACGGCGGCGGACAGTTCCGCGACGCGGGCGTACCGCGGGATGCGGTCGGCCTGGTAGGCCGCCAGGGCGGAGGGCACGTCGTCGGCTGCGCCGACCAGGGCGCCGAGCAGCGCGGCGTCCTCGACGCCCAGCGTCGCACCGGCCGTGATGTGCGGTGACATCGCGTGGGCCGCGTCACCGGCCAGGGCGACCCGTGCCGAGACCCAGTGCGGCAACGGCGGTACGAGCACGACGTGGTTGTGCAGGACCAGCTCCTCGGGTGTCGCGCGGATCAGCCGCGTCAGCACCCCGTCGCGGCCGTCCTCCAGGTGGCGGGCCCGTTCCAGCGCCTGGTGCCTCGGGGTGCCGGTGAGCGGTGGTGACCGGAACTGGTTCACCAGCCAGTACACGCTGCCGTCGTGGGTGCGGACGTACCCGCCCCTGCACCCGTTGGTGCCCAGGACGAGCCGGTTCTCCGCGACCGCGACGCCGCCGGCCGGGACGATCGCGCGCCAGGCGTGGTGGCCGCGGTGTTCCTGCGCGGGGGTGCCCGGCACCAGCTGCGCGCGGACCGCCGAGTACGCCCCGTCCGCTCCGACGAGCACCTCGGCTTCCTCCGTGCTGCCGTCGGTCAACCGGACGGTGACGCCTCCGTTGTGTTCCTCGAACGCGCAGAACCCGGCGCCGAGGCGGATGTTCTCGCGCCCCACTGCGTCGGCGAGCAGGCCGGTCAGCTTCGCGCGGTGCACGAGCAGGTACCGGTGGTCTTCGGCATCGAACCCCGGGGTGTCGAGCAGCCTCCCCGAGGGGTCGTGGAAGCGCATCTCGCTGGGCTTGCCGATGGCCCGCACCTGCTCGCCGATGCCGAGCCCGTCGAACACCGCCAGTGCGTTGGCCCAGAGCCCCAGTCCGGCACCGGCGGCGCGGATCTCCGGTGCCCGCTCGCAGACCACCACGTCGACCCCGGCCCGGCGCAGGGCGACGCCCGTCGTCAACCCGACGATCCCGGCGCCGATCACCACAGCCCGCAGCACGGGCGCTTTCCCGGTCATGTTGTTGCCCTCCAACGGTTTCTCTCCCGTTCTTCGACCGTAGGAGCGACCGGGGGTTAACACCAGTGCAACTCTGGCAAGCAACCATTTCGAATGTGATAATCGGCTGTGCGCGACATCGACCTGAAACTGATCGAGGCGCTGGACGCGCTGCTCGCCGAGAACAGCGTGACCAAGGCCGCCGCCCGGCTGCACACCTCGGCGCCGGCGATGAGCCGCACCCTGGCCCGCCTGCGCCGCGTCTTCGACGACCCGCTGCTCGTCCGGGCCGGACGTGACCTCGTGCCGACACCACGGGCAGTGGAGCTGCGCGGTGAGGTGCACGCGATCGCCTCCAGGGCACGGGCGCTGTTCGCCCCGTCCGCCACGGCCGACCCGCGGAGCGCGGTGCGCACGTTCGACCTGCAGGTCACCGACATGCTGTCCACGACGTTCATCCCGTCGCTCATCGACGACCTGCGGGACCAGGCCCCCGGCATCTCGCTGCGGCTGCGGCCGGAGAACCTGGAGGACACCCCGGCGCTGCGGGAAGGCCTGGTCGACCTGGAGATCGGCAGCATCCGGCCCGGCGACGCGGAGGTCCACTCCGAAGCGCTCGTCACCGAGGCGCTGATCGGCGTCGTGCGGCCGGGTCACCCCCTCGCCGAGGTGGAAGTGGTGACACCGCAACGGTTCGCCGCCGCCGACCACGTCGTCGTGTCGCGGCGCGGCCGGGCACGCGGCCCGGTCGACGAGGAGCTGACCGAGCGGGGGCTGAGTCGCCGCGTGGTGGCCGTGGTGCCGACGTTCGCGAGCGCGTTGTTCCTCGCCTCGGAGACCGACGTCGTCTGCATCGCGCCCGCCCGGCTGGCCCGCCGGATGCTCGACAAGCTCGGGCTCCGCACGTTCGCGATCCCGGTGGACCTGCCGCCCGTGACGGTCGGCATGGCCTGGCACCCGCGCAACCACCACGACCGCACCCACCAGCTGCTGCGCGACCGCACCCGGCACATCATGGCCGCTGCGGGACCGGGCGATCCTCCCGGACGTTCCTCGTAGTTTTTCCGGTCAGCAGGAATAGCGGCAGTTGCGGTGATCATTGGGGAAATCGACTGTGGGAAAATCCCACTCTCTCCACTCGAAAGAGTGAGATTGAATCCGTTGTGGAGTGTGATTCACATTCCTATAGTCGAGAACGGCCGGTCTTTCGCGTTCTAGCCTGGAAGGTCTCCCCTCGTGAAAGCAACTGTGGCTTTTCTCGTTTCCGTGAGCATGCTGGGTTTCTCCTGCGCCGCTCTCGCTGAAGGTTCCGCGGTCGATTTCGGAAAGGGCGCGCGATTCGAGTCGGAGTGGAAGATCCGCCCGGCCCTGGACCCCGACTACGAGGTGGTTCAGCTCACCAGGGACAAAGAGCTCGACAACAAGATGTACCTCGACGTGGACCCCTACGTCCCGTCGCTCAACTCCGTCCTGTTCATGTCGGAACGGGACGGCGACGAGAACCTCTACCTCATGTCGCTCGACAACGGGAGGTTCGTGCAGGTCACGGACTCCGACGACATCGACGGCGACCACGCCAACGTCTCGCCGCAGACCGAGGAGGCCTTCTACCTCGACGACCGGACGCTGACCAGCGTCAGCCTGCGCGCCCCGTACCGCGAGAAGAAGATCCGCACCTTCTCGAGCAGGTACGACTTCAAGGGAATCCCCTCGCTCACGTCGGACGGCAAGACGGTCGCCGCGTCGCTGTACGACGAGGAGGAGAAAACCTCCTCGCTCGTCCTGGTCGACGTGAGATCGGGGGAGCTGCAAACGGTCAAGAAGATCGACGGGGAGGTCGACCACGTGTTGATCAACCCGGTGCACGGGGACACGCTGCTGTTCCACCTGCGCTACGACTCCCAGATCGGTCTGGTGGACATCGGCACGAAGAAGAAGACGATGCTGACCGATTCGAATGACCACGGTGCGCACCCGTTCTGGGCGTCCAACGGCCGGGACGCCGCCTTCGCACAGCGGAAGCAGGGCGAAACGCCGGACCAGGTGGTGACCTACAACATCCGCAAGCAGGAGTTCTTCAGCTACGACACCCAGGAGAGCAGCAACCACTACGCCATGAACCCCGCGCGGACGATCATCCAGGGCGACGGCCACAAGGACTCGACGGCCTACATCTACTTCTATTACATCAAAGCCGGCACGAACAAGGTCGACACCGTGAAGATGTTCAAGCACGGGAGCTCTTCGAACGAGGAGTCGGTGCACCCGCACGCCGCGTTCATCAACGACACGGACCTGATCTTCAACAGCGACGCGGACGGCAACGGCAACGTGTACCTGCTGAGGGAGAAGTAGGACGCTCGGCCGTGGAGGGGGTGCGGTGCCGGATTCCCGGCGCCGCACCCCCGCGCTCGCACCGGTGCTCGACCCAGCCGGTGCCTAGACTGGCGATCATGACGAAGCAGCGGTGGGCCGTCGCAGACCTCCCCGACCAGACCGGGCGCACCGTCGTGGTGACCGGCGCGGCCAGCGGGGTGGGGCGCGGCACGGCCACCGCCTTCGCGGCGGCGGGGGCGCGCACCGTGCTCGCCGTGCGGGACGTCGCCGCGGGGGAGCGGGCGGCGGCGGCCATGCGCGGCACGACCGAGGTGCGTCAGCTGGACCTGGCCGACCTGGCGTCGGTGCGGGCGTTCGCGCAGGGGTGGCAGGGCGGGATCGACGTCCTCGTCAACAACGCCGGGGTGGCGATGACCCCGCAAGGCCGCACGGCGGACGGGTTCGAGCTGCAGTTCGGCACCAACCACCTCGGGCACTTCGCGTTGACGAACCTGCTGCTGCCCTCGATCACCGACCGCGTCGTCACGGTGGCGTCCGGCGCGCACAGGGCGGGGGTGCTCGACCTGGACGACCTCGACCTCGCCCGGTCCGGCTACAACCCGGTGAAGGCCTACGGCCGGTCGAAGCTCGCGAACCTGCTGTTCACGCTGGAGCTGGACCGGCGGTGCCGGGAGGCGGGGTCGGCCGTCAGGGCGTTGGCCGCTCACCCCGGTTACACGGCGAGCAACCTGGGGACGAAGGGCCGCAACCGGCACCTCGTCAAGGTCGTGCACCTGGCCGGGCGGTACCTCGCGCAGAGCGAGGAGCAGGGGGCGCTGCCGTCGTTGTACGCGGCGACTCAGGACCTGCCGGGCGCCAGCTACGTGGGTCCCGACGGGAGGTTCGAGCTGCACGGCCACCCCGCGCTGGTCGGGCGGTCGGCGGCGGCCAGCGACCCGGTGCTGGCGCGGCGGTTGTGGGAGGCGTCGGAGCGGCTCACCGGCGTGACGTTCCCGCGGTGCTGAGATGAGGGAGGTCCGGCCCCCCCCCCCCCGGGGGGGGGCCGCCCCCCCCCCCGCCGCGCCCCCGGCCCCCCC
>NZ_JBEZBX010000012.1:21777-237876 GCF_040647275.1 Lentzea sp. NPDC042327
GGGGGGTGGGGGGGGGTGGGGGCGCGCCCCCGGGGGTTTCGTTGCGGGGGTGGTTGTCTGGGGGTCGGCCCCCCCCCCCCCTGGGGGGGGGGCCCCCCACCTCCCCCGAGCGTCGCCCTGTGCCCGACGGGCTCAGTCCTCCACGCAGCCCTGCCTGGTGCAGACCACGCCACCGCGGTAGGTGTCGCCTTCCCACAGGGCCACGTAGACGTTGGTGAGTCCACCCGGGTAGTCGCAGTTGAGCCCGACGTTGAACCCCCTGTTCTCGCCGGGTTGTGCCGTTCGCGTCTCGAGAGGTGTCACGCAGTTCGCGGACGTACCGCGGAACCGGCCCTGCTTCTCGGAGGAGCGAGCCCTCAGCTCACCCGGGATGGAGACGCTGCGGTTGTACCACGTGATGGAACCGGAGAGGACGCTCGCGCCGTACTCGATCCGGAAGGGCGTGACCGGGTAGTCGCTCGTGCCGGCGACGCCGATCCCGGGAGCCGCGGCGGCCATCAGGGTGACCGCGCTCAACGTCGCGATGATTGTCTTGCGCATTGTCGTGATCCTTCGTCCGTTCAGCTGGAGCGCGGATTTCCGCACGTTGAACGAACGTAATGAGGCGTTCTACACGGCACCTACACGTGACACCGGGACGCGGCCCTCGCCGTCAACGGCTGAGTTCTTTCTCGTCACGGTCGGCGCCGAAAGTGCGCACACCGCGCACGGCGAACGGCAGCGCTGTGGTCGCGACGAGCGCGCTGATGCTCACCCAGATCGCCGCCGCGATGCCCGCGACCGCCGCGAACGGCGCGGTGAGTGCCAGCCCGACCGGTTCGAGCCCCAGCTGACCCAGGTAGTCCAACGACACCACCCGCGCCAGCACGGTGTCCGGCACCCGCCGTTGCAGGGCGCTGACCCACAGCACCGCGAACAGCGATCCGCCGGCCCCGTAGACCGCCATCAGCAGCGCGAGCACCGGTACCGGGAACCCAGCAGCCAACCCGACGAGCACCGGACCGGCACCCAGCATCGCCAGCAGGGCAACGGTTCCGGGTTCCTTCGGCTTCCACCGCCCGGCCATCAGCGCGCCGCCCACGGCTCCGGCCGCCTGCAGGGACAGCAGCCAGCCGTAGGACCCCAGCTCCCCGCGGGAACGCAGCACGATCGGGGCGAGCACCGCCAGCGGCGCGTGCACGAGCAGGACCTGCACCGCGCCCTGGAGGATGACCGCACCCACCCACGGCTGCCGCCCGACCGCCCGAACCCCCTCCAGCGCCTCCGAGACGGGCGACCGGCCGGACTCGGCCCGGCGCGGCGCGGAGCCGGTCGTCCGCAGGCCGATCAGAGCGACCACCGAGATGAGGAAGGTGGCGGCGTCCACCGCGAACACGACCGACGGGCCGAGGGCGGTGAACAGCGCCGCGCCCACCGGGGGCCCGATGATCAGCGCCACCCGGTTGGTCACGCCGTTGAGCCCGTTCGCCGCCTGCAGGTCGTCGTCGGGCACCAGCGAGGGGAGCAGGGCTCGCGCCGCCGGTTCGAACATGGCGCCGCCGACCCCGAGCACGAACGTGATCACCATCAGCGTCGGGACCGCCGCACCGGAGCCGACGGTGGCCAGCACCAACACGGCCACGAGCCGGACGACGTCGGCGAGCGTCATCAGCAGCACCCGGTCGCCCCGGTCGCCCAGCATCCCGCCGACCACCACGAACAGGATCAGCCCTGCGCTCTGCGCACCGAGCACCCAGCCCAGCGCGCTGGCCGGCCGGTCACCGCCCAGGACCAGCAACGTCAAAGCGACCGGTGTGAGCCCGTTTCCCAGTGCGCTGAACACCTGCCCGGTCCACAACCGCCGAAATCGCCGATGCCGGAGCGGGTGGAAAGCCTTCGGCAACCGCATGCGCGGGATCATGCCACCGCCGAATGATCGTCCTCCGGCACCGAACCGATCGAGAGTTCCTGACGTCCGATGAAATTGATGCACGTGCGGATGTCGTTCGGGGAGCCGTGCCCTGCGCAACCGCGACCACGTGCGGTGGCTGGTCGACGGCCGGCTCGGGTGACGTCGTGCTCAGCCGAGCCGGACGTCGTGCCGGGAACGGGCGTTGAGCTTGCGGCGGACCTTGACGACGTACTCCTCGACCGTGCGGCGGGAGAGGAAGAGGGCCTGGGCGATCTCCCGGTTGGTGTGGCCGCCCGCCAGGAGGCGGGCCACGTCCTGCTCGCGCGGGGAGAGGTCGTCGCCGTAGCCGCGTCGCCCACGGTGGGACGGGGTGGTCGCGCCGGTGCTGCGGATGCGGTGGCGGCAGCGCGCGGCGTCGACCGTCGCCCCCAGCGACTCGTAGGACCGGGCGAGGGCGTCGAGCACGCCGGCCGGGGGAGTGTCGCCCTCGGCCTGCTCGGCGAGCTGGGTGACCCGGTAAGGCAGACCCAGCTGCCGGTGCAGCTCGATCGCCTCGCGGTAAAGGTGGTCTGCCTCGGCGCGGTCCCCGGCCGCGGAGGCGAGTCGCGCCCGGCACGCGGTCAGCGCCGCCTGGGCCAGTGGAGCGTCGGCACCTCGCAGGCCGGCGGCGGTCTCCGCGACGAGCATCCGCGCGGTGTCGACGCGGCCGAGGGCCAGCAGGCAGTCCACGGCCTGGGGCAGGACGTCGCCCGACCACACCCACGCGTCCTTGCTCCGCAGCATCTTCACCCCACGGCCGACGTGCGCCTCGGCCGCGGCGGCCTGGCCCCGGCTGAGCAGCATCCCCGCCATGCCGCCCGCCGCCGAGATGCCCACCGGGAAGACCGGGGCGCCTGAGTGCGAACCCGCCGCCAGGAAGGCCTCCTCGGCCCGCACCCACTCACCCCTGGCCGTCGCCAGCCAGCCGCGCGTGAGGTTCAGGTCGGTGGCGAGCAGCAGGTTCGCATAGGTGCCGAGCAGGCGGTCGATCCGCTGTCCCAGCCCCGACCACCGCCCGCTGAGCCAGTCGAGCCGGACCTCGGTGGCCTCGGCGGTGCCGACGACGTAGGAGGCGCCGGCCCGCTCGGCCAGGTCGAACCCGTGGCGCAGGAACTCCCGTGCCCGCGAGTAGTGCCCGATCCACGAGCACGCGTCCGCCACGTTGCAGTGCGCCCTGGCCAGCTGGTGGACCTCTTCGGGATCGTGCACCTCCGCCGGGGAGGGCAGCTGGGCGATGCGCTCCCAGGTGCTCGGGTCACCGGCGATGAGCCGCCCGCCGAGCGTGGTGGCAAGGACGGCGATGCGCAGGGCCGGGGTGGGCAGGTGGTCGACGACCCCCTCCACCCGGCTGAGCGAGGCGCGATGCTCGGTGATGGACCCCATCCCCAGGTACGGGCCCGCCGCGGCCGCCATGCCGCGCACGGTGCGTTCCGGTTGCCCGCCGAGCAGGTCGAGGGCGTGGGCGATCTCCTCGGCACCCCGGTCCACCTTCCCGGTCTCGCGCTGCAGCAGCAGTCCGAACCACAGGTGCACCTCGCCCCGGACGTCCGGGTCCAGCCGGTGGTCCGACAGCAGGGCCTCGACCCGCGCGGTCACCACTCCGCCGGGCAGTCCGGTCAGGGCGTAGCCGCACATCCTGGTGGCCAGCCGGTTGGCGTCCCGCGCGCTGGTCCCCGGGTCGGCCAGCACCTCCGAGAGCAGGCCGACCGCGGTGGGCACGTCCTCGACCTCCTCGGCGGCGAGGTCGCCGAAGCGCAGCCACTCGTCCCTCATGCCCGCCGCCTTGGCGTGCACGGCCAGGCGGACAGCCGACGCGTTGTCCAGTGCGGAGAGCACCGCCACCGCGCGTTCGTGCAGCTCCCGCCTGCGGGGACCGGGCAGCGAAGCGCACACCGCGCGCCGGGCGGTGTTGCACCGGAAGCCGAACCTGTTCGCGGTTCCCTCCACCAACACCCCGGACTCCACCAGCGCGACGAGGTGCTCCGTCGCCGTCTCGCCCGCCACCGCGCAGAGGACGTCCGCGGTCTCCGGCACGCCCAGCACCGCGGCGGCCTCGGCCAGCGATCGGGCGGCGCCGGACAGGGCGCCCAGCCGCTCCCGAACCGCATCCGCCACGAGGACCGGCACGTCGAGTCCGGCCACGACCTCTCGCGCGAGATCGCCTTCCGCGCGCACATCGCGCACCGGGTCGCGCAGCGCGCGAACCGTTTCCTCCACCACGAACGGAAATCCGGCCGTCTCGCGCAGGACGGCGTCGGCGAACGCCGCCGAGGTGATCTCGGCCCCCACGAGCGCGTCGGCCATGGTCCGCACGTCCACCGCGTCGAAGGGGCGCAGGACCAGGTCGAGCCCGTGCGGGACGTGCACGACCTGGCCGAGCGGAGCCGCGGTGGGCAGGTCCTCGCGGCGGTAGGTGACCACCACCGACAGGTCCGGCGGCGGGGTGCCCAGCACGAACCGCAGCACCCGGCGGGTCTCCTCGTCCGCCCAGTGCAGGTCCTCCAGCACGAGGACGGTCGGCCCCAGGCAGCGGAGCAGCTCCCGCACCGCGCGGAAGACCCGGTGCCGCTCAGCCGCGGGATCGGGCAGGGGACGCGGCGCGGGTGGCAGCAGGTCGGCGAGTTCGGGCAGGTGGTCGCGCAGCGCGCCGGTGACGGGACCGGGATCGGCCAGCCGGTCACCGCACCGGCTGAGGCAGTCCAGGAGCACCCCGTACGGGAACGGCTCCGGCAGCGGCTGGCACGTACCCACGACCACCCGCGCGTCCCCGTCCCAGACCGCGGTGAACTCGGTCACCAGCCGCGTCTTGCCCACCCCGGCCTGGCCCTCCACGAAGACAGCGGCCGGCGCGTGCCGCACGGCGTCGAGCAGGGCGGCCAGCTCCGCGTCCCGGCCGACCAGCGGTACCGACCCGGACCGGACGGAGAGCGGGCGCACCCCACCACGTCCCATGCCTGCTCGCTCCTGTCGACGGCCCACCCGCAGCGGAACTCCCGCCAGGCTAGGTCGGTCGAGCGGGCACGGTAAACCCCGCGAAATAGAACGCCGTCGACCACGTGTCTTTTCCCGTACCCCTACGGGTCCCAGCCACACTTGTTCACCCCGTCGCCCAGGCCGAATGGTGGTTGCCGAGCGGCCCGACGTCTCGAGCCCCTGCCAGCGGCCGCTCGAAACGCGCGATGGAGGAACAGATGCAAGAGCGCAGAAAGCGGTGGGCGGCAAGCCTGGTCACGGTCGTGGTCGCCACCGCCACCGTGGCGGCCACGGCGGGCCAAGCCGTGGCGCAGCAGCCGGAAGCCGCTGTCGCCCAAGCCGAACGGCACCACCCCGGGCAGTACGTGGTGGTGCTCAAGGCCGAGGCCCGCGCGGCTGCCGGGGGCCAGGCCGAGGCGCTCACCCGGCGCTACGGTGGCCGCGTGACCGACACGTACTCGGTCACCCTGAACGGTTTCGCGGTCCGCGACCTGTCCGAGCAGCAGGCACGGCGGCTGGCGGCCGACCCGTCGGTCAGGTCCGTGCACCAGGACGGCACCAGCAGGGCCACCGGCGAGCAGCCGAACCCGCCGTCGTGGGGGCTGGACCAGGTCGACCAGCGCACCACCGCCCTGGACAAGAAGTACGCCTACCCCAACGAGGGCGAGGGCGTGACCGCCTACGTCATCGACTCCGGGATCAGCGTCCAGCACCCCGAGTTCGAGGGCAGGGCGAGCCACGGCTACGACCTGCTCGACAACGACGCCGACGCGAGTGACTGCTACTGGCACGGTTCGCACGTGGCCGGCACGATCGCGGGCAAGACCGTGGGCGTGGCGAAGAAGGCCAAGGTCGTGGCCGTGCGCTCGCTGGACTGCCGGGGCTCCGGCCCGGACTCGGTCACCGTCAGCGCCATGGAGTGGGTGGCCAAGAACGCGGTGAAGCCCGCCGTGGTGAACCTGAGCCTGGGCATGGACGTCCTCGGCGTCGGTGACGAGCAGGTCAAGGCGATGGTGGCCAAGGGGCTCGTGGTGGTGGTCTCCGCCGGCAACAACGGCGAGGACGCGTGCGGGGTCAGCCCGGCCCGCGTCCCCGAGGCGCTCACGGTCGGCTGGTTCAACAAGGACCGCACGCGCGGCGGGAACTACGGTCGCTGCGTCGACCTGTTCGCTCCGGGTGGCAACATCCACTCCAGCGACAACGCCGGGTCCTTCCGCACCGCCAGCGGCACCTCGATGGCCTCACCGCACGTGGCGGGCGCCGCCGCGCTGTACCTGTCGGCCCACCCCGGCGCGACCCCGCAGCAGGTCGGCGATGCGCTGGTGCGCAGCGCCACCCCCGACCTGGTCAGCAATCCCGGGACCGGCTCGCCCAACAGGCTGCTCTTCGTCGGTGACGTCGGCGGCGGCACCCCGCCCCGGTGCGGAGCCAGGAGCAACGACGAGGACGTGGCGATCCCCGACGCGGGTACCGCGGTCGGCACCTCGGTGACCCAGGACTCCTGTGACGGCAAGGCTTCTGCCGCGCTGTCGGTCCGGGTCGACATCGACCACGGCTACACCGGGGACCTCGCCATCGGTCTCGTCGGACCGAGCGGAACGGCCTACCCGCTCCAGCGCGCCGGCGGTGTCGGCGAGTCCGGCGGCGTGCACCGCAGCTTCACCGTCGACGCCTCGCGCGAGGAGGCCAACGGCACCTGGCGGCTCCTGGTGACCGACACCTACCGGTTCGACACCGGCACGCTCACCGGCTGGTCCATCACGTTCTGACCGAAGTGGACGGACAACGCCCTCCGGCTCCACCACACCCCTGCACCGAAGGAACACGATGAGAACACCACGCTTCGCAGCGGTACTCACCCTGGCACTGGCCGCGGTGACCATGCCCGTCGTCACCGCGGCGGGCGCCACGCCCGCCGGCGGGACCAGCACCGCGGCGACCCCGACCGACCAGCTGCGCCCCGGTGGCGCCGGAGCCCTGATCGTCAACGGGGAACGCACCACCGTGAAGGAACACCCGTTCGTCATCGCCGGCATGCGCGTCGGTGGCAACGGCCCGCAGGGGCAGTCCTGCACCGCCTCGGTGGTCGGCAAGCGCAAGATCCTCACCGCGGCGCACTGCATGGTCGACGCCACCGGCGCCAAGAGCTACGTCTACGGCGACGACGACCTGAACACCCCTGGCGACGAGACGTTCCGCACCGCCGTCGAGTCGTTCAAGACCCACCCCGGCTACACCGGCTCCGGCGGCTGGCGCACCGGTTACGACGTCGCCGTCGTCACCACGGCCGACGACCTGCCGGTCCCGCAGAGCCAGTGGGCCGCGGTGGCCGGCTCGGGGGACAGCGCCCTCACCCGGCCCGGCGGGGCCGGCTTCTCCCTGGGCTACGGCAAGACCTCCTCGGCCGGCGGGTCCGGCGAGCTGCGCAAGACCACCCTGCCGGTCAACGACCCCGCGGGCTGCCAGGTCTTCGACATCAGGGTCAACGGCGACCTGATGGTGTGCACCGGCTACGACGACGGGCGCACCGCCAACTGCTCGGGTGACAGCGGCGGTCCGTTCATCGTGGACGGCGTGATCGTCGGCGTCTCGTCGTGGGGTGCCAGCGGCTGCAACCGCTACAGCATCATGGCGCGGCTGACCAACTCCATGGGCGACTGGGCCAAGGGCGAGATCGGCGGTGGTACCCAGCCCGGCAGGTTCGCGGTGGCGTTGTCGCCGTCCTCCGGCAAGGCCGAGCCCGGCAAGCACGTCTCCACCAGCGTCACCACCACGGCAGGCGACCAGGGCCCGGAGAAGCTGGAGCTGAGCGCGTCCGCCCTGCCCGCGGGAACGACGGCCACGTTCCAGCCCGCGGCCGTCAACTCCGGTGAGGTGGCCAAGCTGACCCTCGCGACCTCGGCCACCACCCCGGCGGGCACGTACAAGGTCACCGTCACGGCCAAGGGCACCGCGGAGTCCAGGACCGCCGAGTACACGCTCACCGTCGGCAGCGGCACCGTGAACGGCCCCACGCCCTCGGTGTCGCCGAACTCCGGCAGCGTCCCGCCAGGCGGCTACGCCACCGCGACGATCACCGTCACCGGTGGCACGGGCACCATCCGGCTCACCGGCGCCGGCCTGCCCAACGCGCCGATGTTCACCCCGCAGACCGTCAACCCGGGCGGCACCACCCGGATGACGCTGATGGGCCCGTACCAGCGCGGCACCTACAGGGTGACCGTCACGGCGACGGACAGCGCGGGCAAGACCGGAACCGCGGAGTACACCCTCACCGTTCGCTGATCTCCCCACCGGGAAGGTCTTGCGAACATGGGGGAGCCCGTGACCGCCTCGGCGGTCACGGGCTCCCCTCGTCGAACAGGATCTCGCTCAGTCCGTGCGGAGTTCTACTGGCAGCTGCCGTTCGACTCCGCCAGACCCGTTCCCGAGCCCGCCGTGCGGCTCACGACGCCCGGAACGCAGGTGGCCTGGTCGAGGGTGAAGGCGTAGGGCACGGAGACGGTCGTCGTGGACTTGACGTCGGGCCCGGCGGGCCTGTGGTCGCTGCTCGGGGCGGACCACGTCACGGTGTCGAAGACGTTGCCGCTGACCTGCCAGTAACCGGCCTCCGTGGTGTAGAAGGTGCCGAGGACGTCGCGGGAGTTCTTGAAGTAGTTGTTGTCCACCTTGGCCTTGGCGCCGGCCCGGGAGTTGATGCCGGACTCGTTCAAGCTCACGTAGTGGTTGTTGTACATGTGGGCGATGCCGCCGCGCAGCAAAGGCGCCCGGGAGTCGATGTTCTGGTACAGGTTGTGGTGGTAGGTGATGAACCCGTTCGAGCGGTCGCTCTCGCTGGATCCGACCAGGCCGCCGCGACCGGAGTTGCGCAGGGTGCTGTAGGACAGGGTCACGTACTGGGTGTTGTTCTTCATGTCGAACAGGCCGTCGTAGCCCTCCGACTCGCCACCCGAGGCCAGGAGGTCGACGTGGTCGACCCAGACGTTGCGGACGTTGCTCTCCATCCCGATGGCGTCGCCGCCGTTCGAGGTGGGGGAGCCCGACTTCTTGACGTTCCTGACCGTCACGTTCCGGATGATGATGTTGCGGGACTCGCGGATGTGGATGCCCAGCTGGTCGAAGACGGCTCCGCTGCCGACGCCGATGATCGTGACGTTGCTGATCCGCTTGAGCTCGATCACGCCGGCGGCGGTCTCGCAGCTGCTGCCGGAGACCTTGGCGGTGTTGCCGTGGTTGATCGTGCCCGACACCTCGATGACGATCGGCGTGCTGCTGCTCGCGCGGCCGCACAGGGCCTGGTGGATCTGGGTTCCCGTGGTGGCCCGGACCGTCGCCCCGCCCTGTCCGCCGGTGGTCCCGCCGTTCTGGGAGGCGTAGCCGGTCGCGGTGCCGGCCGCCGCCGACGCCGGTGACGTCACCAGCACCGCGCCGGTCGAGGTCGCGACGGCCACCGCGGCCACGACAGCGGAGATCCGCCGTGCGACTGGTCGTTTCATTTGTCCTCCTGCGTCTTCGAAGATCGGACGAATTCATCGAAATGACGCTGATCGCTATGGCGGTGGGAGTCAGCGTAGCTGGCGGCGCTTTTGTCGAGTATTGCGCAACAACGCGTGCTGAGCAATAAAATTCACGGTCATGAACTCGAAGCCCCAGTCGTGCGGGTCGTACGGATGATTCATGAATATGAACGATTCGATTTTCCGCAGCCTGGAGGACGTGATTTCGCCTGTTCGAATCGAACAGGACGCGCTATTCGACGCGTGCGCCCGGCACCTCGTCCAGGTACGCCTTGGCCTGCAACGTGAACAGCTCGGCATACCCGGCCCCGGCCGCCATCAGCTCCTCGTGCGTCCCGTACTCGGCGACCTTCCCGTGCTCCAGCAGCAGGATCCGCTCCGCCTGCCGCACGGTGGAGAACCGGTGCGAGATGTAGAGGGTCGTGCGGCCTTCCGAGAGCTCCCGCAGGCGGGCGAACAGGTCGTGCTCGGCCTGGGCGTCCAGCGCGGAGGTCGGTTCGTCCAGCACCAGGATCGGTGCCTCCCGCTGGAACGCCCTGGCCAGCGCGATCTTCTGCCACTCGCCGCCGGACAGGCTGACGCCCTGGTCGAACCAGCGGCCGAGGGGGCTGTCGTAGCCCTGCGGCAGCCGTTCGATGCGCTCGTCGGCACCGGCGCGGCGGGCCGAGTTCTCGATGTGCGGCCGGTCTTCGAGCCGGGCGAGGTCGCCGAGGCCGATGTTCTCCGCGGCGGTGCCCTGGTAGGTCACGTAGTCCTGGAACATCGCGCTGACGCGGGTGCGCAGCTCGACCGGGTCGTACTCGCGGATGTCGACGCCGTCGAGCAGGATGCGGCCGCCGGTCGGGTCGTAAAGGCGGCACAGCAGCTTGAACAACGTCGACTTGCCCGCGCCGTTGCGGCCGACCACCGCCACCGTCTCGCCGGGGCGGATCTCGAAGCTCACGTCGTCGAGCGCGGGTTCCCCCGCGCCGGGGTAGCTGAAGGTCACCGAGTCGAACTCGATGTGCCCCTCCACGGTGGACGGCATCGGCCGCGGTGCCGGTGGGGCGGTGATCTCCGGCTTGGTGTCGAGGAACCGGTACAGCGTGTCGAGGTAGAGGTTGTTCTCGTACATCCCCGAGAACGCCGTGAACAGCCCCGAGACCGACGCCTGCACCGACGCCGCCGCGGCCGTGTACAGCGCCAGGTCGCCCAGGGTGAGCCGGCCGCCGACCGCTTCCAGCGCGATGTACAGCGTGATCGCCGAGCCCGCGAGGGTGCTCAGCAGGCCCCAGGACGTCGAGCTGACGTTGCGGTTGACCGTGAGCTTGCGCTGCCGCTCGTAGGAGACGGTGCCGAGCCGGCGGAACCGGTCGACGAAGTACGGGCCGAGCCCGAACAGCTTCGTCTCCTTGGCGTAGGTGTCGGTCGTGACCAGCGAGGACAGGTAGTCCATCCGGCGCTTGATCGGCGACATCATGAAGGTCAGCCAGAACGCGCGCGATCCGTACCTCGACTGCGAGATGAACGCCGGGATCGGCGCCAGCAGCGCGACCAGCGCCAGCAGGGGGCTGATCGAGACGAGCAACGCGATCATGCTGCCGAACGTGATCAGCGTCCGCAGCAGCCCCAGCGCGGAGTTCATCATCGACAACGGCCGGGTGGGCGCCTCCTGCGCGGCCTGGCGCAGCATGTCGTACGACGCGGAGCCCTCGAAGTAGGCGAGGTGCAGGTCGCTGGCGTGGGTCATGACCCGGTGGCGGATGGTCAGCGTCATGCGTTCCTGCAGCAGCGACTGCGCGATCGACGTCAGCGCGCTGCTGACCGCGGTCGCGGCGAGCACGCCGAACTGGAGTGCCGCGACCTTCGCGATGTCCCCGGTGGTGCCGGTGTGCTGGATCGCCGCGACGACGGAGTCCAGCAGCAGCTTCGCGATGTAGGCGGTCGCGGTCGGCAGCAGCCCGGACAGCAGCGTGATCAGCGTCAGCACGACCGTCAGGACCGGGCTGGCCTGCCACGTCAGCTTCGCGACCTTCGGCAGGCCGCGGACGGTGCCCGCCACGGACGTCCTGACCCGCCTGAGGCGGGAGCGCAGGTCCTTCGGTTGCGGCTCCGGTGTCGGTTCGGGGATGTCGACCGGTCCGGTGAGCCCGCTGTCCGGAACGGTCGTGGGAGCGCGCCTGCGGCCGCGCCGGCCCATCAGGAACTCCACGCCGCCCGGCATCATGCGGCCTCCACGGCGCCGTGCAGGAAGAAGTCGACCACCTGGCGCGTGGTGGGCGCGTCGACGTCGGAGGCCAGCCTGCGGCCGCCGAACAGCAGGGTCAGGAACAGGGCGGCGAGCTGGTCGGGTGGCAGGCGCAACCGGTCGGTGTCGGGCACGAACAGCTCGACCACGGCCTCCCGGATCGCGATCATCGACTCGTGCCGCCGGCTCCTGCCGCCGTGCTCCCCGCGGCGGTGGTCGCGGTGCTTGGGACGGCCGGACGCGCGCAGCGCCCCCATGAGCGCGCCCATCCGCTCGAGGTGCGCGCCGAGCGCTTCTGCCGCCTCGACGAGGCGGTCCTCCAGCGGCTGGTCGAGGGGGATCTCGGCGATGGCGTCGAGCACGTGGTCGGGCTTGAGCGCCTCGGCCGTGCAGGCGTCGAACAGCTCGTCCTTGTCCTTGAACGCGCGGAAGACGGTGCCCTCGCCGATGCCGGCGGCGCGGGCGATCTGGCTGCTCGTGACGTTCGTGCCGTGCTCGACCAGCAGCGGCAGCACGGCGTGCACGATCATGGCGCGGCGGTCCTCCGCGCTCATGCCCGGCGCTCGCCGCCGGGCCTCGGATGTCGGTGTCATGCGCCCAGCATGCGGAGTGAGTGCTCACTCCGTCAAGCGGGTTCGCCAGGAGCGGACCGGCCGATCTCGCACGAGTGGCACCTGGTCGCGGTCGAAGCCGGGTTCAACCTGTGGCGCGGGGGAGCGGGCAACGCCATCGAGAGCTCCTCGGTCTCCGTGGACGACCGGGAACCCCGGTGAGCTGCCGAGCCGAGCTGCGTGCTCAGCGCAGCGACCGGAACGTCGTCCGGATCTCCTCGGTGAGGACGCGCGGCTGTTCGAGGGCCGCGAAGTGGCCGCCGCGCTCCAGCTGGGCGTGGTGCAGCACCGTCGTGTACCGCCGCTCCACCCACCGCCGCGACGCCTGCACCGCCTCGCCGGGGAAGATGCTGAACCCGGCGGGCACGGGGTTGGGTTCCTGGGCGCCGCCGCCGGTCCTGGCCTCCTCCCAGTAGAGGCGCGCGGACGACGCGGCGGCGTTGGGCAGCCAGTAGAGCATGATGTCGTCGAGGATCTCGTCGCGGTCGATGACGTCCTCGGGGTTGCCGTCGCTGTCGGTGACGTCCTGGAAGAGCGTGTAGATCCAGGCCGCGAGGCCGGCCGGTGAGTCCGCGAGCGAGTAGCCGATCGTCTGCGGTCGGGTGGCCTGTTCGCGGGCGTACGCGCTGAGCTCGTCCTGGTAGCGCTGGGCGCGGGCCACCATCCGCTGCTCCTCCTCGGTCGCCTCGGCCAGTTCGGCGGCGGTGGGGAACACCAGGGGCAGGTTGAAGTGCACGCCCCGGCACCGTTCGGGTGCCCTGCGGGTCAGCTGCTCGACCACGGCCGCGCCCCAGTCGCCGCCCTGCGCGAACCAGGTGTCGTGACCCAGCCGCAGCATGAGGGTGGTCCACGCGTCGGCGACGCGGGCGGCGGTCCAGCCGGTCGTGGTCGGTTTGCCGGAGAACCCGAAGCCCGGCATCGACGGGATCACGACGTGGAACGCGTCGCGGGCGTCGCCGCCGTGGGCGACCGGGTCCGTCAGCGGGCCGACCAGGTGCCGGAACTCCAGGACCGAACCGGGCCAGCCGTGGCACAGCAGCAACGGCACCGCGTCCGGCTCGGCCGAGCGGACGTGCAGGAAGTGGACGTCGACGCCGTCGATGGTCGTGCGGGACGAGCCGAGGTCGTTGAGGACCTGCTCGGCCCGCCGCCAGTCGTAGCCGGTGGCCCAGTGCTCGCACAGGGCGCGGATGCGGTCGAGCTGCGGACCCTGGCTGCCGTCGGTGACGGTCTCGCGGTCGGGCCACCGGGTGGCGGTCAGGCGGGCGCGCAGGTCCAGCAGGTCGGCTTCGGGGACGGCGATCGGGAACGGCTCCATGGCACGAGCGTAACCCAGAAGTGGAAGAAATCTTCAACTTGGAATTTCTCTTCCACTTGTCTAGGGTTCGGTGCGTGACCGGACCCCCTCCCTTGCGGCGCGATGCCGAGCGCAACCGTCAGCTGCTGCTGCGCACGGCGTACGAGCTGATGGCCACCCAAGGACTTGACGTGTCCTATGAGGACATCGCGCGGGCCGCAGGCACCGGGATGGGCACGGTGTACCGCCGCTTCCCCGAGCGCCAAGACCTGCTGGACGCCCTCTTCAGCGACCACGTCGACACGGTGGTCGGCTTCGCGGAGGAGGCCGCCGAGCACGAGGACGCACTGGCGGGGCTCGCCTGGTTCCTCGAACGACAGCTGGAGGTCGAGGCGCAGAGCCGCGGCCTGGGGGAGCTGCTGCGCGGCCGCGACCAGGCCACGGCGCTGGTGCAGCGGGCGCACGACCGGATGACCCCGCTGGTGGCCGGCCTGGTCGACCGGGCCGTCCGCGCGGGTCAGCTCCCCGCCGGTGCGACGCCCGCCGACTTCGCCGCGGTGCACGTGATGGTCGGCAGCGTCATGGACGCCACCCGCACCCGCGCACCCGGCCTGTGGCGCCGTTCCCTGCGGATCGCCCTGGCCGGCCTGCGCCACGCCGACCTCTCCGGCGACGCCCCCGACGAGGCGCTCATCGGCCACCTCTACAACGACCAGACGAGATGAAGGCCCTCACCATGACGGCACTGCCCGCCGACCTGATCGCCGTGCTCGACGCCAAGGCGATCTGCTTCGTCACCACGCTCATGCCCGACGGCTCACCGCAGATCTCCCAGACCTGGGTGGGCACCGACGGCGACCACGTGCTGATCAACACGGTCGACACCCACCAGAAGACCCGCAACCTCCGCCGCGACCCGCGCATCGCGATCGGCATCGCCGACCCGGCCGCGCCCTCCCGGTACTGGGCGCTGCGCGGCAGCGTCGTGGACATCACCGCCGACGGCGCGCGCGAACACATCGACGAGCTGTCGCAGAAGTACCTCGGGCGGCCCTACCCGGGCTTCGGCGGCGGTGAGCAGCAGCGCGTCGTCCTCACGGTGAAGGTCGACCGCATGCACACGCCCTGATCAGGACCAGGCGAGCTCGCCCTCGCGTCCGGCTGCCGGCTCGAAGCACCTGAAGTCCTCCGCCGACCCGACCGGCCGCAGAGGGTGATGCGGCGGTTGTACTTCTTCTTGTCGTCCGGGCAGACGGTCGCCGCGCACCGCGAGGACCACAAGACGATCCACCCGCCGGTGGGCCCGGTCGAGGTCGACCGCGACGTCCTGGGCGACGGCGACACCGAGCTCAAGATCGTCGTCATGACGGCGGTGCCCGGCAGCGCGGACGAGACCAAGCTCCAGCTCGCCACCGTCACCGGCGCACCCGCCGCCGTCTGACGGGCGTGCGTCAGTCGCCCGGCGCCGCCCAGCCGAGCTCCTCCAGCAACGGCAACGGCACCGTGGAGTACTCCGGGAACCGGTGGTACGGCTTGACCATCGGGCGGAAGCGCTCCGGCAACCCGCCCGACCGGGCCAGGGCGGCCAGTGCCGTGCCGATGCGTTCACCGGGGACCTGGAACGCCAGGTCGTGACCGTCCAGTTCGGACACCCGAGGCAGCCACCCGTCCAGGAACGCCTCCATCCGTGGGCGGTGGCCGGCGAGTGCGTCGGCGAAGACCGAGGACAGCGCGAGCGTGACGGCGGAGTCGTGGCGGTCGCCGCGGAAGTAGCGCACGGTCAAGCTGATCGACTCGTTCGTGCTGTCCGGCCCGCGCTGGGCGAACACCTCGCCGAGCGCGGCCCACGCGTCGACCTCGGCCAGGGCGGTGAGGGCGGACTCCCGGTCGCCGCGGGCGAGCAGGGCGTCCTCCAGCACGAACCACAGCGGACCCAGTGAGGTGCGCCGGGTCAGCTCGCCGGTCGCGGTGCCGAGCAGCCGCTGCGCCGCGGCGACCGTTCCCGGGACGTCGACCCACAGGTAGTCGACGTCGGCACCGGTGATCGTCTGCGGTGAGGAGCGGAGCGCGGTCTCCAGGGTCGTGCGCTGGGCCGCGGTCAGCTCCTCCGGCGCCAGCGGGCGGTAGCCGTCCCCGCTGCCGCGGAACTGGCGCGCCATCCGTTCGAGCAGCCGGGCGTGCAACGTCGGACGGCTGCCCTCGGGCGCGGTCAGCAGTCCGTCGTCGTCCGTGCCGAAGGTCCACGCCGCCGCGGCCAGCTCGCCGAGGTCACCCGTCCACGTGTCGTGCACCGGGTACTCGCCCTGCGCGAGGTGGTGCAGCAACGCCCGCGTGCCGTCGTCGGCGAAACCCGAGTAGACCAGGCACGCTGCTGCGGCACCGCGCACGTGCAACGACGGGCTGGTCGTCATCAGATCCCGTGCCGCGGCAACGTGGTCCACCCTCGCGTCGGTGCGTCGCGCGCTGCCGGGCGTGACTCCGTTGTCGCGCGCGGCCAGGAAACCGTGGGCCAGGCAGAGTCCCGCGGACGCGTCGGGTGTCAGGGCGGGCAGCCTCTCCGGCTCCCGGCCCAGCAGCACCAGCAGCCGCAGCGCCTCGTCGTCACCGGTGCGGGTCCACATCGCCTCGACGTCGGCGGCGAATTCCGCGACCAGCCCCGCATACTCGCTCGTGGCCTTGGCGACGTCGTCCGGCCGGGCCACGAAGTGCGTCTCGCCGACCGCGATCCTGGCCAGGAACAGCGGTGCCAGCTCGTTGTCCTGATGCAGCAGCTCGGCCAGGAACGGGATCGCGGCCTCGGACGCCGTGTAGACCGACCCCTGGTGTGTGGTGGCCGAGTAGAGGCCGTACACGCCGAAGTTCCGGTCGCCGTCGTCGTCGCTCGTGATCGCCTCGATGAACAACGGCGTGTCGGCGGCCGTGCCGTAGGCGTCCTCCAGGGCCGCCCAGTCCACGTCGGCCAACCCGGGGGGAGGCGTCGTGCGGCCGCGCAACGGCGGCCGTTCCGCGTCGTCCCCGTCCTCGTGCCCGCCGAGGTCCGGCGGTGCGAAGGCGGGCAGCGCAGCAGCGTCGAACATGGTCCGTCCTGCCAGGTCAGAGGATTGACGTGGAGGCTAGCAGTGCCGTGCTGGTGGTGTTGCCCAGATCGTTGACCAGGTAATTGGTCTTCCGCGCTGACCGGGCAAGGCTGGTCCCGCTTGTCGAGTGCGGAGGTAGCCATGGCTCGTCGTCCAGGCGTGTTCATCCGCATGGAGCGGGGGCGACCGGAGACGATCGGTGACCGGATCTGCCTGATCGCCCGGACGTCCCCCGCCGACTGGGGCATCACCGCGTTCTCCACCTGGTCGCTGAGTACGCTGTGCGCTCCACCTGCTCGACCGCGGCACCGTCGCCGCGATCAGCCGGGAGACCCTGCACCGAGATGCACCGTGTCCTGGACCTCTACGATCACCCGCCCGCCGACGGCCGGGTGATCTGCGCAGACGAGTTCGGCCCACTCAACTGGCCTCCGGCGGAGGTCATCCCAACTGAGTGCATCACGATTCACGCTGAAAGGCCCGGCTCATCCGCGAAGCAAGTCCAGGTTCCAGAGGCGATGTCTTTTGAACGCTTCTCGGCGGCAGTGCGGTTGCGGGAGAAAGACGCCGTCAGAAAGGAGCAACACTCGGCTTTGATGTTTCTCGCGCCACTCATTCGCCGCTTGTTCGAAGTCTTCGTCGGTGGGCCGGGATTGAACAAGTCCGCAAAGTCATTCGGCAGCGCCTATCGAGACGCAAGGAGAGGACGGTGACCCGTCCAGTGGTGCGCTTACGGCCGTGCTCCTCCGTCGAGTGTGGACAAGATCTTGCACAACACATTATGTTGCGCTTGATCGTCCCCCGCGACCGCATCGAACGCCCGGAGGTGCGCACGCCATGGAAGTCCGCCTGAGCTACGCCAAGATTGTGGTCAGCGATCTGAAACGGTCCATCGACTTCTACACGAAAGCGATCGGATTGTCAGTGCTGCAACGGGTCGAGTTCACCGCACCGGACGTCACCGAGGTGGTGCTCGCCGACGCGAGCGGTCAGGGCAGGGTGGTGCTGATGTGCGGCGACAGCATGCCGGTCCAGTCCGGCGCGCCCGCGTGGACGCCGTTCGTCCTCACCGTCGACGACGCCGCGGCAGCCGCCGCCGAGATCGCGGACGCGGGCTACGCCCTCGCGTGCGACCCGCCGCTGAAGGTCGGCGGCATCACCATCACGCTGGCCCCGGACCCCGACGGCTACCTCATCGAGGTCATCTCGTTCCCGTCGGACCCGTCGGGCCACCCACCGGTGCCCGAGGGCAAGGTCCCGCACCCGCTCCCGTAGTTCCACGACCGCGTCCTGAACTGAGGACGCCCCGGAGGTGGTGGTCCCGCCCGCTGGCGACCCATCGCCCCGCCTCGGCGGACCGGGCTGGCGACTGTCCCGGGGCGCTCAGCCCCCGAGCCGACCTCCGCACTCGACAAGCGGGACCAGCCTGGCCGGTCAGCGCGGAAGATCAATTACCGGGTCAACGATCTGGGCAGCACCACTGGCTCCGGCCGGGAGATCGACACCGCCGCGGAGGTCGCAGTGAGCACGACGACCGGGTTGCACGAGGCGCTGCGGCGGCTGCTGGACGAGAGGTGGACCTGCCGGCAGTTCCTGCCCGACCCGGTCCCGAGGTCCACGATCGAGCAGCTGCTCGCGCTCGCGCAGCGCACCCCGTCGTGGTGCAACACCCAGCCGTGGCACGTGGTCGTCACCGAGGGCGCCGGCACCGAGCGGTTCCGCACCCGGCTGCTCGGACACCTGCGGGAGCACCCCGGTCAGCCGGACTTCCCGTTCCCCGTCCAGTACACCGGGGTCTACCAGGAACGCCGGCGGGAGTGCGGCAAGCAGCTCTACACCAGCGTCGGCGTCGAACGCGGTGACCACGAGGGCGCCGCACGGCAGCTGCTGCGCAACTTCGAGCTGTTCGACGCACCGCACGTCGCGATCATCACGACCGAGGCGGACCTGGGCGTCTACGGCGCCGTCGACTGCGGCCTCTACCTCGGCTCGTTCCTGCTCGCCGCCCAGAGCCTCGGCCTGGGCGCCGCACCCCAGGCCGCCCTCGCCGGGTACAGCGACTTCCTGCGCGACCACTTCGAGCTCCCCGCGACCAGGCGGGTGGTGGCCGGCGTCTCGTTCGGCCACCCCGACCTCGCGCACCCGGTGAACGGCTTCCGCACCTCCCGCGCGGACGTCGGCAGCGCCGTCACCTGGCACTCCTCGTAGCGCGCTTCAACGCCTGGCTTTCCGGAGACTTCCGGGCGCTCTCCCCGTCGAGCGCTTGAACGCGACGTTGAACGCGCTCGATGACGAATATTCAAGATGTCGCGCAATCTGGTCGACCGACATCTCCGTGGTTTCCAAGAGGCTGAGTGCCAGCTGCATCTTCCACTGCAACACGTACGAGGCCGGAGGAATCCCGGCACTTTCGCGGAACTTTTCGATGAAGACCGTCCGCGAAAGCCCGCAGGCGCGCGCCAACTCGCCGACCGACAGGGCGAATTTGCGCTCGTGGTGGATCAGTCTCACGGCAGGGCTGAGCACCGGGTCTGCAAAGAGGTGGATCCAGCCGGCGGGGAGTGCCAAGCCGGCCGACAGCCACTCGCGCATGACGTGTATGAAGAGGATCTCCAAAACGTGTTCGGAGGCGCGGTGAGATGCGGGCAGCCGGTGCTTCATCTCAACGTCCAGCTGCCGCAGCAGCCATCCCATGGCCGGGCCGGCGTTCGAATCAGCGGAAACGTGGGTGACAGCCGGCACGGCTTGTTGCAGGAACAGATCAGCCCCGCCTCTCAGGTCGACGTGCGCGGTGACGCACACGGTCTCATCGTCAGGCGAGGGCGAGATGTCTTGCTCGCCGAGGACGGCCTGCGTGGGTGCCATGTCGAGCTTCGTGCCGAACACGAACGGAGACCGGCCATCCAGGACAAGCGCTTCACCGGCTGCTACTTCGAGCCACTCCGGCTCCTTGCCGAGGCGGAACTTGATCTGCCCTCGCGTCACCGCCAGGACCTTGACCCTGCCGGGCGGCGGCGATTGGATCAACCAATCGCCCGAACCGGATCGATGACCGGCAAGGACGCAACTGAGACGCAATGTGCTCATCACGTCGGAAAAAATGTCTTCGCCGGTCATGACTCTCCGGTGTCAGGCGTTGATCTCATCCCACCACTCCAGCGAGAACGAGTCGATCATCTCGCTGAAAGCCTCGCTGACTTCCGGTGTGGTGGCGCGCCAGGCGGCGTAAGCGGCCTGGTCCTCCTTGGAATCCCACTGCTCGATCAGCATGAAGTTGTCGGGGTTTTTCGCCTCGCGCACCACGCGAAGCCCGATGAGTCCCGGACGGGAGCGCGTGGCAGCCAGCGTGACCCGGTAAAAATCGATGACGTCTGACGCGCGGCCGGGCTTGGCTGTGACTTTCAGCAGAGCGGTGTGTGCCATGAGGAGCCTTCTTCTGGGGGAGTGGCCGGTTCGGCCTGGAACTACCTGTCGCAGGTCGCTCAGCCAAGCTACAGGCTCTGATGCGGACCGCAGTCGTCATTCTGACCGCCGTTGTTGTCAATGCGTACGGCGTGGGCAGTCGAATGACGCAGCTACAAGATCCGCATGCCACCGCCTAGGCTGGTGGCATGCGGATCGGAGAACTGGCCCGGCTGACCGGGGTCAGCGCCCGCTCGCTGCGCTACTACGAGCAGCAGGGCCTGATGCACAGCACGCGGTCCGTCGGCGGGCAACGGCACTACCCGCCGACGACGGCCGTGCGCGTCGAGATCATCCGGCGGCTGTTCGACGCGGGCCTGAGCAGCAAGGTGATCGCGCGGCTGCTGCCCTGCGTGGACAGCGACAGCAGGGCCGTCGCCGAGGACGCCTTCACCACGATGACCGGCGAACGGGACCGGCTGACCGCCGACATCGCCAGGCTCGTCGAGGCCAGGGCCGTCCTCGACGAGCTGATCGAGATCAACACCAGCTACCGGCAGGGGACGGCCACCGGCTGAGCGCCGTCAGCGGCTCAGGTCGACGACGAGCTTGCCCGTGGCGTGCCGCGACTCGACGAGCGCCAGCGCCTCCTGCGCCCGCGCGAGCGGGTAGGTGCCGGTGATGTGCGGGTCGAGCCGCCCGGCGACCATCAGCTCCGCCACGCGTTCGAGCCCCGCCCGGTCCAGCCGCCGCCGGACCGCCGCGCCACCCAGGTCGGCCACCGACGGGTCACCGACGGAGACGAGCGCCTCCGGCTTCACCGCGAGTGCGGCCACCGCGCGCAACGACTCGCCGCCGACGGTGTCGACCACCGCGTCGAACCCGTCGGGCGCCAACTCGCGCAACCGCTGCACGACATCGCCCCCGGTGTAGTCGACGAAGGTCGCACCGGTCTTCGCGACGAGCTCCCGCTTGGCCGAGCTCGCCGTGCCCGTCACGACCAGGCCGCGGTCACGCGCGACCTGCGCCAGCGCGATGCCGACACCGCCGCCGATCCCGTTCACCAGCAGCGAGGAACCGGCGGGCAGGTCGAGCTGGTCGACCACGTCCAGCGCCGTGGTGCCCGCGACGGGAATGGTCGCCGCCCACGTCGCCGGCAGCGCGTCGGGGATGCGGGCCGTGGACTCGGCGAGCAACAGCGTCGTCTCGGCATAGGTGCCCGCGAACGTGAGCGCGAACCCGGTGACCCGGTCACCGACGGCCAGCCCGGTCACGTCGGCGCCTACAGCGAGGACCGTTCCCGCTGCTTCCATGCCGAGCACCTGCGGAAAGGGCACGTCGCCGTTCATCGCGGTCACGTGCCCGGAGCGCAGCAGGTGGTCGAGCGGGTTGACCCCGGCGGCCTCGACGCGGACGAGGACCTCCGCCGGACCGGGCACCGGATCGGGCCGCTCGAAGAACTCCTGGACCTCCGGTCCGCCGAAAGCCTTGTAGCCCAACGCAGTGCCCATCGCGGATCTCCTCCACCGGTGGCGTTCCGGCCTTCGGAACGCGCTGCCCCGACGCTAGGTGCTGACACCGGTGTCAACTTCCACCCGATGTGACGCGGGCAACTCGGGGAGGGCGGGAACCACCTGAAACGGACGACACGGCGCAAACATCAATTGCGCGAAACAACCCGATGGTGTGGTGATCGGCCGACATTCACACCATCGCGTGATCATGGATTTCTGGGTCCCGCACCGGTCTGGCTACGGTGCTGCGAGGTTCCGGCTGAGCGGTTGCTCGCCGAGTCCCGAGTGAACACAACCATTCTTAGGAGATTTCGTGCTGAAGAAGGCAGGAGCGGCCGTCGCCATCGCGGGCGCTTTCCTCGGTTTCGGTTCGCAGGCCATGGCCGCCACCCCCGAGCTGGACCTCACCCACCAGGTCGGCCTCGTCGACCTCGACGACACCGAGATCGCCAGCGACATCAACGCCTGTTTCATCGACGTCAACGTCATCGCCGTGCCGGTCCTGTCGGACAACGACAGCGGCCTCTGCGGCAACCCGGACGACAAGTAGGCGGTGGGCCGGGCGCCTGGGCGGCGCCCGGTCTGCCCCGCCGGTGCCGGAAGTCGGCGCGCGGGCTGTGACGGCTGGTACTTCGGGGATCGGCCGCCTGTCCGCCGCGCCGGCGCCGGTGCGGCGCTCGCCACCGGGAGGAGCGTGCCGGCAGCGGCTCCGGTGCTCCTCGCCGCACCGTCCATTCGGAACAGACTGCTGGTGGTGTCGGATTACGCCATCGCGAAGGCCGACGACGCCAGCCACTCGATCACCATCGTCCGCCGGCCATGGCGCGGGCGATCGGCCAGGCGCCGGGGGAGGTGTTGGACAGCACCGTGCAGGTGGTGCCGGTGTGCGGGTCGTGAGTCGACTTGAACGACACCCCGGCGTCGCTGCCGACGAGCATCACCGTGTCGGTGCCGCCGCGCAGCCAGAAGCCCAGCGCGTACTGCACCGGTTCGTCCTCGGGCACGTCGAACCGCGGGCGCACGACCTCCTCGACGTCGGGCACGATCCGCCCGGCGAACAGGGCGCGCCAGAACGCCGACATGTCCGCCGCGGTGGTGTGGATGCCGCCGTCGCCGGTGGCCAGCACCGGCAGGTGGAAGACGTTGGAGCGGTCCACGCCGTCGATCGGCAGGTAGCCGACGGCCGCGTCGCCGGGCAGCTCGTCGGAGCGCAGGAAGTCGGTCCTGGTCATGCCGGCGGGCCGCAGGACGCGTTCGCGGACCAGGTCGTGGTAGCCGGTGCCGCTCGCGCGTTCGGCGAGCAGGGCGAGGACGACGAAGCCGCTGTTGCAGTAGCTGAACCGTTCGCCCGCGGGGAACTTGGCCGGGTGGCCGTCGAGCAGCGGCAGGAACGCCTCGGTGGTCGTCAGCTCGTGCGCGGCGCCGACGACGTAGTCGGTGAGCTCGTGGCCGGCTTCCTCGTCGAGGTAGTCGCCGATGCCGGAGGTGTGGGTGAGCAGGTGCTCGACGGTCACGTCGTCCGCGATCAGCGGCAGGTCGTCGCCGAGCAGCGAACGGGCCGCGGTGTCCAGGGCCAGCTTGCCCTCGTGCACCAGCGAGAGCACGGCCAGCGCGGTGAAACCCTTGCTGCCGCTGGCGATGCCGAACCTGGTGTCGACGGTGTTGGGCACCCGGTGGGCGCGGTCGGCGAGCCCGTAGGCGCGTGCGATCTCGACCTCTCCGCCGTGGTCGAGCCACGCGACCCCGGAGAAGTCCTCTTCCTCTGCTGTGCGGTCGATCTCCCCCTGCACCATCCAGGCAGGGTAGGTCCGGTGAACGCGCCGGACGAACGATTTACCGCTCACTCACCGGGGACCACGATGCCCATCTCGTAGGCGGCCACGATCGCCTGCGCCCGGTCGCGCACGCCGAGCTTCGCGAACACCCGGCTGACGTGCGTCTTCGCCGTCTGCTCGACGATCACCAGCGCGGCCGCGATCTCGGTGTTCGAGAGGCCGCGCGCGACCAGCCGCAGCACCTTCAGCTCCTGCGCGGTCAGCCGGTCGGCGCGTTCGGGCCGCACCGCGCCTGGGCGGCGGGCGGCGAACTCCGCGACCAGCCGACGGGTCACGGCGGGCGCGAACAGGGCGTTGCCGGCCGCCACCACCCGCACGGCGTTGACGAGGTCCTCCAGCGGGGCGTCCTTGAGCAGGAAGCCGGAGGCGCCGACCCGCAGGGCGCCGTAGACGTACTCGTCGACGTCGAACGTCGTCAGCATCAGCACGCGGGTGCCGAGGTCCGGGGTGCCGAGGATCAGCCGGGTGGCCTCCAGGCCGTCCATCACCGGCATGCGCACGTCCATCAGCACGACGTCGGGGCGGTCGCGGACGGCCGCGTGCACGGCGTCGGCGCCGTTGCTCGCCTCGCCGACCACGGTGATGTCCGGCTGTGCGGCGAGCACGGCGCGGAAGCTCTGCCGGACCATCGTCTGGTCGTCGGCGATCAGCACTGTCGTGTTCACGGCTGGTCCTCGTTCCCGGTCAGGGGCAGCGTGACCGCCACGACGAAACCACCCCGTTCGCCCGGACCCGCGACGATCGTGCCGCGCAGGGTCGCGACCCGCTCCCGCATGCCGAGCAGGCCGTGCTTGGCCCGGTCGTCCGTCGGCGGCCCGGGTTCGGCGGCGGCGCTGTTGCGCACCACCACCCGCAGGTCGGCGCCCGCCGTGACGCGCACGTCCACAATGGACCCCGGGGCGTGCCGGACGGCGTTGCTCAGCGCCTCCTGCGCGATCCGGTACGCCGACAGCGCGACACCGCCGGGCACACCGCTCACGTCGCCGTCGAACCGCACGGTCACCGCGACTCCAGCGCTGCGCAGGCGGTCGACCAGCTCGGCGATCTGCTCCACGCGCGGCTGGGGCGCGGTCTCGGCCTCGCCGTTCTCGTTGCGCAGCACGCCGAGCAGCCGCCGCATCTCGGTCAGGCCCTCCCGCGCGGTCTCCTGCATCTCGGCGAACTCGCCCTCCAGCTCCGCCGACAGGCCGGGGAACCGGTACCGCGCGCTCCCGGCCCGCAGCGCCAGCACGGACATGTGGTGCGCCACCACGTCGTGCAGCTCGCGGGCGATGACCGCGCGTTCCTGCAGCGTGGCGGCGCGGACCTCCTCGACCTCGCGGCGCCGGGACTGCTCGTTGCGGTCGGCTTCGGCCACGCGCCGCAACCGCATCGCGTTGCCCACGACGAGCACACCGCCCACGATGGCACCGACCAGGAAGATGTCCCGGTAGTCCCACATGTGCGCCCACACGACGACCATCGAGAAGAAGAACACCCACACGAGCACGGTCTGCCGGTAGGCCTGGGCGGTGGTCAGCAGTGCCGCCGCGGCTGCGAGGACCGTGCCGGGCGTCCACGGCCAGCCCCACGCCGAGCGGAAGTCGTGCAGGACCACCGGTTCGAACACCATCACGACCGCGAGCATCCGCCACGCCCACAGCGGGTGGACCTGCGTCAGCAGCACGGCGGCGACGGCGAGACCGGTGAACCACCACGCGGGGATCGACGAGTAGGTGAACCGCAGCTCGGCCGGGCCGACCACGTTCAGGAAGACCACCCAGGACGCGACGCCGAGCACGAGCACGATCCGCAGGCGCCGCCAGCCCGCCGACGCCGGCGTCCTGACCAGCCTGCTCGCCGAGAACAACGTGAACACGCCGGCGGCGAGGAACTGCCGCACCACGGCACCCCTCATCCGCCCCACCGCCCCGGAAGATCATCCACTCGCGCCGAACCTACTCCACCCCCGGACAGGAGGCCGCGCCACGCGAGCACCCCACCGACGACCGCGACCAGCACGTAGAGGTTGTCCAGCACGGCGTTCCCCGTCGGCACCAGCAGCGGCCACAGGACGAAGACCGCCCAGACGGGCACCTGCGCGGCACCTGGCCCGCGCAGGAGGAACGCCACCAGCGGCACGACCCACACCCAGTGGTGCGACCACGAGATCGGGCTGACCAGCAGCCCGCAGAACGCTGTGACCAGCAGCGCCCCCAGGGGCTCACCGCGCAGGTGCGCCCGCCGGGCCAGCACCGCCGCCGCGGCCACGCAGCCCAGGCAGAGCGCCGCGACCAGCAGGGGAGCCCACGGTGCCGCACCGGTCAGCCGCTGCACCGCACCGGAGATCGACTGGTTGGCGAGGTGCCCGTTGCCCGTCGCGTCGTTGCCGCGGAGGACCGCCGACCCCCAGTACCGCAGCGAGTCACCGGGCAGCAGCAGGAACCCGAGCAGCTGCAGACCGCCGAACACCGCCAGCGCCCGCCCCGCGTCCCGCACCCGCCCGGTGACCAGCAGGTGCAGCACGAACACCAACGGCGTCAGCTTCACCGCCGCGGCGATCCCGACCAGCACGCCGGAGAACCGGCCCTGCCGCAGCACGTCGACCACGACGACGGCCATGAGCAGCACGTTGACCTGCCCGTAGCCGACGGTCCGCCACACCGGTTCGAGACCGAACACCGCCGCGAACAGCAGCGGTGACGGCGTCCGGCCGGTGGTCCACCGCAGCACCACGCCCACGCCGAACGCGGTGGCGGCGGCGAACACCGCCCACGTGAGCTGGGTCGGCAGCACCGCCAGCGGCGTGAACAGCACGGCCGCGACCGGCGGGTAGGTGAACGGCAGGTCGACCGCCCACTCCGGTGTGGCGGTGAGGTGGTCGTACAACGCCTCACCGCGGAGCACGGCCAGCGCGCCGGAGCGGTACACCGCGCTGTCGAGGCCCAGCGGCAGCCGCAGCGCCCACCCGGCCAGTCCGAACAGGACGAACGAACCGGCGAGGAGCACCGGGGCGGAACGGGAGCTGAGCACACCGGGAACGCTAGGGGGACGGCGCCGTGGCGTCGTCGTACCCCGGCGCCCACCGCGAGCGCTACCGCGGTAGCGGGTGTTCGGGCGTGCTACCGGGGTAGCACGGAACGCCTTCACCACCGACCGTCCTCACGCAACAGCCCGGTGACGGACGCCGGGGAAGCCGGTCGAAAGCGTTACCTTGGCTTCATGAGCAACAACGGGGAGGGGCGCGACGGAGCGCTCGTGCAGTCCGTCGACCGGGCTATCGCCGTCCTGGAGCTGTTGGCGCGCAACGGCGAGGCCGGCATCACCGAGATCGCGGCCGAGCTCGGCGTGCACAAGTCCTCCGCGTCCAGACTCGTCTACACCCTGCGCGCCCGCGACCTCGTCGAGCAGAACGGGGAGCGCGGACCGTTCCGGATCGGACTGGGCATGCTCCGGTTCGCGGGCGCCGTCACCGGCCAGCTCGACTACGCCCGGCTGGGTGGCCCGGTCTGCTCGGCGCTCGCCGACCAGCTGGGGGAGACGGTCAACATCGCCGTCCTCGACGGCGACAACGCGCTCAACGTCAGCCAGGCCCGCGGCAGCTCCGCCGTGGCGGCGCAGAACTGGGTCGGCCAGCGCACGCCGCTGCACGCCACGTCCAGCGGCAAGGTCCTGCTCGCCGGTGCGTCCGGTGCGGACCGGGAACGCGTGCTCGGCGGCGACCTGGAGGCCTGCGCGCCGCGCACGATCACCGATCCGGTGCGGCTGCGGGAGGAGTTGCGGCGCACCGCCACGGACGGTTACGCGACCTGCTTCGAGGAGCTCGAACCCGGCCTGCACGCGGTCGCCGTCCCGGTGTTCGGCGCGCACGGCGACGTGGTGGCCGCGATCAGCGCCGCCGGACCGGCCTACCGGCTCTCGCAGAAGCGCGTGCCCGAGGTCGTCGAGGAGCTGCGCGCCGCGTCCCGCGACCTCTCGACCCGCCTGGGGCACCCCGCCTGACCGACCCCGCCCGCCGCGGCGACCGGCGCCAAGGTCAGATCAGGGCCCGGATCGCCCGCTCGAACCCGATGACGTGCTGGGAGGCCAGCTCGGCCGCCTTCTCGGCATCGCCCTCGACGATCGCGGTCAGCAACGGCACGTGCTCGTCGACGTGCCCGGCCATCCCGGACAGGCGCGGCAGGAACACGCACCAGATGCGGGTGGCGAGGTTGTCGTAGGAGATGAGCGTGTCCTCCAGGAACGGGTTGTGCACGCACCGGTAGATCGCGCGGTGCACGTCCACGTCGGCGCGCAGCAGCGCGGTGTTGTCGCCCGGCCGGGCTGCGGTCTCCAGCTGAGACCGCAGCCCGGTCAGGGCGGCCCGGTCCGCTGCGGTCGCGCGCTCGGCCGCGGCGGCGGCGGCCAGCGGTTCGAGCGTGCGGCGCACCTCGGAGACGTGGGAGAGGTCGGAGATGTTCACGTCGGTGGCGAACGTGCCGCGGCGGGGGAAGGCGACGACGAGCCGTTCCTGCTCCAGGCGCTTGAGCGCCTCGCGGATCGGCGTGCGGCCGACGCCGAGCTCCGCGCGCAGCCGGTCCTCGTTGATGGGCTCGCCCGGCCTGATCTCCAGCATCACCAGCCGGTCGCGCAGCACGGCGTACGCCCGTTCGGTGAGCGAGACGGCCGCCGGCTCGTCGTTGACCCGTGCGTTCATGTGACCTACGGTAACCCACAGACTGATATACCAGAAGTCGACCAGATGATTCCCGCTGGAGGCGTCGCATGACCAGCCCGCCAGGAGCCCATCTGCCCGAGCACCCGGACTTCCTGTGGGAGAACCCGGAGCCGAAGGCCTCCTACGACGTCGTGGTCGTCGGCGGCGGGGGCCACGGCCTGGCCACCGCCTACTACCTCGCGAAGGTCCACGGCATCACGAACGTGGCGGTGCTGGAGAAGGGCTGGCTCGCGGGCGGCAACATGGCCCGCAACACCACGATCATCCGGTCGAACTACCTGTGGGACGAGAGCTCCGGCATCTACGAGCACTCGCTCAAGCTCTGGGAGGGCCTGGAGGACGACCTCGGCTACCCGGTCCTGTTCGACCAGCGCGGCGTGCTGAACCTCGCGCACAGCCTCCAGGACGTCCGCGACAGCGTCCGGCGGGTCAACGCCAACCGCCTCAACGGCATCGACGCCGAGTGGGTGGACCCCGACGGCGTCGAGGAACTCTGCCCGATCGTCAACACCTCGCCGGACGTGCGCTACCCGGTGCTGGGCGCGACCTACCAGCCGCGTGCGGGCATCGCGAAGCACGACTACGTGGCCTGGGGCTACGCGCGGGCCGCGCACGCCATGGGCGTCGACCTGATCCAGAACTGCGAGGTCACCGGCCTGGAAACGGCTCACGGCCGGATCACCGCGGTGCGGACGTCGCGTGGCCGGATCGCCGCGGGCAAGGTCGCGTTGTGCGCGGCCGGCCACAGCTCCGTGCTCGCGCAGATGGTCGGCCTGCGGCTGCCGCTCGCCTCGCACCCGTTGCAGGCCCTGGTGTCCGAACTGCTCGAACCCGTGCACCCGACCGTCGTGATGTCCAACGCGGTGCACGTCTACGTCTCCCAGGCGCACAAGGGCGAACTGGTGATGGGCGCGGGCATCGACAGCTACAACGGCTACGGCCAGCGGGGTTCGTTCCACGTCATCGAGGAGCAGATGGCCGCGGCGCTGGAGCTGTTCCCGGTGTTCGCGCGGGCACACCTGCTGCGGACGTGGGCGGGCATCGTCGACGTCTCGCCGGACGCCTCGCCGATCGTCGGCCTCACCCCGGTCGGCGGCCTGTACCTCAACTGCGGCTGGGGGACCGGCGGGTTCAAGGCCACGCCCGGTGTCGGCGACTGCTTCGCGCACACGGTCGCGCACGACGAACCGCACCCGTACAACGAGCCGTTCACCCTCGACCGCTTCACCACCGGCGCCCTCGTCGACGAGCACGGCGCCGCCGCCGTCGCGCATTAGGGCCTGTGTCGAGGTCCGTGTTCGCGATAGCCGGGCCTGAGGCGGCCCCAGGGGGCACGGGCGGACAGCCCACATACAACACCGCGGTATGCGGGCTGTCCGCCCGCACCGCCAGGAACCACCTCAGGCACGACTCTCATCGAACGGGACCTCGACACAGGCCCTGGCAGGAGCTGACGATGCAACTCATCCCGTGCCCGTGGTGCGGACCGCGCGAGGAAGCCGAGTTCCACTACGGCGGCCAGGCCCACGTCGCCTACCCCGAGGACCCGTCGGCGCTGACCGACGAGCAGTGGGCGCAGTACGTGTTCTTCCGGGACAACCCCAGCGGCCCGTTCGCCGAGCGCTGGAGCCACAGCGCCGGGTGCCGCCGCTGGTTCAACGCCGTGCGCGACACCCGCACCCACGAGCTCCTCGCCACCTACCGGTCCGGCGAGCCGATGCCGGAGGTGGCCCCGTGACGTTCCGGACCCCGACCGGCGGCGAGGTCGACCGGACCACGCTGCTGCGCTTCACGTTCAACGGACAGGACTACACCGGCCACCCCGGCGACACGCTCGCCTCCGCGTTGCTGGCCAACGGTGTCCACGAGATCGGCACCAGCGTGAAGCTGGGCCGCCCGCGCGGGATCGTCGCGGCCGGGTCGGAGGACCCGACGTCATTGGTGCAGGTCGAGGCGCCGTTCCCCGAGCCGATGCTGCTCGCCACGACCGTCGAGCTGTACGACGGCCTGGTGGCGCGCGGCCTGGCCGGGCAGGGACGGCTCGCCGCCGAACCTGACCCGGCGCGCTACGACGCCAAGCACGTGCACTGCGACGTGCTGGTCGTCGGCGCCGGACCGGCGGGGCTGATGGCCGCGCTGACCGCCGCCCGCAGCGGTGCCCGCGTGGTGCTGGTGGACGAGCAGAACCGGCCCGGCGGTGCGCTGCCGGTCTTCGAGGAGCACCTGGACGACCGGCCGGCGGCCGCGTGGGTCGCCGACGTGGTCGCGGAGCTCAAGGGCACGCCCGGTGTGCTGGTGCTGGACCGCACCACCGCGTTCGGCATGTACCAGGACGGGTTCGTGCTCGCGCTGCAGAAGCGCACCGACCACCTCGGGTTCGCCGCACCCGCCGGCGTCGCCCGGCAGCGGGTGTGGCGGATCCGCACCAAGCAGACAGTGCTCGCCACCGGTGCCCACGAACGCCCGGTCGTGTTCCCGGACAACGACCGGCCCGGGATCATGCTGGCGTCCTCGGCCCGCACGTTCCTGCGCCGCTACGGCGTGCTGCCCGGTTCACGCGCGGTCGTGTTCACCACCCATGACAGCGCGTACTGCGCGGCGATCGACCTCGCAGAGTCCGGTGTGGACGTCGCGCTGGTGGTCGACGCCCGGCCGGAGGCACCCGCCGCGCTCGCGGCCGAGTGCGCGGCGCGGGGGATCGAGGTCCGCGCCGGGCGGGTGGTCACCGGCACGGAGGGCGAGGGACGGATCACGGCGGTGCACGTCGGCGACGAGGTCGTCGCGTGTGACACCCTGCTGGTGTCGGGCGGCTGGAACCCGGTGGTGAGCCTGTTCAGCCAGGCCGGCGGCACACTGCTCCACGACGACGGGCTCGGCGCGTTCGTGCCGGGACCGGCCGAGCCGACGGTGCGGGTCGCCGGTGCGGCGAACGGGAACCTCGACCTCGCCCGGTGCCTGGGCGACGGCAGCGTCTGCGGTGCCGAGGCGTCGCTCGGCGCCGGGTTCGACCCCCGGACGATGGTGCCGCGACCGGTGCCGGACGCGCGGTGCACGGGCCGGTCCGGTCTGGTGCTGTGGCGGGTGCCCGGCTCCGACGAGACGAGCTTCGTCGACCTGCAACGGGACTCGACGGTCGCGGACGTGCTGCGCGCGACGGGCGCGGGGTTGCGGTCGTTGGAGCACATCAAGCGGTACACGACCATCGGCACCGCGCACGACCAGGGCAAGACCTCGGGCATGATCGCGGCCGGCATCGTCGCGGAGGCCCTCGGCGTCGAACTGGCCGAGCAGCGGCCGACGACGTTCCGACCGCCCTACACCCCGGTGTCGTTCGCCGCGCTGGCCGGGCGCAACCGCGGCGAGCTGCACGATCCGGTGCGGGTCACGGCGATCCACCCGTGGCACGTCGCGCACGGGGCGGTGTTCGAGAACGTCGGCCAGTGGAAGCGGCCCTGGTACTACCCGCGGCCGGGTGAGGACCTGCACACGGCCGTGCTGCGCGAATGCCGGGCCGCACGCGAGGGCGTCGCGCTGATGGACGGCTCCACGCTGGGCAAGATCGACGTCCAGGGCGCGGACGCCGGCGAGTTCCTCGACCTGCTCTACACCAACCTGATGAGCACGCTGAAGGTCGGCCGGATCCGCTACGGCGTCATGTGCGGCGTGGACGGCATGGTGATCGACGACGGCACCGTGATCCGCGTCGGCGAGGAGCGCTACCTCGTCACCACGACGACCGGCAATGCCGCCAAAATCCTCGACTGGATGGAGGAGTGGCTGCAGACGGAGTGGCCGCACCTCGACGTGCACTGCGCGTCGGTCACCGAGCACTGGGCCACGATCCCGCTGGTGGGGCCGAAGTCCCGTGCGGTGCTCGCCGCGGTGGCGCCCTCGCTCGACGTCTCGAACGCGGCGTTCGAGTTCATGACCTGGCACGACACCGAGGTCGCCGGTGTGCCCGCGCGGGTGTGCCGGATCAGCTTCTCCGGCGAGCTGGCCTACGAGATCAACGTGACCGCCTGGCACGGCATCGCCGTGTGGGAGGCGCTGATGGCGGCGGGGGAGGAGCACGGGATCACGCCGTACGGCACCGAGACCATGCACGTCCTGCGCGCCGAGAAGGGCTACCCGATCATCGGCCAGGAGACCGACGCCACCGTCACACCCCAGGACCTCGGCATGTCGTGGGCGGTGTCGAAGAAGAAGGCCGACTTCATCGGCAAGAGGTCCTTCGCCCGTGCGGAGAACAACCGCGCCGACCGCAAACAGCTCGTCGGCCTGCTGCCAGTCGACCCGCGGGTGCTGCTGCCGGAGGGCGCGCAGGTCGTCGAGACCGACCGGCTGCCCGAACCGCCGGTGCGGATGCTCGGCCACGTCACCTCCAGCTACCCCAGCGCGGCGCTGGGCCGCACCTTCGCGCTCGCCCTCGTGCGCTCCGGCCGCGACCGCATCGGCGAGACCCTCCACGTGCCGGTCGGGGACGCGCTCGTCCCGGTCACCGTGACCGGCTCCGTGCTCTACGACCAGGAAGGAACCCGCCGTGACGGCTGACCCGGTGAGCCCGCTGGCGGCCTGGACCGACCGGCTGACCGCGCTCGCACCCGCGCTGGGCGTGCGCGAGGTGCCGTTCCGCTCCCAGCTCACGGTGCGGGTGTCCAACTCCGGCGCCATCGCGGCCATGGGCGGCGCGCTGGGTGTGGTGTTCCCGGCGGATGCGTGCACGTTCACCATGGACACCGGCCCGTTCGGTGCCGTGGAGGTGCTGTGGCTGGGGCCTGACGAGTTCCTGGTCGTGGCCGGACCCGATCTGCAGGCGGTGGTCGAGGAGGTGCTGCGTGGCGCGCTCGGTGGTGAAAGGGGGTCCGTTGTGGACACTTCGGCTCAGCGCACGACCGTGGAGCTGGAAGGTCCGCACGTCCGCGACGTGCTGGCTCACGGATGTGCCGTGGACCTGCACCCGGCTGCGGCTCCCGTCGGCACTTGCGTGCAGACGCTGCTCGCACGCACAGGGGTCATCCTGCAGGTGACCGGGCCCGACCGGGTCGCGCTGCTGGTGCGGTCGTCGTTCGCCGGGTACCTGGCGGCGTGGCTGGCCGACGCGTGCACCGAGTACCTGGCGGTGCCGTTCGACGGCAGCGGCACTGTCGTGTTCCGCTGACCCCGATCGCGGTTGAGCCGCCAGGCCACGGGTATGCGCGGAGGGTTCACACCCGTCGACGAAGCAGGTGGCGATGAAGGTCGAAGAGGTCGAGGCGGTCTCCCGGAACGACGAGGTCGAGGTGTCGGGGTCCGCGCTCCCCGTCGGTGACGGGTCCTGGGACCCCGAGAAGCTGTACGCCGCGGCGCTGGCCACGTGCCTGCACCAGGCCGTGGCGCTGGCGGCCTCCACCGGCGACCTCGACACGACCGGCAGCGCCGTGCGCGCACGGGTGGCGCTGAACCACGGCACCGCCCAGGACTACACCGTCGACGCGTCGCTCTCGGTCGCGCTGCCCAACGTCCCGAGCGAACGCCGGGCCGACCTGCTCGACCAGGCGGTCCGGCATTGCCCGCTGGTCGGTGACTGGCCCGTCGCCCTGGACGGCTGATCCTGTTTTCGGCGGGTGCGCTGTGGGTAGGCACTGCGCATGGCCGACAGTTCAGCAACCACGGTTCGTTGTCAGGTCTCGCAGGCTGAGGTGACGCTGCGGTCCAAGACGGTGCTCCTGGACCTGGTCGGAGAGTGCCGCGTCGAGGGCGGCGCGGTGGCCGTCCTGCGGCTGTCCGCGGACCTGCCCGACGCGGGCGGGCCCGAGGACGGCGGCACCGTCGTGCTGGAGCAGGACGGGGACGGGCTCACCGCCGTGGTGACGCAGCCCGGCGGTGAGGTGCGGCTGAGGAGCGAGGAACCCGTGCGCTGGACCGGGAGCGGATCGCGGTTCGAGACGGGGGAGCTGACGCTCGTGCTGGCCGAGGCACCGGACGCGCCGGTGCTGTCCGCGCCGGGGTTGGAGCTGCAGGTGGAGGGGCAGTAGCGCCGGGTCGTGTCACGGCGCGCCTGCGGAGCGCGACACTCCTCAGGTGGAGCCCAACGAGCAGTACGACTTCGCGCTGTCGTTCGCCGGACCCGACCGGGTGTTCGCACGCGGTCTCGCCGAGGCGCTGAAGGCCGACGGGCACAGGGTGTTCTTCGACGAGTACCACCAGGCCGAGCTGTGGGGCACGAACCTCTTCGAGAAGCTGCTGGACGTCTACGGCAAGCGGTCCCGGTACGTCGTGGTGGTCGTGTCCCGCCACTACCTCGACAGCGTGTGGACTAGGTGGGAGCTGCGCTCGGCGCTGGAGACGGTGCTCCAGGGCAGGGACGACGCCGTGCTGCCGCTGCGCCTCGACGACACCGAGCTGCCCGGCCTGCCCAGGAGCACCGCCTGGATCGACGTGCGGGAGGACGGCGAGACCGACGTCGAGCTGCTCACCCGGCTGCTGGCCGGCAAGCTCGCCGCCGCCACACCGGTGCGCCGGCGGCGGGTGCTCGCACTGGGCCTGGGCGGGGTCGCGGTGGCCGCGACGGGCACCTACTTCGGGACCCGGTTGTTCGCACGCGCTGAGCCGGGCAGCGAACTGTGGCACAGGGGGTTCGAGTCGGCCTGCTTCCCCGTCGTCAACGGTGCCGACGTGGTGCTGTCGTTGCGGGACGGCGGCGTGGTCGGGCTGGGCCAGGACGACGGCGCGCAGCGCTGGCGGGTGGACCTCGGCGGCGCGATGACCGGGCCGTGCTCCGTCGTTCGCGGTCTGGTGCTCGCCGGCCGGGCGATGACGCAGAACCGAGGACGCCTGACCGCGATCGAGGACGGCGGCGCCGTGCGCTGGTCGCTGGACACGGACGGCCTCCCGGCCTGCCACCGGGAGGCGCGGGACGGCACGGTCCTGGTCGGCACGAACACCGGCTGGGTGTTGCGCGTCGACGAACGCTCCGGTCAGGTCGTCGAGCAGGTGCGGGTCTCCAGGCAGGTCAACGACGTCGTGGAACAGCAGGGGTTCGTGTACTCGGCGACGGCGGTCGACGGCGTTCAGGTGCACGCCGACGGCAAGCAGGCGTGGAGCCGCACCACCGCCGGGGCCGTCCAGGGGCTCGCCACCGACGCGAACCACCTCTACGCGACGGTCGGCATCACCCGGCAGGGGGCGTCGAGCGGGCAGGCCGTCAGGTACGACGCGATCACCGGTGAGCTCGGCTGGCAGCATAGCTTCGACGCGCTCGTGCAGGCGGCACCGGTGGTCGTGCGCGGCCAGCTCGTCGTCTCCGACATCGGCGGCACGGTGCACTCGCTCGACGTGGAGAGCGGCGCCGTGCGGTGGCAGCAGAACGTCGGTGCCGCTGCGCAGAGCCGGACGACGTGGGACGGCGACGCCCTGTACGTCGGGACCCGCCGCGGCCTCGCCGTGCTCGACGTGCGCAGCGGCGCCGTGCGGTGGACCAAGGACGTCACGACCGCGGTGCCCACCACCGCGCACTGGGCGGCACGGCCGGTGCTGGGGGACAGGGCGGTCTTCCTCGGGTACGGCGACATGCAGACGTCCAGCACGAACGGCGACCTGTACGCGCTCGTGCGCTGAGCCGCCGGTCGTGCTCAGGCGGAGTCCAGGACCCCGGCCTCCTCCACCGCCGCCAGCGACAACGTCTTGTACCCGACCTCGTCGAACAGCACCATCAACCGGTCACCGTCCTGCTGCACCACCGTGCCGCGCCCCCACATCTCGTGCCGCACCTCGGAGTCCGGCCGGTGCTCAGCGGCCACGCCGGCCGCGTCGGCTGCCTCGGGCAACCCCTCGTCGCACCGGTCGCAGTGACCGCACGGCCCGTCGAGCTCCTGCCCGAAGTACCCCAGCAGGAACCGGCGGCGGCAGCCGCGGGTTCCGGCGTACTCGCGCATGACCTCGACCCGTGACCGGTCGCGTTTCAGCTGCCGCTCGGCTTCTTCCTCGACGACCGCGACCGACTTCGCCGGCGTGGGTGCACCGTCCGCGTACCGCACGCCGTCGCGCGTGATCTCCACGATTCCGGCGCTCTCCAAGAGGTTCACCGTGCCGGTGACCTTCCGGCGCGAGCACTCGACCCGGTCCGCCAGCGCGGTGAGCGTGATGCCGGGCTGCTCGCGCACGAGCGCGGCCACCTCGCGGGCGCAGTCGAGGTCGGCGCGGCGGGTGTTGAGGAACCGTTGCAGGCCCTCGTCCTCCTGCCGGTGGAACAGGACGACCTCGGCGGGCTCGCCGTCGCGGCCGGCGCGGCCGATCTCCTGGTAGTAGGCGTCGAGCGAACCGGGGGTGGCCGCGTGCACCACGAAGCGCACGTCGGGCTTGTCGATGCCCATGCCGAACGCGGAGGTGGCCGCGACGACGTCGAGGCGGTCGGCCATGAAGTCGTCCTGGACCCGTTTGCGGTCGGCTGCCTTCATGCCGGCGTGGAACGCGGCCGCCCGCAGTCCCTTGGCGGCGAGGGTCTCGGCGTAGCGCTCGGCGTCTTTGCGGGTGGCCGTGTAGAGCAGGCCTGGGCCCTTCCGCTCGACCACCCGGTCCACAACGGACCGGGAGCGGTCGTCCTCGTCGGTGCCGAAGCGCACGGACAGGTGCAGGTTGGGCCGGTCGAACCCGGCGACCACCACGGCGGGGTCGCGCAGGCCCAGGTGCTCCACCACGTCGCCGCGGACCGGGCCGCTCGCCGTGGCGGTCAGCGCGAGCACGACGGGGTGGCCGAGGCGGTCGACGACCTCGCGCAGCCGCAGGTAGTCGGGCCGGAAGTCGTGACCCCACGCCGACACGCAGTGCGCCTCGTCGACCACGAACAACGACGGCCGACGGCGGTCGAGTCGGTCGAGCACGTCGGGGTTCGCGAGCTGTTCGGGGGAGAGGAACAGGTACTCCGTCCGCCCCTCCGCGAACTCCCGCCACGCGTCCTCGTTGGACTCCGCCGAACGTGTTGAGTTCACGGCCGCAGCCGGGGGAGCGCCCGCCGCGCGCAGTGCCGCGACCTGGTCGCGTTGCAGCGCCACCAACGGCGAGACCACCACCGTCGGGCCGTCGAGCAGGATCGCGGGGACCTGGTAGATCGCGGACTTGCCCGCGCCGGTGGGCATCACGACCAGCGCGTCGCGCCCGTCCAGCACGTGCCGCATCGCGCACAGCTGCTCGGGCCGCAGCTCGGTCCAGCCGAAGACGTCCTCCGCCGTGCGCACCAGCCGGTCGTGCGAGCTCATCCGGTCGCCCGCAGGTCGTAGCGCTGGGCCGCCCACTCGGCCAGCCGCGGCCGCAGGATCTGGTACACGTCCGGATCGAGCGCCATGCCGGTGTGGGTGCTGTGCACCTCCACGCACTCGGCCGACGGGTCCTGGCACAGCTGCCACGGCACGATGCCGTCCGACCTGGAGTAGATCGACACGGCGGGCAGTTCCGGCGGCAACGGCGCGGCGGCGGCCTGGACGTTGTCCTCGAAGCAGTCACCGGCGAGGCACTCCGGGTCCATCAGCCCCGGCACGCCGACGCGGGACAGCTGCGCCAGCGCCCGTGCCGCGAGCAGCACCTGCGGGTGCGCGCCCATCGGGTCGAGCACCGGGCTGCCCATCATCACCAGACCGCTCACCAGGTCGGGCCGGCGGGTGGCGGCCACCCTCGCGAGCCCGCCGCCGCGGCTCTGCCCGAGCAGCACGACCGGGCCGCCGGTGGCCTCCGCGTGCTCGACCAGCCGCTGCTCGACCCGGTCGACCAGCTCGGACGTGCAGCCCACGGTGAACCCGGTGCCCGCGCCGGTCGGGACGTAACCGCGGTCGCGCAGCCACGTCGTGGTGAAGGTGAGGCTCAGGTCGCTCGCACCGAAACCCGGCACCAGCACGACACCGAGACCGGCTCCCTCGTGCGGGTTCGCGTCGCGCCACACCCGGTGGCGCAGCAGCCGCGGGATGGTCAGCGCGGCGACGGCGACGTGTTCACGTGCGAGTGAACGCAGTTGTCCAGCAGGGGTCATCCGTGGTCTCCGCTTCCAGTTCGTGCGCGTGCGGAGGAATTAGCCCGGACGGGCGTCGGCAAACACGGACGGCGGTCACGTTTTCGGTTCAGCAGCTTTTGAAAATGATCAGAACCGAGTCGTTTGCGACGGATTTCGACGGGTAGCTCGTAGGCCAGGACACGACTACGAGCTGAGGAGTCAGCCGTGACCGAGAACCAGATGGGTGGAGTGCGCACCGCGGCCCGGGACGAAGGTTCCCAGGTCGCGCAGCACGCCAAGGAAGCAGCCGGCGAGGTCGGCGGCACAGTGCGCGACCAGGCCGCGCACGTGGCGCAGGAGGCGAAGCAGCAGACCCGCCACGTCGTCAACGACGTGCGCGACCGCGTCGCGGCGGAGGCGGAGCAGCAGGCCCAGCGGGTGTCGAAGCAGCTTGGCCGCATCGCCGACGAGCTGAGCGAGATGGCCGGCGGCGCGTCGTCCGACTCGATGTCGGCGGGTGCGATCCAGAGCGCGGCCGACACGAGCCGCCAGGCCGCGCGGTTCCTCGACGAGCGAGGAGCGCAGGGGCTGCTCGACTCCGCACGGGACTACGCGCGGCGCAAGCCGGGCACGTTCCTGCTGGGCGCCGCGGTGGCCGGGTTCCTCATCGGCCGTGTCGCGAAGAGCGCGACCGGTGGCGGCCAGAGCGGGCAGCGCTCCGGCGGCGGCGTCGTGCCGGTGACGTCGGAACGCGCCGACCTGGCACCGGGCTACACCGAGCCCACGGGATACCCGTCCACGCCGGGCTACGGCTCGACGCAGGGTTATGCGGAGTCGCCGGGCTACGGCTCGACGCAGGGTTATGCGGAGTCGCCGGGCTACGGCTCGACGCAGGGCTATGCGGAGTCCCCGGGCTACGGCTCGACGCAGGGCTACTCCGGGACGCAGGGCTACACCGGGACGCAGGGCTACACCGAGAGTTCCGGGTACGCCGGGACCACGGGTCAGCAGGTGACCGGTGAGACCCCCGGCTACGGCGCGACGCCCGACTACGGTGCCCCGGCCACGTCGAACCCGGCGCCCGGTCGGCCCGCGGCGGGGGTGCCGCATGTCGAGCCCTGAGTACCCGCAGGCCCGCACCGAGGAGTCGCTCGGTGATCTGGTCAGCGAGCTCACCGGTGACCTGTCGAAGCTGATGCGCCAGGAGCTCGAACTGGCGAAGGCCGAGCTGCGGCAGGAGGCGAGCAAGGCCGGCAAGGCCGGTGGCATGCTCGCCGCCGCCGGGTTCGCCGGGTACCTCACGACGGTGCTGCTGAGCTTCGCGCTCGTGTTCGCGCTCGGCGCGGTCATGCCGCTGGGCTGGGCCGCGCTGATCGTGGCCGTGCTGTGGGGCATCGCCGGCGCGGTCCTCTACACCAGCGGGCGGGCCAAGCTGCGCACCGTCAACCCGAAACCCGAACGCACCGTCGAAACGCTGAAGGAGGACGCGGAATGGGCGAAACACCCGACCAAATAAGGCGTGACATCGAAGTCACCCGCGCCGAGCTGAGGGCCGACGCGAACCGGCTCGTCGACCACACCAGCCCGAAGCGCATCGCCGAACGGCGGGTGCAGGGCGTGCGACGGGGACTGACCGCGATGAAGGACAGGGTGATGGGAACCGCGAGCGACACCGCCCAGAGCGTGCGGGCACAGGGGCAGAACACCGGGCAGGCCGTGGCCGAACGGGCCGAGCAGGCCGGTCAGGCCGTTGCGGACCGCGCGCAGCAGGCCGCGCAGGTGGTGCAGGAGGCCCCGCAGCGGGTCGCCCGCCAGACGCAGGGCAGTCCGCTCGCGGCCGGCCTGATCGCGTTCGGCTCCGGACTGCTGCTGGCGGCCGTGCTGCCCCGCACCGACGCCGAACAGCAGGCGGTGCAGCAACTCTCCGACACCTTCAGCGATGCGATCGAACCGGCCAAGGAGGCGCTGACCGAGTCCGCTCAGCACCTGAAGGAGGACGTGACGTCCTCGGTGACCGACGCCGCCGGTGAGGTCAGGCAGGTCGCAGCGGACGCCGCGCAGACCACCGCCCAGCACACCCGCGAGGCGGCGCAGGACGTCGGCGGCCACGCCAAGGAGTCCGGTCAGCGCGTGGGCAACGAGGCCACCGGTCACTGACCGCCCGCACATCGCCGTTGTGGCGCGACGAGAGGAGAACGACGTGCCCGTTCCCGTCGAAGACCTGAGGAAGCTGCTCGACTCGCCGCGCCACAACGCGATGCTGGTGCACGTGGAGGGCCGGTACGTGGTGGCCGGCAGCACCGAGCTCGACCGGCCCGACCTGCGCGGCGCCCTGCCCGTGGTGTCCAGGGACGACCTGCTGGACCGGGCCGGTGGCGAGCCGGTCTCGGACCGGGCGCTCGCCGAGGCCGCCGCGGCACTGAGCTCCGCGGTCGACAACCGCGGCGGCTGATCGGGGGACACCGCGACTTTCCCGCGCACAACCCGTTTGCCACCCGTGAACCGCGGGTAGCCGGGATCGGCGTCAAGCAGTCGGCGCTCCCGTTCCCGACTGTCCGAAGGTGGCCACCGTGCAGCACCGCTCCCTCGACCAGGCCATCTGCGACGCCCTGGTGCTCCTCCGCGCGACCGGCGGCGCCGACCTGGCGCTGCAGGCGGAACAGGCCCGCAAGTGCCTGGCGCGCGCGGTGCTGAGCGCACCTGCGGCGCCGCAGCAGGCGCTGGCCCACGTCGCCGCCGCTGACGACCACCTGGAATACGGTGAGCTGATGGAGGCGCGGACGCTGCTGACGGCGGCGCGCAACCACCTCCGCGGCCGTCGCGCCGTGGTCGCCGCCCGCGCATGAGGGGGCCGGCCTTAGCACTGGCCGTTCTGTTCGTCGCGGGCTGCGGAGGCCTCGGGCCCAGCGCGGCCGATCGGCCGAACACGCTCGTCACCATGGGTTTCGGCCTGCCGGACGAGCACGCCACCGCCCGCGTGGCGGTCTTCAAGGCTGACCGGCCCGAGGTCGACCTGCGGGTCAACGAGGGCGTGTTCGACGAGCAGCAGTTCCTCTCCTCGGTGGCCGCGGGCGACCCGCCGGACCTGGTCTACGCCGACCGCCGCAAGCTCGGCGGGTACGCGGCCAGGGGAGCGGTGCAGGACCTCGGGCCGTGCCTGGCCCGCCACCGCGTCGACCTCGCCGGTTACCGCGAGGCGGCGGTGCGGCAGGTGACCTACGAGGGCACCGTGTACGGGGTGCCGGACTTCTTCACCGTCCGGGTGCTGATCCTCAACAACCCGGTGCTGCGCGAGAACGGCGTCGACCCGGCCCGGCTGTCCACAACGGACTGGAACGCTCTCGCCGAGGTCACCGCGCGGCTCGCCCGCGTGCAGGACGGCCGGGTGCAGCGCATCGGGTTCGACCCGCGCATGCCGGAGTTCGTGGCCATGTGGGCCAAGGCGAACGGCGCCGACCTGCTCGGCGACGAACCGCACCTGGACGACCCGCGCGTGGTCGAGGCCGTCCGCTACACCGCCGGGCTGGTGCGCGAGCAGGGTGGCTGGGCGGCGTTCAAGGCGTTCCGCGACACGTTCGACTCCTTCGGGGCGAAGAACGAGATCGCCACCGGCCAGGTCGCCGCCATGGCGATGGACTCCTGGTACGTCAACACCCTCGCCGCCAACTCGCCGGACGTCGACGTCACGATCGCACCGTTGACCGACCGGCGCGGTGCCCCGCTGACCGAGGCAGGAGGGCAGGCCTGGGCGATCCCGAAGGGCGCCCGCCACCCGGACCTCGCCTGCGACTTCATCACCACCATGACCGCGACCGACACGTGGGTCACCGCCGCGAAGGCGCGCAGGGACGCACTGGCCGCGAAGGGGAAGCCTTACAGCGGCACCTTCACCGCCAACCGCGCCGCCGACGAGAGGATCTTCGCCGAGGTCTACGACCCGCGCGGCATCCGGGTGCTCGAACAGGGCGTGCGAGTGCTGCAGTCCGTGCAGGACAAGGCCTTCGCGCTGCCACCGAGCCCCGCTGCCAGCGACCTCGTGCGGTCGTGGGAGGCCGCGGTCACCAGGGTGCTGCTCGGTCAGCAGAGCCCCGAGGAGTCGATGGCGCAGGCGCAACGCGAGGCCGGCCGGGCGCTGACCCGCGTCGGAGGACGCTGATGACGACCGCGCGGGAGGCCCGCGCGGGCTGGTTGTTCGTGTTGCCGTGGGTGCTCGGGTTCCTGCTGCTCACCGCCGGGCCGATGCTCTACAGCCTGTACCTGTCGTTCACCCACTACGACCTGCTCAAGCCCACGCGGTTCACCGGGCTGTCGAACTACCGGGAGATCCTGACCGACGACCGGGCGGCGACCGCGTTGTGGAACACGGTCTTCTTCACGCTGCTGCACGTGCCGCTGCAGATCGTGCTCGCTCTCGGGCTGGCCTCGCTGCTGCGCCGCGCCGGCCGGTCCGCCGGGTTCTTCCGCACCGTGCTGTTCCTGCCCACGATGACCCCGCCGGTCGCGCTGGCGGCGTTGTTCCTGTTGCTGCTCAACGGCCAGAACGGCGCGGTCAACGCGGTGCTGGGCTGGTTCGGGTTCACCGGTCCGCAGTGGACGACCGACCCGGACTGGATCAAACCGGGCCTGGTGCTGATGAGCCTGTGGACCGTCGGCAGCACCGCCGTGCTGTACCTGGCGGCGCTGACCAGGGTGCCGGGGGAGCGCTACGAGGCAGCCAGGCTCGACGGCGCCTCGCCGTGGCGGCAGTTCTGGCACATCACCCTGCCCGGCATCAGCGGCACGGTGTACTTCACGGTCATCGTCAACACCATCGCGTCGCTGCAGGTCTTCACCGAGGCCTACACGATGTTCTTCGGCGCCCGCCCGTCGTCACCGGCCGAGGGCGACGCGGCGCTGTTCTACGTGATCTACCTGTTCCAGGAGGCGTTCGGCTCGCTGCGCATGGGCTACGCCTCGGCGCTGGCGTGGGTGCTGTTCCTGGTGATCGCGGCGATCACCGCCGTGCAGGTGCGGCTCTCGCGCGACTACGTGCACTACGAGGACCGGTCATGATCCGCAGGCTGCCCGTGGTGCTGGCGCTGGTCGCCGTCGGGGTGCTGTTCGCGTACCCGTTCTGGTGGCTCGTCAGCGCGTCGCTGAAGGACCGCTCGCAGGTCTTCGACAACGTCCTGCTGCCCGAGGTGCTCCGGCCGGAGAACTACGCCGAGGTCTGGCGGGCCGTGCCGTTGCTCGCGTGGGTGGGCAACAGCGTGGCGGTCGGGTTCGCGGCCGCCGCGGCGGCGACGGTGTCGAGCGCGGTCGTGGCGTTCGGCTTCGCCCGCTTCCGGTTCCGCGGCCGCGGTGTCCTGTTCGGGCTCGTGCTCGCCACGATGATGCTGCCCGCCGCCGTCACGATGGTGCCGGTGTACCTGGAGTGGCACGCGGTCGGCCTCGCGACCACGCAGGTCCCGCTGTGGGCGGGCAACCTGTTCGGGTCGGCGTTCTACGTGTTCCTGCTGCGCCAGTTCTTCCTCGGCCTGCCCGCGGAGGTGTTCGACGCGGCACGGGTCGACGGCGCCGGACCGTGGCGGCAGTTCCGGTCCCTCGCACTGCCGCTGGCCCGGCCCGGCTTGATCGTCGTGTTCGTGTTCGAGCTCAAGGCCGCCTGGACGGACCTCATCCGGCCGCTGATCTACCTGCGCGAGCCGGAGCTGTACACGTTGCCGCGCGGGCTGAAGGCGGTGCTGGACCGGTTCGGCCAGGGCGGCGAGGCGCAGTGGGAGCTGGTGATGGCGGCCAGCGTCGTCGCCACCGTGCCGATGATCCTGCTGTTCCTGGTGGCCCAGCGGTACTTCGTGCGCGGCACGGTCACCCAGCAGGTCGAGGAGTGACTCACGGGTCCATGCCGCCCTCGTCGTCGGGCTCGGACTCGTCGGGTCCGCGGTGCGGGCCGCCGGGGTTCTCGTCGGCGTAGGTGGGCCGGGTGTGCTCGCCGCCGATGTCGGCGTCCTCCAGCTCGCTCTCGGCGGTCACCCGGTCGGGCTCGGGCGCGCGGCTCGTCATCGCCACTCCTCCTGCCAGTCGTGGTGCTCGTTGTAGGCGGACGCGACCAGCCGCAGCACCGCCTCGTCCTCGGTCTGCTCCACCTCGGTGCGCAGCAGGCCGACCTTCTCCGGGAACGGCACCGTCGCCCGTTCCTCCGCCGCCTGCACCGGGCCGGGCAGCAGGAGCAGCCCGGCGCCGTCGTCGGAGCGCACGACCCGCAACCGGCCGCGGCGCTCGGCGTCGTCGAGCCGCGGCAGCTCCTCGTCGGCCAGGCGGCGTTCGTCCTCGTCGAGCCGGTCCAGCACGAACCGCCGCAGTTCCTCGATCGGCACGCCAGGGGTGTTCACGCCAGAGTTGTTCATGAGAGAGGGGTATCCGCTCCGCCGCCGGGTACGCCTGCTGGCAGCAGTCGCTTCCGGAAGGAGCACCTCATGCGCAGTCGCGTCCGCGCCGCGGGCCACGCCGTCCACCCCATCCTCATCGTGTTCCCGTTGGGCCTGCTGACCACCGCGGTCGGCTTCGACGTGCTGTACCTGCTCACCGACCGGGTGAGCTTCCAGTTCACCGCCGCCCACCTCATCGCCGCGGGCGTGCTGATGGGGGTGGTCACCGCCGCCACGGGCTGGCTCGACTGGGCGCTGGTCGTCCCGCGCGGCACCCGAGCGCGGCGGATCGGGTTGCTGCACGGCCTGTCGAACGGCGTGGTGCTGGTGGCGTTCGCGATCAGCTGGTTGCTGCGCCTGGGCGAGCCGGACTGGCACCCCACCTGGCCCGCGATCGTCGTGGCCTGGCTGGGTTTCCTGGCCGGCGGCCTCGGTGGCTGGCTGGGCGGGGAACTGGTCGAACGCCTCGGCGTCAGCGTCGAGGAGAACGCCCACCCCGACGCACCCAGCTCCCTGAGCGGTGCCGCCCCGTCCCGGCGCTAACCGCCCCTTGGCTTTTCTGGCATCTGCAAGTACCCCCAACTCAACATCAACAGGCACTTTCCTACTACCAACAGCGTTTCCCGCCACCTGCGCACGCCGATCCGGTCCGGCGGGCGGCGACCATGTTGGTAGTGGTCAGCGGCGGTTTGATCATGAGTTGGTGGTACTTGCAGATGCGTGGGGCGACAACGGAGGGGCGGGCTAGGGGCTCAGGTGGCGGCCGTAGCGTCGGGCGGCTCGGACGATCGTGGTGGAGGCGGGTGCGACCACGAGGTCCAGCACCCGGCTCACCGGCGCGAGAGCACCCAGGCGTGCGACGGCCCACCAGCGCGGCGCGGCCATCGTCCTGGAGGTTCGCGCGGTCAGGCACCGCTCGACCGCGCGGGCCACGGCCTCCGGCGCCGAACCCGCGGACAGCCGGTTCGGGGCCTCCTGCTCGGACGGACGGCCGTTGAGGTCGCGGGAGAGCCACTCGGTGCGGATCGGACCGGGGCAGACCGCGTGCACCTTCACGCCTCGCGGCACCTCGCGCCGCAACCCGACCGCCAGCCCCAGCACACCGGCCTTGGTGGCCGAGTACAGCGACAACGGCGGCACGGGCACCCACGCGCCGATCGACGACATCATCACCACGTGCCCGCCGCGGGACTCCAGGTGCGGCAGCACCAGCCGGGTCAGCTCGACCACCGCCGTGAAGTTGACCTCGACGAGGCTGGTCGCCTGCTCGGCGTCCAGCTCGGCGAGCTTCGCGACCCGGCCCTGCCCCGCGTTGTTCACCAGGGCGTCGATGCGGCCGAACCGGTCGACGACACCGCGCACCAGCTCCTCGCGCGCCCGCGGATCGGTGACGTCGCAGCACATGCCCCAGGCACCGGGCAGCTCCTGCACCGCGGCGGTGAGCCGGTCCTGGTCACGGCCGCAGATCGCCACACGGGCACCGCGACGGGCGAGCCGCCGCGCGGTCACGCGGCCGATGCCGGCCGACCCTCCGGTGATGAGCACGACCTGACCTTCGACGGAGCGCACGGCGTCACCTCGCGGACAGCAGAGTGGTGTACAGGGTCAGACCGGGGCCGAACGCCATCGCCACCACCGGGTCACCCGGTCGCAGCCCAGCGCCCCGCACCAGCTCGTCGAGCACCAGCAGCACGGTCGGCGACGAGCAGTTGCCGTGCTCGCGCAGCACCCGCCGGGACGGCTCCAGCGCGTCCGGCGGCAGCCCGAGCTCGTGCTCGACGGTGTCGAGGATGCGCGGACCACCGGGGTGCACGGCCCAGCCGCGCACCTGCGGCACGGTCAGGCCGTGCTCGGCGAGCAGCCGTTCCACGGCGTCCCGCACGTGCTTGCCCAGCACGTCGGGCACCTGCGGGGACAGCGTCATCCGGAACCCGTGGTCGGTCACGGTCCACGTCATGTGGTCCGCGGTGGCCGGATCGGTGACGGCACCGGTCCCGACCACCTCCAGTCCGCCCTGACCGGGCAGCACGACCAGCGCGGTGGCCGCGTCGCCGAACAGCGCGTGCGTGACGACCTGCTGGAGGTCTTTCGTGGAAGGTTGGACGTGCAGTGACGTGAGCTCCAGGCACAGCAGCACCGCAGGACGGCGGTGCACGGTCACGTAGTCGGCCACGGAGCTGAGCGCGGGGAGCGCGGCGTAGCAGCCCATGTGCCCGACGAGCAGCCGCTGGGCGTCTTGGGGGAGTTCCAGCGACGCGGCCAGCTGCACGTCCAGGCCCGGTGCCGTGTAGCCGGTGCACGACACGACGGTGAGCTGACCGACGTCGGACGCGTCGAGACCGGCCGACCGCAGCGCGGCGGTCACGGCCTGGTGCCCCAGCGGCCGCGCGTGCTCGTCGTACAGGCGCATCCGCTCACCGGTCGTCCACGCCGACACGTCGAGCTCCAGCGGGCTCACGACGGCATGCCTGCGCTGCACGCCGGCCGCCGCGAAGATCCGCCCGGCCGCCCTGCTGCCGTCCAGCAACGGGCTGAAGTGGTGCTCCCACACGGCGTCCTGCTCGATCACCGGCGGGAACGCGGTGCCGATCGCGGCGATGTGCGCGGTCACCAGCGCGCCACCTCGTCCGGGTTGTCGCCCAGTGCGCTCGCGCCGAGCCAGTCGGCGCACACGTCGGACGTCGCCGGTTGCAGCGCACCGCAGCGGGCGTCGCGGTAGAGCCGTTCCAGCGGGTGCCCGCGCCGGGTCGCCGACGCCCCCGCCGCCTCCAGCACGGAGAACGCCACCTGCGCCGCCGTGTCTCCAGCGGTGAGCTTCGCGCGCCACACCCAGCGGTTCGTCTCCGGGCTGCCGGGGTCGTCGGTGACCTGCCGCGCCGCCCTGCGCACGACCAGCTCGGCCGCGGCGACCGCCACGTCGGCCCGCCCGAGCCGGGCGCGCACCATCGGCAACGTGTGCAGCCCGCGTTCCCGCAGGTGCGCCACGCCGTGCCGCAGCACGGACTGCGCGACACCCACGTAGACCGCGGCGTAGGAGGCGACCAGCCACTGCGGCATCACCTGGGCCAGCAGCAGCGCGGCCCCCTCGATCCCGCCGACCAGCGCGTCCTCGCCCACCTCGACGTCGAGGTCGAGGTCGTGGCTCGTGGTGGCGCGCATCCCGAGCGCGTCCCAGGTGGGCCTGATCTCGACGCCGGGGCCGGCCGGCACGAGGAAGTACGACACCTTCGGTTCCTCCGACGTGCTGTCCCGCGCGGCCACGAGGTAGGCGTCGGCGTGTCCCGCGCCGGAGACGAACGTCTTCGCGCCGGTGATCCGGAAACCGGAACCGGTGCGCTCGTAGGAGGTCCGCACCTGCGACAGCCGCGAGCCGACCCCGCGTTCGCTCATCGCCACCGCGTACAGGGCGCCTTCCGCGGCAGCGGCCAGCACCCGGTCGCGGGAGGCGAAGAAGCTCTCCGGCGCACCGAACTGGCGCACCAGCTCGTCGGGGGTGTGGGCGAGCGCGCCGGTGACCGACGCGTGCATGTTGAAGATCAACGCCGTCGCCCCGGCGCCACTGCCCAGCTGCACGGCGACGTCGGTGTAGTCGGCGAACGAGGCACCCGTGCCACCGAGCCGCTGCGGCACCATCAGGCCGAGCAGGCCCGCGGAGCGCAGGTCGGCGAAGTCCTCCTCGGGGAACTCCCCGGCCACGTCGTACTTCGACGCGCGGCCGGACATGCGGTCAACCAGTGCGGGGAGGTCCACGGATCATCCCTTCTTGCGGCCGGCGCCCTGGAAGAGCACGGCCGTGGACGCGGTCGGCACCATGCGGACGGACCGACTGCGGCGCGCGAACCACGTGAGCAGGTCGGGCAACGAGGGGCGGATACCCCGCAGAACCAGGCGCACACCGTGCCGGGCGCACTCGCGCACCAGCAGTGCCCGGTCGACGAACAGCGCCGGGTCGTGCACCCCGCGCGGCGCCAGGCCGAGCACGCGTTCCGCCACCCCGACGGCCACCAGCCGGCACAGCGCGGTGTCGGCCAGCGTGTCGAGCACCAGCAGGCCACCGGGGCGCAGCACCCGGCAGGCCTCGGCGACGGCCGCGGGCAGGTCGGGGACGTGTTCGAGGATCTCGCCGGCGACGACGACGTCGGCGCACCCGTCGGGCAGCGGCACGGCGAGCACGTCCGCGCGGACGGGCAGCACGCCGCGTTCGGCCGCCTGGCGCAGTGCTTCGTGGGAGAGGTCGACCCCGATGTGCCGGTAGCGGCGCACGTGCGGCGCGAGCAGGCCCGCACCGCAGCCCAGGTCGACCAGCACCGCACCGGGAACGGCCGGTGGAACCAGGGCGGCCCGTGCGGCGGCGAGCCAGTGCAGCATCACGAACGCGCCGCTCGGCCGCCACCACTCGGCGGCCAGCCGTTCGTACAGCTCGGGGTCGTTCGGTTCAAGATCGTTCTGCGCGGTGGCCGCCCACTGGCAGACTGGAGGCCCATGGGTCGCCTCGAAGCTCTCGCGCGTTCCTGTCATCCGCTGCCCTCCGTCGCGGTCACCGTGGTGGCCACCGTGCTGGCCGCGGCGGTCGGTCGGTCGGCCGCCGGACTGGTGGCCGTCGCGGCGGCGGTGCTGGCCGGGCAGCTGTCCGTCGGCTGGCTCAACGACCTGCTCGACGCCGGCCGGGACGCGCGCGTGGGCCGCGCGGACAAACCGGTCGCCACCGGCGTGGTGTCGAGGCGGGTGGTGGCGGTCGCGACGGTCGTCGCCGCGGTGGCCGCGGTCGGACTGTCGTTGCTGTCCGGTGTGGACGCAACGCTGCTGCACGTCGTGATGCTGTGTTCGGCGTGGGCGTACGACCTCGGGGTCAAGGCCATGGCGTTCTCCGTTGTGCCGTACGCGCTTTCGTTCGGGTTGCTGCCCGCGTTCGTGACGCTGGGCGGTCCGGACGGGCGGTGGCCACCGCTGTGGCTCATGGCGGCGGCCGCCGTGCTCGGCAGCGCCGCCCACTTCGCCAACGTCATCCCGGACCTCGACGACGACGCGGCGACCGGCGTGCGCGGGTTGCCGCACCGCATCGGCGGAACCGCCAGCGCGTGCGTTGCAGCCGCGCTGGCGGTGATCACCGGAGTGGTCCTCGCGGTCGGCCCGCCCGGCCCCGTCACTGCGGCGGGGCTCGTGGCGGTGCCGTTGTCGGTGCTGATCCTCGTGCTCGGCAGGCTGCGCGGACGACGGCCGGGGTCGCGGGCGAACTTCACCGCACTGCTCGCGGTGGCGGTCCTCGACGTGGCGCTGCTGATCATCACCGGTGGGGTGGAGCTGGGCGGCGCGGTCAGCTGACCGCGGGCCCGGAGTCGCTCGAACCCGACAGCTCCTTGATGAACTCGTGGCACTGCCGGGCGCGGGCGGAGTCCTCCTCCATCACGCGCCGGAAGAAGTCCGCGATGTCCTGACGGCCCGCGTTGTCGGCGTCCCGCACGTACTGGCCGTAGTCGTGACCGGCCTTGAGCGCGTGGTACTGCACGGAGATCAGGTCGTAGGTGACGTCGTCGAACCCGGTTTCACCCGTTGCCATTGATACCTCCAGTGTTTTGTTCGGCACCGGAGTCATACCCGCGCAGATCCGGTCGAACCCGGTTGTTCCGCGCAACGTCGGGTACTCACGGCTCTCGCGCTCCGAGAGAGGCAGAAACCATGAACTCAGCAGGGAAAGCGCTGCTGGCCGCGGGCGTGGTGACCGCGGCGGCGGTGGCGCGGCGCCGGCGGCAGGCGCAGGGGAAGGGGGAGCGGCCGCTGACCGTCACGGTCGACCGCGCTCCCACCGACGTGCAGGCGGCGTTACCGGACCTGACCGGGCCGTGGCGGGACCAGGCCGAGATCAGCATCCGCGCGGCCGCAGGGGACAAGGGCACCGAACTGGTCGCGCAGCCACTGGGCGACGCGTCCCGCGCCGAGTTGCGGGAGGCGCTGCGCAGGGCGAAGTCGGTGCTGGAGGCCGGCGAGGTGGTCGAACCCGACACCGCGCCGACGCACCCCGGCCCCCTGGGCAAGGCGCTGCAGCTGGTGACCGGAAGGGGAGGTGGCCGGCTGTGAAGGCGTTGTGCTGGGAGGGGATCAACGACGTCCGCGTGCAGGACGTGCCGGACCCGCGGCTGCTGAACGACCAGGACATGATCCTCAAGGTCCGGCTGAGCACCGTGTGCGGCTCCGACCTGCACCTGCTCACCGGCCACATCCCGTTCATGCAGGCCGGTGACGTGATCGGGCACGAGTTCATGGGTGAGGTGGTCGAGGTCGGGCCCGGTGTCACGCGGCACCGGCCGGGCGACCGCGTCGTCGTGTGCTCGTTCATCGCCTGCGGCCGCTGCTGGTACTGCCGCAACGAGCTGTACTCGTTGTGCGACAACACCAACACCAACCCGGCCATCACCCAGGGCCTCTGGGGCGCCAACCCCGGCGGCATCTTCGGCTACTCGCACGCGATGGGCGGCTTCCGCGGCAGCCACGCCGAGTACGTGCGCGTGCCGTTCGCCGACCACACCGCCATCCCCATCCCCGAAGCGGTCGACGACATGAGCGCGCTGTTCACGTCGGACTCGGCAGCGACGGGCTGGATGGGCGCCGACCTCGGCGGTGTGAAACCCGGTGACGTCGTCGCTGTGTGGGGGTGCGGCGCCGTCGGGCAGATGGCTGCCCGTGCGGCCCAACTGCTCGGCGCGGAACGGGTCCTGGTGATCGACCGGTTCGACTACCGGCTGCGCCAGGCGGAACAGCTGTTCGGCGTTGAGACCATCAACTACGAGAACACCTCCGTCGGTGACGCGCTGCTGGAGGCCACCGGCGGGCGCGGACCGGACGTGTGCATCGAGGCGGTCGGCTGCGAGGCGCACTCGACGGGGCCGCAGTACGCCTACGACCAGGTGAAGAGCAAGCTGAAGCTCGAAACGGACCGGCCGATCGCCGTGCGCGAGGCGATCTACAACTGCCGCAAGGGCGGGTCGGTGTTCGTGCTGGGCGTGTTCACCGGGTTCGTGGACAAGTTCCCGCTGGGCGCCATGATGAACAAGGGTCTGACCGTGCGCGGCGCACAGCAACACGGCCAGCGCTACATCCCGGCGCTGCTCGACCGCATCGCCACCGGCGAGCTCGTCACGAACCACCTGGCGACCCACGTCATGCCGTTGAGCGAGGGCGCACACGGCTACGACATCTTCAAGAAGAAGGACGACGGCTGCGTGCGGTCGGTCTTCAAGCTGTGAGCAGGTCCCGTGGGGGTGCGGTCACCGCACCCCCACGGGCATCAGCGGCCACGGGCCGGTGTCTGCTGGTACACGCCGTGCCGCAACGGGGTGTTGCCGTCCGGGGACTGCTGGGGCGACACCGGCGACCCGCCGGCCGTGCCGTCCGCCGGTGGCGTGTTGCGCTGGTCGCCGCCTGCCGGTTCGGCGCCGTCCGCGAGCTGCCGCAACCGTTCGTCGACGACCTCCAGCACCGGTGTGCGGTTGCCGTGCGCCTCCTCGTGCTCGCGCACCCGCCGCAGGTCCTGCTCGTCCAGCGACCGGATGCGGTGCTTGAGGTCGCCGAGCGTCAGCTGGTCGTAGCCGGAAATCGGGAGTTGTTCGCTCATGTGCGTCGGCTACCCGGCCGGGTCGGGGAAAAACGACCGGAGTTTGCCCGTGACCCCACCGGGCATTCGCGCACGGACAGGAACGGGGTGAGGTGTGTACGCAGACGACCTGGTGCGGCCGTGGTGGGAGGCGCTCGGGGAGACGGCGCCGTTGTTCGACATCCACACGCACGTGGGCACGAACGACCCGAGCGGGTTCTCCTGCACCTTCGACCAGCTGCTGGACGCCCTGTCCGAAGTGGACGCGGCCGCGGCGGTGTTCCCGCTGACCGAGCCGAAGGGCTACCGCCGTGCCAACGACGCGGTGATCGCCGCCGCGCAGTCACCGGTGGTCGCGTTCTGCCGGGTGGCGCCCGGTGACGACGCGGAGGCGGAGGCGCTGCGGTGCGTGCGGGCGGGTGCGCGGGGGATCAAGCTCCACCCGGCCAGCGACGAGTTCGCCCTCGACGACGACCGGTTGCACGGGGTGTTCGGCCTGGCGCATGAGCTGACGCTGCCCGTCGTGGTGCACGCCGGACCCGAGATCGACCCGTTCGGCGACACGCTGCTCGCGGTGCTGCGCCGCTACCCCCGTGCCCGGTTCGTGCTGGCGCACGCCGCGCTCACGGACCTGGCGTGGCTGTCCGGGCACCCGGTGGACAACCTGTACCTCGACACGTCCTGGTGGAGCCCGACCGACCTGGTCGTCGCGCTCGCCACGATGCCACCCGGACGGGTGTTGTTCGGCAGCGACGTGCCGTACTCGACGGCGCTGTGGGGCGCGCACGCGGCCGCACGCTGCGCCCGGTACGCCGGCCTGGACGACGAGCAGGTCGCGGGCGTGCTGGGCGGCAACGCGCTGCGGCTGGTGGAACGGCGGGACGCCCCCGACCTCGGTCCGGCGCCCGGCCGGGTGCCGGTGCTGGACCCGTTGCTGGAACGCCTGTACGTGTACCTCGCGGCCGGGGTGGAGGCCACCAAGCGCGGCGAGTCGCCCGGCCAGATGCTCGACCTGGCGCGGCACTGCTGCGGTGTCCGGCCGGAGCACCCCGACCGCGCGGTCTTCGAGTCGGTGCTAGAACTGCTCGACCGCTACGAGAAGCACGCACCGCACCTGGAGACCGGCAACGAGTACGCGCCCGGCTGGGACCTGATCGCGGCCGCCGCGCTGGTCGCCCGCACCCCCGGCACGGCGCTGCCGGGCTGAACCCGCACCACAACCCTCCGAACGACCGGATGTCGTCAGCGCTCCGCGGAGCTACCTTCGCCAGACCCTGCAAACCTGCAGACCCTGCGAAGGAGCTCCACCGTGCGAAGAAGACCCCTGCTCGGCACGGCACTGGCGGCAATCGTCGCCGCGGCGGTCGCCCTGCCCGCCTCCGCCACGGCCCAGGCCGGCTGTTCGGGCACCAACGACGGTGACGTCGCGATCGGTGACAACACCACCGTCGAGTCTCCGCTCACCATCACCGACTGCCCCTCGGCACCGTCCGCCACCAGCACGGTCCCGGTGAAGATCGTCCACACCTACATCGGCGACCTCGCGGTGACGCTGGTCGCCCCGGACGGCTCCACCTACCCCCTGCACAACCGCAGCGGTGGCTCCGCGGACAACATCGACCAGACCTACACCGTCGACCTGTCGGCCGAGACCTCGAACGGCACCTGGAAGCTGCGGGTCAACGACAACGCGACCAACGACGTCGGCCGGATCGACTCCTGGTCGCTGAACCTCGGCGGCTCCACCCCGGCCGGCGACTTCTCCGTCGCCGTGTCGCCCACGTCCGGCTCGGTCGCCGCGGGCTCGTCGGCCTCGGCCACCGTCTCGACCCAGACGACGGCCGGCCAGGCGCAGACCGTGCAGCTGACCGCCACCGGCCTGCCCTCCGGCGCCACCGCGTCGTTCAGCCCGGCCTCGGTCACCACGGGCGCGAGCTCCACGCTGTCGGTCAGCACCACGTCCTCGACCGCGTCGGGCACCTACCCGATCACCGTCCGGGCCGCGGGCGGCACCACCAAGACCGCGACCTACACGCTGACGGTCACCGGCGGCACCGGCCCGCAGATCCCCGACGTCGACGTCGCGGCGGTCAAGGCGCACCTGACCCAGTTCGCCACCATCGCCTCCCAGAACGGCGGCAACCGCCGTTCGACCACGGCCGGCTACCGCGCCTCGGTCGCCTACGTGAAGGACAAGCTGACCGCGGCCGGGTTCACGGTGTCCGAACAGGCCTGCACCTCCGGCTGCTCCACCGGCGCCGGCCCGAACGTGATCGCCGAGTGGCCCGGCGGCAACGCGAGCAACGTCTACATGTTCGGCGCCCACCTCGACGGCGTGTCCGCCGGTCCCGGCATCAACGACAACGGCTCGGGCTCCGCGGCGCTGCTGGAGACCGCGCTCGTGCTCTCCCGCAGCAACCCGGCGATGCTGAACAAGGTCCGGTTCGCCTGGTGGACCGACGAGGAGCAGGGCCTCAACGGCTCGCGCTTCTACGTCTCGCAGCTGCCGTCGACCGAACGTTCGAAGATCAAGACCTACTACAACTTCGACATGGTCGGTTCCGTCAACGGCGGCTACTTCATCAACAACATCAACTCCACCCAGTCCGTGCACATGAAGGCCTACTGGGACTCGCTGGGCCTGCAGCCCGAGGAGAACACCGAGGGCCGCAACCGGTCCGACGACGCGTCGTTCACCAACGCGGGCATCCCGGCCTCCGGCTACGCGATGGGCGCCAGCGCCACCAAGACCTCGGCCCAGGCGACGAAGTGGGGCGGCACCGCGGGCCGCGCGTTCGACCCGTGCTACCACTCCTCCTGCGACACGACGGCCAACATCAGCGACACCCACCTCAACCGCGCGGTCGACGGCATCGCCTACACCCTGTGGAAGTCCGCGGTCGGCAGCAGCACCCCCGGCGCGGACTTCTCCGTCGCCGTGTCGCCGACGTCCGGCTCGGTGGCGGCGGGTTCGCCGGTCTCGGCCACCGTCGCGACCCAGACGGTGAGCGGCAACGCGCAGACCGTGCAGCTGTCGGCCTCCGGCCTGCCCTCGGGCGCGACGGCGTCGTTCAGCCCGGCGTCGGTGAGCACCGGTGGCAGCTCGACGTTGACGATCAACACCACCGCGTCGGTCGCGTCCGGCACCTACTCGGTCACGGTCACCGCGGCCGGTTCGGTGTCGCGCACCGCCACCTACGGCCTCACGGTCACCGGTGGTGGCGGCGGGAGCTGCAACGGCACCAACGGCACCGACCTCGCCATCCCCGACGCGGGCGCGGCCGTGGACAGCGACCTGGTGATCTCCGGCTGCTCGGCCACGCCCTCGGCCACCGCGACGGTCGCCGTGCGGATCGTCCACCCCTACATCGGCGACCTGACGGTGTCCCTGATCGCACCGGACGGCACGGCGTACGTGCTGCACAACCGCAGCGGCGGCAGCGCGGACAACATCGACCGCAGCTACACCGCCGACCTGTCCGCTGAGACCGCGAACGGCACGTGGAAGCTCCGCGTGCGCGACCTGGCCTCGTCCGACACCGGCACCCTCGACACGTGGAGCCTCAACCTGACCCCGTAGTCGCCTCTGGGAAGTGGCCTCTCAGAAATCTTGTGAACTGGGTCTTCTGAGAGGCCACTTCTTGCCGTGATGATCGTCGGCATGACGACGCACACCGTTGCCGAGCTCGACGACGAGAACACCGCCCTGGCATTCGAGGCGATGCGGGAGCTGCGGGCACACCTCGTCTCCGCGGACGAGTTCGTGGCGGCGGTGCGGGTGCAGCGCAAGGAGGGCTACCGGCTGGTCGGTTCGTTCGACGCGGACGGGAAGGTCGTCGCGGTGGCCGGGTTCCGTCCGCTGACGAACCTCTACGTGGGCTACCACCTCTACATCGACGACCTGAGCACCCTGCCCGCCGTGCGCAGGCAGGGCCACGGGGGAGCGCTGCTGCGCTGGGTCGACGAGGAGGCCCGCCGGCTCGGGTGCGGTCAGGTGCACCTGGACTCCGGCACGCACCGGCACGAGGCCCACAGCCGCTACTTCTCCGCCGGGTACGTGATCGCGGCGTTCCACTTCAGCAAGCCGGTCTGAGCACCCGGCCAGAAGCCTTTCCCGCCCCCTCGTTGCTGCCCAGGTGTCTGCAAGTACCACCAACACTTGATCAAATCGCCGCCAACTACCACCAACCTGTTCGCCACCTGTCGAATCAGGTTGATGTTGAGTTGGTGGTACTTGCAGACGCCGGCAAAGGCAGCGGCCCGGATGGGCGGCCGGAGATGCGCCGATCAGCCCTTGGGCTCGTCCTCGATCACGCCGACCAGCTCCGGGTCCTCGGGAGCGGGCATGTGGCGGATGCTGTCACTGCCCTTGTGGTCGCGGGCGCGGGCGTAGCGGGAGTCCAACGCCCTCACCAGCTTCTGCGCCGCGCCCGCGTACGCGTCGTCCACGGTGGTCGCGTGGTGGGTGACCGCGACCGGCTGCTTGCCCTTCGGCCGCGCGTCGATCACGCACTTCTTGTCCTCCGGGGTGGTGCCCCCGTCCTCGCTGAGGTGCACCTCCACCCAGGTCAGCCATTCGCTGAACCGGGACAGGCCGCTCTCCAGGTCGGTGGTCACATAGGCGGCCAGTCCTTCGCCACCGTGGATGTTGTGGTCGGTGTTGACCTGGATCTGCATGAGCACCCTCCATACGGGAAACAAATGGTCTTGGTCGATACCACGGGAGCGGCCGGTTCAAACGCGGCGCCGTTCAGCGCAGGGGAGCTGCCCGGCAGCCGTTCTCGGCGCCGACCGGTGCGGAGGCTGGGAAGTTCTTGACCACCGGTGCCGTTCGAGGCACTGTTCAGCCAGGTGTGGAAAGCGGTTACCGGGGGGTGGCGTGGCACGGCCGAGTGCGTTGGTGGTCCGCGGTGGCTGGGAAGGCCACCAACCGGTGGAGGCCACCGAGTTGTTCATCCCCTTCCTGGAGGACAGCGGTTACGCCGTGCGGGTCGAGGAGTCGACCGAGGTGTACGCCGACGCCGCCGAGATGGCGCGCACCGACCTCGTCGTGCAGTGCATGACGATGTCGGATATCACCGACGAGGAACTGAGCGGGTTGCGCTCGGCGGTCGAGGCCGGCACCGGGTTCACGGGATGGCACGGCGGCATTGCGGACTCGTTCCGCGCGTCGGCGGACTACCTGCACCTGGTGGGTGGGCAGTTCGTCACGCATCCGGGCAAGGAGCCGTGCGAACGCCAGGGTGGGCCGGAGGACAACTTCCTGCCGCACGAGGTGACCATCACCGCGCTCGGCCGGGAGCACCCGATCACCGCGGGCGTCGAGGACTTCGAGCTGGTCACCGAGCAGTACTGGGTGCTGCACGACGACCTGGTCGACGTGCTGGCCACCACCACCCACCCGGTCCGGCCGTGGCACCCGTGGCACCGGCCGGTCACCTGCCCGGCAATCTGGACGCGGCAGTGGGGTGCAGGGCGGATCGTGGTGACGACGCCGGGGCACAGCTTGGACGTCCTGCGGCACCCCGCTGTCCGCACCGTCATCACGAGGGGGATGTCGTGGGCGACCCGCACCGCGTCGGAATCGTAGGGCTCGGGTTCATCTCCGGGCAGTACCTGGACACGCTCCGCGGCCACCCGGCGGTGCGCGTCACCGCGGTCGCCGATCTCGACACCACCCGCGCGGCGGCGGTTGCGGCCGAGTTGCCGGGTGCCGAGGCGGTCAGCGTCGAGGGCCTGCTCGGCAGGGCGGACGTCGACACGGTCCTCAACCTGACCGTGCCCGCGGCCCACGCGGAGATCGCGTTCCGGGCGATCGACGCGGGCAAGAACGTCTTCGGCGAGAAACCGCTCGCCGTCACCTTCGCGGACGGCCGGGCGATCGTCGACCGGGCCGCCGCGGCCGGTGTCCGGGTCGGGTGCGCGCCGGACACCGTTCTCGGCACGGGCACGCAGACCGCGCGGGCCGCGATCGACAGCGGGCTCATCGGGCGCCCGCTCTCCGCGTCGGCCGTGATGGTCACGCCGGGGCACGAGCGCTGGCACCCCAACCCCGATTTCTACTACACCGCGGGGGGCGGTCCGCTGGCGGACATGGGGCCGTACTACCTCACCGCGCTGATCCACCTGCTCGGCCCGGTGCGTGCGGTGGTCGGCGCGGTCAGCCGCCTGCGCAGCGAGCGCGTCATCGGGTCCGGGCCGCGGACCGGTGAGCGGGTCCCGGTCGAGGTAGACACCCACGTCTCCGGCGTGCTCGAACACGTCAGCGGTGCGCTCTCGACCATCACGACCAGTTTCGACGGGGTGACCACCACCGCCGTGCCGATCGAGGTGCACGGTGAGACCGGCACGCTCGCGGTACCCGACCCGAACCACTTCGACGGTGAGACCCGCCTGTTCCCGCTCGACGGCACCGGGTGGCGGACCCTTCCCGCCGCTGCGGGCTACACGGGAGCAGGGCGCGGAGTCGGCCTGCTCGACCTGGTCGCAGCCGACGGGCAGCGGGCGCCGCGCGCCGGCGACGAGCTCGCGCTGCACGTGCTCGAGACGATCACGGCCGTGCTCCGGGCGGGGGAGGAGGGGCGGCGGATCGAGCTGACGACCACGGCGGAGCGGCCGCCGTTGGTGCCCCTCACGCCCGTGGCCGGGCTGACACCGCGAACCGGTAGTGCTCCAAGGGAAAGCGCCCCGCAGCCCGGTGCGCGTTGATCGTCGAGGTCGGTCGCAGCAGCGTCGCCTCGCCGTGCTGGTTGAAGTAGTAGCTGCGCGAGGTGGCGCACTGTCCCAGTGAGAACACGGAGTTCTCCGCGACCCGCGTCCGCATCCGGTGCAGGAACTCGTCGTTGGCCCGCTGGGTCACCTCGAAGACGTCCGCCCCGCGTGACCGCATCGCCGTGAACAACCGGGCCATGTGCTTCATCTGGCTCTCGATCGTCGTGAAGTACGACAGGCCGCTGTAGGAGTAGGGGCTGTTGAGCGACACCAGGTTCGGGAACCCCGGCACGGTCACGCCCTCGTAGGCCTGGAACCGGTTCTCCCGCCACCACGTGCCCAGGTCCCTGCCGTCCCGTCCGAGCACCTCGAACGCGGGGAAGTTGACGTCCCACAGGTTGAAGCCGGTCGCGAGCACGAGCACGTCGATCTCGGTGCGCCCGGCGGCGGTGACGATGCCGGACGAGTCGACCCGCGTGATCGGCGACGTCTCCAGGTGGACGTGGGGACGCGTGAACGTGCGGAAGTAGTCGTTGGAGAACGTCGGCCGCTTGCAGCCGAAGGAGTAGTCCGGGGTGAGCGCGCGGCGCAGCCCGGGGTCGCGGACCTGGCGGTGCAGGTGCGCCCGGCACCACCGCTCTGCCAGCCGGTTGGCGACCCGCAGCTGCCGGTAGTGCACGACACCGGAGATCATCATGAGCTCCAGCACCGAGCTGCCGAGCCGGCGCACGGCCCGTTGGACGACCGGCAGCCGCGCGAACAACCGCCGCACCGGCGGCGGGATGCGGTAGTCCGGTTTGGGACTCACCCAGATCGGGGTCCGCTGGTACACGGTCAGCGCCGCCGCCGTCCTCGCCAGCTCCGGGACCAGCTGGACCGCCGTGGCGCCGGTGCCGATCACCGCCACCCGCTCGCCGGTCAGGTCGACCGGCTCCCACGCGGCGGTGTGGACGACCCGGCCGGCGAAGGTCTCGATGCCGGGGACGTCCGGCGTCCTGGGCATCGACAGGAACCCGGTCGCCGTCACGAGGTACCGCGCCGCCACGACCGAGCCGTCCGCGGTCCGCACCTCCCAGTGGTCGTCCCGCCAGACCGCACCCGTGACGGTCGTGCCGAACCGCATCGACCGGCGCAGGTCGTACTTCGCGGCCACGTGCTCGGCGTAGCGCTTGAGCTCCTCGCCCGGCGCGAAGAGCCGCGACCAGTGCGGGTTCGGCTCGAACGAGTAGGAGTACGTCGGGGAGGGGATGTCGACCGCGAGGCCGGGGTAGCGGTTGACGTGCCAGGTGCCGCCGAGGTCGTCCTCCCGCTCCAGGACCAGCAGGTCGCGCATCCCCAGCCGCCTGAGCTGGATCGCGGCACCCATGCCGCCGAACCCGGCACCGACGACGACCGCGTCGTGGACCATCGGGAACCTCCTCACGGAATCGCGTGTCAGCTTCGGAACCGTATGTCAGTTTTGTGGTGATCACAAGGGATCGCAGGTCATAGACTCGGCGTCATGACGTCCAGCGCCCACCCGGTCAGCCGCGCCGAGCGCAAGAAGCAGGAGCTGCGCCGCGAGATCATCGACGCGGCCTTCGACTGCTTCGCCGAGACCGGCTACCACGCCACCGGCATCGCCGACGTCGCCGCGCGCCTGGGCATCGGGCACGGCACCTTCTACCGCTACTTCCAGAACAAGCGCGACATCGTCGACCACGTCATCGACGACCTCGTCGCCCGCGTCACCGGCGCCCTCACCGCAGAGAACGCCCCGGACGCCGTCTCCACCCTCGACGAGTACCGCGCCCAGTCCGCCCGGATCGGGGAGTCGCTGGCGCGGATCTTCACCGCGGACCCGCGGGTGCCGCGGCTGCTGCTGTTCGAGGCCCCCGGCATCGACCGCGCCATGGCCGACCGCGTCCTCGACCTCTTCGAGCTGGCCGACTCGCTGACCGCCGCCTACCTCTCCCACGGCGTGGAGCTCGGCTACCTGCGCGCGGACCTCGACGTCGCGAACACCGCGCGGGCCGTCAACGGCATGATCCTCGGCTCGGCGATCGCGTCGTTGCGCGCGCCGGGGGAGCAGGAGCAGCGGCGGTTGAGCGAGGCGGTGCGGCGGGTGATGTACGACGGGATCGCGGCACGCGGCTGACCGCGTCCTGATCGAAGCTCAAGCCTTCCCCAAATGAGATGCGCGTCACTCGTGCGGTCCCTAACCTCGGTTCATGAAACTGCTGCTCTGGTTCGCGCTGGCGTGCATCTGCGCGCTCAGCGGTGACCACGCGCTCGCAGCGGTCACCGTGATGCTGCTGGTCGCCTGCGCGACCGACCGGGTGCGTCACTGACCCTTCGACAGGAGCCGGGCCGTCGGCCTGGCCCCGATGCCGTGCACCAGCACGCTGCCGAGCACGCACACGATCGTGATCACCAGGATCGTGTCCGCGGCGTCGCCCTCCGGCAGCTTGTTGAACGCGAGCAACCCGAACACCACCGTGGTCGTCCCGCGCGGCCCGAGCGCGCCCACCAGCACGCGCTCGCGGCCGCGCAGCCGCGACCCGCCCAGCGCCAGCACCACCGGGACGAGCCGCACCACCGTGAGCACCGCGAGGCAGAACAGCAGGACCTGCCACGACACGCCGAGGGAGAAGGTCAGCACCGCGGCGATGCCGACGACGAACCACATGGTCATCGTCAGCAGCCCGGTGACGTCGTCCAGCAGGTGCAGGTCGTTGTTCAGCACGTCGGCCCTGATCTCCGCGCGGTCGGCGGCACCGGCGCGGACCCGGCGCGCCTTGAGCAGCCGGTGCACGTACCGGAAGGCGATGCCGCACACGAACGAGGCGACGAACCCGTTGCCGTCGATCGCGACCGTCGCGGTGTAGGTGAGCAGCGGTGCCAGCAGCACCGCAACGCGCCCGGACTGCGCCGTCACCCAGCCCGCCCGGTGCGCCCGGTCCATCAGCCACCCCAGCAGCAGGCCGAGGACCACGCCGACGACCACGGCCTTGACCGCGAACGGCAGCACCGTGGCCAGCGCCTCGACCGGCGAGCGCTCCTGGGTGTGGTCGCCGGCCAGCACGAGCGCGAACAGGAACAGCGGGGAGACGATGCCGTCGTTGTAGCCGCTCTCGACGTTCAGCGTGCTGCGCACCCGCACCGACAACGCCGGGTCGCGCACCACCCGCTCGGCCGCGGCGAAGTCCGTCGGCACCGTCACGCACGCGACCAGCAGCAGCACCGCCCACGACAGCGACGGGAACAGCAGCCAGCCCAGCACCGCCGCCAGGCCCAGGCTCAGCGGCATCGCGACGAGCAGCACCCGTGCCGCGGCACCGGGGTAGGCGCCCCACAGCCGGCCGGCGCGCACCTCGGTGGCGTCGGCGAACAGCAGCACCGCGAGGATGATCTCGGCGACGTGCTGGGCCGCCTCGGTGTTGAAGACCGCGGCGATGGAGTCCTCGTTGGCGAGCCCGACCGCGACGCCGGCGAGCACCATCACGACCGGTGCGCCGAGGTTCCAGCGGTCCAGCCGGGACGCCGCCAGCGAGCGGACGACCATGGCGAACGCGGCGGCGAGCAACAACGAGTTCATGCCGCCATCTTGACCCAGAAGTCCTAAGAGGACCCTGTTCGGCGCGAAGTGGGACGACCTCGTGTCCACGGTGAAGTCGATGGGCGCCGGAATTCGCCTGGAGCGCGCATCGGATAGTAAATAACCTCTATAACTTCAGTGCTATCTAAAACCAACCCTCTGCTCCGGGTGCCGCAAGTCCAGTCTTGTGCGCCAACAAGACCGCCTGTACGTGGCCGACCAGCGGGTGGTGAGCCCGTTCACCGGACGGTAGATCGCCCGGTGAACGGGCTCACCGGGCTACCTCTGAGCGGTCATGGTGGCCGTGTCGATCACGAACCGGTACCGCACGTCGCCGGCGACCACCCGTTCGAACGCCTCGTTGATCTGCGCGGCGTCGATCACCTCGACCTCCGCGCCGATGCCGTGCTCGGCGCAGAAGTCGAGCATCTCCTGGGTCTCGGCCATGCCGCCGATCTGGGAGCCGGCGAGCGAGGTGCGGCCCTGCAGCAGGGAGAACACGCTGACCTCCATGGACTCCTCGGTGATCCCGAGGCAGACCATGGTGCCGCCGTTGGCCAGCAGCGTCAGGTGGGAGTCTACATCGGACAGTCCGGAGACCGTGCACAGGATCAGGTCGAACGTGCCGGCGAGCTGTTCGAACGTCGCCGGGTCCTCGGTCGCGTGGTAGTGGGCGGCGCCGAGTCGCAGGCCGTCGTCCTTCTTGCGCAACGACCTCGACAGCACGGTCACCTCGGCGCCCATCGCGTGTGCGATCTTCACCGCCAGGTGCCCGAGTCCGCCCAGGCCCACGACCGCGACCTTGCGGCCGGGTCCGGCCTGCCAGTGCTTGAGCGGGGAGTAGGTGGTGATGCCCGCGCACAGCAGTGGTGCGGCCTGTTCCAGCGGCAACGCGTCCGGGATGCGCAGCACGAAGTGCTCGTCGGCCACGATGTGCGTGGAGTAGCCGCCGCGGGTGCGTTCGCCGCCCTGGTAGCTGTCCACGTCGGAGTAGGTCTCGACCGAGTCCGCGCAGTACTGCTCCATCCCGTCGGCGCACTTGTCGCACGACCGGCACGAGTTGACGATCACGCCCACCCCGACCCGGTCTCCGACGGCGTGGCGGGTCACCTCGGGGCCGATCTCGGTGACGACGCCGGCGATCTCGTGGCCGGGCACCATCGGGAACAGTTCCCTGCCCCAGTCGCCGTTGACCTGGTGGACGTCGGAGTGGCACACCCCGCAGTAGCGGATGTCGATCGCGACGTCGTTCGGGCCGAGTGGGCGGCGGGGGATGGTGGTCGGTTGCAGCGGGGCGCCGGCTGAGGGGGCGGCGTAGGCCAGCGCTGTGTGCTCGGACGGTTTCTGGTCGGTCAGGGCGCCGGAGAGGAGCTCCGCCGGACCGGCCAGTGCGTCGACGACGTCGGCGGCGGCGCGCAGCAGCACGCGGGCGAGCACCGGTTCGATCGCGCCGGCCAGGTGCGGCACGCTGGTGCGGAACGCCACCCGGTGCACGACGCGGCTGCCGGTGCCGTCGGGTTCGACCTCCCACGCGCCGCCGAAGTCGACGAAGTCGCCGCTGACCTGTTGGAACCGCACGACTCGCGCGTCGTGGTCGGCTTCGGTGCGCTGTGTCCAGCGGGCCAGTCCGCCGCGGAACCGCAGGGCGTACCGGTCGCCGTCGTCCGACGGTGCCACGGACTCGATGTCGGTGGCGGCGTCGGCGAAGCGGCCGGGGTGCAGCAGTTGGTCGAAGACCTCGTCGGCCGGTCGTGGTGTGCGCAGGACGACGCTGTGCTCGTTCACCGTGCTCCTCCCCGGTTGATGTTCACGCCCTGCAGGTGGGTCGTGCGCAGCATGAGGTAGTTGGCCTCGCCGAACACGCCGCCGGTGAGGCCGGTGCCGCCGTGGGTGGGCAGGAACGGGCGGAACGCGGAGTGCGAGTCGTTGATGTTGACCACGCCGCCGGAGGTCACTCCGGCGGCGACTTCGGCGACCAGTGATTCGTCCTGGACCCAGAAGGAGTTGCGCAGGCCGTAGCGGTTGGCGTTGACGAACCGCACGATCTCGTCGAACAGTCCGTCGTGCTCTTCGGGGACGACGACCGGCAGCAGCGGTGAGAACGTTTCCTCCCGCACCGCGGGCATGTCGCGGGCGCGGTCGAAGCCGTCGACCCGCAGCACGGCGGGTTCCACGAAGAAGCCCGTGTCCGATGGTGTCCCGTCGACTTCGAGTCGTCGTCCGCCGTGCAGCAGTGTCGCGCCTCGGCGCACGGCGTCGGCGATGTCGGCGAAGTAGGCGTCGGCCATCAGCACCGGTGTGAGCACCACTCCGGGTTCGTCGGGGTAGCCGGGTTTCGTGGCGGCTGCGGCGGCCACCAGTTTCTCCAGCAGCGCGTCGGCGATGGCCGGGTGTGCGATGACGTGGTTGGGGATGTTGCAGATCTGCCCGGATTGGCGGAAGTTCTCCGTGATCGCCGCCGCCGCGCTGTCGAGGTCGGCGTCGGCCCACACGACCACGCAGTCGTTGCCGGCGAGCTCCAGCACGGGTTTCTTGCCCGCGGCGATGGCGGCGCGTTCGAACTCCAGGCCCTTGGCGCTGCCGCCGACGTAGACGATGTCGTTGACGTGCGGGCTTGTGAGCCACAGGTCGGTCATCGGTGGTCCGCAGAGGATGTTGAGCACTCCGGTGGGTGCTCCGGCTTCTTCCAGCACGGGTACGACGACCTCGCGCAGTGCGTGGGTGGTGGCCAGTGGGACGCCGCGGGGGGCGCGCACCACCACGGCGTTGCCCGCGAGCAGTGCGGTTGCGCCGAACAGGGCGTTCGGGGTCGAGGCGTTCTGCGGTGGGTTCACGCACACCACGCCGTCGGGTACGCGTCGCACGATCGCCTGTCCGCCGCAGCCGCGGTGCTTGGTGGTCTGCATCTGCGATGCGCACCAGGTCAGCGTCTCGGCGCTGAAGTCGGCCCGCCAGTACTCGTCCAGTGTCGGGCCTGCCAGGTCGCGGGGCTGTCCTTCGGCCACCAGGAGTTCGACGATGTCGTCGCGCTTCTCCCGGAGTCGTTCGCCGATGCGCATCCCGATCTCCAGGCGGTCGCGCAGTGGCACCCGTGCCCACTCCGGTGCCGCTCGCGCTGCTGCTTCCAGTGCGTCGGTCGCCATCCGGTCGTCCGCCAGGGCGCATCCGCCGACCACGGCGGGTCCGGCGGTGCGCGGGTCGGTCAGACCGGCGTCGAGGTCGCGTTTGAGCGCGAGCGCCGGCATCGTGTCTTCCAGCACGGCCCGTGCCGTCACCGTGTGCACGTACCGGCCCTGTGGGTGCTCGACGTCCTTGCCGTCGATGTAGGCCGGGTACATCAGCAGGTCGTTCATGTCATCACCCCTCGTCGCACGTGCGCGGCGATCTCCGCCGCCTGCGCCCGGATCTCCGGTACCGCGGTGCTCTCGAACTCCTCGCCCCGGCGCAGCGCGCCGAGTGTGAACACCCGTCGTGGCGTGCCCCACCGGTCCAGCACGCGGCCGTCGGCGCCGGTCCGCACGCCGAGCCCGACCGGGTCGGGTCGCGCGGTGCCTTCCGCGACCAGCTCCCGCACCAGTGGGCCACCGTCGCGGCGGAAACCGGTCGCGTTGACCAGCCATCCCACCCGCAGCGCCTGTCCGCCGGTCAGGACGACTTCGAACCCGTCCTGCACGGGTGTCAGCGCTTCCACGCGGCCGCGGTGCAGCCGCAAGCGTCCTGAGGCGAGCAAGGCCCGCACCGCGCGGTGGGTGTCGGGTGCGGCTCGGTGCCGGTGCACGTTCCAGTAGTGGTGCACCCGTTCCAGGAACCGCCGTTGTTCTGCCACTCCCAGCTGTCGCCACAGCCGGCGGGTGTGCGGCCGGAGGTGGTCCACGAACTCGCGCCACCGCTCGGGGTCGGCGGACACGCAGCGGCGGGCGAACCGGAGCAGCTCGCCGAGCGAGCCGATCTGTTCCGGCGGGTCCGGGAAGGACGGTGCGCCCGGCTTGCGGCGGTGCGGGCGGGGGAGCAGTCCGTGCCGGGACACGGCGTGCAGCGGCGAGTCCGGTGCCAGGCTCACGGCGATGTCCATCATGGACAGTCCTGTGCCGAGCACCAGCACCGGTGCGCCACCGGTGTCGGGCAACGGTCCGGCCCACGGGTCCGCGACGTAGCGCGGTGACCCGTCGGGCAGCAGGTCGGCGAGCGGGTCGCCGCCGCCCGCGCCCGGTGCGAGGACGGCGAAGTCGGCGTGCACCGGCCCGGTGCGGGCCAGTTCCACGGTGACGCCGTCGTCGCGGGTGGACAGTCCGACGGCGGTGTCGGCGACGTGCCGCACCACGGCCTGGCGGTCTGCCTGCTGGTTCTCGGCCTGCTGTTCCTCGGCGGCCAGGGTCTGGGCCAGGTAGCGCCCGTAGTCCCGGCGGGGCAGGAACGCTCCCGGTTCTGCTCCGCTCCAGCGCACGAAGTGCTCCGGGTCGTCGTCGAACGCGCTCATCTTCTCGGCGACGGTGTTGAGCAGGTGCCCGGGGTCGCCGGTCCGGTACGCCCGGCCCGGCCCGAACTCGCCGCTGCGGTCCACCAGGACCAGCTCGACGGGGACGCCGGAGCGCAGCAGGTGCACCGCGGCCAGCGTGCCGCTCGCGCCCGCGCCGATGACGACGACCCGAACCCGCTCGTCGGTCACGGGGCGGTCCCGGTCGCCGGCGACGACCCGGTCGTGCTGACCCGTCACCGGGCGGCCGCCGGCGCCGTCCTGCTCACCGGCGGCCGCCCGGACGCGTTCTTCCGCGACGCCCCGGTCCCGCTCACCCATCACCGCGCCCGTCGGTCACCGCCGAGAGCGTGTCGCCGACCTGGCCCGCGGCGAGGGTGTTGCCGCCGTTGGGGTCGATGAGCAGGAACGCGCCGGTCGCGACGCAGTCGGTGTAGTCGTCGAACGGCAGGGCGTCGGCGACCTCCAGGCGCACCTGGCCGATCTCGTTGAGCTCCAGGCACTCCGGGTCGCGTTCGAGCACGAGCTCCTGCTCGTCGAACCGGGCGGCCAGGCTCGGGACCCGGCACTTCGTGGTGCGCGTGCCGTGCCTGAGCAGCACCCGCGCACCGGGGCGCAGGGGTTCCTCGGCGAGCCAGCACACGGTGGCGGTGAGCTCGGCGGCCAGCTCCGGCAGGCGGTCGGCGGCGGCGATCAGGTCGCCGCGGCTCACCGGCAGGTCGTCGGCCAGCGTGAGGGCCACCGGCTGCCCGACGGTCGCCTCGTCGACCGGGCCGTCGGGGGTGCCGATCTCGGTCACCGTCGAGCGGGTGCCGGCGGGTAGCACCACGACCTCGTCGCCGGTCCGCACGGCGCCGGCGGCGATCTGCCCGGCGTAGGCGCGGTAGTCGTTGTCGCCGTCGCGCAGCACGTACTGCACCGGCACCCGCAGGCCCACGTCGCAGCCGCGGTCGTCGGGCTGCACGGTCTCCAGGTGTTCCAGCAGTGTCGGTCCGTCGTACCACGGGGTGTTCTCGGAGCGGGTCACGACGTTGTCGCCGGTCAGGGCCGACAGCGGGATGGTGGTGATCTGCTCTGGCCGGAAGCCCAGCGACTGCGCGTGTGCGACGAACTCCTCGCGCACGGAGGTGTAGGTCTCCTCGGAGAAGTCGACCAGGTCGAGCTTGTTGACCGCGAGCGTGATGCCGGGAACGCCCAGCATCGCCATCACGGCCAGGTGCCGGCGCGTCTGGGGGAGCACGCCCTTGCGCGCGTCGGTCAGCAGCACCGCGTGGTCCGCGGTCGACGCACCGGTCACGGTGTTGCGCAGGTAGTGCACGTGACCGGGGGTGTCGGCGAGCACGAAGGTGCGTTTGGCCGTGGCGAAGTAGCGGTAGGCGACGTCGATGGTGATGCCCTGCTCGCGTTCGGCCCGCAGGCCGTCCACCAGCAGCGAGAGGTCGGGGTTGTCGAGCCCGCGTTCCTCGCTGCTGCGCAGCACGGCGTCGATCTGGTCGCTGAGCACGGACTTGGTGTCGTAGAGCAGCCTGCCGACCAGGGTGGACTTGCCGTCGTCCACGCTGCCCGCCGTCACCAGTCGCAACAGGTCGGACGTCATCAGAAGTACCCCTCCCGCTTGCGGTCCTCCATGGCGGCCTCGGACATGCGGTCGTCGGCCCTGCTGGCACCGCGCTCGGTGAGCCGGCTCGCCTTGATCTCCTCGATGATGTCGGTGACCGTGGCCGCGTCGGACTCCACGGCACCGGTGCAGGAACCGTCGCCGACGGTGCGGTAGCGCACGGTCTTCTCGACGGTCTCCTCGTCGTCGGCCGGACCACCCCACTGCCCGGAGGTCAGCCACATGCCGTCGCGCAGGAACACCTTGCGCTGGTGGGCGAAGTACAGCGAGGGCAGCTCGATGTCGCGGGCCTCGACGTAGCGCCACACGTCCAGCTCGGTCCAGTTCGAGATCGGGAACACCCGCACGTGCTCACCGGGGGAGTGCATGCCGTTGTAGAGGTTCCACAGCTCCACGCGCTGGCGGCGCGGGTCCCAGCGGCCGAAGCTGTCGCGGACGCTGAAGATCCGCTCCTTGGCCCGTGAGCGCTCCTCGTCCCGGCGGCCGCCGCCGATCACCGCGTCGAACTTCTGCTCGGTGATCGTGTCGAGCAGCGGCACGGTCTGCAGCGGGTTGCGCATCCCGTCCGCGCGTTCCTGCACCGCGCCCTTGTCGATCCAGTCCTGGACCTCCGCGACGTGCAGCCGCAGCCCGAAGCGGTCCACGATGTCGTCGCGGAACTGCAGCACCTCGGGGAAGTTGTGGCCGGTGTCGACGTGCACCAGGGTGAACGGCGGTGCGATGGGGGCGAACGCGCGCACCGCCAGGTGCACCAGGACCGTGGAGTCCTTGCCGCCGGAGAACAGCAGTGCGGGCCGGTCGAACTCGCCCGCCACCTCCCGCAGCACGTGGATCGCCTCGGCCTCCAGCTGTTCGATGCCGGTGACCGCTTTTTCCTTGGCCGGCGCGCTCATCGCAGCACCACCTCCCGGATGTCCTGTTCACGGCGTTCGGACTCGCAGCGCTCCAGGGCGCGTTCGATCATCTCGATGCTCTCCTGCACGCTCAGCGACGCGGTGTCGACGAGCACGTCGGGGGAGGCGGGTGCCTCGTAGACGTCGCTGACCCCGGTCATCGCCTCGACCTGGCCGGCGTCGGCCTTGGCGTAGAGGCCCTTGACGTCGCGTTCGGCGCACACCTGCACCGGTGCGTCGACGTAGACCTCGACGAACGTCAGCCCCGCCGCCTCGTGCGCGGCGCGGACCTCCTCGCGCACCTCGCGGAACGGTGCGATCACCGACACCACCGACAGCACGCCGTGGGAGGCGAGCATGGCGGCGAGCTTGCCGATGCGGCGGATGTTCTCGGTGCGGTCGTGCTTGCTGAACCCCAGCTCGGGGAAGAAGTCCTTGCGCACGGCGTCACCGTCGAGGTGCTGCACCGCACGGCGGTCGCGCAGCCGCTCGACCAGCTCCCGGCCCAGTGTCGACTTGCCCGAGCTGGGCAGCCCGGTCAGCCACAGCGTGGTGGTCACGTGTTCCTCCTTGTCCAGTCGTGGTTTCGGTCCGGGCCCGTCAGGGCGCGTGCTCACGGCCCAGCAGCTCCCGTGCCACCACGAGCTTGGTGGCGTTCTCGGTGCCGTCGGCGATCTCCTGCCCGATGGCGTCGCGCACCCGCCGGCTCGCCGGGTGCTCGTCGCTCCAGCCGCGGTGGCCGAGCGTGAGCAGCGCCTGGTGCGCGGCGTCGACACCGACGCGCGGTGCCCACCACTTGGCCATGTTCGCCTCGGCGCGGTGCGGCAGCCCTGCGTCGGCGCGCCACAGCGCCTCGAACGCGAGCAGCCGGGCCGCGTGCACCCGTGTGGCGTGTTCGACCAGTGGGAACGCCACGCCCTGGTGCTTGCCGATGACCTGCCCGAACGACTCGCGCTCACGGGCGTAGGCCAGTGCGTCGTCCAGTGCGGCCTGGGCGTTGGCCACGGCCAGCACGGCGATCAGTGCGCGGGAGTGGTCGAAGCCGCGCATCACCCCGCTGAAACCCTCGCCGACACCGCCGACGACCTCGTCGTCCGCGGCGCGCACGCCGTCGAAGTGCAGCGTGGCCCGGCCTCCCGCGCGCACACCGAGGTCGGTGAGCCGTTCGCGGGAGATGCCGTCGCGGTTGAGCGGGACGAAGAACGCGGTCACACCGCGCGCCCCGTCCTCGCCGGTGCGGGCGAACACCAGCCCGTGGGTGGCGTGCATCCCGAGCATGATCGAGGTCTTGGTGCCGGTGAGCAGCCAGCCCTCGCCGTCGCGTTCGGCGCGCAGCTCGATCGCGGCCGCGTCCGTGCCGTGCTCGGGTTCGGTGAGCACCAGTGCCACCACCGAGTCACCCGAGGCGACCGCCGGCAGCCACCGGCTCTGCTGCTGCGCGGTGCCGCTGCGGCCGATGATGCCGCCGATCAGCGCCGCGTTGAGCACCGGGTAGCACGCCGTCGCCTCGGCGCGGGCCAGCTGCTCCACCGCGATGCCGACCTCGACCGCGCCCAGCCCGCGGCCGCCGTGCTCCTCGGAGATCGCCAGACCGGTCAGCCCGGCCCGGCCCAGCTCGGCGAAGAACCCGGACCAGAACGTGCCCTCCCGGTCGTCGAGTGCCGCGTGCCGGGCGATGGTGTCCTGGGCGAACGCGCGGACCTTGTCGGCCAGCGCCTGTTGCTCGTCGGTGAACGAGAAGTCCATCTCCTGCCCTCCCTCAGCCGCTGACCAGCTGCTCGCGCAGCTTGAACTTCTGGACCTTGCCGCTGGGCGTCGTCGGCAGCTCACCGACGTGCTCGACGCGTTCGGGCCAGTACTGCTTGGCCATGCCCAGCCCGTCGAGGTGCTCGCGCAACGCCGGCAGCTGCGGTGGCTCGCCCTGTGCCACGATCACCGCGCACGCCCGCTCACCGAGCCGGTCGTCGGGGTAGGCCACCACCGCGACGTCCTTGATGTCGGGGTGGCGGCGCAACGCCGCCTCGACCTCCACCACGGGCACCTTCTCGCCGCCGCGGGAGATCACGTCCTTCTCCCGCCCGGCGATGCGGATGCCGCCGTGTCCGTCGTCGCGGGCCAGGTCACCGGTGTCGAACCAGCCGTCGGCGGTCACGTTGTCCGCGTAGACCTCCGGGCGTTCGAAGTAGCCCAGGCACTGGGTCGCGCCCCGCACCTGCAGCCTCCCCGTGGCTCCCGGCTCGACCAGGGCACCGTCCTCGTCGACGATGCGGACCTCCATGCCCGGCACCGGGGAGCCGTCGCTCTCGGCGGCCCGCATCTGCGGGTCCTCCGGCCGGGTGATCGTGGGGGCGCCGTTCTCGGTCATGCCCCACAACGCGTACAGCCGGCAGCCCAGCACGTCGCGGGCCTGCTCGACCAGCACTGGTGGGATCGGCGCGCTGCCGGTGGCGAACGTGCGCAGGCTCGACAGGTCGCGCTGCTGCTCGCGCTGGCGGTCGATCAGGTCCACCAGGAACGGTGGCGCGCCCATGAAGAACGTGACCTGCTCGGTTTCGAGGACGCGCAGCATCAGGTCGGCGTCCCAGTTGTCGATGTGCACGCACGTGGCGCCGAGCAGCAGCGGCATCGTGAAGTTCCACGTCCACCCGGCGTTGTGGGTGGTGGGGGAGCCCATCGCGGTGACCTCGTCGTCACGCAGGTGCAGCGCGTCGATCTGCATGCGGTTGGTGGCGTGCAACGTGTTGTGGCTGTGCATCACGCCCTTGGGCTCACCGGTCGTGCCCGAGGTGAACATGACGTAGGCCAGGTCGTCGGGCTTGGCCTCACGGCCCTCGATGTCACCGAAGACCGCGCCCTCGGTGCCGGGTTCGCCCAGCAGCGCGGTGTCGAAGTCCCGGGCGTCACCGAGGTCGGCGTCCGAGCCGGCGGCGCCGACCAGGACACGTTCCCTGATCGACGCCACCTCGCGGGCGACCTCCTCGCTGAGACGGGCGTGCGAGAAACCGCGGTGCTCGACCGGTCCGATGTAGACCGGGCTCTTCGTCAGGGTCGTCATGAACGCCAGCTCGCGGCGGCGCATGATCGGCAGCACCGGTCCGGCGACCGCGCCGATGCGGGCGCACGCCAGCGTCGTCGCGAGCAGCTGCCAGGAGTTCGGCAGCTGCAGCGTCACCACGTCACCGCGTTCGACGCCGAGGCCGGCCAGTCCCGCCGCGATCCGCTCGACTCGGCGTTCCAGTTCGGCGTAGGTCAGCGTCTCGGTGTCGCGGCCGTCGGTGTGCCACACGACGACCGCGCGCCGGTCGGGGTGCTCCCGCGCCGCCCGGCGCAGGTCGTCGACGAGCGTCTCGTCGGTGCGCCACCACCCGTTGGCGCGGTAGGTCTCGGCCAGGTCCATCGTTCTCACTCCTGTCGCGGGGTCGTGGTCACACCGGCGCGCGCGTGTTGCCGCCGTCGACCAGCAGCAGCGCGCCCGTGACGAAGGCGGCCTGCCGGGAGGCGAGGAACGCGGCCAGCGCACCGAAGTCGTCCGGGTCGCCGACGCGGCGCAGCGGTACCTCGGCGGCCGCGGCGGAGGTGTCCTCACCGGACGGTCCGCGCAGCGCCGGGGTGTCGTGGTAGCCGGGTGCGAGGACGTTGACCGTCACACCGCTGTCGCCGAAGGCGTGCACGAGGTTGCGGGCGTAGGACAGCACCCCCTGCCGGGCCACCCCGGACAGCACGTTGTGCGGCATCGGCTGGCGCACCGCCTCCGAGGTGATCATCAGCACCCGCCCGTCGCGGCGCAGGTGCGGTGTCGCCGCCTTCACCAGCGCCACGTGGGGGATGAGCGCGGTGTCGACGGCCCGGCGGTAGTCCTCGGGCCCGAAGTCGGCGACCGGGCCCTGCACGACCCCGCCGGTGTGGCTGACCACGACGTCGATCCCGCCGAACTCGGCCACGGCGCTGTCCACCCAGCGCTGCACCGCGCCGTCGATGCCGACGTCGGCGATCTGGGCGTGCACCCGGCCACCGCCCAGCGCCTCCAGCTTGCCGCGCGCCTCGGTGAGCCGGTCGCGGTCGCGGCCGCAGATCGACACGTCCGCACCCTCGGTCACCAGGGCGCGGGCCACACCGAGCCCGAGGCCGCTGCTGGCGCACGCCACGAGGGCGACCTTGCCGTCCAGTCCGAGGTCCATCAGCCCTCCCTGCCCGCGCGCACCGGGTAGCCGTAGCGCACCAGCTGCGGTGCCGCGGCGGCCGTGGTGAACGCCCTGGGCTTCCACGGCAGGTCGGTGCGCCACCGGCCGTCGGCCTTGATCAGCACCTGACCGTGGTGGAAGCGGTCCGGGTTGCCGGTCACCGTGTGGTTCACGCCCAGCTCGACCGTGCCGCCCGCGGTCACCGGGACGCTGCCCGGGATGCCCGCGAACGCCATCACCTCACCGATCACCTCGTCCGGGCGTGCGGAGAAGTCCTCGTGACGCACCCGCAGGTACCGGTCGTGGCCGGCCAGCGCCAGCAGGTCGGAGGCGGCGTTGACCGCGCTCCAGTAACCGGTGCTGCGGGCCGCGCTCATGCGCGTCACGTAGCTCTTGTCCTTGCGGTAGGAGTGCGCGGTGGCCCGTGCGTCGCGGACCACGTGCAGCACCCGCACGTCCAGGTCGTCACGGCCCAGCAGCGCCGCGGCCTCCGCGGGGTACTTCGAGCTGTCCACGACCACCTCGGCACCGGCGGCGCGTGCGGCGGCGCGGTAGAGCTCGGTGGTCACCCCGGTCACCCACCGCACGTCCGGGGGTGTGCGCAGCGGGCCGAGCGACTCCGCCAGGCGCAGCGGGGTGTGGCGGGCGCGCAACCGGGTGGCCTGCACGGCCTCCACCGCCTCGGCGACGTGCCGGTCGGCGGCCACCTCCTCGGCCAGCACCTGCGACCACACCGGGCAGCCGGTCAGCGGTTCACCGCAGCCGCAGCTGGAGTTCGTGCCCCGCGTGAGGATGCCGTTGCGCCACAGGTAGTGCAGCTCGCCCACGTGGACCGCGTGCGGGGTCTCGTTGAGGACGTTGCCGATCATCGTGCTGCCGCAGCGCATCATGCCGGTGACGTAGAGGACCCGCATCAGCGCGCACCCTCCTGCTCCACGAGCACGAAGTGCTGCGGCAGGTGCACCGCGAGACCCATGCGGCTGCCCGCCTCCAGCAGGTCACCGCCGTCCGGGGCGGCACCGCGGCGCAGCGTCAGGTGCGAGATGCCGGGGTCCAGGAACGTGGTGGCGGCGCGGAAGTCACCGAGCAGCACCTGGTGCTCCGGGATCATCCTGGTCCGCGCGATCCGCACGCCCGCCTCGGCGAGCCGGCCCAGCAGCCCGGACTCCACGGCCTGCCAGTACACGGCGTTGTGCGCCACGATCCCGTCGCACGACCCACCGGTTTCCTCGACCAGTGCCGCCGCCCTGGTGAGCAGGTCCACCGGCCGGCAGTCGACGGTCATGCGGCGGGCCTCCGGCAGCTCCAGCAGACCGGGCACCGCGCCGTCGTCGCTGCCGCGCAGCAGCACCTGGTTCTCCGTGGTGCCGAACCGCACGATCAGCCGGAAGTCGATGAACGCCGCCAGCAGCCGCGGGTGCTCCAGCAGGCCGGCGGGCACCGGCAGCGACACCCCGATGTCGGTGAGCTTCGCCGCGTCCAGCAGCGGCTGGAACCCCGCCTCCGGGGTCGTGTCGAACGTGACGCCCGAGCGTTGCCCGCGGTCGGACTCCGGCTGCGGTTCCCGCACGAACGGCGTGTCGCCGTCGCGGACCGTCGCCATCTTCATCAGCTGCCGCACGGTGAACCGCGGTCGTTCGGCGAACAGCGGGAACGCCGTGGGCAGGTAGCCGCGGTAGGTGACGGTCACGTCCTCCGCGCGGTTGCCGAACGCCGCGGCCTGTGCGAACTCCGAGCCGGGCGAGCTCTCGGTCATCGCCGGGTCGGCCAGCAGCTGCCGCATCTGCTTGATCTGAGCAGTCATGAGTGCCTTTCCTCCCCGGTTCAGGCCGCGATCGCCATGCGGCCGTGCACGACGTCACCGATGTCCCTGGCCAACCGGCCGGGAGTGGGGTGCTGGAAGATGTTGCGGCCCATGGCGAGCCCGGCCGCTCCCGCCCGCATGGTGGCGGCGACGCGCTGCAGCAGCTCCCGCCGGTCGTCCACCGGTGCCCCGCCCGCGACCAGCACGGGGATCGGGCAGGCGCGCACCACGTCCGACAACGCGTCCGCCGTGCCGGGGTAGGTGACCTTCACCAGGTCCGCGCCCAGGTCCGCCGCGAGCGTGGCGGAGTGCCGCACCAGCTCGGTGTCGGTGCCGTCGTCGATCTGCGGGCCGCGGGCGTACATCATGGCCAGCAGCGGCACACCCCAGCGGTCGGTCTCCTCCGCGGTGCGGGCGAGGTCGGCGATCTGCTCGGCCTCCTGCTGCGAGCCCATGTTCACGTGCACGCTCACCGCGTCCGCGCCCAGCCGCAACGCGGCCTCCACGCTGGTGACGAGGTACTTGGCGTCCGGGTCGGGGGCGTGTGCGGTGCTCGCGCTCAGGTGCACGATCAGGGAGGTGTCGACGAACAGCTTCGGGTCGAGGTGGCGGACGGTGCCCTTGTGCAGCACCACCGCGTCGACCTTGGCGGCGACGAGCTGGCCGATCAGGTCGCCCAGGGAGTCGTCGGGGGTCACCGGTCCGTCGGCGACGGAGTGGTCGAGCGGGACGACCAGCAACCGCCCGTCGCCGTTGCGGTCGATGCGGTTCAGGCGCAGCTTCGCGCCGAAGGATTGCGGCTGGTTCACCGGAACTGGCTCCTTTCGCACAGTGGTGGGGTCAGGCGGGCAGTGCGCTGTCGGGGTCGTGCAGCCCGAAGCGCTCGTGCAGCGTCCGCACGGCGTCGTGCACGCGGTCGCGGGCCACCAGGAACGTCGTGCGTTCCTGGCTGCACGACACGCATTCGGCCGGGATGCCCGCTGTTGTCAGGGCGTTGAGGCCCAGCGCGGTGAGGCCGGGCCGGCTGAGCAGGCCGGTGCCGACGGCGCAGACCCGGCCGAGGTCCTGGCGCAGGGTGACCGCGCAGTCGTCGTCGGGCAGCTCACCGCGCACCGCGCCGGCCGCGTCGTCCGCGGCGGTGTCGGTGACGCAGAACCGCATCCGCAGCGGAGCGCCGCGGTGCGACAGCCACTGCACCGAGTCGACCGCGATTCCCAGGCGCGCCACCGCTTCCAGCACGCGCGCACCGCCGTCGGCCGGGTCCCGCCCTGCCTCGACCACGACCTGGGTGACCTTGTCGTCGTGGGTCACCGCCACCACACCGGCGCGTCCTTCCAGGACGTCCGAGTCGAGCATCGCCGCTCTCCCTCCGAAGATCGTGCTTCCCTCGCCGAGCCCGGCCGAGTCGCGCACCACGATGTCCACGCCGTGCGCCGCGGCCAGCTCGACCGACCGCGGGTGCAGCACCCGTGCGCCGGAGAACGCCATCTCGGCCATCACCGCGGCCGGCAGCCGCTGCAACAGCCCGGCACCGGGCACCACCCTGGGATCGGCGCTGGCGACTCCGAGGACGTCGGTGTAGATCTCGCACACCGGCGCGCCGTGGGCGACGGCCAGCGCGACCGCCGAGGTGTCCGACCCGCCGCGGCCCAGCGTCACCACCGCGCCCTCCTCGTCGAGGGCCTGGAAACCGGCCACGACCACGACGTGGCCGCGGTCGAGCCACTGCCGCACCGTGCCGGTGTCGATCGAGGCGATCACCCCGGCACCGGGCGGGCCCACCGCCTTGAGGCCGGCCTCCGGCCCGGACAGCGACACCGCCGGCACGTCCAGCTCGCGCAACGCGATGGCGAGCAACGCCGCGGAGGCCAGCTCACCGGTGGCGAGCAGCTTGTCGGTCTCCCTCGGGTCCGGTGACGTGCTGACCGCCGTGGCCGCCCGGACCAGCTCATCGGTCGTGGCACCCCGTGCGGACACCACGACGACCACCTCGGCGCCGGCCCGGTGGGTCTGCGCCACTCGCCGCGCCACCGCCGCCACCTGGGCGTCGTCGGCCAGCGAGCTGCCCCCGTACTTCTGGATGCTGATCTGCATGCCACTCCGTCCGGAATAAGTCCAGAAGGGAAGTCGAATTCGCTCAGAACCGGTCCGAGCAGCGCCACTCGTGGTGGGCTCGAACTCGTCGCGAATTAGAAGTTCCCCGTGGCGGGGGTCCGTGAAGCTCGCTCAAATCCATGAACCTGCGCGCGGCGAATGCCGAATGCGTGCGGCGCTTCTCACGTGAATGAGTGAGGCCAGATGGCGGCGAAAGAAAAAGAACGCCCGCCGGTGGCACCGGCGGGCGTTCGGAGGTCGGGGGACGGGGGCGGGGGTCGGTCAGGGGGTGCGGCGGGGTGCGCGGTCGCGGTCGTGGGCGATGACCTGCAGCGCCAGCTCGACCCGGTTGGTGACCTGCAGCTTCGTGAACGCGTTGCGCACGTGCGTGCCGATGGTGTTGGGGGAGAGGGTCAGCCGGGTGGCGATCGCCTTGTTCGTCAGGCCCTGGGCGACCAGCCGGGCCACCCTCACCTCGGTCTCGGTGAGGCTCGCCCACAGCTCCAGCGACGGCTCCGGCACCGCCTCCCGCGGCGGGCGGGTCTGCCGGGGGCCGTCGGCGAGGTAGCTGCCGGTGCGGCCGGGGGCCAGCGGGACACCGCACGCCGCCCACGTCTGCCGTGCCTGCTCCAGCAGCTCACGGGCCCGGTCGGGGTCGTCGTGGGCACGGGCCAGCCTGCCCGCGTCGGCCAGTGCGGCCGCGGCGGCCGCCCGCCGGTCGCTCAGCCGGTTCAGCTCCGCGGCGCGGACCACCGCGTCCGGGTCACCGTCGCGCAGGCCCGTGGCGTGCGCGGCCGCGGCGGCCACGCCCAGCACACCGGGGTTGAGCTCGCTGAGCTGCTGCGCGACCCGCACGACCTGGTTGACGCGGTGCTCGTCGGCGCGCCGGCGGGCCAGCCCCACCAGCACCGGTGCGACCGGTGACGGCGCGGTGGCCGTGATCGCCAGCAGGTCCGCGCCGCTGAGCAGCCCCTCGGCGACCTCGGCCGCCTCGTCGTGCCGGTCAGCCGCGCACAGCCACAGCACCCGCCGCCACGCCAGCCGGGCCGCCCCGGCACCGCGGCCGCCGACCTGCTCGGCCTCCTGCAGGTTCGCCTCGGCCGCCCCCAGGTCACCCAGCCCCGTGCGGATCTCCGCGAGCAGCAGCAACGCCCGCCCCAGCAGCGGCGTGAACGGCCGGTCCCTGGCGCTGCGCACCGCCAGCTCGGCATCGGACTCCGCGGTGCGCAGCCGGCCGCTGGCCAGGTGCGCCCTGGCCCGGTGGTACTGCCAGCGCGGCATCGGCCACGCCGTCCCCAGCTGGGCCGACTCACCGGCCACCACGGTCAGCGTCGAGTGCACCTCGTCGAACCGGTCCAGCGCCACCAGCGGCGCGCACAGCCACAACCGGGAGTGGTGCCTGCGCGGGAACGGCCCGGTCCGGTCGGCCTCCCGCACGGCGGCCCTGGCCAGCTCCAGCGACCGGCTCAGCTCACCGCGGCGCAACGCGACCTGCGCCCGTGCCGCGGACCCGAACACCACCGCCTCACCACCGGCTGCCCGCGCCCGTGCCGCGGCGCTCTCCGCAGCGTCGGTGTGCCCGGCGGCCGCGAGCCGGTAGGCCTGCACCGCCGCGAGGTCGGCCCGGTGCTGGTCGTCGAGGTCCGGCCGGGCCAGCGCACGCCGCGCGTACTCCACGACCACGTGGTCGTGACCGGGGTCGCGGCCGTCGGCCAGCTCGCCCAGCGCGCAGACCAGCCGCGTCTGCGTGGCGGGGCCGGGCACCCGGCTCAGCGCCCGCACCGCCAGGTCCCAGGCCTCACCCGTGCGCCCGGCCAGCGCGAGCAGCCGCACCGCCTCCACCACCAGCTCGTCACCGCCGGGGTGGTCGTCACCGACCACGTCCAGCAGCTTCACCGCCAGCTCAGCGGCCTCGACCGGGCCACCGGTGCGTTCCCGCACGGCCTTGCGCAGCGCCTCGACCACCGCGGGCGAACCCCGGCGGCCACCGCGTTCGAGGTGGCGCACGACCTCCGCCGGCGCACCGCCCTCCGCGGCGACGACGTCGGCGGCCTCGCGGTGCAGCGCGACCCGCACCGGCTCGGCCAGCCCCGCGTACACCACCCGGCGCACCAGCTCGCTGCGGAAGGCCAGGCCTCCGGCATCCGGTGCCAGCACCCCGGCCTCGACCAGCTGCGCGGCGGCCTGCAGCAGCTCGGGCACCGGCTTGCGCAACAACGCGGCCGCCTCGTGCACGGTGAACGCCCTGCCCAGCACCGCACCGGCGTGCAGCACGGCGGTGGGTGTCGCGGCCAGGTCACCCAGGGCGGCGCGGACGTCCGCGACCAGCCAGGACGGCAGCGGCTGCCGGTCGGCGTCGGCGGCGAGCACCGCCGTACCACCGCCGACCTGGATGTGCCCGGCCTCGTGCAACGCGCGCAGGACCCGTTCCGCGTCACCGTCGACGTCCGTCGCGATCGCGACCACCGCCGGGTCGGGCTCGGCGCCGAGCACCTGTGCGCACAGGCGCCGCGCGTCGTCCCCGGTCGGCCACCGCGCGGGCAGCAGCCGCGCACCGGCGTCCAGGAGCACGTCGACGACCCCGCGCACGGCGGGGGAGGCCTGCGCCGGGCGCAGCGAGAGCAGCCACAGCACCGGGGTGGTCGCCAGACCGGGGATCAGCACCCGCAGCGCCAGCGCCGTCGCGTCGTCGGCGTGGTGGAAGTCGTCCAGGCACACCAGCACGCCACCGTCACCGGCCAGCCCCACCAGCTGTGCTCTGACCTGCCGCAACGCGGTCAGGTGGTCGACGTCGAAGTCGCGGTGGGCGTCGGGCACCCCGGCGCTGAGCGCCGCTCTGAGCGTGGACAGCGGTGCCACCCGGTCGACGTGGGTCGCGCGCCCGTGCACCACTCTCGTGCCCCTGCGCGCGGCCTCGGCCCGCGCGTGCCCGACCAGCGCTCTGCGCCCCAGCACGCCGTGCTGCTCGGCAACGAGCACGCTGCCCTCGCCGCGTTCGAGTGCGGCGAGGGCAGCGGTGACGAGCTCGGGGCTGCCGGGTGTTCGCGGTGCTCCCGGTGTTCGCGGTGTGGACGGTGCTGTGGCGGGCTGCTCGACGTCCTTGAGCACAGAGGTCCTCCCCGTCGGCGGACGTGGCGCGTCGTCACCCTCAGGCGCCGCGGTACTACTGCACGTACCCACTCGCTCACCCGCTTGAACCGCCCATCCAGGTGCTAATCGGACATCCGTGGCTGGGCTGATCCCGTGACGACTTTGGTTGGTCCTACGTGCGAAAATACGCGCAGATCCACCGGACCCGCGCCGAATGCCTGCGGGACCCCGTAGTCCGTCACGGGGAAATTTGCTTAGCCGTGAAGCGAGCTGAGAACCCTCTGCGCAATTGCGTTGTCAACGCGCACGCCTGGAGGGGGCAGTGAAGAGGATTTGGATATGGGCTTTGTTCAGCGGCGCGTTCGCGGTGGCGTGCACCGAATTCGCCGTCGTCGGACTGCTGCCCCAGATCGCGCGTGACCTGAACGTGTCGGAGGCGGCCGCGGGCCAGCTGGTGACGCTCAACGCCGTCGCGTTCGCCATCAGCGCCCCGGTGCTCGCCGCCGCCTGCCACCGGATGGACCGGCGCAAGGTCCTGTTCGGCGCGCTCATCGTGTTCGCCGTCGGGCACCTCACCGCCGGGCTCGCACCCAACTACGCGGTCCTGCTGGGCTCGCGCATCCTCTCCGGCGCCATGATGGGCCTCTACCTGGCCACCGCCATCGGTGCCGCCGCCCGCCTGGGCGGGGAGGAGAAGCGCGCCTCGAAGATCGCCACGATCCAGGCCGGCGTCAACACCGCCACCGCGCTGGGCGTGCCCATCAGCACCCTGCTCGGCCATCAGATGGGCTGGCGGGTCCCGATGCTCGTCATCGGCGGCATGGCGTTGCTGTCACTGGCGTTCATCGCCATCGCACTGCCGCCCACCGGTGCCGACGACGGCCCGCCGCTCAAGGTCCGCCTGCGCGCCATCCGCACCGCGCCCGTGCTCATCGGCCTCGCCGCGATCACCCTGTTCTGGGGTGCCTCGTTCACCGTCTACACCTACCTCGTGCCACTGCTGGAACAGCGCGCAGGCCTCGACAGCACGATGGTCATCGTCGTGCTCGTCATCGCCGGTGTCTGCGCCGTGGTCGGCAACGTCATCGGCGGCAAGGGAGCCGACACCGACTCCCGCAAGACGCTGCTCATCACCTCCGCCATCACCTCCGTGGCCCTGCTCGCCGTGCTGCCGATGTCCACCAGCGCCCTCCAGACCATCGCGCTCGTCGTGGTGTGGCAGCTGGCCGCCTGGTCGTTCGTCCCGGCGGTGCAGGCCGCGCTGTTCCAGGCGGCGGGGGAGGGCGGCGAGCTCGCGGTCTCGTTCGCCGTCTCGGCGTTCAACATCGGCATCGTCGCGGGCGCAGGCTTCGGCGGCATCGCACTCGACCAGTTCGGCCTGCCCGGCGTGGCCGTGCTCGGCGCGGCACTCAGCCTCGTGGCACTGGGCTTCGTCGTGCTGCTCGTCCGCCAGGTCGCGCGCCGCGAGCTCGCGGACACCACAGCGAAGTAACAGCACCGCGGTGAGGCCAGCCGGTCGTGACCGCCGTGACCCCTGCACCACCGGATCGAAGGGATGACCATGGGACTCGAATTCGACGCCGTCCTGTTCGACATGGACGGCACCCTGATCGACTCCACCGCCGCCGTGCGCAGGGCGTGGCACCGCTGGGCCGAGGAGGAAGGCGTCGACCCGGCCCGCCTCGCCGGCACGGAAGGCAAGCCCGCCAAGGACATCGTCGCCGCCCTGCTGCCACCGGACCGGCACGAGTCGGGCCTCGCCCACTACTCGCACATCGCCACCCACGACCTCGACGGCGTCGTCGTGCTGCCCGGCGCGCTCGACGCGACCACCGCCGTCGGCGACCGCAAGGCCATCGTCACCTCCTGCACCCGTGACGTGACCGACGCCCGCACGACCGCCGCCGGGTTACCCGTGACCGACGTGCTGGTGACCGCCGACGACGTCGACCGCGGCAAACCCGAACCCGTCCCGTACCTCAAGGCCGCCGAACAGCTCCACGTCGACCCGCGCCGCTGCCTGGCCGTGGAGGACACCGCCTCGGGCCTCGCCTCCGGCCGTGCCGCCGGCTGCACCACGCTGGGCGTCGGCACCGACCTGGACGCCGACATCGTCGTGCCCGACCTCTCCCACGTCCGCTTCGAGCTCGCGGGAGACCGCGTGACCCTCCACGTCCGCACCCCGGCCTGAGCATCTGCAAGTACCACCAACCTGTTCGCCACCCGCAGGGGCCGGAGGTGCTGTTGGTGGTGGTTACGAGCCTGTTGATGTCGAGTTGGTGGTACTTGCAGATGCGGGGGGAGCGGTCAGAGGACGTCCAGGGGTTCGGGGCCGTCCGGGGGAGGGAAGGCCGTGTCGAGGTCGGACAGGTCCTGGACGGTGAGGTCGAGGTCCACGGCCGCGGCGTTCTCCCGCACGTGCTCCGGGGAGCTGGACTTGGGGATGGCGGTGACACCGGGCCGGCGCAGCACCCACGCCAGCGCGACCTGCGCGGGGGAGGCGTCGTGGCGGCGGGCGACCTCCGCCAGCACCGGTGAACGCAGCAACCGGCCCTGCTCGACGGGGGAGTAGGCCATGACCGGGATGGACCGCTCCGCCAACCACGGCAGCAGGTCGTGCTCCGGCCCGCGGCGGCTGAGGTTGTAGAGGATCTGGTCGGTCTGGCAGAACCCGGACAACGCCGTCAGCTCACTCATGTCGGCCACGTCGAAGTTGCTGACGCCCCAGTGCCGGATCTTGCCCGCCTCGACGAGCGCGGCGAACCCGTCGAGGGTCTGCTCGAACGGCACCCGCCCCCGCCAGTGCAGCAGGTACAGGTCGATCCGGTCGGTGCCGAGCCGCCGCAGGCTCGCCTCGCACGCCCGCACGGTGCCCGCCGCGCTGGCGTTGCGGGGGAGCACCTTCGACACGAGGAACACCTCGTCCCGCCGCCCCTCGACGGCCTCGCTCACGACCTCCTCGGCGCCACCGTCGGCGTACATCTCGGCGGTGTCGACCAGCGTCATGCCCAGGTCGAGGCCCAGCCGCAGCGCGGTCACCTCGTCCGCGCGCGCCGCCCGCGACTCACCCAGGTGCCACGTGCCCAGGCCGAGGGAGGGGATGGACTCACCGGAGGGCAGCCGCACGTGCGTGGTCGTCATGCGCACAGGATGCCCGCCGCACCGCGCTTGTCACCCGTTGATCAGCCGGAACCACACGCACACGACAGGTGCCCGTCCGCTGGGCCGGCCACCGCCGTGCTCCGCCCAGAACCCGGCGTGCACCTCCCGCCAGTGCTCCACCGAGGTGAACCCCTCGCCCTCCGCCTCGGCGAGCTCCCAGCCGACCAGGTCGAACGGCGTCACGAGCACGGCCGTCACCTCGACCACCGCGAGCCGGTCACCGGCGCTGTCCACGAGCACCAGCCGCTCACCGACGTGCTCGGGCAGCTCACCCTCACCGGTGTAGCCGGCCAGCAGACCGGCGGTGGCCCGCTTCGTCCCGGCGAGCACCAGGGCGGTGAGCCGGTCGCGGTGCTCACCGGGCAGGCCGAGCTCGAGCGTGCGCAGTCCGTCCAGGCGTGGCCACATGATCAAGATCCTAGGCCGCACCCGGTGCGCCGCGTGCGGCTTTCCGGGCACGCAAAAAGCCGCCCCGGAAGGCGACCGGGACGGCTTGAGCGTCTGTGCTCGGATCAGGCCGTGCGGGTGCGGCGTCCGCGCAGCTCTTCGAGGCGCTCGTCGAGCAGCTCCTCGAGCTCGGGGATCGACCGGCGCTCCAGGAGCATGTCCCAGTGCGTGCGCGGCGGCTTGACCTTCTTCACCTCCGGCTCGACACCGTCGATGATCTTCGACTCGGTGCCGTGCAGACGGCACTCCCACGTCGGAGGCAGCTCGGCGTCGTCGGAGAACGGGACCTCGAAGTCGTGTCCCTTGGGGCAGGCGTACCGCGCTGCCCGGCGCGGAGCGAGATCGTGGTTGCGGTCGGTCTCGTAGCTGACTGCTCCGAGCCGGCTTCCACGCAAAACGCGGTCGGCCATGGCGGTGTCCTTTCGCTCGGCTCAGGGCCGGGGCCCAGGCTTCTTGCTCACCGTGTGCAACGCCCGGATTGCTCCGTTTGTTTCCGGTTCGCTCTCATGGTTGCCCACAGTGACGTCGTTCACTCGTCAACGAAGGCTTCCTACTAATGGATGCGATCGCTCAAGGATCGTGACGCGTTATCAAGCTACTGGGCTTATGCGTCACTCTAATGGCCTAGCAGGCCACTGGGAAGTCGATCACGCCAACCGGAGTTGACCACTTTGTGCGACGTCAGGACCCAGATCACCTAGCCGGAAGTGACGCCGACAGAGGACCTGGTAGCGGACAGTAGTTTCCGTGGTATCGGTTACACAGTTGCTGTCCGTACCCGATCGGTGCTGTTCCGTGTCCGGCACCGTGTCGGCCACCAGAACCGTGTCCCCGGCCCGGATCACCCGTCCGGCCCGCACCCGCGCGTTGAACCGTCCCGGCACCCCGCACCAGCACAGGACCTCGACCTGGATCGCCTTCAGCTCGTCCGCGAGCTCGAACAGCCGCTGCGAGCCCGGGAACATCTCCCCGCGGAAGTCGGTGGCGAGCCCGAAGCAGTAGACGTCGACCTGGACGTCGTCCGCGAGCTCGGCCAGCTGCTCCACCTGGACGGGGGTGAGGAACTGCGCCTCGTCCACGATCAGGTAGTCCACCCGGCGGCCCTGCGCCCACTCGGCGCGCACCAGCCGGCGGAGATCGTCGTCGCGGATCTCCGCGGCCTCCCTGGTGATGCCGATGCGGCTGGAGATCTGCGGACGCCCCGACCGGTCGTGCCGCACCAGCAGCAGGCCGCGCCGGCCCTGCCGCGAGTTGTTGTGGTCGATCTGCAGGGCGAGCGTGGACTTGCCGCAGTCCATCGGGCCGAAGAAGAACTTCAGGTGCCCCACCACCGGGGTGGTCCGCCGCGAACCCGCTACGGGCACGGCGGACAGGGCGTCTGTCGGATCGGGTAGGGCGTCCACGGCGGGTCACCCTAGTGCCTGGCCGGTGATCAACAGGAATCGGCTGATCAACGCCGACCGGCACCGCGGCGTCCCCGCGCTGTGTCGTTGTCCATCGTGCTCCTCCTGTTGTGCTCGCCGGCCCCGGTGGGCTGGAGATAGCCGGTGCGCCGGGGGCCGAAACATCACGTTTGAATACACCTCCACCGCCGGTACCAGGTCGGTTCGCTGCGCCATGGGATCGGAACAATTGTTTTCAGAGTCTCGATGGTTTCAGTGTTGACTGAAACAAGCACTTCGCCGATGTCCGGCTTCCCGATATAGCTCGCGTCGCGATATATTCAGGGACATGAGTGGTCGGATCATGTCCGAGCAGGCGTTCCTGGTGCTCACCGCACTGGCCGAGGAGCCGCTGCACGGGTACGCGATCGTGCAGGCGGTGGAGCAGCTGTCGCAGGGCCGGACCGTGCTGCGCGTCGGCACGCTGTACGGGGTGCTGGACCGGTTGGTGGCCGACGGCCTGGCCGAGCGCGACCGCGAGGAGGTTCACCAGGGCCGCCTGCGGCGCTACTACCGGCTCACCGACTCGGGGGTGCGGGCGTTGCAGGCGGAGGTCGCCAGGCTCAGCGCGAACGTGCGCGCGGCGGCGGCGGTGCTGCGGGGGAGGGGGATCGAGGCATGAGCAACCTGGAGCGCCGCTACCGGCGGCTGCTGAAGGTCCTGCCGGGCTGGTACCGGCGTGACCGCGAGGAGGAGATGGTCAGCATCTTCCTCGCCGAGCGGACCGACGAGCTGGACCTGGAGCACAGCTGGCCGGGCTGGGGGGAGACGTGGGCGACGCTGGGCCTGGGGGTGCGCACCCACCTGGCCGCCGGCGCGGCGCTGGTGCACGTGCCGGACCGGGCGCGGTGGCGCGGTGAGGTCGTGCGCGCCCTGGGGGTGCTGGGACTGCTGCTGGGCGTGTTCTACGCCGGTGCCGCCGCCCTGCACCTGGTGCTGACCCGCGGCGGTTCACCGTGGGTGCCGCCGGCCGCGCCCGTGCGGTGGTTCGAGCTCGCGCCGGTCGTGGCGTTCGCGGCGCTGCTGGCGGGCAGGCGCACGGTGGCGAAGGCGGTGGCCGCGCTTGCGGTGGTGCCGGTCGTGGTGGCGCTGTCGGAACCGGGGCCGGTGCTGTTCTCGCTGGCGTTCCAGGTGCCGTCGCTGGTGTTGTTCGCGTGTCTGTGCCTGGGTTTCCACCGGGAGGCACCGACGCCGCCCGCGCGCAGGCCGGCGTGGTGGGGTGGGGGAGCGCTGGTGCTGGGGCTGGGTGCCGGGCTCGCGCCGGGAGTCGGGCTGGTGGTCGTGGCGCTGCTGGCGGTCGCGGTGCGCGTGGTCGCCTACGTGCGCGGGGATGTGGTGCTGGGGAGGGCGCTGTCGGTCTTCGCGGCGTTGCTGCTGGTGCCGGTCGCGGTGTTGCTGGCCGGCGAGGTGACCTGGGTGGTGTGCGCGCTGGCCGTGTCGTTGGTGGGGAGCGTGGTCGCGCCGGTGCGGCGGGCGCGGGTGGCGTTGTCGTGACGGGGAAGGGGCGCTGACCGCGGTCAGCGCCCCTGGGCGGGTCAGACGAGGGTGGGTTCGGGGTTGCCGACGGCCTTGATGGCCCTGCGGACCGGCACGAAGATCAGCAGGACGAAGCCGGCGACGAAGAAGATGATCAGCGCGAGGATCGCGGGCCGCAGGCTGCCGGTGGCCTGGCCGACGCCCGCGAACACCAGCGGGCCGAGCCAGCTGGTGGAGCGCTCGCCGACCTCGTAGAGCGAGAAGTACTGCGCCTCGCGTCCTGGCGGGACCATCTGGCTGAACAGGCTGCGCGACAACGCGTTCGTGCCGCCCAGGACGATGCCGATGCCGGCGGCGACGAGGTAGAACTGCATCTCGTCACCGGCCTGCACGAAGAACGCCGCGGTGATGACGACGATCCACACGAGCAACGAGCCGAGGATCGTCTTCTTCGCGCCGACGCGCTTGGCGACGAAGCCGTGCAGCACGCCGCCGAGGAAGGCGACGAACTGGACGATCAGGATCACGGTGATCAGCGTCTGCTGCTCGAACTTGAGCTCGACGCTGCCGTACTGCGCGGAGACGTTCGCGACGGTGGCGATGCCGTCGGTGTAGATCAGGTAGGTGCCCAGGAACGCGAGGGTGAGCGGGAAGGCCTTGGCCTGGCGCAGGGTCGTGCCGAGCTCCTTGAAGCCGGCGGAGATGACCGAGGTGCCGTGTTCGCGGCCGTGCGGGTTCTGGTGCTCGGTGAGGGCGCGCAGCGGGATGATCGTGAACGCGGCCCACCAGATGCCGGAGATGACGAACGCGATGCGCGCGGCGTCACCGGAGCTGATGCCCAGCGAGTCGGCCGAGAGCGTGATGCCCAGCTGGACCGCGAGCGCCACGCCGCCGCCGAGGTAGCCGAAGGCCCAGCCGCGGCTGGAGACGGCGTCGCGTTCGTCGGGGGTGGCGATCTCGGGCAGGAACGCGTAGTAGACGACGACGCTGGAGCCGTAGCAGATGTTGGCGATGACGAAGAGGAGGACGCCGAGCTTCCAGTTGGTGCCCTCGACGGTGGCGAGGGCGATGGTGGCGGCCGAGCCGGTGAAGGCGAAGGCGCCGAGCATCTTCTTCTTGTTCTGGGTGCGGTCGGCGATGGCGCCCATGACCGGCAGGACGAGGACCTGGACCACCGTGGCGACGGAGAGCAGGTAGCCCCACAGGGACCCGGCGGGGAACTGCAGCCCGAGCAGCGTGACGTCGCAGCGGTCGAAGGCGTTGTCGCCGGCGCACGGGGTGGCGCCGTTGAGCGCGCTGTCGGCCTTGGCGGCGTTCTCGGCGATGCTGGTGAGGTACAGCGAGAGGAAGACGGTGATCACGGACGTGGGGAACACGGAGTTCGCCACGTCGTACCAGACCCAGCCGCGCTGTTCCCTGCGGCGGCCGGCGGTGGTGGCGTCAGTGGGGTCGTCGCCCTTGACCTTCATGTCGGCGGACTGTACTTGTCCGCCGACTCACCCGATCCGGTGACTGTCCAACCTGTTACCAGTCGCCACGTGAGCGCAGGACGTCGCGCAGGACGTCGGGCCGGTCGGTCACCAGGCCGTCGACTCCGAGGTCGAGCAGGGCGCGCATGTCGGCCTCGTCGTCGATCGTCCACACGTGCACCTCGAGGGCCCTTTTGTGGGCTGCGGCGACGAAGCGGCGGTCGACGACGGTGAGGCGGCCCTGGCTGCGGGGGACCTGGGCGACCTGGCCGCGGACGGCGAGCCCGGCGAACGGGACGCGGCGTGCTGCCCACAGCGCGCCGGCGGAGCGGGGGCCCATGGAGGTGAGCAGGCCCGCTCCGCCGAGGCGGCGCAGGCGGGCGAGGCGGTGGTCGGAGAAGCTCGCGAGGCAGACCCGGTGCAGCGCCCCGGTCCTGCGCAGCAGCGTGACGACGGGTTCGACGGCGTTGTCGGCCTTGACGTCGATGTTGAAGAACGTCTCGGGCAGTTCCTCCAGGACGTCGGCGAGGCGGGCGATGGGTTCGCGGCCGCCGACGCGGGCGTCGCGGACCCGGGCCCAGGGGAGTGCGGAGACCACGCCTTCGCCGTCGGTGGTGCGGTCGAGGGTGCGGTCGTGGTGGACGACGACCTCGCCGTCGCTGGTGGCGTGCACGTCGGTCTCGACGTAGCGGTAGCCCTCCCGGGCGGCGCGGCGGAACGAGCTCAGCGAGTTCTCCATGCCGGTGAGGTCGTCGAGGTGCCAGCCGCGGTGGGCGAAGGCCCGCGGGTGCGGGCCGGCGAGGTAGGGGTGGGTCACGGGTGCGAGTGTGCCTGGCGAAGCCGGCCGTGAGGTGGCGGTTGGGTGGCGCACCACTTTCTTGTTCAATTCTATGGTTTCAGTGCAGAGCAAAGTTAACACTCCAAGGTGGTCACGCTCTCAACACACCTCAAGACCGAAAACAACCAGGAAGAAGCCGAGCAGGTCCGTGGCGGAATGGGACCAATCGCGCGACCGGTGCTGTCCGGTTCCCTACGAACGTCGGGGTTTGTGGCGCGTCGCTTACGCCCACCCCAGCTCACCCGCTACCGTCGCGCGCCATGGAGCGCTCCATGGAGGCGGATGAGCCCAGGCACTGCGCGTGGTGCGGGCGGCGGTTGCCGGGGAGTGGGCGGATCGGCCGGCCGCGCAGGTACTGTGCTCAGCCGTGTCGCCAGCGGGCGTACGAGCGGCGGGCGGCGTTGCAGCGCGGTGGGCTCCCCGAGGACGCCGTGGTGCTCAGCACGGCGGAGTTGGCAGACTTGCAGGACCGGCTGTTCCAGCTGCGGTGTGCCGCGGAGGACGTGGTGACGGCGGCGCAGGACGGTGCGGAGAACGAGGAGCTGCGCAAGTTGGCGGCGGAGTTGGTGGAGTCGGCGAAGGGGTTGGAGCGGCTGCGTTAGCCGTTCGCACTCCAGCGAACCAACCGGCGTAGCGGGTTGCTTACGTCCGGTGATCGGACGATCATGACGCGCGTGACCTCCTATTGCCGCACGGTGCTCGACCGGGCGGATGTCGGCTATGCCGTGACGGATGCGCGCGGCAGCCTGTTGTGGTGCAACCGCGCGCTGGGCGCTGTGCTGGGTGTGCCGGTCGAGCAGGCGTACGGGCGGTCGTTGCCCGCGTTGCTGCCGGGGGTGCCGGAGGGGCCGTCGCCCGCGCGGGAGGTGCTGGCGCCGGGGCCGCGGTGGCTCGAGGTGCGGTGCAGCCGTTTGGGTGACGACCTGATGTACGAGGTCGTGGACGTGTCGACGTGGCGTGACCGGGAGCTGACGGTGACGCAGGAGGCGGACGCGCTGCGGCGGGCGCAGGCGCTGGGCCGGATGGGCACGTGGGAGTGGTCGATCTCGGAGGACCGGGTGACGTGGTCGGACACGTTGCTGGAGATGTTCGGGTTCGCGCCGGGCACGGCGTTCGACTTCGAGATGTACGCGCAGCTGGTGCACCCCGACGACCTGCCGATGATCGAGGAGAAGCTGGACACGGCGCTCAAGACGGGGTCGGTGTTCACCTACACGCACCGGATGTTGCGCCCGGACGGTGCGGAGCGGGTGTTCGAGTGCTTCGGTGAGGTCGTGGTCGACGAGACCGGGGCGCCGTTGCGGGCGTTGGGGACGGCGCACGACGTGACGCAGTCGAGCCGGGTGCACGACGAGCTGGTGCGGATGGCCGAGCAGGACCCGTTGACGGGGTTGCCGAACCGGCGTGCGCTGACGCGGGCGTTGGAGAAGGAGCTGGCGAACAACGGGTCCGGTGCGTTGCTGGTGCTGGACCTGGACAACTTCAAGGACGTCAACGACCTGCGCGGGCACGCGGTGGGTGACCGGGTGATGCGGATGCTGGCGTCGGCGCTGCAGTCGCGGCTGGGTGAGCAGTTGATCGCGCGGCTGGGTGGTGACGAGTTCGCGGTGGTGCTGCCGGGGTCCTCTGCGCGGGACGCGGGTGCGGTGGCGGACGGGTTGCGCGACGCGGTGGCGGGTTTTCCGCTGGCGGGGATCGGGACGCCGGCGCGGATCACGGTGAGCACGGGGCTGGCGGAGTACGGGCCGGGTGACTCGTGGGAGCTGGTGCTGGCGAACGCGGACCTGGCGTTGTACGCGTCGAAGGCGGCGGGCCGGGACCGGGTGACGGTGTACGAGCCGAACCACTACGCGGACACGGTGAAGCGGGTGTCGGTGCTGGACCGGTTGCGGCAGGCGCTCGCGGGTGAGGGTCTGGCGTTGTACGGGATGCCGATGGTGGAGCTGCAGTCGGGCAAGACGCTGGGGCACGAGCTGTTGCTGCGGTTGGAGGACGGTCAGGAGCCGTACCTGGGGCCTGCGGACTTCCTGCCGGTGGCGGAGCGGTCGAACCTGATCCTGGAGGTCGACCGGTGGGTGTTGTCGACGGCGATCGACGCGCTGGTGGCGGAGCCGAGCTCGTCGTTGCGGTTCAACGTGAACGTGTCGGGGCGGACGTTGGAGGACCCGGACTTCGCGGGGTTCGTGCTGGACCGGTTGGGGCGTGCGGGGGTGGCGCCGGGCCGGTTGGGGTTGGAGATCACGGAGACGGCGGCGGTGACGAACCTGGACGCGGCGGTGTCGCTGGCGACGCGGCTGCGGCAGTTCGGGTGCCGGATCACGCTGGACGACTTCGGTTCCGGTTTCGGGTCGTTCGTGCACCTGAAGCACCTGCCGATCACGGGGATCAAGATCGACGGTGAGTTCGTGAAGGGGATCGAGACGAACGACGCGGACGCGGTGCTGGTGTCGGGGATCGTGCAGATCGCGAACGGGCTGGGGTTGTCGGCGGTGGCGGAGTGGGTGGAGCGGCCTTCTCAGGTGGAGGCGTTGCGGCGGTTGGGGGTGCGGGTGGGGCAGGGTTTCCACCTGGGCCGGCCGGTGCCGTTGCGTGAGGTGGTGAACGCGGAGCGCATGCCGCCGAATGGTGCATTGTCGTCTCGGGTGGTCGGCGCAGAGGATGGTGCGCGCTCCTGATCACCGCCTTGATGGGATGCCCGTGTCGTCTTGTGGTCTGCGTCGTCTTGAGTTGGGTGTTGCCGAGCCCGAGGTGTCGGTGGACTTCTTCGCCGGTGTGCTGGGGTGGACGGTGATCGCGGAGCCGGGTGGTTCGTTCTCGGGCTGGGTCGGTGACCGGTTGGCTGCGCGGGTGGCGGTGGGGGAGTCGGGCTGGCGCGTGGTGTTCGGTGACGACGGGGCGCGGGAGCTGGGGGACGGGTCCTGTGTGGACGTGGGCCGGGTGTTGCACGGTCCGTGGGCGCCGGCGCCGCGTGCGGGGGAGCCCTGCTGGGTGGAGCTGATGGTGGAGCGGCCCGACGACGCGTTCTGGGCCGGGGCGCTGGGGTGGGACGTGGAGGCGAGGTCGGAGGACTTCGCGGTGTTCCTGGCGGCGCGGCAGGGTGATCGGCGTGCGGTGGCGGGCCGGTTGCGGACGGGGCGGGCGCCGGGGTGGATGACGTACTTCGCCGTGGACAGCGTGGAGGACGCGTGTGCGCGGGTGTCCGAGTTGGACGGTCGGGTGCTGCTGGGGCCGACGACCGTGCCGACCGGACTGGTCGCGTCGATCTCGGGGCCGCACGGTGGTGCGTGTGCGGTGCTGGAGCGGCCCCGCGGCTGGGGCGGTGCCTGGGCGGTCTGAGCCCGGTCCGCGCGGTGCTCAGGCGTCGAGCTCGGGTGGGAAGCCGCCGGTGGCGATGGGGCCCCAGGTGTCGATGGTGACGCGGAGGAGGGCCTTGCCCTGGCGGAGCATGGCGGCGCGGTACTCGTCCCAGTCGGGGTGCTCACCCGCGATGCAGCGGTAGTACTCGACGAAGTCGTCGAGGGCGTGCGGCAGGTCGAGGACCTCGGCGGTGCCGTCGACCTGGACGTAGGGGCCGTCCCAGTCGTCGGAGAGCACGCAGAGGGTGACGGCGGGGTTGCGGCGGGCGTTGCGGACCTTGGCGCGCTGCGGGTAGGTCGCGATGACGATGCGGCCGCTGGTGTCGACGCCGCAGGAGACGGGGGAGACCTGCGGGCCGCCGGTGCTGGAGCGGTGGGTGATGAGGACGCCGTGGTGGCGCGGGCGGAGGAACTCGAGCAGCTGCGGCCGGTCGACGAGGTCGGTCGTGGCGATCTTCGGCATGATGTGCAGCATGGCACGGTTCACCTCGTTCGACGGTACTCGGCTCGCCTACCGGGAGGTGGGGGAGGGTGCTCCCCTGCTGGTGCTGGCGGGTGGTCCCGGCAGGGCGTCGGAGTACCTGGAGACGCTGGGCGGGCTGGACCGGCACCGCAGGCTGGTGGTGCTGGACAACCGGGGTACCGGTGAGTCCGACGAGCCGGTGGAGGCGTTCACCTACCGGCGGGACATGTTGGTGCGGGACGTGGAGGTGCTGCGCAGGCACCTGGGGCTGGAGCGGGTCGACGTGCTGGGGCACTCGGCGGGTGCGGGGATCGCCGTGGGGTACGCGGCGGACTTCCCGGACCGGGTGGGCCGGTTGGTGCTGCTCACGCCGGCGTTGCGGTCGGTGGGGCTGTCGCCGGAGCAGAGCGACTGGGACACCTTCCTCGCCGCTCGCGCCGATCAGCCGTGGTTCGCGGCGGCGCAGGAGGCGCTGGAGCGCAGCGCGGCCGGTGACGACTCGGTGGAGAACCGGGTGGCGGCGTCCCCGTTGCTGTACGCGCGGTGGGACGAGCGGGCGCGGGCGCACGCGGCCGCGGAGTTGGGGCAGTGGAAGTACCCGGTGGCGCTGGGCTACAACGCCGAGGGCGCGTTCGTGCCGGGGGTGCTGCGGCGGGCGTTGGTGGAGTTCGACCACCCGGTGCTGGTGTACGCGTGCGGTGAGGACCCGATCTCGCCGGTGCGGCGGTGCCGGGAGCTGGCGGAGCTGTTCCCGGACGCGGTGCTGACCGTGCACGAGGGTGTGGGGCACTACCCGTGGGTGGAGGAGCCGGACGAGGTGTCGGCGCGGATCGCGGCGTTCCTGGACGCGTGAGGGTTCGCCTGGGGGCCGGTCAGAACGCGGGTGCGGTGGCCACGCGGTCGCGGCCGGAGTTCTTGGCCCGGTAGAGCGCTTCGTCGGCGGCGAGCAGCAGTGGGCTGAGCTCGGTCGCGGTGTCGGGGAACACCGCCGCGCCCACGGAGGCGGTCAGGCCGGTGATGACGCGGGGTTCGCCGCTGCGGTCGACGGCGGGGACCTCGAGGCGGGCGATGTCGAAGCGGATGCGTTCGGCGGTGGCGCGGACCTCGTCGGTGCCGACGCCGGGCAGCAGGACGGCGAACTCCTCGCCGCCGAAGCGGCCGACGAGGTCGTAGGAGCGCACGGCGTGGCGGACGGAGTCGGCGATGGCGCGCAGGACCCGGTCGCCCGCGAGGTGGCCGTAGGTGTCGTTGATGACCTTGAAGTGGTCGATGTCGAGGATGAGGACGCCGACGGTGGAGGTCAGGCGGCGGGCGCGGGCGAGCTCGCGTTCGGCGACGTCGTGCCAGAAGGTGGCGTCGACCAGGCCGGTCTTGGAGTCGGTGCGGGCGGCGACGCGGAACTGCGGCAGCAGCAGGCCCATGTGCAGGGCCAGGACGGTGAGCAGCAGGATCGGCGTGAGCCAGGGCCGTGCGGTGGCGATGATGGCGACGCCGGAGCCGAGGCCGACGGAGGCGGTGACGATGAGGACGTCGGAGGCGTGGCCGAGCGCGGTCTTCACCGGGTTGGCCGGGTTGGTCATGATGATGGCGCCCACGACCAGGGCGTAGTTGACGAACCAGTAGAGGAACCCGGCCACCGCGAGGGCGATCAGCCCACGTGGACCGTCCAGATCAGACGGAGCTGACGCCGAGAACATGTGCAGCACCCATTGCGCTGCGGCACATCCAAGTATGACAGTGGCGGCGGAGAACAGCTTCCGGTACAGGACCGCCCGGCGTTTGTAGACCCGCAGCCACGCGTGCAGGTAGATGGTCACGACCAGCAGGACGACCAGTGGCATCGGGAGTACGAGCACGCCCGCGAACTGCCACACCGACTGCATCTGCGCGTGCGGGGCACCCTCCACGGAGATCTCGCGGATGCGTTCGATGCCGCGTGCCGCTTCCAGGTGGACCAGGGCGGCGACGGCGAGTGCCGCGAACCACGTCCACGAGCGCGCCTCGACAGGGGTAAGCCGTGCGGTTGCGAGCGTGACGAGTGCCGCCGTCACGGAGATCGTCACGACGTAGGTCAGCACGACAGGAGGAAGAGACCATAGCTTCCACCGGCGCGGGTCGAGCCAAGGCACGCTGCCACCCCCACCGAAAACCATCAGGAACCAACCACTGTAGCCACCGGGTCACGCCAAGTCGTGGCTCCATGTGGGGGACCTCACCCTGAGTAGTCCTCGCGTTCTCGCGCACCATTCACCCCTTGCAACTCCCGCATTCCCACAAGGAGACGGTCATCATGATGAACACCGCGCTGTCCACCGACTGGACCTTCGCCGCGTCGACGGACTGGACCTTCCGGTCCTCCACCGACTGGACGTTCACGTCGACGGACTGGACGTTCGCCTCGACCGACTGGACCTTCGCGTCCACCGACTGGACCGTCTGACCACCTGGGACGCAGTGGGAGAGGGGTGCGCCGGCCGGTGTGGACGGCCGGCACCCCGCTCTCTCGTTCACGGCGTGCCGCGGGCAGGCGCTGCCACCGCCTGCCGCCACGACCAGCCCGCCGCACACGCCGCGAGCACGCCCGCGAGGCCCGCGGCGGCGATGACCTGGTGCGCCGCCCACCGTTCGGCCAGCAGCCCGGCCAGGCCGACCCCGACGCCCTGCGACACCCGCAGTGCGGTGACGGCGAGCCCGAAGGCCTGCCCGCGGGCGGCGTCGGGCACCTCGCGCACGAACGTGGTGTTCGCGAGCAGCTGGTAGGCGCTCGCGACCCCGGACAGTGCGATCAGCGCCAATGACCAGCCCAGTCCCGGTCGCAGCAGCACGGGCAGCAGCACCGCGCAGGAGGCGACCGCCAGCCACGGCATGGCGGCGAGCTGCCGGTGGTGCGGGATGCGCGCGACCACGGCCATGCCGGCGACGGCACCGGCGGCGTGCGCGGCGAGGATCAGCCCCACCGCCGACGCGCCCGCTCCCAGCTGTGCCGCGTAGGGAGCGGCCAGTGCCTCGGCGACGATGTAGAACCCGGACACGCAGGCCAGTGCGACCAGGGCCCGCAGCCGGCGGGCCCGCCAGACCAGCCGTGCGCCGCCCAGCAGGTCCGAGGACCAGGCCCGCACGTGCGGGTGCTCCGGGACCGCGCGGCGCAGCACGTGGGCGCTGACCAGCAGGGCGGAGACGGCGAAGGTCACCGAGTCGGCCACCAGCACCGGAGCGGGCCCCCACCACGCCACCAGCGCGCCGCCGGCGACGAACCCCAGCACCTGCGCGGCCTGGGTGACGGTGCTCAGCGCCGCCATCCCCAGCGGGTAGCGCTCGTCGGGCAGCACGTGCGGCAGCAGCGCCGCCCGCGCCGCACCGTGCGGGGCCCCGGCGAGCTGCACCAGCACCAGCACGGCCGCCAGCACCCACAGCGGCAGCCCCGGTACGGCCATGACCAGCAGCAGCACCGCCCGCACCAGGTCGGCGGCCACCATCACGTCCCGGCGCGCGAACCGGTCGGCCAGCCCGGACAGCAGCGGCCCGCCCACCAGGTCGGGCAGGAACGTCAACGCGTAGGTCAGCGCCGTCAGCCCCGCGCTCGCCGTGCGGTCGTAGACGTGCACCGCCAGCGCGACCCGCGCGAACTGGTCCCCGGCCACCGACACCACGTGCGCGGCGAAGAGGGCGCGGAACTCACCGTCACGGGCAAGATCGCGGTAGCCGGGCATGGGCTACAGGATGGCCGACCCGGCCGCGTGCCGGGTGATCACCGGCGAAATCCGCTGTCCGGGTTGCCCCACCTGCCGTCACCGCGCCGCCGAACGCGACGACCCCCGCGGCAGGCACATGCAAATTGCACGCCCACGGCCACCCTGGCCCTTCCGGTGACGCAGCGTCACCAGCAGGGCCGGGGCGGGCCGCGCCCGTTCCCGGTCTCAGAGCTGGGCCCAGAACCCGCACCGGTGGTCGCGGGCGAAGTCGGTGGGGCCGATGGCGCCCGGAGCCAGCGACTGCACCGCGGCCCGCCAGCCGGGCTCGCCGGTGCGGGCGAACCGGCCCCACGCCGTGATCATGTAGTCCGACACCGCGCGTTGGGCCGGGGTGAGCACCACGCCGGGGAAGTCGAACAGCATCAGCAGCTCGGAGGCGTGGTAGGCCCTGTACCCACCGGGGAACGGCGGCAGGTCCGGGAACAGCAGCGGCACGCCCGCGTCCGCGAACTCGTAGCCCGACACCCGCTGGTGGCGGCCCAGCTCCCGGCGCGCGTCGGCCACCGTGCACGCCCACGACTGGTCGGTCATCAGCCGGGCCAGCTCGTCGCGCACGTCGCCGTTGCCGTCGGCGGGGTAGCGGGCCAGCACCCGGTCCACGTCCTCGGCCGCGTACAGCCCGGCCAGCGCCTGCCGGTAGGCTGCGGTCGGGATGGGCTGCGGGAAGAGCAACGCCGCGAACAGCGTCGCCTCGTCGTGCGTGGAGCCCACCAGGGTGGGCACGTGGTGCATCCGGCCCGTGCGCTGCGCCACCACCGGGTCGACCGGCAGCACCGCCGTGCCGTGCGCGGGGGTGCCGAACGCGGTGTGCACACCGAGCAGCGCGGTCACCGGCAACGCCCGCAGGCACGCCACGTCCGCGCACCCCAGCCCCGCGGCGGCCTGCGCGCCGGTCTGCTCGACCGCCGCCCGCTCGCGCCACAGCGTCGAGAACACCCCCGGCTGCCCGCCCGGTGTCGTCAGCCCGCACGGACCGGACTGGATGATCGCCTTGTCGAACAACCCCGCCGCCCGCGGCGATGCCAGCAGCGCACACACGCTCAACCCACCGGCGGACTCGCCGAACACCGTCACGTTGCCCGCGTCGCCGCCGAAGGCCCGCGCGTTGCGCTGCACCCACCGCAGCGCCGCCTGCTGGTCGGCCAGCCCGAACGCACCCGACCCGGCGAGGCCGGGCAGCCCGAAGAACCCGAACACCCCGAGCCGGTAGTTCACCGTCACCACGACCGCGCCGGTGCGGGTCGCGAGCCGGCGCGCGTCGTAGTCCGACGCCGCCCCCGCGGTGAACCCGCCGCCGTGGACCCACACCATCACCGGTCGCGGCCGTGCCGGGCCGGTGGGTGCGGTGACGTTGAGGTACAGGCAGTCCTCGGTCTGCGAGCCCGGCTGGCCCAGCTGCGGCAGCTGAGCGCACTTCGGGCTCGGCACCGTCGCGTCCCGCACCCCGCGCCACGCCGCGGCCGGCTGCGGGTCGCGCCACCGGTTCGCGCCCACCGGCGGCGCCGCGAACGGGATGGCGCCGAACGTCCGGTACCCCTCGGCCACCGTCCCGGCCACCAGGCCCTTGTCGGTGCGCACCACCCGGCCGTCCCCGGCCCCGTTCCCGGCGGCCGCCGGGGCCGTCACCACCGCCGTGGCGAGCACCGCGGTCAGCGTCGCGGACAGCACGGACCTCATCGGCTTGCGTCTCATGGAACCCCCTCAGTCCGCCACCGAACGTAGCGAGGCCGCCACGGGGCCGATACCGCCGGAGGTTGCCGTCCCCGTCATCCGAAGGCGGTCGCCCGGTTGCCGACATACCGACCGGTCGGTACCCTCCGGTCCGTGGGTGACACGACACTTCCCGACAGCCCGTCGGTCGACGCGCTGGTCTTCGACTGGGGCGGGGTCATGACCGTCTCCGTGCCCGAGTTCGTCGGTCAGTGGATGCACGCCGAGGCCGTGGACCGCGACGTCTACGGCCGCATCATGCGCGACTGGCTGGGCCGGGAGGCCCGTCCCGGCAACCCGGTGCACCTGCTGGAGACCGGCGAGCTGACCGTGGCGGAGTTCGAACGGCTGCTGGCCGCCGAGCTCATCACCACCGGCGGTGACCCGATCCCCGGCAAGGGGCTGCTGCGGCGCATGTTCGGCGGCGCCACCCCCGACCCGGCGATGGTCGAGCTGGTCCGCAAGGCCCGCGCCGCCGGCCTGCACACCGCGCTGCTGTCCAACAGCTGGGGCGAGGGCTATCCCGCAGACCTGCTCGTCGAGCTGTTCGAGACCGTCGTCATCAGCGGCCGCGTCGGCCTGCGCAAACCCGACCGGCGCATCTACCACCACACCCTGGAGCAGATCGGCGTGCCCGCCGGGCGTGCCGTGTTCTTCGACGACGCGCCCGTCAACGTCGAGGCCGCCCAGGCGATCGGCATGCACGCCTTCCGCCACACCACCGCCGATGCCACCCGCGCCCACCTCGCCACCCTCGGAGTGACCCTGTGAGTGAACCCGTGACCGACCGCCCTGCCCCGGACCAGCCCGGCTCGGAGCTGCCCGGTTCGGAGTTGCCCGGCCTCGACCTGCGTGCCCTGGCCACCCACCTGGGCACGGGCCCGCTCACCGGTGAGCTGTTCCGCGGCGGCCGTTCCAACCTCACCTACCGCGTCGGCGACGGCACCCGCACCTGGGTCCTGCGCCGCCCGCCGCTGGGTCACGTGCTGGCCACCGCCCACGACATGGCCCGCGAGTTCCGCGTCATCTCCGCCCTGGCCGGCACCGCGGTGCCCGTGCCCGGCACCCACCGACTCGTGGAGGACCCGTCGGTCATCGGCGCGCCCTTCTACCTGATGGACGAGATGCCCGGTGCCGCCCTGCGCGAACGCTCCCAGTGCCCGTGGCTGACCCCCGAGGACGCCCGCGCGTTGTCGCAGCGCCTCGTCGACGTGCTCGCCGACCTGCACGCGGTCGACCCCGCCTCGGTGGGCCTGGCCGGCTTCGGCCGCCCCGACGGGTTCCTCACCCGCCAGGTCACCCGCTGGGGCAAGCAGCTCGACGCCTCCCGCAGCCGCGACCTGCCCGGCATCGACGAGCTGCGCGACAAGCTCGCCGCCACCGTCCCCGCCTCCGGGCGCGCGACGATCATCCACGGCGACTACCGCCTCGACAACGCGCTGGTCACCCGCGACCCGCTCGCCATCAGCGCCGTCCTGGACTGGGAGATGGCCACCCTCGGCGACCCGCTGGCCGACCTCGGCCTGCTCTACGTCTACTGGGCAGGCCTGGGCGCGGACCCCGGCAAGGGCGCCGACCCCATCACCGGCGGCGTCACGTCCCTGCCGGGTTTCCTCACCGCCGACGAGCTCGTCGCCCGCTACACCGCCCGCACCGGCACCGACACCTCCGGCCTGGGCTGGTACATCGCCTTCGGCTACTTCAAGCTCGCCGTCATCGTCGAGGGCATCCACTTCCGCTTCGCCAGCGGCAAGACCGTCGGCGCGGGCTTCGACAAGCTCGGCGCCTTCACCGTCCCCCTCGTCCGCCAAGGACTCGCCGCCGCCCACAAGGAGCTCTGACATGGACTTCGCCTACGACGCCAAGACCGAGGAACTGCGCACCCGGCTCCTCGCGTTCATGGACTCCCACGTCTACCCCGCCGAGGCCGTGCTGGAGCAGCAGCTGCACGACGCCGAGGACCCGTGGCAGCGCCAGCCGGTCCTGGAGGAGCTCAAGGCCGAGGCCCGCCGCCAGGGCCTGTGGAACCTCTTCCTGCCCGACCCCGAGCACGGCGGCGGCCTGACGAACCTGCAGTACGCGCCGCTCGCCGAGATCACCGGCCGCAGCCCCCACCTCGCCCCCGAGGCCCTCAACTGCGCCGCCCCGGACACCGGCAACATGGAAGTCCTCGCCATGTTCGGCACCGACGAGCAGAAGAAGCAGTGGCTGCAACCGCTGCTCGACGGCGAGATCCGCTCCGCGTTCTGCATGACCGAACCCGACGTGGCCTCCTCCGACGCCACCAACATCGCCACCCGCATCGAACGCGACGGCGACGACTACGTCATCAACGGCACCAAGTGGTGGTCGTCAGGGGCGATGAACCCCAACTGCGCGATCTTCATCGTCATGGGCAAGACCGACCCCGACGCCGAACGCCACCGCCAGCAGGCCATGATCCTCGTCCCGCGCGACACCCCCGGCGTCACCGTCAAGCGCGCCCTGCACGTCTTCGGCTACGGCGACCACGCACACGGCGGCCACGCCGAGATCGAGTTCACCGACGTCCGCGTGCCGGCGGCGAACCTGATCGCGGGGGAGGGCGAGGGCTTCGCCATCGCGCAGGCCCGCCTGGGCCCCGGCCGCATCCACCACTGCATGCGCCTGATCGGCATGGCCGAACGCGCCCTGGAGCTGATGTGCCGCCGCGCCGTGTCCCGCGTCGCGTTCGGCCGTCCCATCGCCACCCAGGGCGTGCTGCAGGAGTGGATCGCCGAGTCCCGCGTCCGCATCGAACAGGCCCGCCTGCTCGTGCTCAAGACCGCGTGGCTCATGGACACCGTGGGCAACAAGGGCGCCCACACCGAGATCCAGTCGATCAAGATCGGCGTCCCGGCCATGGCCGAGTGGGTCATCGACAAGGCCATCCAGGCCCACGGTGGCGGTGGTGTCAGCCAGGACTTCCCGCTCGCGGAGCTGTGGGCGGCCACCCGCACGCTGCGCCTGGCCGACGGCCCCGACGAGGTCCACCGCATGTCGCTGGCCAAGCGGGAGCTCAAGAAGTACCTCTAGGACACGACCACGGGGCCGGGCCGCCACCGCCGTGGCGGCCCGCTCAGGTGAACAGGCAGAACGGGTGCCCGTCCGGGTCGAACAGCACCCGCACGCCGGGCTGCGGCTGCACCGGGGCCAGCACCGCCCCGCACGCCAGCGCGTGCCCGGTGGCCGCCTCCAGGTCCTCCACCTCGATGTCGAGGTGCTGCGTCGCGTTCTGCCCCGAGCGCGTGCTCGGCCACACCGGCGGCGTGAACTCGCGCTCCAGCTCGAAGTTCACCGCCAGGCCGTCCGGCGTGCGCACCAGCGCCCACCGCGGTTCCGCCTCCGCCACGTCCGCGCCCAGCAGCCGCGCGTAGAACTCCGCCAGCTCCCGCGGCCGCGCACAGCCGACCGTGACCGAGGTGAGCCGCATGCCGTGAACCTCCCGTGTCGCCTCCACCGACAGGCGGTACCCACCGCGGCCGGCACCGACACCGGTCAGTTGTTCAAGGCCTCGCGGGCCGCGAGAGCCGCGCGGCAGGCGTGCACGAAGTCCCAGAACACCTCGGTCGTGGTGTGCCGGCGGTCGGAGCGGGAGTTCTCGGCGAACATGGCGCCGCGCAGGGGAGTGGTGAGCTCCAGCTGCCCGCCCCGGCGCGACCGGGTGCGGTTGGCGATGTTCGCCCGGTCGCCGCCACCGAGGATCGGGTGGTCGGCGGCGTCGACCGTGTGGAACCCGGCACGGCGCAACCGGGTCAGCAGCTCCGCGCGCAGCAGGGCGTCGCGGCCGCCGACCAGCACCGCCCGGTCGTGGTCCTCCAGGCCCGCCGCCGCCGCGGTGCACCCGTGCAGGCCCAGTGCGTGCGCCGCACCCGACACCAGCGTGCGCGCCACCCGGTCGTCGCAGTGCGACGAGGTCACGTGCAGCTCGTCGTTGGCGACCGAGCGCAGGCCCTCGAACATCCAGTAGTCGTGGGTCTGCCCGATGGGCACCCGCGTCGAGGGGTGGTAGCCGGCGATCGCGAGGCACAGCTCGGACGTGCCGACCTCGATGCCGCCGCCGTGCGGGGCGAGGACGACCGACTGCGTGCGGGGACGGTGCCGCTTGAAACGGCGCCGGTAGTCCACCCGTTCCACCAGTCGGGGATCGGCGTAGAGGTCGGTGTTGGACGCGTAGACGTCCAATGCCGCCCATTGGGGCTGGGGTCTCATGGCGGGCGGAAGCCTACCCGGGATCACCCGGTCGGCCGCCGCCCGCCGTGTGAACCATCACGCGCGGTGAGTCGTCACGCGCTGGGAACGGTCACGCGTCGATCTGCTTCGGGGACTCGTCACCCGAGGTGATCGCGATCTTGCGGGGCTTGGCGCGCTCGGCGATCGGGATCCGCAGCGTCAGCACACCCGCCTCGTAGCCCGCGTCGATGTGGTCGGTGTCGAGCGTGTCGCCCAGGAACAGCTGCCGCGAGAACACGCCCAGCGGCCGCTCCGAGACCTGCATCTCGACGTCCTTGCCGACCGGCCTGCGCTCGGCCTTGACCGTCAGCACGTTGCGCTCGACGTCGAGCTCGATCGCGTCCGGCGAGACACCCGGCAGGTCGAAGCACACGACGAACCGGTCACCGTCGCGGTAGGCGTCCATCGGCATGGCCGAGGGCCGCGACCACGTGCCCTGTCCGCCGAACACCTGCTGCGTCAGCCGGTCGAGCTCGCGGAACGGGTCAGTGCGCATCAACATCTGACACCTCCTGTCACCTCGTGGACTGTCAATGCGCTGCACCACTGTTGTAACATGTCGTCGAGACGATGACAAGCCACCGATGTCATCAGGAGGACGACATGCCGAGTGACTACGAGACGGTCCGCGCGACCGCTGCCCGGCCGGGCAGCGCCACCGAGGTCCTGTCAGCCCTGATGCTGCTGCGCCGGCTGCGCGACGAGCTCTCCGACTACGAACCGCAGCTCATCGAGGCCGCCCGCTCCCTGGGCACCAGCTGGGCCGACCTCGCTCCCGCACTCGGTGTCGCCAGCCGTCAGGCCGCCGAACGCCGCTACCTGCGCGTGCGCCGCACCGATGACACCGGCACCGGCGACGAGCGCGTGCAGGCCGAACGCGACCGCCGCGCCGGTGACAAGGCCGTCACCGCCTGGGCCCGCGAGAACGCCGCCGTCCTGCGGGTGCTCGCCGCTCAGGTCGGCCCGCACGACGCGGGCGTGCAGGACGCCCTCGGCCACACCGACGCCGCCCAGCTCCTCGAACCGCTGACCCAGGCCGGTCCCGGCCTGCGCGACGGCCACCCTGGCCTCGCCGACCAGATCAGCGCCATCGGCCGGCAGACCGACCGGCTGCGCCTCGACGCCCAGCAGCGCCGCACCCTCTGATCACCCACACGCGCCCCACCCGCCACATCCGAGGGCACGCGGGGACCTTTCGTACCCTCCTGGGGTACGAAAGGTCCCCGCGTGCCGTGAAGGCGGGGTCAGCCGTGCGTGGGGAAGCCCAGGTTCACGCCGTGCTGCTGCGGCCATCGGGCCGTGATCGCCTTCGCCCGCGTGTAGAACCGCACGCCCTCGGCGCCGTGCACGTGCGTGTCACCGAACAGCGAGTCCTTCCAGCCGCCGAACGAGTAGTAGGCCATCGGCACGGGGATGGGGACGTTGATCCCGACCATGCCGACCTGCACCCGCCGCTGGTACTCGCGCGCCGCCAGCCCGTCACCGGTGTAGATGGCGGTGCCGTTGCCGTACGGGTTGGCGTTGACCAGCGCGAGCGCGTCCTCGAACGTCTCCGCGCGCACGACGACGAGGACCGGCCCGAAGATCTCGTCGGTGTAGACGCTCATGTCCGGGGTGACGTGGTCGAACAGCGTCGGCGCGAGCCAGAAGCCGTCCTCGTGGCCCTCGGGTGCGTGCCCGCGGCCGTCCACGACCAGGGACGCGCCCGCGACCTCGCCCGCGTCCACGTAGGACCGGACGCGGTCCCGGTGCGCGCCGGTCACCAGCGGGCCCATCTGCGCGGACGGGTCGGTGCCCGGCAGCACGGACGGGTGCAGGTCGCGGGTGCGCGAGGCGATCTTGGCCACGAGCTCGTCACCTGCCGGGCCCACCGCCACGACCACCGAGATCGCCATGCAGCGTTCGCCCGCGGAGCCGTAGCCCGCGGACACGGCGGCGTCGGCGGCCACGTCGAGGTCCGCGTCCGGCAGCACGACCATGTGGTTCTTCGCGCCGCCCAGCGCCTGCACCCGCTTGCCGGCCGCCGTGCCGCGCGCGTACACGTGCCGGGCGATCGGGGTCGAGCCGACGAACGAGGCCGCCGCGACGTCCGGGTGGTCGAGCAGGGCGTTGACCGCGAAGGCGTCGCCCTGCAGCACGTTCAGTACCCCGTCGGGCAGGCCGGCCTCCTGGAACAGCTCGGCCAGGCGCACCGACGCCGACGGGTCGCGCTCGGACGGCTTCAGCACGAAGGTGTTGCCGGTCGCGATGGCGATGGGGAACATCCACATCGGCACCATCACCGGGAAGTTGAACGGCGTGATGCCCGCGACCACGCCCAGCGGCTGCCGCAGCGAGTACGCGTCCACACCGCGCGAGACCTGCTCGGAGTGCTCGCCCTTGAGCAGCTGCGGGATGCCGCACGCGAACTCGACGACCTCCAGCCCGCGCTGCACCTCACCGGCCGCGTCCGACAGCACCTTGCCGTGCTCGGCCGTGATGATCGCCGCGAGCTCGTCGCGCGCCTCGTGCAGCAGGTGCCGGTAGGCGAACAGAATCCTGCTGCGGGTCGACAGCGACGACTCCGACCACGACTGCGCCGCCTTCAGCGACGACGACACCGCCAGGTCGACATCGGCCTGCTCGGCCAGCACGACCTGCGCCGACACCGCACCGGTGGCCGGGTTGAAGACGTCGGAGGTCCGGGACGACACCCCGGTGGTGCGGGCGCCGTCGATCCAGTGGGGGATGGTGCTCAACGCAAGCCTCCTGGTGGGGCGGTCGTGGTCCGGACTACGAGGGAAGGGGTCAGCAGATGGCGCACGGGTTCGGTGCGTCCTTCGCGAACCCGTTGCAGCAGCGCGGAAGCAGCCAACCGGCCGAACTCGGCGCGGGGCTGGTCGATCGTGGTCAGCGAGACGTGCCGCAACGCCGCCAGCGACGTGTTGTCGTACCCCACAACGGAAACGTCAGCAGGCACGCGCAACCCGGCGTCCTCCAGAGCCGAGATCGCGCCGACGGCGTTGAAGTCGTTGCACGACAAGACTGCCGTGGGCAGGGCATCCTCTTCGAGCAGCCCACGGATCGCCCGCGCGCCGGCCGCGTCGGTGTACTCGGACGGCACGACCTGCGGCACCAGCCCGTGCGCCTCCATCGCGGCGACGTACCCGCGCCGGCGGGGCCCCGCCTGGGTGCCCTCGCCACCGTCCAGGTGCGCGATCCGCCTGTGCCCCAACGACACCAGGTGGTCGACGGCCAGCCGGGCGCCCACCTCGCCGTCGTCGTTCACCGTGTCCACAGTGGACGCGCGGGACGAACGGGCCACGAGCACGACCGGGAGTTGTTCGGCCGCCTTGGAGATCGCCGTCGCGGGCACGACCGGCGACAGCAGGACCAGGCCACCGGGGCGGAACGACAGCAGCGACTCCAGCGCCCTGCGCTCGCGGGTGGGTGAGCGGCCGCCGGTGTTGATGATGATGTCGAACCCCTGCTCGCGCGCCACCTCGTCGATGCCGTCCACGACCTCGGCGAAGAACGCGTTGTGCAGGTCGGACACCATCACGCCGAGCACCGTCGAGGTGCGCGAGGCCAGCGAGCGCGCCATGGCGTGCGGGGAGTACCCCAGCTCCTCCGCTGCCTTCAGCACCGCGGTGCGTCGCGCCTCGCTCACCTTGGGTGAATTGCGCATCACCAGTGACACGAGGGCGCGGGACACGCCCGCGCGCAGTGCGACGTCTTCCATCGTCGGCCTGACCACCGGCAACACCTCCCCTCACGTCACGGGCGGGAAACGCACCCTTGACACCCGTGTGACGCAAGCTACAGCATTAGAGCGCTCCAACCAATAGAGCGCTCTAACACATCAGGTCGATGAACAGGGGAAACCTGCGATGCGGATCGGAGTAGCGGGTGTCGGCAGGATCGGCACCATGCATGCGACCAACCTCGCCGCACTGGATCGGGTGGACGAGGTGCTCCTCTTCGACCCGGTGCCCGGCAGGGCAGCGCAGGCGTCGGCGGGCCTCGCCGGGACCACGGCGGTGGACGACCTCGACACGCTCCTGGGCAGCGTCGACGGCGTCCTGCTCGCCACCCCGACGAACACGCACCCCGAGATGCTGCGCGCGGCCATCGCCAAGGGCGTTCCCACGTTGTGCGAGAAGCCGATCGCGAGCGACGTCGCCGAGATGCGCGCGCTGGTCGCGGACGTCGAGAAGTCCGGTGTGGAGGTCCTCGTGGGCTTCCAGCGCCGGTTCGACCCGGCCATCTACGAGCTGCACCGCCGCATCCGCGCGGGTGAGGTGGGTGACGTCTACCTGGTCAGGGCGGTCGGCAACGACGCCACCCCACCTGACTTCTCCTACCTGCCCGCGAGCGGCGGCATCTTCCGCGACCTGCTGATCCACGACCTGGACTGCGTGCCGTGGCTGGTCGGCGAGCCGGTCGTCGAGGTCTACGCGAGCGGGTCTGTCCTGGTGCACCAGGCGTTCGCCGACGCCGACGACGTCGACAACGCGGTCGTGCTGCTGAAGTTCGCCGGTGGTGCGCACGCCACGCTGGCCGGCGGGCGGCACGACCCGGTCGGCTACGACCACCGCATCGAGGTGCTGGGCAGCAAGGACTCGCTGGTCGCGGGTGTCGACCCGCGCACCCCGCTGAACTCGCTGGAGCCCGGCGGCCACGTGGCCGGACCGGACGCCTACCCCGGCTTCCCCGAGCGCTTCCACCGTGCTTATGTCAACGAGATGAAGCTGTTCACGCAGGTCATCAAGGGCGAGGTCGCGAACCCGTCGCCGGCGGGGCAGAGTTTGATCAGCCTTCGCCTGGCCGAAGCGTGTGAGCAGTCGCGCCGCAGCGGCGCACCGGTGCGGATCGAGGGGAACTGAGGACATGGCGAAGATCGCCGGAGCACCGATCTCCTGGGGCGTGTGCGAGGTGCCGGGCTGGGGTGACGTGCTCCCGTCCGGGACCGTGCTGAGCGAGATGCGCTCGCTCGGCCTCACCGCGACCGAGCTCGGCCCGCCCGACTACCTCCCGGCCGACACCGAGCAGCTCAAGACCCTGCTCAAGAGCCACGAGCTCGGCCTCGTCGGCGGCTTCCTGGCCGTCCCGCTGCACACCGGCGCCCAGTCCACCCTGGACGAGACCGACCGGGTCGCCGCGATCCTGGCGGCCGGCGGCGCCGAGGTGCTCGTGCTCGCCGCCGCGACCGGCCTCGACGGCTACGACGAGACGCCGGAGCTCAGCGCCGACGAGTGGGACACGCTCGTCGGCACCTGCGCGAAGATCCGCGAGATCGCCGCCGGGCACGGACTGCGGACCGTGCTGCACCCGCACGTGGGCACCCACGTCGAGCGGGAGGCGGAGGTCGACCGGTTCCTCGCCGACTCCGATCTCCAGCTCTGCCTGGACACCGGCCACCTCCTCATCGGCGGCACGGACCCGGTCGAGCTGGCGCGCCGCTACCCGGACCGGATCGGTCACGTGCACCTCAAGGACGTGCGTGACGAGATCGCGGCGAAGGTGCGCAGCGGCGCGCTCAGTTACACCGATGCCGTGGAACAGGGCATCTACGTGCCGCTCGGGGACGGCGACGTGGACGTGGAAGCACTGGTGAAGTCCGTCCTGGAGGCGGGCTACACCGGTTGGTTCGTGCTTGAGCAGGACACCCGGCTCAAGCACGGAGGTCCCGTGGACAAGCCGCTCCAGGACACCGCGCGCAGCCTCGCGCACCTCAGCAAGATCCTCTGAAGGGACGGGAGACGATGAAGTCTCGTCTGGTCATCCGTGCGGGCGCCGCTCTCGCCGGTGTTGCTCTACTGGCCGCGTGCAGCGGCCCGACGGGGACGCAGTCGCAGAACACGGGCGACAACGCCCCGGCCGCCGCGTCGGGCGACCTCAAGGTCTCCGTCATCACGCACGGCACCGCGGGTGACGCGTTCTGGAGCGTCGTGAAGGTCGGCGCGGAGGACGCGGGCAAGCAGCTCGGCGTCGGCGTCACCTACAACTCCGACGGCGACCCCGGCGCCCAGGCCAAGCTGATCGACAACGCCGTGTCGCAGAAGGTCGGCGGCATCGTCGTGTCGATGGCGAACCCGGACGCGCTCAAGACCTCCGTCGAGAACGCGGTGAAGGCCGGCATCCCGGTCATCACGATCAACTCCGGCAGCGCGAAGAGCACGGAGTTCGGTGCCATGGCGCACGTCGGCCAGGAGGAGACGATCGCGGGTGAGGAAGCCGGCAAGAAGCTCAAGGCCGCCGGCCGGACGAAGCTGCTCTGCGTGATCCACGAGGCCGGCAACTCGGGCCTCAACCAGCGCTGCGACGGTGCCCGCACCGGCTTCGGCGGCGCGGTGGAGAACCTCCAGGTCGACATCTCCAACCCGACCGACGTCGAGGCCCGCATCAAGGCCAAGCTGCAGTCCGACACCACCGTCGACGGCGTGCTCGCGCTCAACCCGCAGGTCGCCGTGAACGCCGCGTCCGCCATCAAGGGCACGAGCTCGAAGGCGCAGGTCGCCACCTTCGACCTCAACGCGGACGTGGTCACCGCGATCAAGGCGGGCGAGGTGCTCTTCGCCGTCGACCAGCAGCAGTACCAGCAGGGCTACCTGCCGGTCGTGATGCTGAAGCTGTTCAAGGACAACGCCAACACCCTCGGTGGCGGCAAGCCCGTGCTCACCGGCCCCGGCTTCGTCGACAAGTCCAACGTGGACAAGGTCGCGGAGTACGCCAAGAACGGCAAGAGGTAAGGAGGAGGCGGGGAGATGACCGTGACAGCCACAGCTCCACCGGCTGCCGACGAACGGCTGGGCAAGCCGAAGCCGATGGACCAGCTGGTCAAGCGGCCGGAGATCGGCGCCATGCTCGGCGCACTGCTCGTGTTCGTGTTCTTCTCCGTGGTCAGCGAGCAGTTCCTGAGCGTCGGCGGTGCCGCCACCTGGCTGGACGACGCGTCCATGCTCGGGATCATGGCGGTCGCGGTGGCGTTGCTGATGATCGGCGGCGAGTTCGACCTGTCCGCCGGCGTCATGACCGCGTCCACCGCGCTGGTCACGGCTCTCCTCGCCACCCAGCTCGGACTGAACGTCTGGCTGGCGCTGCTGGTGTCGCTCGCCTTCGCGCTGGCGGTGGGCGCGCTGAACGGCTGGCTCGTGATGCGCACGGGCCTGCCGAGCTTCATCGTGACGCTGGGCAGCTTCCTCGCGTTGCAGGGCCTCAACCTCGGCGTCACGCGCCTGGTCACGGGCAGCGTGCAGGTGTCGGGCATGCGCTCGGCGGCCGGGTACGAGTCGGCCGGGTTCCTGTTCGCCTCGACGTTCCAGGTCGCGGGCACCGGCTTCTACGTGTCGATCATCTGGTGGGTGCTGTTCACCGTTGTCGCGTCGACCGTGCTGATGCGCACCCGGTTCGGCAACTGGATCTTCGCGGTCGGCGGTGCCGCGCAGAGCTCGCGCGCGGTCGGCGTGCCGGTCGTGCGGTCGAAGATCCTGCTGTTCATGACGACCGCGTTCGCCGCGTGGCTCGTCGGCTCGATCAACATCCTGCGGTACGCGAGCGTGCAGGCCAACCAGGGCATCGGCCTGGAGTTCCAGTACATCATCGCGGCGGTGATCGGCGGCTGCCTGCTGACCGGCGGGTTCGGTTCCGCGGTGGGCGCGGCGATCGGCGCGCTGATCTTCGGCATGGCCCGGCAGGGCATCGTCTACGCCGGCTGGAACAGCGACTGGTTCCAGCTGTTCCTCGGCGTGATGCTGCTGGCCGCCGTGCTGGTGAACAACATGCTGCGCCGCCGAGCGGAGAGGGTCCGGCGATGACGCCACTCATCGAGACCGAGGACATCGGCAAGACCTACGGCAGCGTCATCGCGCTCAGCGACGTGTCCACCGTGGTCAACGCCGGTGAGGTCACCTGCGTGCTCGGCGACAACGGCGCCGGCAAGTCGACGCTGATCAAGATCCTGGCCGGTGTGCACCAGCACGACCGGGGCTCGTTCAAGGTCGAGGGGCAGGAGATCCGCTTCTCCTCGCCCCGAGAGGCGCTGGACCACGGCATCGCGACCGTGTACCAGGACCTCGCGGTCGTGCCGCTGATGTCGGTGTGGCGCAACTTCTTCCTCGGCTCGGAACCGACGACGAAGCTCGGGTTCCTGGACCGGAAGAAGGGCAGGGAGATCACCAGGAAGGCGTTGTCCGACATGGGCATCGACCTCCGCGACGTCGAGCAGCCCGTCGGCACGCTGTCCGGCGGTGAACGGCAGTGCGTCGCCATCGCCCGCGCCGTGCACTTCGGCGCCAAGGTGCTGATCCTCGACGAACCGACCGCGGCACTCGGCGTGAAGCAGGCCGGGGTGGTGCTGAAGTACGTGGCCCAGGCCCGTGACCGCGGCCTCGGCGTCGTGCTGATCACCCACAACCCGCACCACGCCTACCCGGTCGGCAACCGGTTCCTGCTGCTCAAGCGCGGCCGTGCGCTCGGCTCGTACGAGAAGTCCGAGATCGACATCAACGAGCTCACGAAGCAGATGGCCGGTGGTGCCGAGCTGGAGGCCCTGGAGCACGAGCTGCGGGGTGTGGAGGCGTGACGTCGCTGGAGGTGCTGACCGTCGGCCGGGTCGGGGTCGACCTGTACCCCGAGCAGTCGGGCGTGCCGCTGGCCGACGTCAGCACGTTCGCCAAGTCGCTCGGCGGCACGGCGACCAACGTCGCGGTCGCCGCCGCACGGCTCGGCCGCCGGGCCGGTGTGCTGACCAAGGTCGGCCCGGACGGCTTCGGGACCTACGTGCGGCGAGCACTGGAGGGGTTCGGGGTGTCGCCGGCACACGTCGGCACGTCGCCGGACCTGCTGACGCCGGTGGTGTTCTGCGAGCTGAACCCGCCCGCCGACCCGCCGCTGCTGTTCTACCGGCTGCCGACCGCGCCGGACCTGACGCTGACCGACGCCGACGTGCCGTGGGACGTCGTGCGGGACGTGCCGCTGCTGTGGGTGACCGGCACCGGCGTCTCCGCGGAACCGGCCCGCGCGACCCAGCGGAAGATGCTGGAGCACCGCGGCCGGCGCACGCACACCGTGCTCGACCTGGACCACCGGCCGATGTTCTGGCCGGACGTCGAGACCGCGCGCACCGAGATCGGCTGGATGCTCGACCACGTCACGGTCGCCGTGGGCAACCGGACCGAGGTCGAGGTCGCCGTCGGCACGTCCGACCCGGACGGGGCCGCTGACCGGCTGCTGGCCCGCGGGTTGTCGTTGGTGCTGGTCAAGAAGGGTGCCGACGGCGTGCTCGTCGCCACGCCGGAGGGCCGCTGGACGGTCGCGCCGAACCCCGTCGAGGTCGTCTGCGGGCTCGGCGCCGGTGACGCGTTCGGCGGGTCGCTGGCGCACGGCCTGCTGTCCGGTTGGGACCCGGTGCGGATCGCCCGCTACGCCAACGCGGCCGGCGCGTTGGTCGCGTCCCGGCTGGCCTGCGCCGACGCGATGCCGGACGAGAAGGAGATCGAGGAACTGCTGTGATCACTGATGGGCAGTGGCGCGAACTGCTGTGGCGGCGCGCGGAGGACCCCGGTTCGATCCGGCGGGCCTACCAGTCGCGCAGGCGCAGGCAGACGTTGCTGAACGGCAAGTCCACGCTGTTCCTGGTCGCGGCGGACCACCCGGCGCGCGGTGCACTCGGCGTCGGCGGCGACCCGCTGGCGATGGCGGACCGGCGCTCGTTGCTGGCGCGCCTGCTGACGGCGCTGGCCAACCCCGACGTCGACGGCGTGCTCGGCACGCCGGACGTGATCGAGGACCTGCTGCTGCTGGACGGCCTGCACGAACGCGTGGTCATCGGGTCGATGAACCGCGGTGGCCTCGCCGGTGCCGACTGGGAGATCGACGACCGGTTCACCGCGTACTCGGCGGCGTCCATCGCGACGTTCGGCCTGGACGGCGGCAAGATGCTGCTGCGCCTGGTCGACTCGGACCCCGGCACGATCCCGACGCTGGAGGGCTGCGCGCGGGCCGTCACCGAACTGGCCGAGCACGGCCTGATGGCGATGGTGGAACCGTTGCCGTACCAGCGCGACCACAACGACAAGCTGGTGCTGCAGAAGGACGCCGCCGCCCTGTCGCGCGCTTCGGCCGTGGCAGCGGGGCTGGGCTCGACGTCCGCCTACACCTGGCTCAAGCTGCCCGCGCCGGGCGAACCCGAGGTCGTGCTGGACACGACGGCGCTGCCCGCGCTGGTGCTCGGCGGCGTGCCGTCCGCGAACCCCGAGGACGACCTCGCGTCGTGGGGCCGTTCGCTGCGCCACGACGCCGTGCGGGGCCTGGTCGTCGGCCGCGCGCTGCTCTACCCGCCGGACGGTGACGTGGCCGCCGCCGTCGCCGCTGCCGCCGAAGTCCTCCGCGCCGCGAAGGGGATCACCGAATGACCCTGCACCGTCCACACGGGACGCTCTCGACGCCGTCCGACGTCGTCTCGCTCGCGCCTGCGGACGCGGGCTGGACGTACACCGGTCTGCGGGTGCTGCGGATCGAGGCCGGCCACGCCCGCACCGTCGCGACCGGTGAGTTCGAGGCGTTCGTGCTGCCGCTCGCCGGATCGCTCGTGGTCGAGGTGGACGGCGAGCGGTTCGAGCTGCGGGGCCGCGAGTCGGTCTTCACCCGCGTCACGGACTTCGCCTACGTGCCACGCGACGCGACGGTCGTCTTGTCCAGTGTGGACGGATGCGAGGTCGCGCTGCCGATGGCGCGCTGCGAGAACCGGCTGACGCCGAAGTACGGTCCGGCGGAAGGTGTTCCGGTCGAGGTGCGCGGCTCCGGCAACGCCACCCGCCAGGTCACGAACTTCGGCGTGCCGGGCGTGTGGGACCACGCGGACAGGCTGAACGCGTGCGAGCTGATCACCCCGGACGGCAACTGGTCCTCGTACCCGCCGCACAAGCACGACGCCTCCGCGCCGTGCGAGGTGGAGAACGAGGAGGTCTACTACTTCCGCATCGCCGACCGGGACGGCGTCACGCCGTCGCGCACCGGTTTCGGCTTCCACCGCACGTACACCGACGACGGCACGATCGACGAGGACGTGACCGTGCGCGACGGCGACGTGTTCCTGATCCCGCGCGGCTACCACGGCCCGTGCGTGGCCGCGCCCGGTTACCCGATGTACTACCTGAACGTGCTGGCGGGGCCGGGTGCCGAGCGCTCGATGGCGTTCTGCGACGACCCGGCGCACACCTGGGTCCGCGACAGCTGGGCGGCGCAGGAGCTCGACCCGCGCTGCCCGGTCACGACCGCAGAGGGGCGGACCAAGTGAAGCTCACGACCGCACAGGCGCTCGTCCGCTGGATGCTCGCCCAGCAGACAGAGCTCTTCGACGGCACCCGCGCACCGCTGTTCCCCGGCGTGTTCGCGATCTTCGGTCACGGCAACGTCCTCGGCGTCGGCACCGCGCTGGAGGAGGTCCGCGACCGGATTCCGGTGTGGCGCGGCCACACCGAGCAGGGCATGGCGCTGGCCGCCGTGGGCATCGGCAAGGCCACCCACCGCCGTCAGGTCGGCGTCGCCACGTCGTCGATCGGCCCCGGCGCGTTGAACATGGTCACCGCGGCCGGCGTCGCCCACGCCAACCGCCTGCCGCTGCTGTTGCTGCCCGGCGACACCTTCACCGGCCGCGCGCCGGACCCGGTGCTGCAGCAGGTCGAGCACTTCCACGACCCCACGGCCACCGTGAACGACGCGTTCCGCGCCGTCTCCCGCTACTTCGACCGCATCACCAGGCCCGAGCAGCTGCTGTCGACGTTGCCGCAGGTGGCCCGCGTGCTGACCGACCCGGCGGACTGCGGCCCGGTGACCCTGGCGCTGCCGCAGGACGTGCAGGCCGAGTCCTTCGACTTCCCGGAGTCGCTGTTCAAGCCGGTCGTCCACCGCCTGGTGCGCTCCCGCCCCGACCTGCACGCGCTGGCCGACGCCGCTCACCTGGTCCGCTCGTCGGCCCGCCCGCTGCTCGTGCTGGGCGGCGGCGTCCGCTACTCCGGTGCCGCCGGCCGCGCCCTGCGGTTCGCCGAACAGCACGGCATCCCGGTCACCGAGACCACGGCGGGCCGCACGCTGGTCCCGCATGACCACCCCCTGCACGCCGGTCCCCTGGGCATCACCGGCTCGACCTCGGCGAACGTCCTGGCCGGCGAGGCCGACCTGGTGCTCGCGGTGGGCACCCGGCTGCAGGACTTCACGACCGCGTCCTGGACCGTGTTCTCCCCGGACGTGAAGCTGGTGTCGCTCAACACGGCCCGCTTCGACGCCGTGAAGCACGGCTCGTCCGCCCTGGTCGCCGACGCCGACGAGGGCCTGCGCGAGCTGACCGACGTCCTCGGTTCCTGGCAGGCCCCGTCCTCGTGGGCCCAGCGCGCGGCCTCGGAGCGTGCGAAGTGGGACGCCCACATCACCGCGCTGCGCACCCCGTCGGCAGGCCTGCCCACGTACGCCCAGGTCGTCGGCGTGGTGAACGAGGCCAGCGGCCCGACCGACTACGTGCTGGCCGCGTCCGGTGGCCTGCCCGGCGAGCTGATCGGCGGCTGGCGCGCCACCGGCGCGGCCACCATGGACGTCGAGTACGGCTTCTCCTGCATGGGCTACGAGCTGGCCGGCGCCTGGGGAGCCGCGATCGCCCACACCTCCGGTGTCGTCACGACCCTGCTGGGCGACGGCTCGTACCTGATGCTGAACTCGGAGCTGTTCTCCGCGTCCTTCGCCGGCCACGGCTTCGTGGCCGTGGTCTGCGACAACGACGGCTACGCCGTGATCCACCGCCTGCAGACCGGCCAGGGCGGCACCGGCTTCAACAACCTCTACGCCGACTGCCGGTCCACCCACGCCGCACCGCCCCGCACCGACTTCGCGGCACACGCGGCGGCCATGGGCTGCGCGGTGTTCCCGGTCGACTCGCTGGACGAGCTGGACGGCGCCTACCGCAAGGCGCGCGAGGTGGCGGTCGGCGAGCAGCGGCCCGCGGTCGTGGTGATCCGCACGCACCCGTCGTCGTGGACGGAGGCCGGGGCGTGGTGGGAGGTCGGGGTGCCGGAGACCTCGCACCGGGCGGAGATCGCGGCGGCGCGGGAGGACGTGCTGGAGGGCAAGGCCAGGCAGGTCCGCTATCTGACCTGATGACCGGTTCGGTGTCTCAGCGTCACGCCCAGTGACTGAGACGACGCCGCTGCCGGGAACAACACGCCGAGCGGCTCCCTTGAACATTTAGTTAGGTCTACGAACGTTCAAGGGAGCCCCCGTGAGCTTGCTGTTCTCCCCGCTTACCCTGCGGGGCGTCACGCTGCCCAACCGCATCGCGGTCAGCCCGATGTGCCAGTACTCGGTGGACCAGGAGGACGGCGTCCCGACCGACTGGCACCTCGTCCACCTCGGCTCGCGCGCCGTCGGCGGGGCCGGCCTGGTGATCGCCGAGGCCACGGCCGTGGTGCCGGAGGGCCGGATCTCACCGCAGGACACCGGCATCTGGAACGACGAGCAGGTCGCGGCCTGGCGCAGGATCACGAGCTTCATCAAGGCGCAAGGCAGCGTCCCCGGCATCCAGCTCGGGCACGCCGGGCGCAAGGCGATCGGCGACTGGGTGCCGGTGGCGCCCACGACCGAGCCGTTCCCCGGTGGCAACCAGCCGGAGAAGATCACGAACCACACCGGGGTCGTCAAGGCGTTCGTCGAGGGGGCGATCCGGGCGCTCGCGGCCGGGTTCGAGGTGCTCGAGATCCACGCCGCCCACGGCTACCTGCTGCACCAGTACTACTCGCCGCTGACGAACGAGGGCAGCCTGGAAGAACGCATCGCCGTTCCGGTCGAGGTCACCGCCGCCGTGCGGGCAGCCGTCGGCCCGGAGGTGCCGGTGATCGTGCGGATCAGCGGCACCGACTGGGTCGACGACGGCTGGACCGCCGACGACAGCGTGGTGCTGGCGACGGCGCTCAAGGCCGCGGGTGCCGACCTGGTCGACGTGTCCAGTGGTGGCAACACGGCGCAGGCGGAGATCCCGGTCGGGCCCGGCTACCAGGTGCCGCTGGCTGAGGCTGTGCGGCGCAAGGCGGACGTGCCCACGGGTGCGGTCGGCCTGATCACCGAGGCGAAGCAGGCCGAACAGGTGTTGAACGACGGTGCCGCCGACCTGGTGCTGCTCGCACGCGAGCTGCTCCGCGACCCGTACTGGCCACTGCACGCGGCACAGCAGCTGGGTGTGGAGGTTCGAGCACCGAGGCAGTACGCCAGGGCGTTCTGAGCAGGCCTGACGAGGTCAAGGGTTGGGTGGCCTCGATCAGCCACCCAACCCTTGAACCGCGTCAGGCTTGATTCAGCGACGGTAGTCGTCGTAGTCGTCGTACGGGTCGTCATGGCGCTCATCGCCACCACTCCCGTTCGGCGACGTTTCGCCACCAGACAGCTCTCGCTGCAGCGCAGCGAAGTCGGTCTCATGAGAGCTGTATTTGAGCTCCCTGGCGACCTTCGTCTGCTTGGCCTTCGCTCGGCCGCGCCCCATGGCTCGACCCCCTCGCACAGGGACGGGGGCGGCCGGGGGAACGGCGGCCCCACTCGTCTCGACAACTAGTTCCTGGTAACTACCGTACCGTGCCGATGGGGTTCCTCGCGACGCGGTAGGCGTGACACGCACCGCCAAATCTCCCAGCCGCCCCCGCGTGGGAGGATGCACAGGTGCCCAGACCGTTCGTCGCCTACCTCAGGGTGTACGAACCGTTATCGGTTCTGGACGCGCCGCTGGCCGATGAAGTGCGAAAAGCCCTGGACAGGGGCCCTGTCGCCCGCGCGGAGGTCGGTGACCGAGAGCGAGAGCTGTGGTTGCGCTCACAGTTGGCGAAGAAGTTGCTCCCGGGCGGTTCGGACCTCGACGTGATGACCATCAGCCCGGCCGAGGTGCCGACGTCCGACGCCGCGCGTGTCGGGCCGGGACCCCTCGTCTGCCCGCTGGACCTCAGGGCCCGGTCCGCGGCGGCCCTGGTGGGCTTCCTGGCCTCTTCTCCGCCCGTTCTGCAGGACGCGGCGCTCGGCGCGGCACCGGAGACGGTCCGGTCGCGCGCGTCCGCCGTGCTGGCCGAGCTGTCCGCCGGGGCCGTGCACGTGATCTCCACGACGTGGACGGTGCCGCTGCCGTGGTTCGCCCTCGTCGACCCGGCCCAGCGCCGGGTGGTGCTCGCGAGCGCCCAGGACGACCCGGAGCGGCAGGTGTCCTGGCGGGTCGCCATGGCCGACGCCCGCCGGCGGGTCGCGCGGGCGTTGAAGGTCGTGAAGAGCGCGCTGGGTGACGACGGACCGGCCAAGGTCCTCGCCGACACCGGCCGCTGGCTGGAGCACTTCCACCCGCACTCGGCGGTCGAGCTCGACTACGGCGGCCTGGTCCAGCTGCTGAACGACGTGGACCTGATGGAGGACTCCTCCGCGGCCGACGTGAACGCCGTCGTCGACGCGCTGGAGACCGGGGACGCCGAGGAGGTCGCGCTGCGCTACGAGACGCTGCGCGAGTTCTGGGGCGAGCTGGCCCGCCGCGAACGCCACGGCTGAAGCAGCGCCCACCCGGCGGTCGACGCCGCGGCCGCGAGCAGCATCGCCGCGGGCCACCCCACGTGCACCGCGACCCAGGCCGAGACGGCGGGCGTGACCGTCGCGCTGAGGTAGTTCGCGCTGTTCTGCATGCTGATCGCGGTCGCGCTGCGGCCCTCCGGCGCGAGCTCGCCCGCCTCGGTGACGGCGAGCCCGTTCCACGCCAGCGCCACCACGGCGGTCGGCACCAGCACCGCCACGAGCACCGGCACCGGCGCCCGGTCCAGCACGGCGGTCAGCACGAACCCCACCGCCATCGCCACGGCGAGCACCCGCAGCGGCCCGACGCGGCTGCCCACCCGGTCCGACCAGACCCCGGCCGCCAGCCGGCCGGCCCCACCCAGCGCCTGCGCCACGCCGAACACCACGGCGGCGGTCGTGACGGCCAGCCCGCGGTGCTCGTGCAGCAGCGGCACCAGCAGCGTCGCCGCGGTGAACTGGGGGACGACGAGGAGCCCGCTGGCCGCGGTGAGCCGGATCAGCCGCGGGTCCCGGAGCACGAGCCCGTGCGCGCCACCGCCGCGGGTGGCACCCGGTGGTTCGCGGACCAGCAACGCCACCGCGAGCGCCACGAACGCCGTCACCGACGCCAGGACGACGAACGCCACCGGCACGCCGGAGGCGAGCGCGATGCCGGGCAGGAACGCGGCGGTCAGCGCGGCGCCCAGCGGGGTCGCCGTCTGCCGCACCCCCATCGCCAGCCCGCGCCGGCCGCTGGGGAACCAGGACATCACCGCCCGGCCGCTGGCGGCGTTCACGCTGGCACCGAACAGCCCGGCGCCGAGCAGGGCCGCGCCCGCGAGCCACGCGTCGCCGACCGCCACCCCGAGCAGGCAGGCCGCGGCGCCGGCGCCCCCGATGGTCATCGCGAGCCGTTCGCCGCGCTTGTCCGCGAAGAGGCCCCACGGCACCAGCGCGATCATCGTGCCCAGGTTGACCGCGCCGAGCAGCAACCCCACCTGGGGCAACGTCAGGCCGAAGTGGTCGCGCAGCTGGGGGCTGAGGGCCGAGAGGCCGAGGAAGACCGCCGCGTTGGTGCCCTGCGCCAACGCCCCCACGAACAGCACGACCCAGCGGTACCCCATGGGGGCACGCTAGGTCCGCCGCTCAGAAAGTGGAACGACTCTCCCAGATGCTGGGAGTCAGCTCTTCCGCCGGTGGTGACCGCGCTCCGCGGCCAGCAGCTCGTCCACGGACGCGCTCCCGCGCTGGTAGCGGGACGCGATCTCGGCGTTGAGCCGGTCCACGACCACCTGCACCTCGCGCCGCCGCACCGACACGGAGGCCTCTTCGGAGATGAACGTCTCCAACACCTCACCGAGGCGGTCGTCGGACAGCTTGCTCACGTCGGAGAGGTCGACATCGGAAATCAGCGCTTCCACGTGCCGTTGATGCGCATCAGCACGTGAGGGCTCATGGGTCTGGTACCGGCCGAGGCCGGTCGCCGGCCCGACGGCGTTCGTGGAGAGGATCGTGGCCAGTTGGTCGACCACCGCCGAGCCGCCGGAGCTGCGGCGCTGCTGTTCGGCACGCACGATGTCGATCCGCGCGTGCAGCAGCCGCCGCAGGTAGGACAGGTCGGTTTCCTCCTGCGCTGCTTCGTCGCGGAGTTCGCGCACCTCGACGAGCGGGCGTTGCTCGACGCCCTCCGTGTAGTCGGGAGCGAGCACCCGGTCGATTCGGCGGCGCCCGCCAGGACGCACCTCGATCACGTGTCCATCCTGCGGTAGATCCTCCTCAGCCGCCAACAGATCCCTTGCACCGAACTTGTCTCAAATCTGCACGCCCAGCACCTTGCGCGCCTCGTCGGGCGACAGCGGCGGCCGCTGCGCGATCTTCGCGAGACCCGCCGCACGGGCGACGAGCTGTGCGTTGTCCCGCACCGGCACGCCTCGCGAGTAGCTGGTCGTGTCTTCCATACCCACGCGGAGGTGCCCACCCGCGCCCAATGCGGTGAACATCACGGGAAGAGTGGTCCGGCCGATCCCGGTGGCGGAGAACGTCGCCCCGTCCGGCAGGGCGTTCACCGCGGCGACCAGCGTCTGCGCGTCACCGGGCATGCCGCCGGGCACGCCCATGACGAGGTCGACGTGCACGTGCCCGCCCGCGGGCAGGCCGTGCTGGTCGAGCAGCCGCTTCAACGACGCCAGCTGGCCGATGTCGAAGATCTCGTACTCGGGCACGATGCCGCGTTCCTGCATGCCCTTGTGCAGCGCGACGACGAACTCCCAGCGGTTCAGGAACACGTCGTCGCCGAAGTTGACGGTCCCCATCGTGCAGGACGCCGAGTCCGGCATCGCCTCCAGCACGCGCAGCCGGTGCTCCTCCGGGTCGTGCACCGACCCGCCGGTGGACAGCTGGACCACGAGGTTCGTCTGCTCGCGCAACGCGGCGACGGTGGCCTTCAGCAGCCCGAGGTCGAGCGACGGCTTCGCGTCCGCACCGCGGACGTGGACGTGGATCATCGCCGCGCCGACCTGCTCGCAGCTCCGCGCCGTCGAGACCAGCTCCTCCAGGGTCACCGGGAGCTGGGGGACGTCGGTCTTCGCGTGCTCCGCTCCGGTGGGAGCGACAGTGATGAGCGTGCCCAGGGACATAGGCGCGACTGTAGGGGCTCAGCCCCTCAAGTTGCGAACAGCTTCCCTGCCCAGACCGGGCGTGTCCGGCGGCACCGAGTCGGGGTCGATGCGGGCGGCCGCCTGGCGCTCCCCGTCACCGGCGACCAGCTCGGACTCGACCGGTACGGACCGCTTGACCAGCGCCAACGCGATCGGCCCCAGCTCGTGGTGCTGCGCGACGCTGCCCACCCGGCCCACCACGCGGCCGTCCAGGAGGACCGGGTCACCGGTCTCCGGCTGGCCGTCGGCAGAACCATCCAGGTGGAGTAGGAGCATGCGGCGGGGCGGCCGTCCCACGTTGTGGACCTTCGCGACCGTCTCCTGGCCGCGGTAGCAGCCCTTGCTCAGGTGGACCGCCGGCTCGACCAGGTTCACCTCGTGCGGGATCGTGCGCTCGTCGGTGTCGACGCCCAGCCGGGGCCGCAGCGACTCGACCCGCAGCGCCTCGAAGGCGAAGCTGCCGGCCGGGCGGGCGCCCGCGCCGGTGATCCGCTGCCACCACGCGGCCAGCTCGGCGCGCGGCACCAGCAGGTCGAACGCGCCCTTGCCCGGCCACGACGTCCGCCGCACGAAGCCGTCGCCCAGCGCGGCGACGTCCGCGGGCACCGGCACGCCGAGCTTCTCCAGCAGCGCGGCCGCGTCCGGGCCGATGACCGTCAGCAGCGCGAGCTCGGCCGTGGCGTCACGTGGCTCGACCTTCGACCAGAAGACCATCTTCTTCAGGTACGCGAGCAGGTCGTCGACCTTCTCCACGTCCAGGAACACGGTGCCGCCGACGTTCGCGACGACCATGTGGTACTCCAGCCGGCCCTGCGCGTCGAGGATCAGCGCCTCGGTGCCGGCGTTCTCGCCGAGCTGCTCGAAGTGCTGGCTGGTGAGCTGGTGCAGCCAGGTGAGCCGGTCCTCGCCGGGCACGGCGATGATCCCGCGGTGCGAGCGGTCCACGACGACGACCGAGCGCGCGGCCGAGCGTTGTTCCGCGAACGGGTCGCCGTAGTGCCAGGCGACGCCGGCGTCGGTCGACTCGTCGGGCGGAGGAACGGCTCCTGGGAGGCTCACTCGGTCTCCTGCTCCTGCTTCAGGCAGTCGCGGCACGTGCCGGACAGCGCGAGGTGGCTTGCATCAAGTTCGAACCCGTCGCGCTCCCGCAATGTTCCGACCAGCGGGTCGAGCAGCTCACACGGGATCTCGTCGATCCGGCCGCAGGAGTGGCAGACCAGGTGCACGTGCTGGTGCTCGTCGACGGAGTAGCTCGGCGCGCCGTGCCCGAGGTGCGTGTGCCGCACCAGCCCGAGCCGGTCGAGCAGGTCGAGCGTGCGGTAGATCGTCGTGATGTTGACCGTCGGCGCCGTCTCCTGGACGCGCTGGCAGATCTGCTCCGGGGTCGCGTGGCCCAGGACCCTGACGGCGTCCAGCACGAGCTGGCGCTGCGGTGTCATCCGCATGCCGCGGTCGTGCAGCGTTTTGCGCAGGCCTCTTGCGGTCTCCACAGCCCTGATGTTAGTAGGCTCACGCCATGCGCGTGCTGGCACTGCTCGACGGAACCCTTGCCGACCCCGACGCCCCGCAGATCCGTGTCGACGACCTCGGTCTGATGCGCGGCGACGGCGTCTTCGAAACCATCCTCGTCGTCGACGGCAAGCCCCGTGAGCTGTCGCCGCACCTGGACCGCCTGGAGCGGTCGGCGGCCATGCTCGACATGCCGGTCCCGCCGCGGCCCCAGTTCGAGCGCGCGGTCGAGCTCGTCATCGCCAACTGGACCGGTGGCGGCGAGTTCGCGCTCAAGCTCGTCTACACCCGCGGTGTCGAGGGCGGCGACGGCACCGGCACCGGGTTCGCGCTGGGCATGGAGATCGGCGCGAAGGTGCTCAAGCAGCGCGCCGAGGGCCTGTCCGCGGTGACGCTGGACCGCGGCATCGAGGCGGACCTCGCCGACCGCGCGCCGTGGTTGCTGCTGGGCGCCAAGTCGCTGTCGTACGCGATCAACATGGCCGCTGTCCGCGAGGCCGAGCGCCGCGGCGCCGCCGAGGTCATCTTCACGACCTCCGGCGGTTCCGTGCTGGAGGGCCCCACCTCCACCGTGGTCCTGGTGCGCGGCAAGACGCTGGTCACGCCGCCGTCCGAGCTCGGCATCCTGCCCGGCACCACGCAGTACGCGTTGTTCCGCGCCGCCGAGCGCGCCGGCTGGACCGTGCTCGTGGAGCCGGTCCAGACCGGCGAGCTCTACGACGCCGAGGGCGTGTTCCTCGCCTCCAGCGTCCGCAAGATCACGCGGGTGACCACGCTGGACGGCAAGCAGCTGCCCGACTCGTCGGCCCTGCTCACCGAGCTGCAGGGCCTGTACGAGTCGGAGTACTGAGCTACCTCAGCCCGGCGTCGACCGCGGCCAGCAACGGGCCGCGGTCACCGGACATCTCCCAGAACATCGCGCCCAGCAGGTTCTTCGACTTGAGCCACGCGGTCTTCTTCTGGATCGACCACACGTCGTCGAAGGTCCACCACTGGTTGCCGGTGTAGCAGGACGTCGCCACCGCCACCTCGTCGTGGAAGACGGTGCAGTTCGGCACCGACGCGACGAGGTTGGCGTACCCGCGCGTGCCGGACTCCTCCGGGAACTGGCCCGGTGCCGCGCCGCCCGCCTGCTGCCACTCGCCGTTCTTGCCGCCGTTGACCACGTTCTGCCAGCCGCGGCCGTAGAACGCGAGCCCGAGCGTGATCTTGCGCGGCGGCACCCCCGCGTCGAGGTAGGCCTGCACCGTGCTCTCCACGCTGAACTTCGTCGGGTACGGGTCGTCCGGGTCCGGGTACAGGTTGCCCTGGTGACCGGTCCGGTTGGGCTCCCACGAGTTGTCGCTGCCGGAGCCGTGGAAGTCGTAGCCCTGGACGTTGAAGATGTCCATCGACTGCGCGACCCGCCCGAGCTCCCAGCCCGCCTCGATCTTGGCCGGGTCGGCCGGCGTGAACGCGGTAAGCTGGTAGCGCTTGCCGGTCGTGGCGCCGTAGGCGTCGATCTGCCGGCGGAACTCCTCGATCAGCAGGGTGTTGTTGACCTTGTCCTGCGGGCCGAAGTGGTTGCCCGCGTGGCCCTCCGCGCCCGGCCACTCCCAGTCGAGGTCGAAGCCGTCGAAGATGCCCGCCGCCGTGCCGGGACCGCCCGCGCCGTTGTAGACCGGCAGGTTGCCCTTGAGGTAGACGTCGATGCACGACGACACGAACTTCTTGCGCGCCGCGTCGGTGGCCGCGACGTCGGAGAAGTACTTGGAGTACGTCCAGCCGCCGAGCGAGATCAGCACCTTCAGGTCCGGGTGCTTCGCCTTGAGCTTCTTGAGCTGGTTGTAGTTGCCGCGCAACGGTTCCCAGCCGCTGTCCGCCACACCGTCGACGGACTGGGCCGCCGCGAACGGCCTGCTGTAGTCGGCTTCCGCGTCACCGGCGCCGTCACCCTGGTTCGGGTCCTGCGGGTTCGGGCTGGTGCCCTTCGTGACACCGTGCAGGCACGTCAGGTTGACCGGGTCGATGTTGCCGAACGCGTAGTTGACGTGCGTCAGCTTCGCGGCGTCCATGTCCTTCACGAAGTACTGGCGTCCGTAGATGCCCCACTGCACGAAGTACCCGACACGGGCGTAGCCGCCGACGATGTCACTGGTGCGTTCGTTCACCGCATTGCTCGCGGCGGACACGTTGTCGTAGATGTCCCGTGCGCGCACGGTGAACGTGTAGTCCGTGGACGGCGCAAGGCCATTGACGACCGCGGTGGTGCCGGAGACCGTCTGCTTCACGGTCGAGCCGACGTAGACGTCGTAGTTCGCGACGCCGCGGTTGTCGGTGGACGCGGTCCACGCCAGCGTGACGCTGCCCGCGTCCTTCGCCGTGGCGCGCAGGGCGCCCGGTGCGGTCGGCGGGGTCGTGTCGTCGGCGGGGTTGTTGGTGGTGACGGCCACGGCCGTGCTCGGAGCGCTCTGCGTGCCCTTGGTGTCCTTGGCGCGCACGGTGAACGAGTACGCCGTGTTCGGGTTCAGGCCGGTGATGATCGTGGACGTCGTGGTGGAGCTGCCGGCGAGCGTGCTGCCGTTGTAGACGTCGTACCCGGTGATGGGCAGGGAGCCGGGGTTCGACGCGGTCCACTGCAACGTCACCGTGCGCGTGGTCTTCGTCGGCGAGGTGAGGCCCGTCGGGGTGCTCGGCGGGGTGTCCGCGCTGCCGTCGCAGTTCGCGTTGTTGATCCGGCACGTCACCGGGTCGACGTTGGAGCTGATGGCGAACGTCGGGCTGTACGGCTCGGTGCTGCCACCCGCGGCCACGGTCTTGTTGTAGTGCAACGGGGTGATGGTGACCTGGTTGCCGTTCTGGCTGACGGTGCCGTTCTGGCCGTTGCCTGCCGTCACGCCGTTGGGCAGCGTGAGGGAGATCGACCAGTCGCTCACCGCGGCGGTGGTGTGGTTGCGCACGACGAACTTCGCCGTGCCACCGGCCACCGAGTACTCGGCGGTGAGCCCGGTGGGCGTCGGTGCGGGGTCACCGCTGCCGTCGCACGCCATGCCGTTGATCGTGCAGGCGGTCGGGTCGGCCGCGGCGCTCAGCGTGAACGTCGGGCTGTAGGGCTCGGTGGTGCGCCCCGAGGGGAGGTTGGCGAGGTAGAACGCCGGGGTGAGCGTCACCCGCGTGCCGTTCTGGGTGGTGGTGGCGTTCTGGACGCCGCTCACCGTGACACCGGTGGGCAGGTCGAACTTGACCGACCAGCCGTTGAGCGCGGCCGTGGACGCGTTGGCGACCACGAGCTTGGCGCTCGTGCCGGTGCGGGTGAAGGTCGCGGTGATGCCCGTGGCGGCGTGTGCAGGGACCGCCAGGGCTGTTACCGCGACCAGAATCGCTAGGAGGGCAGGGAATCGGCGCATGCGGAACTCCAGTTTGGTGAAGGTTCCGCGGCGGCCTGGTGGATACCGTATTTGGTCTGGACCACTTCCGTCAACGCCGTGGTCCTCAGTCCCGCGGCAGGAACCTCACCGTCGTGCCGGGCCTGGCCTGGCCGAGAAACCGCAGGTGAGCGCTGTCGACGACGCCGATGACGGGGTAGCCGCCGGTCGTCGGGTGGTCGTTGAGGAAGACCACGGGCTGCCCGTCCGGCGGCACCTGGACCGCGCCGGTGATCATGCCCTCGCTGGGTATCTCGCCGTCACGACGATTCAGAACGGTGCCCTGCAGTCGCACACCGACCCGGTTGCCGCGGTCGCTGACGGTCCAGGAACCCCGGCGCAGCTGGGTTTCCGCGTCCTCGAACCAGTCGTCGCGCGGGCCGAGCAGGACGGGAACGGTGATGGTCTGCGGTGCGTGGAACGGCGGCACGACGTCTGCGCCGGTCGCCGGGTTCGGGGCACCGAGCTCCAGGACGTCGTTGTCCCGCAAGGGTTCTGGACCGATTCCGGAGAGCAGGTCGGTCGACCGGCTGCCCAGCTCCGCGCGCGCGTCGATGCCGCCCGAGACGGCGAGGTAGGTGCGCAGGCCGGTCTGCGGGGTGCCGATGACGAGGGTCGCGTTCGCCGGCACGTGCAGCGGCTGGTGCGAGTCGGCGAGCCGGCCGTCGACGCGAACCTCGACCGCGGGACCGGTGACGGCGACCGTGCAGGAGGAGTGCGCTGCGAGGTGGAGACCACCGAGCAGCAGTTCGAGGCCGGCGGCGGTCTCGTCGTTGCCGACCAGCCGGTTGGCGAGCCGCAGCGAGTGCGGGTCGACGGCACCGGACGGCGGCACGCCGAGGTGGGCGTTGCCGGGGCGGCCGAGGTCCTGGACGAGCGCCTGCGGGCCGGTGCGGACGATCGTGACGCGGCGGCTCATGCGACCACGAACCTGACCTCGTCGCCGGGCGCGAGCAGGGCCGGTGTCTCGGCCCCGGGGTCGAACAGCGTGATCCGGGTGCGGCCGATCAGGCGCCAGCCGCCGGGGGTCGCACGCGGGTAGGCGGCGGTGAACTCGCCGGCGATGCCGACCGACCCGGCCGGGACCTTCGTGCGCGGCGAGTCGAGCCGGGGTTGCCGGAGCACCTCCGGCAACCCGGCCAGGTAGCCGAAGCCGGGGGCGAAGCCGCAGAACGCGACCTCGTAGGTGGCGGCGGTGTGCAGCTCGACGACCTCGGCGGTGCCGATGCCGGCGGTCTCGGCGACGAGGTCGAGGTCCGGCCCGTCGTAGGTGACGGGGATGGTGACCTGGCGGGACTCGGTGGCGGGCGCCTTGGTCAGGTCGACGTTCGCGAGCACTTCCCTGACCCGCGGCAGCGCACCCTTGACGAGCACCGTCCTGGCGGCCGGGACGAGCTCCTCGACTCCGGGCAGCCCGTGCAGGGCCGCGCGGACGGCCGCGACCTCGGTCAGCGAGTCGACCTCGACCAGGAGTGCGTCAGTACCGCAGCGCCGCAGCAGCATGGACCCATGCTACGGGGAATCGTGGGATTGTTGAACAATCCTACGACCCCGGCTTCAGCGTGTCGCTCAGCCGACGATGCGCTGGAGCTGCGCCGACGCGTGCGCCTGCATCGGCTGCCCCATCATGGCGCGCTCCTCGACGTAGGCGAGGTCGCCGTTGACGATGCCGTAGAGCCGCTGGGCCGCGGTGACGTCCTTGGCGGTGGCGGTGCGGATCAGCGCGTCGGTCTGGAACTCCCAGGCCGTCTGCTTGATCGGCTTGCCGTAGTACATCTCGATGATGCCCGTGTTGTGCGTGAGCAGCACCTCGATGGTGTCGTCCGGCTGCGGGCGCCAGAACCCGCTCTCCCGCGCCGCCGGCCTGATGACCTCGCCTGCCTCGTTGAGCAGCCACGACCGCGCCTCGTAGACGAGGAACGGCCGGCCGTCGTGGGCGAACGTGATCTGCTGGCCGAAGCGGAACGGGCCGTCGATCGTCGGGTAGACGACCTCGCCCTCACCCCGCCACACACCCACCAGCGGCAGCACCGCGAGCAGGGCGTCGTTCAGGTTCGCGCCCTCGCGCAGGTTCGCCGTGTCGCCCGGGATGGGCATGTCGGTGAACTGCGGCAGGTTGCGGGCACGCGTCGCCTCCGCGCGCTGCTCGGCCAGGCGGATGGCCTCGTCGCCGCTGGTCATCGCTGGTCGGAGTAGAGCCGGTACACGACGTAGGCCGAGAACCAGACGACCGCGATGGTCACGAGCACCAGGAGTCCGGTGAAGATGTGTTCCACCGGGAAAGGATATCCCGGGGCGGCTGACGTGCAGGATTGTGGTGGTGGACGACACGGCTCACGCCCCGCGTGAGCCGTGGCTGTCGCGGCAGGCCTGGACGGCGAAGGGCCCCGGCAGTGGCGTGACTGCCGGGGCCCTCCTGCTCGAAGCGTCAGGCGACCGCGATCTCCAGCGAGTGCACGCCGGGACCCGAGGCCGCCACGTCGGCCTGCCCGTTGCCGGTGCGGTGCAGGGCGCGGACGGTCCAGCTGCCCGGCGCCGCGAAGAACCGGAAGTCGCCCTCCGGGGAGGAGACGACCTCGGCCGTGAACTCGCCGGTCGAGTCCAGCAGGCGGACGAAGGCGCCACCGACGGGGGTGCCGTCGGCCACGACCTTGCCCTGCAGGACGGTCTCCGAGGACGAGACGTCGATCGCGCCGCCCTGGACGGGCGCGCCGCACGAGTCGCTCATGGTGATCAGGCCTCCTTGCCGGAACCGAGCTCGATCGGCACGCCGATGAGCGAGCCGTACTCCGTCCAAGAACCGTCGTAGTTCTTGACGTCTTCGTGGCCGAGCAGCTCGCGCAGGGCGAACCAGGTGTGCGAGGAGCGCTCGCCGATGCGGCAGTACGCGATGGTCTTGCGCGAGCCGTCGAAGCCGGCCTCCTCGTAGAGGGCGCGCAGCTCCTCGTCGGACTTGAAGGTGCCGTCCTCGTTGGCGGCCTTGCTCCACGGCACGTTCACGGCCGAGGGGATGTGGCCGCCGCGCTGGGCCTGCTCCTGGGGGAGGTGGGCCGGGGCGAGGAGCTTGCCGGAGAACTCGTCGGGGGAGCGGACGTCCACGAGGTTCTTGTTGCCGATGGCCTCGACGACCTCGTCGCGGAACGCGCGGATCGAGAGGTCCTGTTCCTGGGCGGAGTAGGAGGTGGCCTCGCGGACGACCTCCTCCTTGTCCAGCGGACGGCCGTCGAGCTCCCACTTCTTGCGGCCACCGTCGAGGAGCTTCACGTCGTTGTGGCCGTAGAGCTTGAAGTACCAGTACGCGTAGGCGGCGAACCAGTTGTTGTTGCCGCCGTAGAGGACGACGGTGTCGTCGTTGGAGATGCCCTTGGCGGACAGCAGCTTCTCGAAGCCCTCGCGGTCGACGAAGTCGCGGCGCACCGGGTCCTGGAGGTCGTTCTTCCAGTCGATCTTGACGGCGCCGGGGATGTGGCCGCCCTCGTACGCGGTGGTGTCCTCGTCGACCTCCGCGAAGACGACGCCGGGCGTCTGGAGGTTCTCCTCGGACCAGGCTGCCGAGACCAGCACGTTCTCACGGCTCATCGAAGTTGCTCCCATTTAAGGTTCAGTGCTTGTTCATTGGGGACGGGCGAGGGCGGGTGCGTACCGGCGCAGCAGCAGGTACATCTCGCACCCGAGGCACAGGCCGAAGGCGGCGTTGAGGAACGCGGCGACCAGGGCGAGGCCGGTGGCGACGGTGCCGAACGTGGGGTAGCCCGCTGCGTAACCGACGGTGCCGAGCAGCGCGAACACGAAACCGACGCCCTGGGCGAAGCGCAGCGGGGCCGCTTCCTCGCGTTCGGTGGTCGGGGTGATGCGCGGCTGGACGGCGTACCGGTAGACGTGGCCCCACGGGTTGAGCTTCAGCGAGATGAACGCGCACATCGCGAAGAGCACGGTCTGGGCGGCTAACAGGCGCCACCAGCCGGTGAGCAGCACGATCGCGAGGACGACGGTGGTCATCCAGGCGGAGAAGCGCGGTCCGCGCGGGTCTACAGGGGCATCTTGGGGCACGACGACCTCCGGACATTCGGACGAGGGGTGATTCAGTCCGTCAGAGGTGGCTGGTGGGCGTCAAGCGGCCCAGTCAGCTCGTCGTGCGACACAGGCTGCTGCGCACGCGGCACAGATCAACCGCGCGTCGCTTCGTGAGCAGCATGGTCATGCCAGCGAGGGTAGTACCCGATCCCTCGGTCCGGGAGATATGTCCATCAGGTGGAACAACGCAGGTTCACTCAACCGGACTAGGCCGATTGCGCGCCCAGATGTGGGCGCAACGCCGCCAGCAACGTGTCCCGTTTCGGCACCCCGCCGACCCGCAGCACCTCGGTCCCGTCGGCGGTCAGCGCCAGCGTCGTGGGCGTGCGCATCACGCCGAGCCGTGCGGCCACGTCCGGCAGGTTCGTCACGTCCAGCTCGGCGTGCGTGAGGCCGTCGGTGCGGTCGGCGAGGTCGCGCAAGATCACCTTGGCGTGCCGGCACGGTGCGCAGAACGTGGTGGAGAGCTGGACCAGCGTCACGCCCGGAGCGAGCAGCGCGCGCACGGGCTCCGGCAGGTCGACGGCCCGCGCCGGCTCCTTGATGCGGCCCTCGCGGACCTTGAGCAGCACGCCGATCGCACTGGCCACGGCCAGCGCGCCCAGCAGCGCCCACACCCCGGTCATCGCCCGGCCAGCGGTACGTCCGTGACGACGCCGCTCAGGGTGAACGCGCCATTCTCCACCTCGACGGCCGTGGGCTTCGCGCCGAACGGCAGCGCGCCGGGGTCGATCTTGATCGCGAGTGCGTTGCGCAGCTGCGGGACGAGCTGCTTGAGCGACGCGTCCTCCAGCTCGATGTCGTCGACGGTGATCTGGATGGCGCCGTCGACGAGCGCGATCTGGCCGTACGCGGCGACCGTGATGGTCTTGCCGGCGAGGTTCGTCTGGCCGGACAGCTTGATCGCGGCGGTCGTCTTCTGCTTGGGCGTCTCCGGTGCCGCGGGCGTCGGCGTGGTGGTGGTCACCCGGTTGTCCGGCTCGATCGACAGCTTGTCGAACGGCGTGACCTGGTTCGCGAGCCGGTTCAGGTCGAGCGCCTTGATCCGCACCTTGCCGTCGACCTGGTCGATCGTGGCCTTGGAGACGTTGCCCGCCAGCAGGTCGCCCAGCTCGACGCGGGTGTGCAGCAGGTCGGCCTCGACGTCGAGGTCGCGCAGCTCGATGTCCTTCTGCTCGTCCTTGATCGGCACGCCGTAGGCGTCGATCTCCACGCGCTGGTAGTCACCGCGGATCGCCTGCAGCACGAACGGGAAGCCGCTGATCCGGACCGACGGGTCCTCCTTGAGCTGCAGCTTCTCCCGCATCCGCTGCGCGATCTGGTACTCCGCCGCCGCGGCCAGTGCGAAGTCGGCGGCCACCAGCAGCACACCGAGCACGAGCACCGCGATCACGAGGAACTTGCCGCGCCGCGACTTCCGCTTCACCTTGCGCGTCTGTCCAGAGTGCCCTGCAGTCATCCCTCGTCCTCGACGTTGCCGGCGGTCCAGGCCGCCATCCGGTCTACCAGGTCAGGAGTCGTCGCCGATTCCGCGTGCCGCATGCCCGGTTCCAACCACAGCCGCGCATGTCCGGAGGACGCGCGGTGCAGCGACTCGGCGTGCTCCGGTCCGAAATAGTGGTCCAGCTCACCGTGCACGAGCAAAAGCGGGGTCGGTGCGATCCGCGAGACCACCTCCAGCGGGCTCTCGGGCACCTGTACCCACGGGTCACCGAGCCGAACCCCCATCGCACGGGCCGCGAGCTTGCCGTGCGGCTGTTCCAGCAGCCAGTGGACCCGCCGCATCGGCGCGGTCTCCCGCGACCACCACCGCGCGGGCCCGCTCACCGCGACCACGGCGTCCGGCTTCGCCTCCCCCAGCGCCGCGTGCCGCACGACGATCGACGCGCCCATCGAGAACCCGACCGTCGCAACGCGGGTGTAACCCAGTTCACGTGCCGTCCGGACGGCCGCCTCCACGTCGTGGACCTCGTCGGCACCGACCGTGCAGCGCCCGCCGGACTTGCCGTGACCCCGGAAGTCGAACGCCACGACACCCCCGTGCCGGGCGAACCGGGCGAGCACCCGTGCCACGTAGGGCTTGGTCACGTTGTTCGTGAACCCGTGTGCCACAACGAAAGCGAGGGGGCCTTCACCCTTGTGGTGGACGCCGTGCAGACGCACGCCGTCGTGTGACATGGATGTAACAGGCGTGACGCTTGTGGAAACAACTGTGAGCACGGCTTCTTGACCTGGGACTTTCTCGGGGTGCACCGGTATTGTCTCCGTCATCCGCAGGCAACGGGGCCCGGTCACCGTACGCCGCTGGTCTGGTCGTGGTGACCGACCACGGCCGACTTGGAGGGCGCCGCGATGAGCATCGACGTGCTTCTGCTGACGACAGACCCCGACCCGGAGGCGGTGCTCCCGGCTCTGGCGCTGCTCCCGCACGCGGTCCGCCCGCTGCGTCCTGAGGTCTCCGCGCTGCTGGAGGCGGGCCCGCACGACATCGTGCTGGTCGACGCCCGCACCGACCTGGTCGGAGCGCGGTCGCTGTGCCGCCTGCTCGACTCGTCCGGCGTGGACGTCCCGGTCGTGGCCGTGGTCACCGAGGGCGGCCTGGTCGCGGTCAACTCCGACTGGTCGGTCGACGAGATCCTGCTCCCGACCTCCGGCCCCGCCGAGGTCGACGCCCGCCTGCGCCTGGTGCGCTCGCGCCGCGGCACCACCCAGCCCGGTGGCGACGGCGCGCTGCAGCTCGGCGACCTGGTGATCGACGAGGCCACCTACACCGCGCGCCTCAAGGGCCGCCCGCTCGACCTCACCTACAAGGAGTTCGAGCTGCTCAAGTACCTCGCGCAGCACGCGGGCCGGGTGTTCACCCGCGCGCAGCTGCTGCAGGAGGTCTGGGGCTACGACTTCTTCGGCGGCACCCGCACGGTCGACGTCCACGTGCGGCGCCTGCGCGCCAAGCTCGGCCCCGAGCACGAGGCGTTGATCGGCACCGTGCGCAACGTCGGCTACAAGTTCGTCCGGCCGCCGCGCCCCGGCTCGTCGCGCCGCGCGTCCGATGTGGAGATCGCCGACTCCGTCCGAGTCCTGGATGACGAGTTGATCGCGCGGTAGGTTCGCCGGTGTGGCGCAACTGAGCTGGTTCGACGAGCTGACGACCGACCAGGCTGCGGAGGTCGCGCAGCTGCTGACCGCCGCGGAGGCGACCGACGGCGTCGCCCCGGTGGGCGAGGCGGTCAGGCTGCGGATGCGGCCGGGCGCCACGGGCAGCAGGCACCTGCTCGCCCGCGTCGACGACCGGCTCGCCGGCTACGCGCACCTCGACCTGCTGGGCGACTCCGGCGGCCACCAGGTCGCCGAGCTCGCCGTGCACCCCGAGCACCGCCACCGCGGCGTCGGCGCCGAGCTGGTGTCCGAGCTGCCCGCGCGGAACCTGCGGATCTGGGCCCACGGCGGCCACCCCGACGCGGACCGCCTCGCGGGGAAGCTCGGTTTCGACAAGGTCCGCGAGCTGCTGCGGATGCGCCTGCGGGTGCAGGACGACCTGCCGGAGCCCCGGCTCCCCGAGGGCGTGGTCATCCGGGCGTTCGTGCCCGGCAAGGACGAGGCCGCGGTCGTCTACGTGAACCACCGCGCGTTCGACTGGCACCCCGAGCAGGGCGCGATGTCCATCGAGGACGTCCGCGCGAAGGAGCAGGAGCCGTGGTTCGACCCGGCCGGGTTCCTGCTGGCGTTCGACGCGGAGGACCGGCTCGTCGGCTTCCACTGGACGAAGGTGCACACCCCCGAGCTCGGCGAGGTCTACGTCGTCGGCGTCGACCCGGACCGGCAGGGCGGCGGTCTGGGCAAGGCGCTGACCCTCGCGGGCCTGCGGCACCTGCGCGACCAGCGGGTCCAGGAGGTCATGCTCTACGTGGAGTCGGACAACACCGCGGCGGTGCGGGTCTACACCAAGCTCGGCTTCACCCTGTGGGATGCCGACGTCCAGTACGCGCGGTAGTCAACGTACCGTCACAAAACGCATACGCGCTGGTCACGCAGTCACTCTTTCGGCCGTGTGACCCGTCACTTCCCGTTCGGTGTTCACCTCCCGTTCACCCGGTCTAGGTGGTCTGTCCACTCTGGCTACCTACCTTCCGAAGCGAGCGGCGACGTCCGTCGCGAAACCGCTAAAGCTTCCGCAAGGTGGAGGACCAAGGTGAAGATCCAGCGGCACGGCGCCGTGCTCGGCCTCGTCGCGGCCAGCGCGCTTCTGCTCGGTGCGTGTGGTTCCGACAACAACACGGGCGCGGGTGGCAGCACGAACACGCCCGCCGCCTCCGGTGTCGAGTGTGGCGGCAAGACCAAGCTGAACGCCGAGGGCTCTTCCGCCCAGAAGAACGCCGTCGACGCGTTCGTGCAGGCGTACCAGGCGGCTTGCCCCGGCACCGACCTCGCCTACAACCCGTCCGGCTCCGGTGCCGGCGTCAAGAACTTCAACGCGGGCCAGGTCGACTTCGGCGGCTCCGACTCCGCGCTGAAGGAGGGCGCCGAGACCGAGGCGGCCGCCAAGCGCTGCCAGAGCAACCCGGCGTGGAACCTCCCGCTGGTGTTCGGCCCGGTCGCGGTCGGCTACAAGGTGTCCGGCGTGGACAGCCTGGTGCTGGACGCCAAGACCACCGCCGCGATCTTCTCCGGCGCGGTCAAGAAGTGGAACGACCCGGCCATCAAGGCGCTGAACGGCTCCGCGAACCTGCCGGACAAGGACATCGCGGTCATCTACCGCTCGGACGAGTCGGGCACGACCGACAACTTCCAGAAGTACCTGAAGGTCGCCGGTGGCTGGACCAAGGGTGACGGCAAGCAGTTCAAGGGCGGTGTCGGCGAGGGCAAGGAGAAGTCCGCCGGTGTCGCGCAGGCCGTCGGCTCCATCGACGGTGCGATCACCTACGTCGAGTGGTCATTCGCGCAGGACAACAAGCTCTCGATCGCCAAGATCGACTCCGGTGCCGGTGCGGTCGAGCTGACCGCCGAGTCGGCCGGCAAGGCCATCGACGGCGCGAAGGTCAAGGGCGAGGGCAACAACCTCGTCCTCGACCTCGACTCGATCTACGGCTCCAAGGCCGCCGGCGCGTACCCGCTGCTGCTCGCGACCTACGAGATCGTCTGCTCGAAGGGCTACGACGCCGACACCGCGAAGGCCGTCAAGGCGTTCCTCACGGTCGCCGCGACCACGGGCCAGCAGCAGCTCGCCGACGCCGGCTACGTGCCGCTGCCCAAGGCGTTCCAGGACAAGCTGCTGACCGCCGTGAAGGCGATCGCCTGAGGTTGATGCGAGACTTCGACCAACGCTGACGCGATGAACGATCCCGTCGTGGCCAAGCGCCCCGCCCGCACCGGTGCCGCCGGTGCGGAGCGGGGCGTTGCGGCTGCTCCCCACGCCTCGGAGGCTCCGATTCCCCCGACACCGGAAGCTCCAGAAACCCCTAAGGCACCGCACGTTCGGCCCGGTGACCGCATCTTCCGCGGCCTGGCGACGGGGTCTGGTGTCTTCATCGTCGTCCTCATCGGCGCGATCGGCCTGTTCCTGATCCTGCAGGCCATCCCGTCGCTCGGGCTGGACAACGTCAACTTCCTGACCAGTCGCGAGTGGAACACCACCGACCCGTCCAACCTGCGGTTCGGCATCCTGGACCTCACGCTCGTCACGGTCGTGGTGGCGGTGCTGGCCCTGCTGATCGCCATGCCGATCGCGCTGGGCATCGCGCTGTTCCTCACCCAGTACGCGCCGCGCAACCTCGCCCGGCCGTTCGCCTACGTCGTGGACCTGCTCGCCGCAGTCCCCTCGATCGTGTTCGGCCTCTGGGGCCTGTTCGTGCTCGGCCCGGTGCTCTTCCCGTTCTCCGAGTGGCTGATCTCCAACCTCGGCTGGATCCCGCTGTTCGCCAAGGGCAACGTGAACGTCCAGCTCGGCGGCACCATCTTCACCGCGGGCATCGTCGTCGCGGTGATGATCCTGCCGATCATCACGGCCGTCACCCGCGAGGTCTTCGAACGCACGCCCACCATGCACGTCGAGGGCGCCATCGCCCTCGGTGCGACCAAGTGGGAGGTCGTGCGCACGACGGTGCTGCCGTTCGGCAAGGCCGGTTACGTCAGCGCCTCCATGCTCGGCCTCGGCCGCGCGCTGGGCGAGACGATCGCCGTCGCGATCATCCTGAGCACGGCCACCCAGTCGTTCGGCTGGTCGCTGTTCGACGGCGGCTCGACCTTCGCCTCGAAGATCGCGCTGGCCGCGCCCGAGTTCAACGACCCGCGCTCGGCAGGCGCCTACATCGCCGCCGGTCTGGTGCTGTTCGTGCTGACCTTCGTCGTCAACGCCATCGCGCGCTCGATCGTCGCCGGCCACAAGGAGTACGAGTGAGCACCAACCTCGCCGACCCCACGCGGCTCGCGACGCCGCCGACGTTCCAGTCGGTCAGCGTCTCCCGCCGGCTCAAGAACGGCCTCGCCACCACGCTCGTGTGGGGCGCGTTCGCGGTCGCGATCATCCCGCTGGTGTGGGTGCTCTACACCGTCGTCCAGCGCGGCTTCCCGGTCATCCTCGACGGTGACTGGTGGCAGAAGTCGATGTCCGGCCTGCTGGCCCGCCAGCAGGGCGGCGGCGCGTACCACGCGATCTACGGCACCCTGGTCCAGGGCCTGATCTGCGCCGTGATCTCGGTGCCGATCGGCATCATGGTCGCGATCTACCTCGTCGAGTACGGCGGCCGTTCGAGGCTGGCCAAGGCCACGACGTTCATGGTCGACATCCTCACCGGTGTCCCGTCGATCGTCGCCGCGCTGTTCGTCTACACGGTCTGGATCACGTACTTCGGCCTCGGCCGCAGCGCGCTCGCCGTGTCGCTCGCACTGGTGCTGCTGATGGTGCCGGTCATCGTGCGCACGACCGAGGAGATGCTCAAGATCGTCCCGGACGAGCTGCGCGAGGCCTCCTACGCGCTCGGCATCCCGAAGTGGAAGACGATCGTCAAGATCGTCATCCCGACGGCGCTCTCCGGCATCCTGACCGGCATCATGCTGGCCCTCGCCCGCGTCATGGGCGAGACAGCACCGGTGCTGGTGCTCGCGGCGTACGCGCCGTTCATCAACTACAACCTGTTCGACGGCCCCATGGCCTCGCTGCCGTTGATGATGGTGAACGAGCGCAACAACCCGACGCAGGCGGGATTCGAGCGCATCTGGGGCGCGGCGATCACGCTCGTCGTCCTCATCACCCTGTTCAACCTCCTGGCGACCGTGATCTCGCGGGCGCTGGCGCCGAAGACGAAGTGAGCGGGCGGACATGGCCAAGCGACTCGACATCAAGGACCTGAACCTCTTCTACGGCAAGTTCCACGCCGTCGAGAACGTCTCGCTCGCGGTGCCGCCGCGCAACGTGACCGCGTTCATCGGTCCCTCCGGTTGCGGCAAGTCCACGGTGCTGCGGTCGCTGAACCGCATGCACGAGGTCGCGCCCGGCGCCCGCGTCGAGGGCAAGGTGCTGCTCGACGGCGAGGACATCTACGCGTCCACTGTGGACCCGGTCGAGGTGCGCCGCACCATCGGCATGGTGTTCCAGCGGCCCAACCCGTTCCCCACGATGTCCATCAAGGACAACGTGGTGGCCGGTCTGCGGCTCGCGGGCGTGAAGAACAAGAAGCAGCTCGACGAGGTGGCGGAGCGCTCGCTGCGCGGCGCCAACCTCTGGAACGAGGTCAAGGACCGCCTCGACCGCCCCGGCGGCGGCCTCTCCGGTGGTCAGCAGCAGCGCCTCTGCATCGCGCGTGCCATCGCGGTGCAGCCGGACCTGCTGCTGATGGACGAGCCCTGCTCGGCCCTGGACCCGATCTCCACGCTGGCGATCGAGGACCTGATCACGGAGCTGAAGAAGGAGTACACGATCGTCATCGTGACCCACAACATGCAGCAGGCGGCGCGCGTGTCGGACCAGACCGCGTTCTTCAACCTGCTCGGTGTGGGCCAGCCCGGTCAGCTCATCGAGGTCGACGACACGGAGAAGATCTTCTCCAACCCCGGCCAGAAGGCGACCGAGGACTACATCTCCGGCCGGTTCGGCTAAATTGCCGGGCGTGAGCCCGCAGAGCAAGTCCCGCAAGAAGAAGCAAGGCAAGGCACCCGGCCGCCGGCCGGAGCAGCAGTCCCCGTACGGGGCGCTGCTCGAGTCGGCGGCCGTGCTGCGTTCCGAGTCCTGGTTGCTCGCGGACGCCTGGGCGAGCGAGGTCGTGGCGTCGCTCTGGCTGGGGTCCTGGCGGTTCCCGGAGCCGGCCGAGGCGTTCGAGTCCGAGCACGGGAAGCTGGTCGCGGGGGTGCTGCGGGCCGGTGGTGAGGCCGCGCTGACCGCGTTGCGCGCGCTGTCCGGTGTGTCGTCCGGCGAAGCAGCCGTCGAGGCGGCGGAAACCCTTGCTGCGCAGGGCGTTGCCGAGCCGTCGTGGTTCGTCGCCGGTGCGGCGCTGGAGTTCCGCGAGGCGTTCCTCGTCACGAACCTGCTCGGTGACGTCGAGGTCGTCGCGGTCACCCAGGAACGCGCGGGTGCCGTGGAGACCGTGCTCTTCATGCGGCAGCCGGTGCTGGGCGCCACCGCGATCGAGCTGTTCGCGACCCCGGACGAGGGCACCACCGCGTTGCTGGAGGACATGATCTCCTCCGCGCCGGGTGCGTTCCGCGACCGGATCACGCCGATGAGCGCCGAGGAGGCGTTCAGCCGGGTGTGGCCCGACATCGAGCTGTTCTGGAACGAGGAACCCGACGAGGAGGCCGAGGCCGGTCTGCTCGACGACGACGAGGAGGCGCGGCACCCGATCCAGCTCATGGCGCTGGCCGAGGCACGGGTGCGGGCGCTGGTCCCCGACGACTACGAGATCCCCGAGCGGCCCGACCGGACCGACGAGGTGGTCGAGGCGTTCCTGGCGTCCGAGCACGCCACCGCGCTGCCGGACGCGGAGCTCGCGAGGGCGCTCGCGCGCGTGCTCGCCGGGGAGGCCACCGACCAGGACCGCGACCCCGTGGCGTACGGGCCCGCGTCGCTGACCGGTGTGCTGATCCTGGCCGTGGCGGCCCGGCTGCACGTCTCGGACGAGGACCTGGCACTGCTGCCGGACGTCGTGCGGGCGTGGGCGTACTTCACCGCGGACGCGCGCGATCTGCCGCGCGAGGAGGCGCGCGCCGCCTGGGACGCGGAACTGCCCACCGTGCTCGCCGAGTTCTCCGAGGCCTACGCCGATCCGGAGCTCGAGGCTGAGCGCGACGGGCAGCTGCGCGGGTAGCCGTACCTGAAGTTTTCTAGAGGTCGTCGTCGCCACCGTAGCCGGGCATCCGGCCGGTGACGACGAAGACGGTGCGCTTGGCGACCGACACGGCGTGGTCGCCGTAGCGCTCGTAGAAGCGGCCCAGCAGGGTCACGTCCACGGCGGCCGCGACACCGTGCTGCCACTCCTTGTCCATGATCACCGAGAAGAGGTGGCGGTGGATGTCGTCCATCGCGTCGTCCTCCTCTTCGAGGGAACGGGCGCGGGCGACGTCCCGCTCGCGGATGACGAGGGCGGCCTCCGTCGCGAGCTTGACCGCGATCCGGCCCATCTCGGTGAAGTACGGCTGGACGTCCTCGGGGATCGCGGACGCGGGGTGGCGGCGGCGCGCGGCCTTCGCCACGTGCAGCGCCAGGTCGCCCATCCGCTCGACGCTCTCGGCCGCGTGGATCACCGCGAGCACGGTGCGCAGGTCGGTCGCGACGGGGGCCTGCAACGCGAGCAGCGCGTAGGACTGCTCCTCGATGCTGGCGCGGACGTCGTCGACCTCCTGGTCACCGCTGATGACCTGCTCCGCCAGACCGAGGTCGGCCTGCAGCAGGGCAGCGGTCGCGTTCTCCATCGCCTCAGCGACCATGCCGGTCATGTCGGCCAGTCGTTCGGCGAGCTGTTCTAGCTGGTCGGTGTAGGCCTCGCGCATGGGGCTCAGCCTACGGTGCGACCATCGCGGCAGCGACATGCCCGAGTGAACCGCGGGTGAACCCCAGGCGAATCACTTCGCGCAGGGGTCCTGGCCCGCGTTCACAATGGACAGATCACCCTGGTTGCCCGCGCTCTGGTTCTGGTTCTGCGCGGGGGCGTTCCCACCCGTCTTCGGGTCGACCACCTTGTCGTCGAAGTCGGAACCGAGGACGAGCATCACCGCGCCGCCCATCTCCGGGGCCTCCACCAGCTCCGCCTTGGGCACCGCGGCCCGCAGCGTCGCCGCCTTGTCCTCGAAACCCCTGGCGTAGCGGATGGTCGTCTTCGCGGCCCGCTCCGTCGCGTCGCCCTTGAAGGACACCTGGAAACCGACGCCCTGCAACGCGTCCGCGGTGCGGCCGGCAACACCGTCGTTGTCCGGGTCGCCGTTGAGCACCTGGATGAGGACGCTCTTCGGGTCGATCACCGTGCCCTGCTTGGGCGCGGAGCTCTGCTCACCCGGCTTCTGCTCGGCCGGCTTCTCCAGCGGCAGCGGCGTTCCGTCGATGATCGACTGGAAGAGCCTCTTGACGCCGTCCTTGTCCAGCCGCTCGATGTTGTCGTCCGGGATGTTGATGAGCTTGTTGTCGTCGGTCCAGTGCGGCATCGTCACGAACGACACCCGACCGGCTTCCAGGCCCTGCAACGACTGCCCGAGCTCCAGCAGCTGCGCGACACCGATGTTGTCGCCGACCGTCGACCTCGTGAAGGCCTTGATGAAGTCGTTGAGCCTGCTGGGGTTCAGCAGCACCTCGCTCGACAGGGCCGTGCGCAGCATCGAGGACATGAACTGCTGCTGCCGCGTGATGCGCGCGAAGTCCGAGGCGTCGTCACCCTGGACGTAGCGGGCGCGCACGTACTGCAGCGCCTGGTCGCCCTTAAGGACGTGCTTGCCCGGCTTGTCGATCACGACGCCGATCTCGTTGTCCTTGATCGGCTTGGACGTGCAGATCTCGACGCCGCCGACGGCCGTGGCCATCTCGCGGAAGCCGTTGAAGTCGATGCTGACGAAGTGGTTGATCTTGAGACCGGTCAGCTGCGTCATCATGTTGGCGACGCACTGCGGTCCGCCCTCGGCGTAGACGCTGTTCGCCATGACGTCCTTGGCCGGTGCCAGCGCGTCGCCGTACTCGCCGTTGTCCGAGTTCCAGCTGCGGCAGTCCGGCCGGTCGACGCGCACGTCCCGCGGCAACGACACCACGACCATCCGCTTCCGGTCGGCCGGGATGTGCGCCAGCATGATCACGTCGGACCGGGCGCCCTTCTCGGTCGCCGTCGTGCCGACGTTGTCGCCCGCCTTCGCGCCCGCCCTGGTGTCCGAGCCGACCAGCAGGAAGTTCTCGTCACCGAGCTGCTTCTCGGCCTGCTGCACGGCCTGCGAGTTGCCGCCGAGCGCGTCGATGTCCCTGAACTGCGAGTCGGCCCACTGCATCGCGCCCCAGCCGATGCCGGTGGACGCGAACACCACGGCCGCCGCGGCGATCGCACCGACCTTCGCCGTGCGCATCAGCTTGCGCTGCTGCGGCGTCCGTCCGGCCGGACCGGCCTTCTGGCCGTCCTCCGCGCCGACGACGACGGGGTCGGCGAACTGGGTCGCCTCCTCGTCCTCGCCGTCACCGTCGTTGAGCCACGGCATGAGCTTCGCGCGGCGTTCCTTGCGCTGGCGCTCCTGTTCGAGCAGCTCGTCGTGGACGGCCGAGAACCGCGCGAGCGTGTGGTCCACCTCGCGGCGCTTCTTGACCTCCTCGCCGATGGCCTCCATCTCGGTGGTCAGGCTCATCGGGTCGATGTCCTCGCGCCGTTCCACCTTGGCCACACCCGCCGGGGCGATCTGGGTGGCCTCGGGGCCCTTGTCCTGCGTCGCGTCGTCCTCGGGGGCACCGGCGGGCCGGTCGGCGACGTCGCCGCCACCGAGCCGGTCGGAGACACCGCCGGGAGCGGGCCGCGGCGCGCTGGACTCCGCACGCGTCGGCATCGGGTGCCGGCCGGTCACGTCCCCGGTCGCGGGCCGCTCACCCGGAACGGGCGGACGCGGGATCCGGTTCGCCGAGGGCGCCTCGCCGGGGAGCAGCCTGCGCGGCGCACCCTCCGGTGCCGGGGGCACCGCGTTCGGGTCGGGGCGCCGGATGCCGTTCGACGACGGCGCGTCGCCGGGGTGCCTGCGCGGGCCGCCCTCGGGAGCGGGCGGGCGCGGGATGCCGTTGGAGGAGGGCACGTCGTGCCGGAGCGCCTCACCGGGAACCGGTGGCCGCGGGATGCCGGTGGACGAGGGCACGTCGTGCCTGCGCGGTCCACCGTCGGGCGCCTCACCGGGAGCCGGCCTGCGGCCGTCCGGTGCGGGCGGGCGCGGGATGCCGTTCGACGACGGCGCGTCGCCGGGAGCGAGCCGCCTGGGCGCACCACCAGGGCCGTCAAGCCGGCGCTGCACGCCCTCGGCGTCCGCGGGAGCACCCGGAACGGGACGCCGCATCGTGCCGCTGGGGGGGCCGTCCTGGCGGCGCGGCGCACCGGTCACGTCACCGGGCCGGGCCGCGGGGTCCGGGCGCCGCTGCGCACCGGTCGCCTCGCCGGGCCGGGGTCCGCGCGGGACGCCGTTCGGGTCTGCCGGGGGCTCCGGTCGCCGGACCGGTCCGCTCACATCACCGGGACGCACGCCCGGTGCGTCGGCCGGCAGAACGGGACGGCGCACCGCGCCGCTCGCCTCGCCAGGCCGCACGCCGGGAGCCGGTCGCCGCGGGGCGCCGTTCGCGTCCGGCCGCGGTCGCATCCCGGTCTGCTCGCCGACGGGCGGCGGGGTCTGCGCGGGCCGCGGTCGCGTTCCGGTCTGTTCGCCGGTGGGCGGTGGGGCCTGGGCAGGTCGCGGTCGCGTTCCGGTCTGTTCGCCGGTGGGCGGTGGGGCCTGGGCAGGTCGCGGTCGCGTTCCGGTCTGCTCACCGGTGGGCGGCGGGGTCTGCGCAGGTCGCGGTCGCGTTCCCGTCTGCTCGCCTGCGGGCGGGGCCTGCGCGGGCCGCGGGCGCGTTCCGGTCTGCTCACCCGGACGGACACCGCTCTGCGGCGGTGCCGGGGGCGCTGCCTGCGGCGGGTTCCGGTCCGGTCGCGGCCGGGCACCGGTCTGCTCGGCACGGCGGTCACCCGGCGCCGGGCGCGCGGGCGCACCGTTCTGCTCGGGTTCGGGCCTGCGCCGCCGACCGGTCTGGTCGGGTGCCTGGCCACCGGTGAAGCCCTGCGGCGGAGCGGGTTGCCGCTGGTCGGCGGGCGGCTCCTGCAGCGAGCGGCGGCCGGTGGCCGCGGGCGGGTTCTCTGGCAGAGCACGCCTGCCGGTAGTGGAAGCGTCGGGCGAGCCGGGCGGGACGGGCCGGGGGATGTCCGTCCTGCTGTGCTGCTCGATGAGGTCCGAGACGCTCAGGCCCCCAGAGCCATCCATCGAGCGACGTCTACGGCCGGTCGGCTGGTCGTGCTGGGGATCCTGATCACCGCGGGAAGAGGGGCCGCCACGTCGGGGGTCGTCGGGCACCCAATCTCCCTTCTGGGTCAGAAGCGCTTTAGCGGTTCGCTATTACGAGTTGACGACGACCGGGACACAAGGGTTGCATCACCGGGCGTGTCAGTTGCGCCCGCGATACTACGGATGTAGCCGTCTTCTGACGACCACTCCGGGTGATACGAGTTCGATCTGTACGCGATTACGCGCAGTCCGCTTGCCCTGAACGGGTGAGCTGGGTCACTCAGCAGTAACCGAGAACACGTGTTTCAGCGACGGCACGCCGCCCGGAAGCGGCACCGGCGAGGCGAACCCGGCCGTCCGAACGGTACGCCACGGCGTTGCGGCCCGACTGCTTGGCCGAGTACAGGAGGCTGTCGGCGCGCAGCAGCTGCTGCTCGGCGCTGACCGGCGGCCGCTGCGGAGCCTCGTCCGCAGGCGGTTCGTAGGCGAGACCCGCCGAGACCGTCACGCGCAGCCCGGGAGCGATCTCGTCCCAGGGGTGACGCTCGACACGTTCTCTGGCCTTCTCGGCCACCTCGACGGCCGCGGCGGCGTCCACCCGCGGCAGCACGAGCACGAACTCCTCACCGCCGTAACGGGCGCAGAACGCACCTTCCGGCAACCCCTGCTGGAGCAGCTCCACCACGCGCTGGAGCACGCGGTCGCCGAGCAGGTGGCCGAAGGTGTCGTTGACCTGCTTGAACCAGTCGAGGTCGATCAGGGCGATGGCGAGCCCGTGCCGGCATGCGCCGTGCTCGGCCAGCAGGTCCATCAGCCGCTGGTCGAGGTAACGGCGGTTGTAGGAGTCGGTGAGGCTGTCGCGCAGGCTCTGCTCGCGCGCCTCCGCGTGCTCCCGGCGCAGCCGGTCGACCTCGCGGCGCAGTTGCTCGGGGACGTGCGGCTCCTCCTCCTGGTCGGCCTGGACGAGGTCGAGCGCCGAGCGCAGGTGCTGGTAGGCCTGGCGCCACTGACCGCGGGAGGCGAGCAACCTCGCGATGGACTCGTGCAGGCCGACCAGTGCGGGCCCCTGCCCGGCAGCGGCGTCGGCCGGCTCGGTCTCTGCGATTTCGGGTCGCAGCGCGGTCATCGCGATCACCTCCTTACTTGCCAGGTGTCGTCTCCGAAGAGGCGGCGCTTGAGCAAGAAGGACGGGTGGGGGCGGGATTTCCCCCGTCCGGTTGACCGGGGCCTGCTCCGATCCAGTGAGCTTGGGAGATCAACAACCCGCTCAGCCACCGGGACAGGGGGCGAACCCGTAGACCTCGTCGTCGAGGAGCACCACGTGCAGTGATCCGATCTGGCTGCCGACGACCGCGTCCTCCTGGCGCAGCGTCACCGTCACGGCGACGACGTACACGTCCCCGCGTGGGTGGGACTTCTCGCCAGGGGGTGCCCAGTCGGCGTCCATCCGAAGCGTCGACCAGGTCGGTTCGACCTTCAGGGTGGCGCCCCGCAGGTTGCAGGTCTTCTGCTTGAAGTCCGGGTGCTGGGTGTCCTTGAACAGCGCGGCCTGCTGCTCGGCACCCTCGTCGCCGGCCTTGTTGACCCGCTCGTAGTACTCGCGGAACTTCGCGCGGTCGCCGTCGGACAACGACACCGGCCGCGCCTTGCCCGCGACGGGACCGCCGCAACCCGCGAGCAGCAGCAGGGAGACCAGGAGAACCGCCGCGCGCTCAGCCACCGGAGTGCATCACGTCCGCACCGGCGGGAACGGTCGCGTCCTCGGGGTCGTCCAGCCACCCCTCCGGCAGCACGACCTTGGCGGCGGACCCCTGCCGCCCGCGCGGCCCCTCGGCGTTGGCCGGGAACGGCACGTCCGCGTCCAGCTGACCGATCAGGTCGTCCAGCTCCTGCAGGCTCGACACCATCGCGAACGCCCGCCGCGTGTCCCCGCCGACCGGGAACCCGTGCCAGTACCAGGCCATGTGCTTGCGCAGGTCGCGCAACCCCTTGTTCTCGCCGTCGTGCGCCGCCAGCAGCCGCGCGTGCGTGCGCAGGACCTCGGCCACCTCGCCGAGCGACGGCCCCGGCGGCACCTCCTCGCCCCGGAACGCCGCCTGCAGGTCGCGGAACAACCACGGCCGCCCGAGGCACCCGCGCCCGACGACCACGCCGTCGCACCCGGTCCGCGCCACCATGTCGAGCGCGTCCTGAGCGCTGAAGATGTCGCCGTTGCCCAGCACCGGAATGCTCGTCACGGCCTCCTTGAGCCGCGCGATCGCACTCCAGTCCGCCTTGCCCGAGTACCGCTGCGACGCGGTGCGCGCGTGCAGCGCCACGGCCTGCGCACCCTCGTCCTGCGCGATCCGCCCCGCGTCGAGGTAGGTCAGGTGATCCTCGTCGATGCCGATGCGGAACTTCACCGTCACCGGCATGTCCCCGGCGTTGCGCACCGCGGCCCGCACGATCTGCCGGAACAGCTCCCGCTTGTACGGCAGCGCCGCCCCGCCGCCCTTGCGCGTCACCTTGGGCACCGGGCAGCCGAAGTTCATGTCCATGTGGTCGGCGAGGTCCTCGTCCACGATCATCTTCGTGGCCTCGCCGACGTTCTTCGGGTCGACGCCGTAGAGCTGCATCGACCGCGGGTTCTCCCCCTCGTCGAAGGTGATCATGTGCATGGTCATCGGGTCCCGCTCGACCAGCGCACGCGCCGTGATCATCTCGCAGACGTAGAGCCCGGCCCCGTACTGACGGCACAGCTGCCGGAACGCGACGTTGGTGATCCCGGCCATCGGCGCGAGCACAACGGGCGGGTCGACGGCGTAGGGGCCGATCTTGAGGGTGGGGGCGGACACGACCACCAGGTTACGGCACTGACCTGGCCGGATCTTCGCCGATGCGCGCCCCCCGCCGCGGAAGTGCCTGCTGAACGCCGATTTCCCGGAGCCCGGCCGGATCGTGGTGGTGGTGCCCCGATCGGGTGGCGTACCCCTTCTGCCAACATGCCACCTGGAAAGGAGACCGAAGCGTGGGGGCGAGTCAGCTGATCAAGACCGGGTTCGAGCTCTTCTTCGAGGAAGGTCCCATCGGCAGACCGACCGGTGGTGACGAGCAGCAGGTCATCAGCGTGCGCGAGGTCGGTTTCCTGGCCATGCCCACCGGCCGGCTGGTCGCGGCCGACCCGTTCGTGCTGTGGCCGGAGGACGCCGAGCCGTTCACCGCGACGTTCGAGCCGGGCAAGTACCCGGTCGCGGTCTCCCTGGTGTCGTGGCTCGACCGCGACGGGTTCCCCGACGTGCGCCAGGGCTACCGGGTCGCCGCCGCCAAGCTGACCGTGCGCGACGAACCCGCCTACGTCTGGGAGCCGGCCCTGGTGCCGGGCGAGCACGTGACGCCGATGCTGCCGGGCCAGCGCTTCGGGTACGAGGTCGAGTCGAGCACCGGCGCGTTCTTCGACCTCTCCGCGGCACCCGCCGTCGACCGGCTCGCCGGCGACGACCAGGGCGGCTGCGAGCTCATCGACGCGCTGAGCGCGGTCGGCGGCGGTCGCGGGCCTGCCAACGTCACCGACGTCGAGTCGGGCCTGAACGTGGTGGCGTTCTCGACCGGCTGGGGCGACGGCGTCTACCCGACGTGGGTGGGCCGCAACGCCGCGGGCGACCCGGTCGCGTTCGTGACGGACTTCTTCGTGATCAACCGGTTCTGAGGGGCTGGTTCGCCCGGTCGCCGCGTTTCGAACGGGGGCGACCGGGTACGCGGGAAGGCGTGAGCGAAGCCGAGGAGTCCGATCAGCACAGGCTCGCGCGCAACGTCAACGAGCTGCTGCAGGAGCTCCGCGTGGCGCAGGCCGGTGTGCAGATCCTGTTCGGCTTCCTGCTCTCCATCGCCTTCACCGACAAGTACTCGACCGTCGGCGCCTACGTCCGCGTCACCCACCTCGTCACCGTCCTGTGCGCCGCCATCGCCGTCGCGTTCCTCACCGCCCCCGCCGCCTGGCACCGCGTGCTGTTCCGCCAGGGCCGCCGCGAGGACGTCGTGTCGTCCGGCAACACGTTCGCGTTGGCCGGCCTGGGTTTCCTCGCACTCGCGATGACCGGCACGGTGCTGCTGCTGGCCGAGGTCGTCGTCGGCGGCTGGCCCGCGATCCTCGTGGGCGCGGTGGCGTTCCTCGTCTTCGCCGGCCTGTGGTTCGCCTGGCCGTTCGCCTCGCGCTCAGCCGAGCGTGCTGACGAACGCGAGCGCCCCTAACCCCACCGCGACCGGCACCGCCAGCACGACCGCCCTGCGGCTCGGCCGCGGCAGCTCGCGCAAGGTCCTGACTCCCAGCGGGACCAGCGCGACGCACAACCCGGCCGTGCCCACGACCGACAGCACCTCCGCACCCTTCAGCACCCCCAGCGGCAACAGCCCCATGGCTGCCAGCGCCACCGCCCTCACCGGCCCGAGCACCCCACCCAGGTAGGCGCCCACCGCCAGCACGCACCAGCCGAACACGATCGTGAACGACAGGTGGCTGAACAGGTGCAGGTCCCCGTACCCGTCCGCGACCAGCCGCGTGGCCTCCTCGACCCCGCGGTGCCGCACCGCGCCGAACGCCGCCTGGTCCACGCCCGCGTGGAACGTCCGGGCGAACAACCCCACCGTGACCAGCACCCCGCCCCAGGCCGCCCACACCGGCCGCCGCCCCGCGACCCGCCGCGCGACCTCGGCCACAGCGGGCCACATCACCACGTGCCCGGCGAGGAACACCGTGTAGGCCGCCGTCATCAGCCCTGGGTGGTCGGCGGCGGCCCTGAGCTGGTCGGGGAAGAAGAAGTGGAACGGCGACCGCAGCAACGTCCCCACCAGCAGCAGCACCGGCCCGAGGACCAGTGCGACACCGGCGGTCCACCCGTTCGGGAACACCTCGTCCGTCATGGTCGGCAACGCTGCCAGCGCGGCCGTTCCCCGTGATCGGACCGTGGTCCGACCGCCCGCCTCGGACCACGGTCCGAGACCGTTGTCCAAAAGACTTTTCGAGCGGTCTGTCGATCGGCGTTACCCCAGTTCGACGTACCGGTGGGCGGACGAGCGCCGGATCTGCCGGAGGCGGAATTCGGGTGAGACGAACGCGGCGATGAGGAACACTCGGACCCACCGATGAGTTCTACCTGATCTGCCGGTCTCAACCGGCGTCGACGACGACGCCGGCGGCCTTGGCCGCGACGCGACTGTGCCAGCCAGCTACCTAGTGAGGGCCTGACATGCCTGCTGCGATCCAAGACCGACCGACCGCGCAAGCGAGTCGAACACCACTCGTGGTGCGCCTGCTGGTGCTGGCGACGTTCGTGGTCATCCTCAACGAGACCCTGATGATCAACGCGATCCCGCGCCTGATGGAGTCGCTGCACGTCAGCGAACAGGCCGCCCAGTGGGTCTCCACCGCGTTCATGCTCACCATGGCCGCCGTCATCCCGATCACCGGCTGGTTCCTGCAGCGCGTCACGACCCGCCAGGGCTACCTGATCGCGATGAGCGTGTTCATGGCGGGAACCGCGATCTCCGCGGCCGCGCCGACGTTCACCGTGCTGCTGATCGGCCGCATCGTCCAGGCCGCCGGCACCGCCGTGATGATGCCGCTGCTGATGACCACGCTGATGACCGTCGTCCCCGAACAGGACCGCGGCCGCGTGATGGGCAACGTGACCCTCGCGATCTCCGTGGCCCCGGCCATGGGCCCGGCGATCTCCGGCCTGATCCTGCAACTCGGCTCGTGGCGCCTGCTCTTCGTCGCGGTCCTCCCGATCGCCGGCGCCGTGACGTACTTCGGCCTGCGCCAGCTCACCAACATCGGCGAACCCAAGGTCAGCACGATTGACTGGCTCAGCGCAGCCCTCGCAACCGTCGGCTTCGGCGGCCTGGTCTACGGCCTCAGCCTGTTCGGCGAGGGCACCGACCACCTCGGCCCGACCATCGGCGTCGTCGTGGCAGGCGCCGCCACCATCACGTTCTTCGTGCTCCGCCAACTCCGCCTGCAGCGCACCGGCGCCCCGCTGATGGACCTCCGCACCCTGAGCCACCGCACGTTCGCCCTGGCCCTGATCCTGATGTGCGTCGCGTTCCTGGCGATGATGGGCTCGATGATCCTGCTGCCCCTCTACCTGCAGAACCTCCGCGGCCTCACCCCACTGGAAACGGGCCTGCTCCTCATGCCCGGCGGCCTCGCCATGGGCCTCCTCGGCCCCACGGTCGGCAAGGTCTACGACCGCCTCGGCAGCCGCCCCCTGGTCCTGCCCGGCTCCATCGGCATCGTGCTTTCGTTGGCCGGCTTCACCCAGATCTCCACCACCATGCCGTACTGGCAGATCCTCGCCCTGCACGCACTGCTGATGGTGAGCCTGGCCGCCACCTTCACCCCGATCTTCACCCTCGGCATGGGCGCCCTGCCCCCCGACATGTACCCGCACGGCAGCTCGATCCTCGGCACCCTCCAACAGGTCGCCGCGGCCCTGGGCACCGCGCTGGTCGTGACCGTGATGTCCGCCCGTGCCAGCTCGCTGGTGGCCGACGGCGTTGCGGCCGGTGCGGCTCAGCTGAGCGGCATGAAGATCGCGTTCGTGGTGGCGACCGTGCTGGCCGCGGCGACCATCGTGGTGGCGGTGCTGCTGCCGAGCCGGGCGTCTGCTTCGGTTGGTGGAGGTGTGGCACACCACTGATCGTGGTGGTTGTTGGAGGCCGACGTGCTGGTTGCACGTCGGCCTCTTTCGTTGGTCTTCGCGCAGTTGCCAAGATCGGCTCCGTGACCTACATCCGCTTCGAGGCGTCCGAGGCAGCTCCCGGCAAGTCCCCGACGGGCATCTTCGGGTTGGCCAACGGCCTCGCCCGAGCAGGTCGGCTGACACCGGAGGACTGGGCGTTCTGGCGCGCCGGCAACGACTGGTACGACGCGGCTTACCCCGATCCCGGAGCCGTGGACCCCAGCCTGTTCGACAAAACCCTCAACCCTGTCGTGTCGTGCTGGTTCCGATTGACCGCAGCCTCGCACCTGCTCGCCAGGGTGCCCGGCTACCTCGACCTGCTCGACCGGTACGGGATCGGGTGGGTGGAGCGCCGGTCAGAAGACCCCGGCGTGATCTTGTACGCAGACGAGGTGCAAGTTGTTGTGCGCCCCTATGACACAACATCTCCCAGGTGCAAGTCGTGAGGTTGTGGACCCTACGACTTGAGCGCCACCAAGTCCAAGGTGGATCGACCTCATCCGAGGGTGAAACTCTTGAGCGGTTGTCGGCGATAGGCCAGCAGTAAGGACCTGCCCCGCTCTGAAAGGTCCGCGCCATGAGTCTTCCTCGTCGTGCAGGCGGCACGTGGTACTTCGTCCTGGTGATCGCGAGCGCCGGCCTTTTCGCTGCTGTCCCCTTCGCGCATGCCGCGCATCGCCTGCGCAGACCATCACTCTGGTGGTGGACTGCGCTCTACGCAGCGGCCGCGATCGTGCTGATGATCATCATGCCGTCCTCCCAGGGCCAGCCTGCGGCTGCCACCACAGACGTGCGCAGCACCATCGGCAGCATCGGTGCCATCGCTCTGATCGTGGCGGCATGCATCCAGCTCAGCGGCATTCGAAGGGACGTCTACGGGCTACCGCACCCCGTCCGGCCGTCTCCTCTGCCACAGCAGCCGTGGGCCGCGGATCCCGCCGTTGCCGCGGCGCTGGCGCTGCGTGCGAAGCGAGAGGAAGCCCGCGCGCTCATCTCGCGAGACCCGGCACTGGCACGCGATCTTCGAATCGGCCGACCGGATTTGCCACGACAGTACGACGACGGCGGACTAGTGGACATCAACACCGCTCCGCTCCCCGTCATAGCTCACTGCTGCGGACTCGACGACCGTGCAGCCAGGCAGATTGACCGGGCTCGCAATCAACGGTCGCTGCCCTTCCAGTCGGTTGACGAACTGCTCGTCTTCGCCGAGCTGGACGTCAGTCTGTGGGATCTAGTCCGCGAGCGTGCGGTTGTATATCCCTGAACACCCTCATGAGTCTCTTCGGCTCCTCAAGATCAGTTCGGCGCTGCTTGGCCCCTGCTGCCCGAGAACACCCGGCTGACTCACAAGACGGCCGACCGCCGGGTTGCAGAGACCGTCAACGGACTGCTCGGAGGCTGAAAGAGGGCCGTGAGGTCGGGTGCCCAACGGTTCTGTGCGGGGAGGATCCACCAAAGCCACACCCAGGCCGCTGACCTCGGATGTGGTGGGCCGCCAAGGACTCGACCCCTGAACCCGAAGAGTAAGAGCTTTCGCTTGGCGTTGTTCGCCGATCTTGCTCGACACTGCTCGCTACCTGCACGGATGCGGTCTTGATCTGAGCACTGTGGACAGTCGCTTTTCGACGTTTATCGACGTTTTACGAGACTAAAGCGCATCATGATCTTGGTCCATCTGGACCGCCCAAACCCTGCCATCATCCCGACACTGAGCCTTGAACGCGGCCGGTGGTGCTGGGTCAAGGTATTCGTTCCAGCCTTGACGCGGCGCTGCCGGCCGGTGTCATGCTCGCGGCGTCGGGGTGGCTCGGCCTGGTGCTCGTCGAGCCTTCCTGCGGCTTCGTCTGGGACCTGATCGGTGGCAAGGCGGCGTAGCCGTCGCGGCAGTCGAGTGCCGTGCCTAGCCAGCCTGGGTGACCATGCTGGCGCTCGTAGGGAGTCGGGGACGAATCAGGCTCGGATCGGGCGGGTTGTCAGCTGGTGCCTGAGGCCCGGTGCGCAGCGCCGCCCGGCCGACCGGTGGAGCGAAGCGGATGCCGGGAGTGCCGGGATGGATGTTGGTGCAGCGCCATACCGCACGCGCCGCCAGCGGCGGCGCCTTGATCCTGTAGAGCCAAATTCTGCAACGTTTCGCTGCCGCCTTGCGATACAACGTGCACGTGTCTGACTGAGGTGAACTGGGTGCCGGAGGTGGCAAGCGATGTACTATCTCCCACTTGAGATAGCGGAGGTGAAATGCCTAACCTGGTGCGCGTCGATGTCATCGAGCTTCTAGGACAGTTCGACCATACTGTCAAGTTTCCAGCTGACTGGGACTTTTGTATCCTGTATGGTCCCAATGGTGTCGGAAAGACAAAGCTGCTTGAGCTGATTCACTCAACTCTGACACAGAAGTTCCATTCGCTCGCAAAGATCCCCTTCAAAAGCGCAGTTTTTCTATTTGAAGGGAATGTTCGACTTACTGTTCATAAGAGTGTTGAGCAAGATGACATTGATGAAGATAGTGATCCATCAGGAAAGCCCGAGTATCTCAAGTTTGAATATCCCGAGCTTACGCTTGAGATTCCAGGTCATAAGCCCGTTGTATGGAATACGTCCAGAGGATCACGCAGAGGTATGAGCGAGCACCTCCATATGCTACGCAGAGCCGTCTCCGCCGATCCCTCCCTTCCGATCCGTGAGCTTTCTTCTGGTCGTTGGGTAGACTCCCGAAGCGGGCGAATATTGTCCATTCGCGAGGCGGTCGAAAGAGGGCTTGAGCTGGGGTTGATGTCCTCGCGAGGTTCTACCAAGCTGCCGACGAAAGAAGTTATCGATTTCTTCGATCGGATATCGGTTAACCTGATCGAGACCCAAAGGCTAATGATCTCCGAGCCGCGTCGCGACGAACGAGGACGCGCTGTAGGGGATAGGGAAGAACCGTCTTACACTGTTCTTGAACTTGCCGTTTCACTCGCTCGCAGCTTGCGGGAAGCGATGGCCGAGAATTCTCGGATTTCCCAGCGGCTTGACAGTAGCTTTGCTCGTCGAGTTCTAGAGGAGGCTAGCGGGGCACTGCCGATGCCGGTCGTGACTGAAGAGGCTATTCGCACTCGGTACATTGAGCAAAACGAGCTACGCGAGGAGCTTGCGCAGATTGCTCTTCTGGACGCGTCTTCTGAAATGTTGCTTCCGCCGCGCGAACTTGAAGATTGGGAGATCATATTCCTGCGTACTTACCTTGACGATACCGATAAGAAGCTTGACTCGTTTCGAGGTCTACTAAACCGCGTGCGACTTTTTCGCGATATTGTAAATTCACGATTTCAGTTCAAGAAGATGTTCATTGATCGTGAAGACGGTTTTTATTTCGAAACAACGACTGGGCAGATAATTAAGGCGAATGATCTTTCGTCCGGCGAGCAGCATGAAGTTGTGATGACCTATAAGCTTCTGTTTCAAACTGCGCCAGGAAGCCTGGTCCTGGTAGACGAGCCGGAGATTTCCCTCCACGTTGCGTGGCAGAAGAAGTTCATTAGTGATATCCGCAGGATCTCTGAGGTCGCAGGACTTCGATTCGTTATCGCAACCCACTCACCTCAGGTTATTAGCCAGTGGTGGGATCGGGCCATTAAGCTTTCTGCCTCGAAGCGAGCTGATGCCTGATGCAGGATGATCTCACAGGCGAAGACGTCTTCTCAGAAATTTTTCTGCTTCGCGGCAATAGCGATAAGACGATTATCGTGGTCGAGGGACCTTCTGATCTTCGTACATTTGAACTTCATGTTGACGAGGATCAAGTAGAGCTTGTGGTGGGACATGATCGACCGCGCGTGCAACGTGCAATCGATATAGTCGATAAGACCGAGGTCCCGAAGGTCGTTGGTGTAGTTGATTCCGACTTAGATAGGTTCTTTGGGGCGGATCCCGATAGTCTGTCCGCTAATCTAATCGCGACCGAGTATTACGATCTGGAATCCGATCTCTTCTTCTGGTCTGACGTGGCTGATCGGGTCATCCGTGCTTACGCTTCTGTGAGTAGCCTGAGGCAGAAGCCTGATGGTTGTGACGCTAATAAGCCGACCGATATGATCGTAAAACTTTGCCTTGTAGTGGGGGCATTGCGGCTGATTTCTCAACTGCACTCGTATAATCTCATGCTAAGAGAACTTCCGCTCGGAGCGTGTATTGATAGGAAGATTCCTTCGTATCGATACACTGAACTTGCTGCTCTAATCAAATCCAAGTCTAAGGCGAGCGTGAAGTCCGATTCGGAAATTGAGATCCTCTTGACAGCGTGCGCTGCGAGTGGATGGAACGATTTGAGGTCTTGTTGTGGGCATGATCTCATTTCTATTTTGACTGGCGCGTTGGATGTCTGGTGGGGAAATCGAGTCTCAAAGGAGAATGTTCGAAACGCGCTCCGGGTGGCGGTTGACTTGAGTCAGTTTAAGAAAATGAAGGTTGGAAGGCTTCTTGCTGAATGGGCTGCCGTCAATAATGCTAAAGTGTGGCGCGATTCAGCGTGAAGTAATCGCGCTTGAAGGAACTGCGTGGTCGGAGATATTAGGAATAGTATGGTTTCTGGGTATCGGCGTATCCGTGGTCGATGCGTAGACGGATCGACGGGTGTATATCGAGTCTGCCAATTTGATCAGGCGACACCCAGCAGACTTCCTTGGATTCCGTGCTGGTGCTCAGTTCGCCCTCAACGGGTTTTCCTCGAAAGCAAATCGAGAATTCTTGTCTAACTTCACCATCGTCGTATGCTATAACGTGTTCCGGATTTGAGTAAAGGCCAACAAGTCCGGTTACCTCTATCTTTATTCCGGTTTCCTCCAGAACTTCCCGGGTTGCTGCCTGCGCAAGGGTTTCGCCGATTTCTTGCTGACCGCCAGGAATCGCATACTTGTCATTGTCGGTACGTCGAATCATCAGCAGTCGGCCAGTTTTGTCTTGGACAAATGCGCTGACAGCAGGGCGGAGGCTGTTGGCCTGTGGGGCGTCAGGGTCTTGAAAGTAATCCACGCGGGCCATGCGACTCCCTCAGAACGTTGCTGGCTTGGACAGGTTCCAGACGTGCTCGAAGCTCTCAGAGTAGGTCTCGAAGAGATCGCCCGCAGCGAGCCGTCGCAGGTGTAGCGCCGGAGCGTGCGCGGCCTGGAAGCCGTAGACGTGCGTGTTGACGACCATCTCGTCGTCGAAGCGGAAGATCGAGTTGTAGAGCGTCGTCTTGTGGAAGCGCATCTCCACACCGTCCACACCCACCAGTGGCCGGTAGAACGCCAGTGCGTTGCGGATGCGGGACCCGAGCGTGCCCTTGCCCAGCTGCTCCTCGTCGCTGCGCTTGGCAACCTCGCGGCTTGCCGGGTCGCCGAAGATCAGCCGGATGCGCGCGCCGTTCGCGGCCTTGTTGGCCAGGTCCCGCATGAACGTTGGTCGCTCCACCAAGAAGATGCCGGCGTGGACCAGCACCTCGACGTGCCGGGTGGCGTTGGTGATGAGGTGGTCCCACAGGTCTGGGGGGATCGAGTTGCGGTGCGGGTAGAGCTTGACCACCTCGGACTCGGTGATCTCTGCCTTCCTCTCTGGCGCGACTGCGTCCGGCCAGAGGTATGTCTCGGTCTCTTTGACCATAGATGCGATGGTGTTGCGGTGGCGCGGGTACGGCGCGCGGCCCTTCGTGATCCAGCGTTCGACGGTCTTCTGGTCGACGCCCGTGGCCTTGGCTACCTGCTCGTATGTGAGTCCGTTGCGTAGCAACGCATCTCGTAGTCGCTCGTTTGCCATGATCGCTCCTCTCGGACGTCCTCGGGGACGCCAGGGACGTCTTACGTTAGTAGGGACGTCTCTAGAAGTCCCGCCATGCGGTGCTCACGTCCCGGTTTTCAGCCGAAAGTCGTAGGTGTCGAGAACTCCGGACAACCGGTCTGGACGACACCTACGACAGGAGAGCCACGATGGCGATCACAGGTGGGAGCAGGCTCCCTGCGGGTCACGACTTCGTGTTTCCCAGGGGCGCGCTCGTGATGGGCGTTGAGCCCGTGCTCAAGTTCCAGTCCGCCGAAGAGCGGGCGAAGGGTCTGCCGCCCGAGCAGGAGAAGGACAAGGAAACCGGTCTCCTCGTGTGGTCTGTGCTGGTCATCGACCAGGCCGCGGAGCGCAAGACGGACGCGGTGGTCACAGTGAAGATCTCCGCGCCTCACCAGCCGGTGCCGCCGGAGGCCATCCCCGGTACGGACGTCCGGCCGGTCGTGTTCGAGGGGCTGACGGTCACACCGTGGATCGATGACAAGGGGTGCCGTGGGGTGCACGCGGGTGAGCGTCACCGCTGCCGCGCGAAGCTCGGCTACAGCCTGCGGGCCTCCGGCATGAAGCCGGTCGTCGGCAAGCCAGCCGCTAAGGCGGCGTGATGCCTGACCTGGTGCGCGTTCACCTCACCGACGGCGTGCCAATGAGGCCCCTTGCGATGCCGTTCGCCGACCGGATCGAGATCCGCTTTGGCAACGCCTTCCCCGCCGTGCTCGTCGTCGATCGGGATGTGGTCCCGCAGCTGCGGGACGTGCTCGACCAGGGGTGGCGCGCTCTCCAGGCTTCGGCCGCTCGGCAGGAGGGGCGTCATGCCCTCGCGGAGGAGGCTTCCGATGCCCGCGACTGAGGCCATGCATTGGGGGCTCGCTGAGCAGGCCCGAACGCTGAGCGAAGCACACGACGTGCTGAGCAAGCTACTGCCCAACCCCAAGGCCGCTCCCGCTGTTCTGCGGGAGTATTACCTCCGCTCCGCCGCGATCTACGCGCGAGTTGCTGAGAGCGACCGCAGCCACCACCACGAGGCCATGTACTGGGCGAACCGTGAGCGCGAGAAGGGGGAAGCGATCAAGGTCACGAAGACCGCGAAGAGCTAGCAAAAGTCCTTATTGGACAGAGCGCGTGGCTTCGTTGGGTCACGTGGCGATGCCGCACGTCTTGTTGCGGTGCAAAGAGAACGTGAGACGCAGGAGCGGAACCCGGCTACCAACCTCGCCGCTCCTGCGTTGTCCACCCAACTCGGGAGTGAACAAGATGAGCGTAGAGCCTGGGCGCATTCCTGCGCCAGACAGCGCCACGAAACAGCTTCTGTGGGATCGGATGATCTCCAGCAAGCAGACCGTCTCCAGCTACGTCGTGATGCTCGACGGCGGCAGCCTGGAGACGTTAGAACTCACGGCCGCGCAGGCTGAGGGCTTCGAGTGCCTGACCTGCAAAACGCAGCACACCACGGAGTCGGGAGCGTTCCAGCCTGTTGGGCACATCCCGAGTGTTGGCAGCGTCTTCCAGTGCCTCAAGTGCGCTGGCGGTGCGCGATGAAGGGCAACCGTTGGGTCGATCCCGCGCCGTTCGAGGGCGCGCGTCCGCAGGTCCCGTGGTGGGTGTGGCTTCCTGGCTGGATCAAGGTTGTGCTTGCGCCGTTCGCGTTGATCTGGCTCGCCGGCCGACTGGCTGTGAAGCTCGTCATGGTGACGGTCCGGTACCCGGTCGCGGTCACGGCGTGTCTCGGCGGCTACATCGGCTACCGCGAGTTCGGGCTGTCGCCGCTCATCCTGGCGCTGCTATCGCTCGTGTGTGCTCTGACGGTCTGGTACGGCCTCGATCGCGGCTCGTTCCTGCGGTACGGCTGGTACCGCGTGCTGACCGAGTGGCGGCGGCTCACGGTGTACGTGCCGCATTGGCGCACCGTGATGCGGCTGGCTGAGCTGGCTAAGGACAGTCGAGGCAGGGAGTACCGCCCGAAGCTGCGCCGCGTCCGGTCGGAGGGCTGGCGGGACAAGGTCCGGGTTCGCATGATCCCGGCGCAGTCTCCGGAACAGTGGGAAGCGCGGCGGGACAACCTGGCGCACTCGTTCAACGCGCGGTCTTGTCGTGTGCGGGTGCTGCGGCCGAGTGTGCTTGAGCTCGACTTCATCCACTCCGATCCGCTGTCTCGTCCGGTCGCCGTGCCGCAGCTCGCCGCTGTCGGGGACGTTGACCTCAAGCGCGTTGTCGTCGGCCGTACCGAGACCGGTAAGCCCTGGCGGCTGAAGCTGCTCGGCTCCCAAGTCTTGGTGGTCGGGGTGCCTGGCGCTGGCAAGGGCTCGGTTCTCTGGTCGATCGTCTGGCAGCTCGCCCCTGCCATCAAGGCGGGCATGGTCCGGCTCGTCGGGATCGACCCCAAGGGCGGGATGGAGCTGGGGCAGTGTCCGGACGCGTTCGAGAAGGTGATCTACGACAACGGGCCGGAAGCTGTTGCGCTGCTTGAAGGAATCGCCGCAGAGGTCAAGGAACGTGCGGCGCGGTACCGGGGCATCCGACGTCTGTGGGCACGCGGTACGGGTGAGCCGTTCACGATTCTGATCGTGGATGAGCTGGCGGACCTGGTCGCCTACCAGCCGGACCGGAACCTCCGGGAACGTGCGACGCGGGCCGTTCAGACGATCACCTCGCAGGGACGTGCTCCCGGCTACGCCGTCGTGGGCCTGGTCCAGGACCCGCGCAAGGAGGTCGTGAGCTTCCGGCACCTGTTCACCACCCGTGTTGCGCTGCGGCTCGATGAGCCGGTCCAAGTGGACATGGTGCTGGGGGATGGCGTTCGGCAACGTGGCGCGGCTGCTCACGAGATCAGCGAGAACACGCCTGGTGTCGCCTGGCTCAAGGAGGACGGACAGCGCGAACCGGAGCGTGCGAGGGCGTTCCACGTCACGGATGCGGACCTGGTCGAGCTGGGCGTTTACCTCGCCCCGGCCACCGTGCACGAGTTCCCGACCAGCGGTGAAGGGAGGGCGGCGGCGTGACCGAGTACCTGACCCGTTCGGAGCGGATGAAGCAGCCGGCCGCGCTCGACATCGCTCGTGCCGTCGCTGAGGAGCACGGCGTCTGCGTCCGGCCGTTGGCCAAGGAACGGATCGATCTCGACACCGGACGCGTCGACATCGTCCCGGTGCCATGCGGCTCGACCGTGGCCAGCGTGTGTCCCACCTGCGCGGAGAAGAACCGGCGTCTGCGGATGGCGCAGTGCCGCGAGGGATGGCACCTCACCGAAGAGCCCGACTTCACGCCAGACGCTCCGAGCGACGATCAGCGGGAGCTGACCGCCTACCGGGCTGATCTCGTGAAGGCCTTCCGCCTGGCCCTCGATGAGGGTGACGAGGTCGGAGCTGAGGAGGTTCGGGAGGAGGTCGCGGAGGTCGACGCCGAACTTCGGCAACTCGGAGTCCGCGGTTCACTTCCCTCCCTGGAAGTGCCGCTCAAGGCAGCTCGTAAGCGGTCCACCAGGCGGCGGCAGGACGCGCCCAACCTGCCTCGGCGGCCGGTCAGCAAGCGCACGGTCGGGAAGGTGTTCGGGGGCAAGTACCAGCCCTCGACGTTCCTCACGCTGACGCTCGACACCTATGGCAAGGTGCGCAGCGACGGCACGCCCGTTGACCCGGCGACCTACAACTACCGGCGTGCGGCTCGGGACGCGGTGCACTTCGCGGCCCTGCTCGATCGGTTCGTCCAGAACCTTCGGCGCTGTGTCGGCTGGGAGGTCCAGTACTTCTCGACCGTCGAGCCGCAGAGGCGGTTGGCTCCGCACTGGCACGCGGCGGTTCGGGGTTCCATCTCGCGGGCAGAGCTGCGGGCGGTCGCTGAAGCCACCTACCACCAGGTCTGGTGGCCCGAGCACGACGAGATCAGGTACGGCGGCGACAACCTGCCGGTCTGGGACGTCCGGGCCAAGGGCTTCGTTGATCCGCAGACGCGGAAGGCCCTGCCGACCTGGGAAGACGCGCTCGATCAGGTGGAGCGGCCCGCGCATGTCGCGCGGTTCGGGGTGCAGGTGCACTCCAAGGGCATCCTCGGCGGAACGGAAGAGGCCGGCCGACACATCGGCTACCTGACGAAATACCTGACCAAAAGCATCAACGAGTGCTTCGAGGCGCAGACCGCGCGCCAAGAGGACCACGCCGAACGGCTGTGCGCTGAGCTCGCGGTCGCGCCCTGCTCGCCGCAGTGCCCGATCTGGCTGCTCTACGGCGTCCAGCCTCGCGGGGCTCGGCTGTCCACTGTGCCGGGCAAGTGCAAGGGGAAGGCGCACAAGCGGACCACGCTCGGTGTCGCTGGGCGGCGGGTGCTCGTGTCGCGGAAGTGGTCCGGGAAGTCGCTCGCTGACCACAAGCACGACCGGAAGACGTTCGTTCGGCAACTGCTCGCGGATGTCGGGATCAAGCCCGAGGACCAGCCGCAACGGGTCGTCTGGAACAACGTCGAGCCCGGCGACCCGAACGTGCCGCCACGGGCGCACCTGCTCTTGAGTGCTGTCGCTGAGCGGCGGAGGTGGAAGGCCGAATACACGGCCGCGCTGCTCGCATCTGCCGGACCTCCGGGGAGTTCGGCAACTCCGCACGCTGCTTGATCAAAGGGGGAACATCATGGAGACACACCAGTTCGAGCCACTGTGGACAGTCAGTGACGTTGCGGCCTACCTGAACGTCCCGGTCCACACGCTCTACGGCTGGAGGACCAAGAACTACGGCCCGCCCGCACGGCGCTTGGGGAAGCACCTGCGGTACTTGCCGTCCGAGGTACGGAGCTGGTTCGAGCACCTGCTTGAGGAGGCGGCCTGATGGCTCGTCCGCCGCTCGACATCGGCACGTACGGCAAGATTCGTTGCAATCAAACGGAAGCAGGCTGGACGGCCGTCGCGAACTACCGCGATTTCGACGGTAAGACTCGGCCGGTGCTTCGGAGAGGGAAGACCAAGCCTGAGGCTGAGCGCAGGCTCAAGAAGGCGCTCGCTGAGCGTAAAGGCCCGTCGGGAGACTCGTTGACGCCAGACAGCCGGTTCAAGGATGCGCTCGAAGCGTGGCAGGTGAAGTTCCAGAAGCTCGTGGACATGGGCAAGCGGTCGCCGAGCAGCCTCGACACCTACCGGAGCATCCTCGGCCGGCATGTCCTTCCGGGCCTCGGTGAGCTGCGGATTCGTGAGATGACGGTCGCCCGGATCGATGCGTTCCTGGGCGCGCTGTGGAGGTCGGTCGGCGTCGACAGTGCCAAGACGGCGCGCTCGGTGATCTCGGGTGCCCTGCGGATCGCTGTGCGGGATCGAGCGCTCGACACGAACCCCGTGAGGGACACGGACCCGCTGGAGAGTGGGCGGAAGAAGAGCCCGAGGGCGCTTACACGGGAGGAGCGTCTGTTGTGGCTGGAGATGCTGGAGTCCGACCCTGCGGCGGTTCGGAAGGACCTGCCTGACCTGTCGCGGTTCATGATGGCCACGGGCGTGCGGATCGGTGAGGCGCTGGCGGTCTACTGGGACGACGTCGACTTCGAGGCCGGAACGGTCGACGTGAACTACACGGTCATCCGGGCCGGTGGGCTCGGGCTGATCAGGAAGTCGACCAAGACGGAGGCAGGTGAACGGACGCTCCCGTTGCCCAGGTGGGCGCTCGACATGTTGCGGCGTCGGCGTGAGGCCACGCTGTTCCCGGACGGGCCGGTCTTCCCGAACAGCCTCGGTGGCCTGCGTGACCCGTCGAACACCCGCAGGGACATTCGGAACGCCCGTGGAGGCGATGAGTTCGCCTGGGTGACCTCGCACGTCTTCCGGAAGACGGCGGCCACGATTCTCGATGAGGCGGGGCTCTCTGCGCGGGTCGTCGCGGACCAGCTCGGGCACGCCCGGCCGTCCATGACTCAGGACACCTACCTGGCTCGGAAGGCGGTCGATCGGAAGGCGGCTGACGCGCTGGAAGGAGCGCTCGACCGGCCTGAGCAGGACGAACCGGGAGAGGCCGCAAGTTGAGAGTCAGGGAGTAAAGCGCATCAAAGGCGTATCAGTGATCTTGAAATGCGAAACCCCCAGGCCTGTGACCTGGGGGTTTGGTGGGCCGCCAGGGACTCGAACCCTGAACCCGAAGATTAAAAGTCTCCTGCTCTGCCAATTGAGCTAGCAGCCCTCGCCGGCACAGCCTACCGATCGTCATCACGCCATGTCGCTCGGGTTACCCACCTCACGGTTGACACTCCCCACCCGCCCGAACGACCAAGGCCAAGCCGAACGAGAGGATCAGGCAAGACCCCAGGAGCATCGTCGTACCGCCGACCACCCCAGCACCGGTTTCATTGGAGCAGCGAAACAGCAGCCCAAGGAGCCAAGAGATGCCACTCGACCACTACGTCACCCTCGGCCGGTCCGGCCTCCGCGTCAGCCCGTTCGCCCTCGGCGCGATGACCTTCGGCGAGGACCCGGGATCTGCCGGCTGCAGTGTCGAGGAAGCGGAGAAGATGCTCGACGCCTACCTCGAACGCGGCGGGAACTTCATCGACACGGCCAACTTCTACACCAACGGGCACTCCGAGAAGATCCTCGGCGACTACTTCAGGACCAAGGACCGGGACCGGGTCGTCCTCGCCTCCAAGTTCTTCTTCAACATGCACCCCGGCGACCCGAACGGTGGTGGGGCGGGGCGGAGTGCCGTCCGCAAGCAGCTCGAAGAGACGTTGCGCAGGCTCGGCACGGACTACCTGGACCTCTACTGGCTGCACAACTGGGATCGGAACACCCCGGTCGAGGAGACCATGCGGGTGCTCGACGATCTGGTGGGATCGGGCAAGGTGCGGTACATCGGGTTCTCCAACACGCCTGCCTGGGTCACGGCGCGGGCGCAGACGATGGCCGAGCTCAACCGGTGGACGCCGCTGATCGCGTTGCAGGCCGAGTACTCGCTGTTGGCGCGGACCGTGGAGGGGGAGGTGGCGCCGATGGCGAGGGACCTGGGCATGGCGCTGGTGCCGTGGAGTCCGCTCAAGAACGGGTTCCTGTCGGGCAAGTACCGGCGGGACGGGCGGGTCGGCGACTCGGAACGGGTGAAGTTCGTGGGTGGGCCCGGTGAGGCGGAGTTCCGGGTCATCGACGTGGTGGTGGAGGTTGCCGAGGAGGTCGGTGCCTCGGCCGCGGCGGTGTCGTTGGCGTGGCTCAGGCAGCGGGCGGGGACGGTGGTGCCGATCATCGGTGCGCGCCGGCTGGAGCACCTGGAGAGCAACCTCGAGGAGGTCGTCCTCAGCGGGGAGCAGCTCCGCAGGCTGGACGAGGTGTGCGCGCCGGAGTTGGGTTACCCGGCGCCGTTGCACGGGGAGTTGCGGGCCATGTTGCAGTTCGCGGGTGCCACGGTCGACGGGGAGGCGTCCACCGTCTACCCGCCGCTGCTCCTGAGCGACGTCCGGTACTAGGTGGAGCAGGCTCTACCTGATCAACGGCAGTGTGCCTGACTGTGTGCGCGGCGCGGAATTGGAATCGTCTTCCTCAAGCCGAACGAGGGGACGAACGATGAAGAAGACGCTGGTAGGAGTGTTGGCGGCGGCCATGCTGTGCAGTGGGACGGCCATGGCCACGCCGGCGGGGCAGGTGCAGAAGCAGCTCGACGGGCTGGCCAAGGAGTTCCCGGCGGCGCTGGCGACGACGACCGACGCGCACGGCAGGGCGACCGCGTACACCGCGGGGACGGCCGAGTTGAACAAGCGGGTGCCGGTGCCGAAGAACGGGCAGGTGCGGGCCGGGTCCAACACCAAGGCGTTCGTCGCCGTCGTGATCATGCAGCTGGTGGCCGAGGGCAAGGTCGAGCTGGACGTGCCGGTCACGAGGTACCTGCCGGGCGCCATCAAGGACGACCGGATCACGGTGCGGCAGCTGCTCAACCACACCAGCGGGCTCGCGAACTACACGGGCTTCCTGGGGCTCGAGAAGTTCGAGGACGTGCGGCACCGGTACTTCGAGCCGTACGAGCTCCTGGCCGTCGCGAACCAGCAGCCGCCGACGCACCAGCCGGGGGAGAAGTTCAAGTACAGCAACACGAACTACGTGCTGCTGGGGCTCATCGCGCAGAAGGTCACCGGGCGGCCGATCGCGGAGAACGTCGACCAGCGGATCGTGCAGAAGCTCAAGCTCAAGGACACCTACTGGCCTGGCCAGGGTGAGCAGGGCATCCGCGGCAAGCACGCCAAGGGGTACGACCGCGTCAAGGGCGTGCCCACCGACGTCACCGAGATGGACCCGTCGTGGGGCTGGGCCGCCGGGCAGATCGTCTCGTCCACCAAGGACCTCAACACCTTCTACCAGGCGCTGCTCAAGGGGGACCTGGTTCCCGCCGCGCAGCTGACGGAGATGCAGAAGACCGTCGACACCGCCGGTGAGATGTGGCCGGGTTCGGCGTACGGGCTGGGCATCGCCAGCACGACGCTGAGCTGTGGTGGCAAGTACTGGGGTCACGGCGGTGACATCCACGGGTACGAGACCCGCGGTGGCGTCACGGAGAAGGGCCGTGCGTTCTCGATCGCGGTCACGGCGCTGCCCGGCACGTTCCAGGACACGCCGGAGAAGGGTGCCAAGGCGCACGACCAGATCCTGGCCACTGTGGACAGTGCACTGTGCGGTGCGAAGTGAAGGTCGTCGCGGCCTTAGCCGCCCTCAGCCTCGTCACGCCGATACCGCAGCAGCTCGACCGGATCGTCGAGGACGGCATGCCCGGCGTCGAGATGCACGTCAACGGCAGCAACCACGCGAAGGGCAACGCACCCGTCAACGGGCGGGTGCGGGTCGGCAGCATCACCAAGTCCTTTGTGGCCGTGACGGTCCTGCAGCTCGTCGGCGAGGGCGAGGTCGCGCTCGACGGGCCCGTCAAGAACTACGTCCCGCGCATCGAGGACGAGCGCATCACGGTCCGGCAGGTCCTGCAGCACACCAGCGGCCTGCCCGAGTTCTCGGTCGCGGTGGGCGTCGCGAAGATCGCGGACGTGCGCGACCGGTACTTCGAGCCGTACGAGCTGCTCGACGCGGGGCTCAAGCAGCCCGTGACCGGTGCGCCCGGTGAGAAGTACAGCTACAGCAACACGAACTACGTCGTCGCGGGGCTGCTGGTGCAGAAGGTGACCGGCCGGCCGGTGGCGGAGGAGGTGCAGCGGCGGGTGCTCGACCGGGCCCAGCTGCGCGACACCTACTGGCCGGCGCAGGGCGAGCGGACCATCCGCGGCCGGCACGCCCGCGGGTACGCGCCGGCGGACCTGTTCGACCCGAGGTCGAAGGCGGTCGACGCGACGGAGCTCGACTCGTCCTGGGCCTGGGCGGCGGGTGCGCTCGTCTCCACGCCGCAGGACATCGCCCGGTTCTACCGCTCGCTGCTGCGGGGCGAGCTCCTCCAGAAACCGCAGCTCGACGAGATGCGCAGGACCATCCCGATCGACGACCGGAACGCGGCCGGACTCGGCCTGGAGAGCACGAAGCTCAGCTGCGGTGGCGTCTACTGGGGTCACGGCGGCACGATTCACGGGTTCTCGTCGTTCGGTGCCGCGACGGACGGCGGGCGCCACACCGCGATCACCGCGACCGCGCTGTTCGGCACCTACGGCGACGCGGAGAAGTCGCTCCAGCAGATGCTCGACGTCGTCGACACCGCGCTCTGCACGTGATCAGCGGGCGTACCGCAGCACCCACAGCATCTCCTCGGAGCTGACCGGCTCCAGCGCGACGCACGCGAGCAGCCAGTCGGTCACCGAGTCCGCGTCGATGCCCGTCCCGATCAGCACCAGCTGGGTCGGGGCGGGCTCGACCGGTGTGAACGACACGTACGCGCCGACGGTGTGCAGCATGAAGGTGCCGTGCTCGAACTGCACGAAACCCTTGGCGCGGAACAACCCCGGTGGCCGCGCGGACAGGAAGTCCATGAACAGCCTGGGGTGCAGGGGGTCCTCGGACGTGAACGTCACGGTGTCGTACGCGGCGTGCGCGTGCGTCGAGTGGTCTTCCAGGTCGTCGAACGCCAGCTGGCGCGGGCCCGGGTCCGGTGGCCGCACCTCGAAGAGCAGCGCCGGGTCGATCCGGCCGTACGACACCGCGAGCACCGGCGCCTCGCACGGCAACGACGGCAGCGCGTCCACCCGGTCGACCTTGTTCAGCACCACCAGGTCCGCCAGCGCGAGGTCGCGGTCGAGGTGGTCGACGGCGTCGAGCTCCACGGCGTCGACCACGTAGATCAGCCCGCCGTACGCCACGTCCGGTGCCTGGACCACCATCCTGACCAGCGCGGACGGTTCGGCGAGCCCGGACGCCTCGATGACGATGACGTCCAGGTCCGCCGTGGCGAGCGTGCCCAGCATGTCGGCCAGCTCGGAGCCGTCGACGGCGCAGCACAGGCAGCCGTTCGACAGCGCCACCATCGAGTCGACCTGCGCGGACACCGCGAACGCGTCGATGTTGATCGAGCCGAAGTCGTTGACGACCACGCCGATCCGCGTGCCGCCGGACGTGCGCAGCAGGTGGTTGAGCAGGGTGGTCTTGCCGGCGCCGAGGAAACCGGCCAGGACGACTACGGGGATCACGGCCGTTCAGGCTACCTACCGCAGTGCGATCAGGCTCGCCAGCGCCTCGTCCACCGGCAGGTCGACCGACGAGGGGACCACGATCAGCTGGTCGACGCCGAGGTCCTCGTACTGCCGCACCACCGACGCGTCCAGCGGGGCCGTCGCGAGGACGTCGATCTCCAGCGCGCCGAGCGAGTCGGGTCGTTCGGTCATCGCGGACAGCCTGCGGATCCGCTTGAGGTTGGCCGCCGTCTCCTCCGGCGTGCCGATGCCGATCCACGCGTTGCCGCGGGTCAGCGCCCGCCGCAGGGCACCGTCGCTGGCACCGCCGACCGCGATCCGGGCGTTGGCCGGGCGCGGGTGGGCGTCGATGCCGCTGAACGAGACGTGCCTGCCCGAGAACGACGGCGCCGGCGAGTGCCACAGCTCCCGCATCGCGTCGATGTACTCGTCCGTGCGCCGGCCACGGCCCGCGAACGGCACGCCGACCGCGGCGAACTCCTGGTGCAGGTAGCCGGCACCGACACCGAGCGTGAACCGGCCGCCGCTCAGCACGTCCAGCGACGCCACCTGCTTCGCGAGCACCACCGGGTTGCGCTGCGGCAGGATCACGATGCCGGTGCCCAGCTCCAGCCTGGTCGTGGCCGCGGCCACGAAGCTCAGGCTGACCAGCGGGTCGAGCAGCGGCGTGTCCGGTTCCGCCGGCGACGGGTCGGCCTTCGGCGAGGGCAGCACCACGTGCTCCGCCACCCACCACGACCGGTACCCCAGCGCCTCCACCAGCTCGGCCAGCCGACGAGTCTCGGCGGGGGCGATCGCGTCGCCCGTGTTCAGCCCCTGAACCCCCATGTCCATGTTCCCGGCAACGACCGGGTGACAACGATCATTCCCCGAAGTGCAACGAAAACGCCGTTTCGCGCATCAGAGTGGCGAGAGGGGGCGATGATGACCGAGTTCCTGTCCGCCGCGGTGGCCTTCCCGACAGTGCTGTTCAGCGTCCTGGTGCTCCTGGTGCTGGCGTACTGGTTGACGGTCGCGTTGGTGGGCGTGGACTTCGACGCCCCGGTGCTGCCGGTCTCCATCTCGCTGTTCGTCGTGATCACGTGGTTCGCCGCGCTGGTCGGCACGGTGCTGACGCCGGAGAACAAGCTCCGCTACGCCGTCCTGGCCGCAGCGCTGCTCGTCGGCGCGCTCGTCACGAAGGTCGTGCTGATCCCGGTGAAGCGGTGGACGCGACCGGAGAAACCCGCCTCCCGCAACGACTTCGTGGGCCGCACGGCGATCGTGCGGACCGCTCGGGTCACCGGGCACTACGGCCAGGCCGAGGTCACCGCCGACGACGGCGGCACCGCTGTCGTCCAGGTGCGGGCGGCCGAGAGCACGCAGCTGGTCTTCGGGCAGACCGCGCTGATCTTCGACTACGACGCCGAAGGCGAGTTCTTCTGGGTCGTCGACATCTCCACAGGGGGCTGACATGGGTGCAATTTCGACGGGGTTGCTGGTGCTGATCGGGGTGATCGCGGTCGTCCTGCTGATGGCGGTGGTCGTCATCAGCAGGTTGTTCAAGAAGTGCGAGCAGGGCAAGGCGCTCATCGTCTCCAAGATGCGCAAGGTCGACGTGACCTTCACCGGCACCGTGGTCCTCCCGGTGCTGCACAAGTGCGAGACGATGGACATCTCGGTGAAGACCATCGAGATCAAGCGGGCCGGCAACGAGGGCCTGATCTGCAAGGACAACATCCGCGCCGACATCCGCATCACGTTCTTCGTGCGGGTCAACAAGACCGTCGAGGACGTCATCAAGGTCGCGCAGGCGATCGGCACCGAGCGCGCGAGCCACGAGGCCACGCTGCAGGAGCTGTTCAACGCCAAGTTCTCCGAGGCGCTCAAGACCGTCGGCAAGCAGCTCGACTTCGTCGACCTCTACACCCACCGCGACGAGTTCCGCGACCGGATCATCCAGGTCATCGGCACCGACCTGAACGGCTACAGCCTCGAAGACGCCGCGATCGACTACCTGGAGCAGACGCCGCTCAAGCAGCTCGACCCGGCGAACATCCTGGACGCGCAGGGCATCCGCAAGATCACCGAGCTGACCGCGATCGAGCACGTCAAGACCAACGAGTTCACCCGCAACGAGGAGAAGGAGATCACGCGCCAGAACGTCAGCGCGCGTGAGGCGATCCTGGAGCTCGAACGCCGGCAGGCCGACGCGGAGATCAAGCAGAAGCGCGAGATCGAGACCGCCCGCGCCCAGCAGGAGGCGGAGACCCAGAAGGTGCAGGCAGAGGAACGCCTCAAGGCCAACACCGCGTTCATCCGCACCGAGGAGCAGCTCGGCATCCAGACCGAGAACAAGGCCCGCGAGATCGCCGTGGCGGAGAAGAACCGCGAGCGCGTGATCGCCGTCGAGACCGAGCGGATCGAGAAGGACCGCCTGCTGGAGGTCATCGCGCGCGAACGGGAGACCTCGCTGCGCATGATCGAGAAGGACAAGGAGCTCGAGCACGAGCGGCGCGCCATCGCCGACCTGGTGCGCGAGCGGGTCGCGGTCGAGAAGACCGTGGCCGAGCAGGAGGAGAACATCAAGCGGCTGCGCGCGGTCGAGGAGGCCGAGCGCGAGCGGCAGCAGATCATCATCCGGGCCGAGGCCGAGGCGCAGGAGTCGCTGGTCAAGGACATCAAGGCCGCGGAGGCCGCCGAGCAGGCCGCGCAGCACCAGGCCCGCCAGGAGGTGCTGCTCGCAGAGGCCCGCAAGCAGTCCGCCGAGCTCGACGCCACCGCCAAGATCCGGCTCGCCGAGGGCGTGCAGGCGGAGGCCGCCGCGAAGGGCCTGGCCGATGTGCAGGTCAAGGAACGCGACGCCGTCGCGGTGGAGGCGCTGGGCCGCGCGGAGGCCGTCGTCGACCGCGAGAAGGCGCTCGCCGACGCCGAGGGCATCAAGGAACGCCTCAAGGGCGAGGCCGAAGGCCTGTCGCACAAGGCGGAGGCCATGGCCGCCCTCGACACCGCGACCCGCGAGCACGAGGAGTACCGCCTGCGGCTGGAGGCCGAGAAGGAGATCCGGCTCAAGGGCATCGACGTGCAGCGCCAGATCGCCGAGGCGCAGGCCATGGTCCTCGCGGCCGGGCTGGAGAAGGCCGACATCGACATCATCGGCGGCGACACCGTGTTCTTCGACAAGATCGCGAACGCCATCACCGCGGGCAAGCAGGTCGACGGGTTCGTCGGCAACTCCGACGTGGTGCAGGCGCTGGGCGCCAAGTGGATGGACGGGACGAACAACTTCCCGGAGGACCTGACCAAGGTGCTCAGCTCGTTCACCACCGGTGACGCGCAGAACATCGCCGCCGCGATCGCGCTGACCCAGATGGCCAAGAACAACGGCCAGCCCGCATGACAGCTCTCGACGCGGGCACCTACGAGGTGCTCAGAGCCCGGCTGGCCGAACAGGCCGCCGGGCTCGCCCGGAGCACCGAGGCGCTGAACGACCGGCGCGTCGAGACGTTCGGCAGCCAGGCGCTGGAGCTCGTCGCCACCGAACGCATCCGCACCGAGAACAACTGCGTGCCCCGCGACATCGTGCCGCTGGGCGACCAGATGTTGTTCGGCTACAACGTGTTCCTCGGCCTCAAGCCGGAGACCGCGGTCGCGGACGTGTTCGCGGTGCACGGCAAGGACCTCGGCCCGGCCGACGCGGGGTTCCTCGACGATCCGAGGTTCCGCAACGACTTCGCCGAGCTCTACCGGTACTACCGCGAGACCAGGCTGCTGCAGCTGCGGATCGTCGAGTCGCGGTTGCTCGCGGTGTTCCAGACCGGCGCGCGGATCGAGGACATCCGCGTGCTGCGCTGGGACGTCGCGGTCGACGGCACGGTCACCTACCTCGACAACCGCGGTGAACGCGACCACGTCTTCCCGCCCGCGCACGACTTCACGTGGGTCGAGACGACCCGTGAGCAGCACGTGCTCGGCCGGCACCCGCACATCGCCATCGACGGCGAGGTGTTCGTCGAGACCGTCGGCGGCACGCTGACCATCAAGGTCGAGAACAACACCGAGACCGGCGAGGGCATCTACTCCGAACCGGTCGACGAACCGCTGCAGAGCCTCGCCGACGCCGACGTGCACTACGCGCGCGTCGGGCCGTTGCTGCTGCTCAGGGTCCTCCCGTACAAGGAGACCGAGTGGCGGCACCTGGTGTTCAACACGCGCACCAAGACCGTGGCCCGGCTCGACGGCATCGGCCAGGCCTGCCAGCGGCTGCCCGAGGACCAGGGGATCATCTTCCCCGGCGGCTACTACCTGGTCACCGGTGACGACAAGACGTTCGACGTCGACACCGAGGACCTGGAGTTCGAACGGGTCATCCGCTCCGCCAACGGCGAGGACGTGCTGTACGTCTACCACGCCCGCCGCGAGGGCCGCAGCCTCCTGCTGCCCTACAACGTGATCCGCAAGGAGGTCGCCACCCCGCTGGTGTGCCACGGCTACTCGCTCTTCGCCGACGGCACGCTCGTGGTGTTCCGCGAGACGAGCACCGAACCCGTGCGCGTGCACCCGATGCAGGTGTGGCGCACGCCGTTCGTGGCCGACGAGGTGCTGCCGGAGGAGTCCGGCCCGCTCGCCCGCATCGGCAACGCCGAGCTGGTCCGCGGCATCTCCGACTGCCTGAGCGTGACCCGCATGGCCGCCGGGATGACGCCGACCGCACCGGTGTTCGAGGGCCTGATCGCCCTGTGCACCAGGGTGGTCGACAACGTCCACTGGCTCGCCGAGCTGGGGCTGCGCGACGACGTCGTGGCCGTGCGCGCGACCGCGGAGCAGGTGCTCGACGAGTTCGAGTCGGTCCGCGTGCTCACCGAGAACGCCGCCCAGCAGCTGCACGAGGCCGGTGAGCAGCTCGCGTCGCTGGTCCGGCTGTCCCGCTCGGCCGCGCCGCGGTCGGCCGACGAGTGGGTGCGGCTGCTGGCCGACCTGCGGTCCGCGCAGGGCCGCCTGATCACGTTGCGGGACGTCCGGTACGTCGACCTCGACGACCTGGGCCGCAGGGAGGCCGCGCTCGTCGAGGCGCTGGCCGACTCGGCCCGCCGCGCCGTCGCGTTCCTCAGCGGTGAGAACGCGTTCGCCCAGTACCACGAGGAGATCGACCGGATCGCGGCCACCGGGCTCGCGACCGCGGCCGAGGCGGGACCGCTGCACGACCGGCTCGCACAGCAGCAGGCCGGTCTGGAGGTGCTGACCGAGGTCGTCAGCACGCTCGACGCCGCCGACACCACGACCCGCACGCAGATCCTGGCCGGCATCGGCGAGGTCCTGGCCGCCGTGAACCGCGCGCGGGCCACTGTGGACGGTCGCAGGCGCGCGCTCGCCGAGGCGGAGGGCCGCGCCGAGTTCGCCGCGGAGTTCGCGCTGCTCGGCCAGGCCGTCACCGGTGCGCTCGCCGTCGCCGCCACACCGCAGAGCTGCGACGACCACCTCGGCCGGCTGCTGCTGCAGCTGGAGAACCTGGAGTCGCGGTTCGCCGAGTTCGACGACTTCCTCGCCCAGGTCGGTGCCAAGCGCACGGACGTCTACGAGGCGTTCTCCGCGCGCAAGCAGACCCTGCTCGACGAACGGGCGCGCAAGGCCGACCGGCTCGTCCAGTCGGCGCAGCGCGTGCTCGGCACCATCCGGCGCCGCGTCGAGAAGCTGACGTCGGTCGACGAGATCAACACCTACTTCGCGGGCGACCCCATGGTCGCCAAGGTCCGCACCGTCGCCACCCAGCTGCGCGAGCTCGGTGACGTGCGGGCCGACGAGCTCGAAGCGGAGCTGCGCGACGCCCGGCAAGAGGGAGGCCGGGCGCTGCGGGACCGCGCCGACCTGTACGACGGCGCGTCGATCGTGCTCGGCAGGCACCGCTTCCCGGTGACGACCGAGCCGATGAACCTGACCCTCGTGCCGCGCGACGGCCGGATGTACTTCGCCGTCACCGGGACCGACTACCGCGGCGAGGTCACCGACCCCGCGTTCGCGGCCACCCGGCCGTTCTGGGACCAGCTGCTGGTCTCCGAGACGCCGGAGGTCTACCGCTCAGAGCACCTGGCCGCGTGCCTGCTCGCCGAGGGCCGCACGGACGTGTCGGTGGCCGCCGCGGAACGCTACGACGAGGGCTACGAGAAGGGCGTCCACGACCACGACGCCGAACGCATCCTCGCTGTCCTGCACCGGTTGCACGCCGGCGCCGGGCTGCTGCGGTACCCGCCGGACGCACGCGCGGAGGCCCAGCTCTTCTGGGCCGCGCAACCGGAGGAGGACCGTGCCGTGTGGACGCGCAAGGCCGAGTCGCTGGCCCGCGCGCGCACGGTGTTCGGTGGCACGCACGGCATCCCGGAGCTGACGGCCCAGTTCGGCATCAGCCCGCTCGCCGCCGAGTACCTGTTCGAAGAACTCGCCTGCGCACCAACGGGTTTCGTCACCAGCAAGGCCGCCCGCACGGTGATCGACCGGTTCCGCGCGGTCGTGGACGAGGACCTGCACGACCGCGACCTGATCGAGGCGTGGCTGCGCGGGTTCCTCGGCGACGAGGACTGCCCCGAGTTCCCCGAGGTGGTCGCGGTGCTGCTCACCGACCTGCCCCGGTACGACTCCAGCGCCGCGCTGAGCGAGACCGTCACCGGCCTGCTCGGCTCCCACCCGCGGGTGCGGGACCAGTCGCTGGACCTGCGCTTGGACGAGGCGCTGACCAGGCTGCGGCGGTTCGGCGGCGAGCACGTGCCGGCGTTCCGGGCCTACCAGCGGCAGCGCGACGAGCTGCTCGCAGGGGAACGCCGGCGGCTGCGGCTCGACGAGTACCGGCCCGCGGTGCTGAACACGTTCGTGCGCAACAGGTTGCTGAACGAGGTGTACCTGCCGCTGATCGGCGACAACCTCGCCAAGCAGCTGAACGACGGCACCGGCCTGCTGATGCTGATCTCCCCGCCGGGCTACGGCAAGACGACGCTGGTCGAGTACGTCGCGAACCGCCTCGGCATGGTGTTCGTCAAGGTCAACGGCCCGGCGCTGGGCAGCGGCGTCACGTCCCTCGACCCGAGCGAGGCACCGAACGCCACGGCCCGCCAGGAGGTCGAGCGGATCAACTTCGCGTTCGCGCTGGGCTCCAACGTCCTCCTGCACCTCGACGACATCCAGCACACCTCACCGGAGCTGCTGCAGAAGTTCATCTCGCTGTGCGACGCCCAGCGCAGGATCGACGGCGTGCAGGACGGCGAGGCACGCACGTTCGACCTGCGCGGCAAGCGGTTCGCCGTCTCCATGGCCGGCAACCCGTACACCGAGACGGGCCGCGCGTTCCGGGTCCCGGACATGCTCGCCAACCGGGCGGACGTGTGGAACCTCGGTGACGTGCTGCACGGCCGCGAGTCCCTCTTCGCGTTGAGCTACCTGGAGAACGCGTCCTCGGCCAACCCGACGCTCGCGGGCGTGGACGTGGAACCGCTGGTGCGCCTCGCCTCCGGCCAGGACGTCAAGACCGGCCACGACACCGTGCAGCTCGACCGGATGCTGTCCGTGCTGCGGAAGCTGCAGCGCGTCCAGGAGGTCGTGCTCAGGGTGAACCAGGCGTACATCGCCTCGGCGGCCGGCGCGGACGGCGAACCGTTCCTGCTGCAGGGCAGCTACCGCAACATGAACCGGATGGCCGCGCGGGTCGTGCCGGCGATGAACGACGCCGAGGTGGAGGCGTTGATCGACGACCACTACCTGGGCGAGGCGCAGCTGCTCGGCTCACGCGCCGAGTCGAACCTGCGCAGGTTGCGGGAGCTGAAGGGCTAGCACTTCGGCGCGTTGAGCCTGCGCCCGTCGGGGCCGCGGACCTCGACCGGGCGCAGGCGGTGGTCGTCGAGGAACTTGCACAGCTCCTTGGGCGACATCGGCCACGGCAGGCAGCGCTCGAAGTCCTTCTCGACCAGCTTGTCGAAGTACTCGGCGTCGCAGCGCAGCAGGTCCAGCAGCGGCGGACCCGGCTGCGGTGGCGGTGGCGGGGGCCGGTGACCGCGGTCGGGCGGTCCAGGGCGGTGCGGTGCGTCCCCCGTCGGCGGGGGCGGCGGCGGCGGCGGAGGTGGTGGCGGAGGCGGCACGTGGGTGTCGAGCACCACGGGGCCGATGGCGACCAGGGTCGTGGTGGCCGACGCGATCACGGTCGCGGGCGGCGGAGGTGGCGGTGCGACGAGGCGGATGTCCACGGGACGGTCCGGCGGCGCGGTGATCAGTGCCGTGACCAGGGCGGCACCGAGCATCGCCACCGCGGCTGTGAAGTAGCCGCGGCGTCTGGCACCACTCATCGCGCTCCCCAGGTCCGGATGACGTGTCCGCTGCCGTCCCCGTGGAATCGTTGTGCCCGCTAACGGTGTTACTCAGCCCGTCCGGTCCGGTCCGGCGGTGGTCAGCGCGATGCGCAGCACGACCCGCTGTTCGCGTTCCATCGAAGCGCGGTACTCGTCCCAGTCGGGGTGCTCGCCGGAGATCGTGCGGTAGTACTCGACCAGCAGGTCCATCGCCTCGGGCAGCGGCACGACCGTCGCCGTTCCCGCGATCTGGATCCACCGCCCGAAGAAGCTGTCCGGCAGCACGCACAGCCACACGCGCGGATCCCGTTGCACCTGCTTGGTCTTGTACGCGGTCGCGCGCGTCGAGACGAGCACGTCGCCGTTGTCGTCCAGTGCCACGAGCACCGGTGACATCGACGGCGTCCCGTCGGACTTCATCGCGCTGAACACCGCGCGGTGCTGGCTGCGGAGCACGTCCCGTGCCTGGTCGAGGTCCATGGCTTTCATCTTGGCCAGGCGCGACGATGCTCGCATGCTCGATGCGAACACGGTCAGCTGGCAGCTGCACGCGGACCCGACGATGTGGATCGCCGGGATCGCGAGCCTCTACCTCCAGGCGCTGCACCCGAAGGCGGTCGCGGGTGTCGTCCAGAACTCGAACTTCCAGGCCGACCCGCTCGGCCGGCTCAAGCGCACGGCGGACTTCGTCGGGCTCGGCGTCTACGGCACCGGCGAGGAGATCGCCGCCGCCGCGGCACGGGTCCGCGCCACGCACCGCAGCCTGCGCGCGACCGACCACGAGGGCAGGACGTTCCGGGTGGACGAACCGGAACTGCTGCTGTGGGTGCACTGTTCGGAAGTGCACTGCTTCGAGACGGTGCTCGACCGCGCGGGCTACGGCCTCACGGACCGGCAGAAGGACCGGTACTACGCCGAACAGCGGTTCGCGGCCACGCTGGTGGGCCTGCACGAGGAGGACGTGCCCGGCTCACGCGGGGAGATGGCCGAGTACCTCGACTCGATGCGGTCGTCGTTGCGCCGCACCGCGGACTCCGAGGTGATCTACGAGTTCCTCCACGGCCCGCCCGTCAAGGGGTGGCTTCGTCACGGCCTGCCCCTCTACCGCGTGCTGGTCGGTCATCTGGCGTACTCCGTGCTCCCCGAATGGGCGGTGGAGCTGCACGGGCACGAGCCGTACGCCAACCCGGACCGGTGGTTGCGGGTGTTGCGCCGAACAGCACTCCTGGTGCCGGGCAAGATCCGCAGGATGGCACCGCCCGGACACCTGCGCCGTGCCGTGGAACGTGAGGGGCGTCATGTGACACCCAGCAGGGCGCGACTGCCGTAGTTGTCACACATCACAGTTGATAATCGCCGCTGGTACGTAGCATTGCGCACGACTCCACACCACCCCGGAAGGTCCTGTCGTGATCCGTCGTGCTGCGCTTCTCGCTGCTGTCGCGGTGTTCGCCACTGCTTGTGGGAGCGGTGACACGGCCACCGTCGTCGGTCGTGCCGGTTCCGGGAAGCTGACCATCGGCATCCGGTACGACCAGCCGGGCCTGAGCGAGCGGCGGCTCGACGGCCGCTACGTCGGGTTCGACGTCGACGTGGCCAAGTACGTGGCGAACGAGCTGGGCGTGAAGGAAACAGGCATCACCTTCAAGGAGGCCCGCGGCGCCGTCCGGGAGTCGATGCTGGAGAGCGGCGAGGTCGACCTGGTCGTCGCGACCTACTCGATCACCGACGCCCGCAAGGAGAAGGTCGCGTTCGCCGGCCCGTACTTCGAGACCGGCCAGGGCATGCTCGTCCGCTTCACCGAGACCTCGATCACCGGTCCGGAGACCCTCGACGGCCGCAAGCTGTGCTCGGTCAAGGGGTCCACGTCCGCGCAGAAGGTGAAGAACGACTACGCCAAGGGCGTCACGCTGATCGAGTACGGCCAGTACTCGGACTGCGTGATCGCTCTCATGGCGGGCAACGTCGACGCCGTCTCCACCGACGAGGTCATCCTCGCGGGCTTCGCGGCGGAGAACCCGGAGCTGCTCAAGCTGGTCGGCAAGCCGTTCTCCGAGGAGCGCTACGGGATCGGCCTGCCGAAGGGCGACGACGAGAGCCGCGCCGAGGTCAACGAGGCCATCGAGAAGATGATCTCGACCGGTGAGTGGAAGCGGGCGCTGGAACGCAACGTAGGCCCGTCGGGTTACTCGATCCCGGCGCCGCCCCAGATCACCGAGAAGTCCTAGCCGGTCACGGCGGACTTCGACCGCCAGGTCTCCCAGTCGAGCGCCCAGTCGTAGTAGTCGCGGTCGGCGGGCCCGAGCTTGACCGACGAGTTCAGCACCTCGACCGGGTCACCGATCATCGTGAGGTCGAAGAACGTCTTCGCGTCGGCCGGTGAGAGGTTCGCGCAGCCGTGCGACACGTTCTCCTTGCCCTGCGCGTACATCGAGCCGGCGTACTCGTGGACGAACTCGCCGTTGTTCGACAGCAGCACGGCCCAGGTGACCGGGACGTCCTTGTAGTTGAACACCGTGCTGGACATGGTGCGGCTGGCTTCCTTCTGCATCACCACGTGCGTGCCGGAGCGGGTGACCCGGCGCGGGTCGGTGTCGAGCCCGTACGAGGCCGGGAAGTCGTGCAGCTGCACGCCGTCGCGGTAGACGACGAACCGGTGCGACTGCGTGTCCGCCTTGACCACCAGCGCGCGGTCCGCGATAGCGAACTGCACGTGCAGGTCCTCCGCGCCGTACGCGCCGCCGCCGAACGGGACGCCGTGGACGTTGACGTCCACGGACACCTGCGTGCCCGGCTTGTAGTACTCCTTCGGCCGCCAATGCGCTTCGCGGTCCGACAGCCACGCCCACGCGCCCTCGGTCGGCACCGACGTCGTGACCGTCATGGCCTTCTGCACGGACGCCTTGTCCTGCACCGGCGCGCTGAACGTGATCTTGACCGGCATCGCGACGCCGTAGGTCTGGTGGTCGCCCACGTTCGCCGACGCGCTCGTGAGGCGGCCCGGCTTCACCGTGCGGAACGAACCGGAGACCGGCACCTCCGCGCCGTCCTCGCCCTTCGCCGACCCGGACCACGTGTAAGCCTTGTCGTAGCCCAGGTCCTCGGTGGCCACCCACCGGTCGCCGGTCAGCTCACCCTTGACCACGCGGTTGCCGGGGCCGGTGAGCGCGACCGAGGTCAACTTGCCCCCGGTGACACCGACCTGGAACGGACCCGCCGGGCTGATCCCCTCACCCGACGCCGGCGTGACGGTCACCGCCGCCTTCGCCTTCTCCTGCACGACCGGTGCCGCATCGGGCGCCGACGGTGCGTCGGGCGCGCCGCCGCACGCGGTCAAACCCAGCAGTACAGCCAACATGAACGGCCGGAACACGCGTTCTCCCCGAGATCCCCCTGGAACTGATGCTCAGAGGACGCGCGAGCCACCAACGAGTTGCTCAAGGGTTCGTTATCACCCTCATGGACCAGCGCCTTTGGTCCTGTTGAGGCACTCGGCTGGCTGGATTTCACCTGTAGTGCTATGACGCGGCACACGTTAGGCTTCTCCGCGCAGGCCGTGGTTTCTGTGTTCGTGCTTCACACGCTCGCGGAACGACACGCGGGCGTGCTGTGCGCTCGATTCGAGCGGGCCGAACGCCCCCGGGACGGCCGGGGTTGCACGGTGCAGCCCCAAGCTTTCCTGCGATGGAGGCAGGTACATGGCACAGGGCACTGTCAAGTGGTTCAACTCCGAGAAGGGCTTCGGCTTCATCGCCCAGGACAACGGCGGCGCTGACGTCTTCGTCCACTACTCGGAGATCCAGGGTCAGGGCTTCCGCACCCTGGAGGAGAACCAGCGCGTGGAGTTCGAGGTCGGTCAGGGCACGAAGGGCCCGCAGGCCCAGAACGTCCGCGCGATCTGATGTGATTCGCCGCAGCAAGACGTAACTGAGAAGGACCCTCGGCCGGGCTCGGCCGAGGATCCTTCTTCGTGCTGGGGGTGACTGCGCAGGGGTCAGTTGCCGCGCTGGCGGGCTTCCCACTCCAGTCGCTGCATGACCCACTCCGTGGCGAGCGCGCCGGGGGAGGTCTGGCGTTCGGCGGCGAGCTCCTTGAGCTGCTCGTTGGCCATCAGCTGGAGGCGCAGCTGGTACACCTGCGCGTTGCCGAAGCCCGAGGCGGTGGTCTCGTTGTCCGAGTCCGGGGCCAGTGCGGCCAGGTAAGAGGTCAGCTCCTCGTCGGGCGTCGTCTCCTGCGGTTCGTCCGCAGGGCGGTGACGGCCGGACTTGGAGCGTCCGAGGGATCCGATAGGCACCGGAACACGATAACGGCTCGGTCACGGAACCCAAACCCCTGTGTCCTGAGTCACCCACCCATGTGCCTCCCCCGCTGCTGCCGAAGTGCACGCGGGGAGCTTTCGTACTCCAGGAGGGCACGCGGGGTCCCCGCGTGCCCTCCTGGAGGTGGCGGCGGGGGCAGCGGTGGCGGAGGGAGCAGCGGGAGGTGGCGGAGGGAGCAGCGGGAGGTGGGCGGCGGGAGCAGCGGTGGCGAGCCGGCTCGGCGTCGAGCCGGCTGGGGGTCCGGGGGCTGCCCCCGGCTGGGGTCTGGGGGCTCGGCCCCCAGAAGGCACCTCCGACCGACCGCGGCGAGGCGTCAGCCGAGCAAGGTCGGCCGGAGAAGAGGAGAGGCCCCCGCGCCAGGGGGAGGAACGCGGGGGCCGGAGGGGATCTCCACAGGCGCTGACCGGGGGTATGTCAGCAATCGGATTGTTGCACGCGCACGCGGCGCTGCGGGAGAGGTTGCACGGAAGATTCTTGAGTTGCCGATGGGCGGAATTGCCGCAGTCGCAAGCTGTTGGTAACAACGAACACGCTGCTGAAGGCCATCGCGGCCCCCGCGAGCATGGGGTTGAGCAGCCCGAGCGCCGCGAGTGGAAGTCCAGCGACGTTGTAGGCGAACGCCCAGAACAGATTCCCCTTGATCGTGCCCAACGTCTTGCGTGACAACCGAATTGCGTCCGCAGCCACGCGCAGGTCGCCGCGCACCAGGGTCAGGTCGCTCGCCTCGATGGCGGCGTCGGTGCCGGTTCCCACGGCCAGCCCCAGGTCAGCGGCCGCGAGCGCGGGCGCGTCGTTCACGCCGTCGCCCACCATGGCCACGACTCGGCCCTGTGCCTGCAGATTCCGGATGGCCTCGACTTTTCCGGCGGGCAGCACGTCGGCGATCACCTCGTCGATGCCGACTTCCCGTGCCACCGCCGCAGCGACGACAGCGTTGTCCCCCGTCAGCAGGACAGGTCGCAGGCCGAGTTCCCGCAGATCGCGAATTGCTTGTGCGGACGTGGGTTTCACGGTGTCCGCCACCGCGATCAACCCGACGACCGCGCCGTCAAAAGAAACCGCGACCACCGTGCGATCGGCGTGCACGACTGCCGCCGCGGACAGCGATTCGGGGACTTCGGCATTCCGCAGCCGGCCGACGGCAACGCGGCGGCCGTCCACCACGCCGCTGACGCCGACGCCGTCCGTGGACGCGAAGTCGGAAACGGGCCTCGGTTCCGGTGCGGCGCGGACGATGGCCGCGGCGATGGGGTGCTCGGAGGCGTTCTCGACCGCCGCCGCGCACGACAGCACCTCGGCGCGGGACACGCCGTCGGCCGGGACCACGTCGACGAGCGCCAACCGGCCCGTGGTGACGGTGCCGGTCTTGTCGAGCACCACCGTGTCCACGCGCCGGGTCGACTCCAGCACCTCCGGGCCCTTCACCAGGATGCCGAGCTGGGCGCCGCGGCCGGTGCCCACGAGCAACGCCGTCGGCGTCGCGAGCCCCAGCGCGCACGGGCAGGCGATGACGAGCACCGCCACGGCCGTCGTCACCGCGAACTCCAGCGGCCGCCCGGCGAGCAGCCAGGCCCCGAACGCCACGGCGGCGATGGCGACGACGACCGGCACGAACACCGCCGACACCCGGTCGGCGAGCCGCTGCACGTCCGCCTTGCCCGCCTGCGCCTGCTCGACGAGCCGGGCCATCCGCGCGAGCTGCGTGTCCGCGCCGACCGAGCGAGCCTCGACGACCAGCCGGCCGCCCGCGTTGACCGTCCCGCCGACGACCGGTGCGCCCTCGCGCACCTCGACCGGCACCGACTCGCCGGTGACCATCGAGGCGTCCACGGCCGAGCTGCCCTCGACGACTACCCCGTCCGTGGCGATGCGCTCACCCGGACGGACCACGAAGCGTTCGCCGACCCGGAGCTGCTCGACCGGCACGCGGGTCTCCACGCCGTCGCGCAGCACCGCCACGTCCTTGGCGCCGAGCGTCAGCAACGCCCGCAGCGCGGCACCCGCACTGCGCTTGGACCGGGCCTCCAGCCACCGCCCGAGCAGCAGGAACACGGTCACGCCGACCGCGACCTCGAGGTAGATGTCGCCGGAGGACGCCGGCCGCGGCAGCAGGCTGAACTCGTGCCGCATGCCGATGGTCCCGGCGGCGCCGAACACCAACGCGTAGAGCGACCACAGGTACGAGACCGTGACGCCCATCGACACGAGGGTGTCCATCGTGCTGGCGCCGTGTCTCAGGTTGACCGCGGCCGCACGGTGGAACGGCCAGCCGCACACCCACACGACCACGCTCGCGAGCGCCAGCGACACCCACTGCCAGGTGGGGAACTGCCAGGCCGGAACCATCGAGAACGCGATCACCGGCACGCCCAGCGACGCGGCGAGGACGAACCTCAGCCGCAGGTCACCGGCGTCGCTCTCCTCGGGCTCGGCGACCGGCTCCCGCGCGTCGTACCCCGCCGCCCGCACGGTCGACACCAGGTCGTCCACGCGCATGCCGACCGGGAACTGGACGCTGGCCTTCTCGGTCGCGTAGTTCACGGTGGCGGAGACACCGTCGAGCCGGTTCAGCTTGCGTTCCACGCGACGCGCGCAGGAGGCGCAGGTCATGCCGCTGATGCTGAGCTCGACGTGGCGGGGTTCGGTCGTGGTCATCAGGCGACCTGGTACCCGGCCTCGGTCACGGCGGCCTCGACCTCGGACCGGTCCAGCTCGCGGTCGCTCGTGACGGTCACCGCTCCGGTCTCGAGCACCACGTCGACACCGGTCACGCCGGCGACCTCGGACAGCTCCTCGGTGACCGAGCTGACGCAGTGGCCGCAGGTCATGCCGGTGACGGTGTAGGTGGCAGTGACGGACATGGAGTCCCTTCCTCTCGATCGGGACTCCGATGATACCCACCCAGGGTATGGCGACTCTACTGAGGACCGTCGGGTTTCGGCTGGTCCAGGTTCTGGATGTCCTTCTCGATCTTGTCCACCAGCGAGTCGAGGCCCGCGAGCATCTCGTCCAGCTGGGCCATCCGCGAACCGAACGCGGACTCGATGTCGGCGTCGATCGTGGCGAGGTCGATCCCGCTGATCGCCTTCAGGATCTCCTGCGGATCGGGTGCCGGCGGGATGGTGCCCGGCTGGGGGTCACCCCCGGGCTCCGGCGCAGGTCGGGGGTTTTGGCCTGCGGCTTCGGGGGAAGGCTCCGGCGTGGGGTCGGTCATCGGTCCATCTTCCACTGGCCACCTCCCCATCGGACAGACGGCACACCTGTACGGAAAGTAACGCTGGGTGTTGGTGGAATCACTCTGCGGGGGGCTGCGGCCGTTGTCCCAGGTCGCTTAGCCTCGCGCCAACCTCAAGTCGGGGAGGGCACTCATGAGCGGCTCACTGGAAGTGCGCAAGTTCCTGTGGACGCAGGACGACGGCATGCAGAGGCAGGGCGGCCCCAACGTGCCGGCCCAGCGCAGCGGAGAGCCCTCGCGGATCTCCGACGAACAGGTCCACCGGGCCAGGCTCGCGGTCGCGCGGAGCGCACTGGGCACCGAGGACTGCAGGACGCTGCTGGACATGCTGGGGCTGTCACCCGGCGAGGACGGCGGGACACCGCCGGTCCAGCGGTGAGGCGGTAGCGAAGCAGAGGCGGCCCTGGCCGAGGCGCGCACCCCCCGGAGCGCGTCTCGAAACAGGGCCGCACCTGGAAACATACCCACGGGTCTCTTTAGCGGCAACGACTAACCTGGAGCCATGCCCCAGCAAGACCGGGCGTATGCGACACGGGAGGCGATTCTCCGCGCCGCGGCGCAGGAGTTCGACCGGCTCGGCTACGACCGCACGTCGCTGACCGCCGTGCTCGCGCGCGCCGGTCTCACCAAGGGCGCGTTCTACTTCCACTTCGCGTCCAAGGACGCCGTCGCCGGTGCTCTCACCGAGTACCAGCACGACTTCTGGGTGGAGATGCGGCAGCGGTGGCACGCGCGCGGCCTCGACCCGTTGCACACCCTCGTCGGCATGGTCGTCGAGTCCGCCGACCGGATGGCGGCCGACGTCGTGCTGCGGGCGGGCGTGCGGCTGACCGCCGACCGCGAGGTCGGCTATCCGGGCGTCCCGAACTCCCACCTCATGTGGGAGAAGATGATCGCCGCCTACGTGGCGGAGGCGGGCGAGTGCGGTCACCTGCGCGAGGGCGTCGACCCGGCGGCGGTGGCGCGGACGATCTGCGGCGCGACCCTCGGCGCCCGGTTGATCTCCTCGGCGACCACGATGTGCGCCGACTTCCCCGACCGGCTGCGCGAGGTGCTCCGGCTGGTGCTGCCCTCCGTCGCGAACGACGCGTGGCTGAGCGCCTGGGACGGGCTCTCCTGACCGCTCCTGCGAAGTTACCCAGGTCACACAAGATCGTCGGAAAACCTCCGTTCGACCCGTGTTCACCACCGATTGGGCCCTTGAGCTGGCATTTGCCGTTTCCGGACGCTTCCGCGAGATCGTCCCGCGCGCTTCGTCCGGCCTGCTTTTTCGACGGTTTTGGCAGGTCAAGGCATAAGTGGGACCCCCGTTTTGGAGGTGCGCGGACCTATGTCATATGCTTACGATGCTTCCAGAGACCAGCTAGTCCCCATCATCTAGCGGCCTAGGATCCCGCCCTTTCAAGGCGGTCGCGCGGGTTCGAATCCCGTTGGGGGCACGCAGTAAAGCAAGATGATGCAGTAAGGTACGATCTGCACGACAGCAAGAGCAAGGCCCAGTGGCGCAGTTGGTTAGCGCGTCGCCCTGTCACGGCGAAGGTCGCGGGTTCGAGTCCCGTCTGGGTCGCTTTTTCTCTCATGGCCAGGTAGCTCAGTTGGTACGAGCGACCGCCTGAAAAGCGGTAGGTCGGCGGTTCGACCCCGCCCCTGGCCATCCCTCTTCGAAAGAAGCCCCGCGAGTCTCGCGGGGCTTCTTTCGTTCATGCGGTGATCCGGACGACGGCTTGATCGTCGTGCGTTTTGCAGCGCGGCCACCGGATGTGTTCCGGATCACTGCGCTCGGCTTCCCTGATCCGGTCGAGCGCCGCACCGAGCGGGAGCTCCGCGAGCTCGTCCCACGAGAACAGCCCGTACTCGGACACTCCACACGAGACACCGTCCGTGGCGACGACCACTTTCTTGATCATCTCTCGCGGCCAGCTCGCGGTCAGCGCCTGGCGGCCCGCCTCGGGATCGGCCTCCGCGACCCAGTAGCCGCCGGGCCTGTTCGTCCACCGCAGGATGTCCGGGTCCGGCCGGAGGTCGGCCAGCCGGGTGTCCTCGACCACGTCCGTGGTCCGTCCGAACGCGACGACCGGGGTGTCGCACAAGACGAGGGCGTCGATCGTCTCGTCGTCCCACCGCACGATCGCCGCGGTGGCGGCCGGGGAGTCGCCGGGAACGAGGTCGTGCTCCGCCACGAGGGACGTGATCGCCTGCGCGAGGAGCTCGGTCAACGGCGTGCCGGCGTCCACCGTCCTGGCCAGCTCGTCGGCGAGCCGGGTGGCGTACCAGCCGCCGTCGCGGTCGGGCGGCCGGGTGCGCGAGGTGACCCCGTCGAGGACCACGACGGCGTTGGGCAGCACGCGGATCCGGTCCTCGGTGACGCGTCCGGGAGCGCCCTGTTCGGCAGTCTCGATCATCACCGCTCCACCGTACGTGTCAACCCCGGTTGACGAAACCCCGTTGTCAACGTACGTTGACGGCATGACGGAAGCGACGGATCTCGCCACAGCGGCCGGTGATCGCGACCCGAAGATCGGGTTGCGGGCCGTCAGCGCGTTGCGGCGACTGCTCGAACACCTGGAAGCGGCCCAGGTCCGCAGTGCGCGGGCGCAGGGCTGGTCGTGGCAGGACATCGCGGCGGAGCTCGGGGTGTCCCGCCAGGCGGTGCACAAGAAGCACGGGGGACGATGATGATCGCGGAGCGGTTCACGAAGGAAGCGCGCGAGGCCGTGCAGAAGGCGGTCGCGGACGCGGAACGGGTGCACGCGGGCGAGGTCGGCGTGGAGCACCTGCTGCTGGCGTTGCTGGACACGCCGGTGCTGGCCGGGTTCGACCTGCCGCGCGAGGAGCTGGAGGCGGAGTTCCGCGACTACCGGCGCAAGGGCGGGCTGACCAAGGCGGACGCGGATGCGTTGCGCGGCTTGGGGATCGACGTCGACCAGGTGATCGACTCGGTCGAGCAGTCGCTCGGCACGGGCGTGCTGCGGCCGGGGCCGCGGCGGCGCTGGTTCGGGATGCCGCTGGAGCCGGAGTTCAAGAAGGCGCTGGAGAAGAGCCTGCGCGAGGCCCGCGACCTCGGCCACAACCACCTCGGCAACGAGCACCTCGTGCTGGCTCTGTTGCAAGGCAAGGGGATCGTGGCCGAGGTGCTGGCCGAACGCGGGGTCGGGTACGCCGAGATCAGGAAGCGGGCTGCGAGCGCTCGCGCCAGGTGAGGTGCGGCAGGAACAGCTGCGAGAGCGGGCCGATCCCCAGCGCGTACAGGACCGTGCCGATGCCGACGGTGCCGCCGAGCAGCCAGCCCGTGCCGAGCACCAGCAGTTCGAGGACGCTGCGCGTGAGGCGCAGCGAGAGGCCCGTGCGGCGGCAGAACCCGGTGACGAGGCCGTCGCGCGGGCCCGGTCCGAGCCGGGAACCGACGTAGGCGGCGAACGCGACCGCGTTCAGCACGATGCCCAGCGCCAGGAACACGATCCTGGGCACGAGCCCCTGCGGTGCGGGCAGGATCGCGAGGGTCGCGTCGACCGCCAGTGCGATGACGACGACGTTCGCGATCGTGCCGACGCCGGGCTTCTGCCGCAGCGGGATCCACGCCAGCAGGACCAGCACGCCGGTGATCGCGGTGATCAGGCCGAAGCTCAGGCCGGTGCGTTCGGTGAGGCCCTCGTGCAGCACGTCCCACGGGTTCAGGCCGAGCGTCGCGCGGATCTGCAGCGCCATGCTCGCGCCGTAGAGCCACAGCCCGGCGAGGAGCTGCGGAAGGCGACGGGCGGGGGAGATCCGGACGGAGACCTGGTGGAGTGCGGTCGTGGAGGCCATGTGGTCATACTGAGGCGCGATTGGCCTGGTAATCCATAGCCAATTCTGGGAAATTGGCCTCATGCTCCCACCAGGTGGACGTATATCGGGTGCTCGGCTGGCCCGGCTGCTCGGGTCGTGGCGCAAGCAGGGTGCCCGGCAGGGGTCGGCCGACCTCGCCACCGCGATCCGGCTGCTCGTGGCGGACGGCCGGCTGCCGGTCGGCACCCGGCTGCCGTCGGAGCGCGAGCTCACCGACGCACTCCCGGTGAGCCGCACGACGATCACGGCCGCGCTCGACCAGCTGCGCGGTGAGGGGCTGGTCGCATCCCGGCGCGGCGCCGGATCGTGGATCGACGGCCCGGTCGGAGGCGGCGGTGGCATCGTCGGCGGCGACGACGCGTTGATCGACCTGACCCGGTGCGCGCCGCCCGCCCACCCCGGCCTGCGCCAGGCGATGGCGGCGGCGCTGGCGCGGATGCCCGAGCACCTGGTGTCGCACGGGTACCACGAGCGCGGCCTGCCCGTGCTGCGGCAGGCGATCGCCGACCGGTACGCGGCACGGGGGCTGCCGACGTCACCGGACCAGATCGTGGTCACCTCGGGCGCGCAGCACGCGTGGGCGCTGGCGCTGCGGCTGTTCGCCGGGCCGGGTGACCGGGTGCTCGTGGAGCAGCCGACCTACCCCAACGCGCTGGAGGCGGTGCGGGCCGCGTCGGCGATCCCGGTGCCCGTGCCGATGACCGGCGACGGCTGGGAGGTCGACGCCTACGAGGCGGCGCTGCGGCAGGCAGGTCCCCGGCTGGCCTACCTCATCCCGGACTTCCAGAACCCGACCGGCGCCCTGCTGCCCGCGGCCGGCCGTGAAGCGCTCGCCGCCGCGTTGAGGAAGGCGCACACGCCGGTGGTGGTGGACGAGACGCTGGTCGAGCTGTCGCTGACCGATGACCGGATGCCACCGCCGATGGCGGCGTTCGGCGGCGATCTGGTGGTGACGCTCGGATCGGCGAGCAAGTCGCACTGGGGTGGACTGCGCGTCGGGTGGATCCGGGCGTCGGCGGAGATCGTGCACCGGCTGATGTCCACGCGCGCGGCGATCGACCTCGGCACCCCGGTGTTCGAGCAGCTGGTGCTCACCGAACTGCTGACGGACGCGGACCCCGTGTTGCGGCAACGGCGCCTGGAGTTCGCCGCTCAGCGGGACGTCGCGGCGGAGGCGCTGCGGCTGCACTGTCCACAGTGGAGCTTTCGGGTCCCGGCCGGTGGGCTCGGGTTGTGGTGCACGCTCGACGCGCCGGTGAGCACCCGGATCGCCGTGGTGGCGCAGAACCACGGCCTGCGGCTCGTGCCCGGCCCGCGTTGGGCGGTCCACGGCGGCTGCGAGCAGATGCTCCGAGTGCCGTACACGCAGTCGCCCGAAGTGCTGCGCGAGGCGATCGGCCGTTTGGGTGTGGTAGCTGCATCCGTTGCGGGCACTGGATTTCCGTCGGATGCCGACGTCTCGGTGCCGGTCGCGTGAGACACGTCGGCCCGGTCTCCCACAGCGGTGGAGACCGGGCCGACGAACTTGCCAACGGAGTGGCCTGCGGCGGGGGACGTCCCAGGGATTGGCGTCCCCCGTCCGCAGGTTTCCCCGTGCGGTCCGAGGCTGCGGGGGCAGCGCGGCACTCGGACCAGACCCGACCTGCCAGGGCGCGGTTGGCAGGTCAGGAAGACTGGGGGTTCCTTGCGTACAACGGGAAATACGAGGAGGAGTTACTGGCGCGACGGCACGAGACGGTCACAAATCGCGCAGAGGGCAGACCTGTCCTGTCGGACTCAGTCGGGTGACGTGCTCGGCAGGCCGGGAAGGCTGCCGGGGGACCGACCGTCGCGGCGTTCCTCGACCGACCACGTGGTCGGCGGGAACAGCTCGTTGCGCGACGTGAGCACGGCCAGCACGCCGCGCGTGCCGCCGGAGTTGTCGGTGTGGCTCGACGACGCGGACGCCGTCGTGGTGACCGGGGCGGGCTGGGGCGCCGGAGCGGGCGCGTCCCTGCCGGGCTCGGTCCAGGTGAGGTCGGCCTGCTGCGGCGCGGGCTCGGCCTGTGGCGTGGGCTGGCTGAACGTCCGCAGCGGCTGCGGCACGTACTTCGCGACCGCGACCGCGACGGGCGCGGCCGCCGGCGGCGGAGGAGCGGGCAGCTCGGCGGCGGCCCTGGCGGCCAGCCGCGCGGCGCGGACCTGGGCCTTCGCCCTGATCACCTCGGGCGGCGCCTTGTTCGAGACGGTGCCGGACCGGGAGTTGGAGTGCGTGCCGCCGGTGAAGTCGAGCACCGGGCCGTCGTCGTGGTCGTCGTCCCCGGCGGGGTCCTCCGGCCGGTTCGGCGGGACGAACCCCGGTACCGGGACGTCGTCGACCGGCTGGTGCTGCTCGATGAAGGACGTGGTGAACGCGGTGACCCAGCCCGCGGGGTCGTCGCTCAGGCTCGGGGCGGTGAACAGCTGCGAGGCGTCGAGCGCCTGCGGTTCGTCCGCGGCCTGCGGTTCGTCGAGGGCCTGCGGTCGGTCGACCGGCTGCGGTTCGCCGGCCGGGGTCGCTACCGGGGTCTCGGTCGCCTGCTCGGCCAGCGGTGCGGTGGGCGCGGCGGTCTCGGGGCTCTGCTCCTGGACCGGCTGCGGTGCCGTGACCGGTGCGGCCGGGTCGAGCGGTGCGGGAGCTTCGGTCGTGATCTCGACGGCGGGCGGTGCCTCCACGGGGTTCGCGTCGGCCGAGGCGGGCGAGCCGCCCATCAGCCAGGCCGCGGCCGTGAACCCACCGAGGGCAGCGGCCCGCAGCAGCAGTGCGACAGCTCCACCACCGGCCACAGGATCACCACCGTCCACCGTTCGGGCCACCGCCAACGCCGCAGCGCCGTCGGAGGTCGACGTTGAGCTATGTCTAGCACCGGTGGGTGGTTTTGCGAACCAACTCGCCGCAAACCACACGGAAGGGCGGTCACGTGCGGCTGTCCGTGTTCGCCCCGATCGGGCGCGAACACCGTCTGTGTGGTCATCGGATCGAGTGACATCGCGCTCCGGTCCCCTGTGGACCTCGCCGCAGCGCGGGATGGTGTCCGCTGTGGACGCACCGAAACAGGTCAAGAGCCTCTCTGAGCTGGCCGGTCACGCGTCGGAGGCCCTCGGTCCGGTGCACGTGCACGATCCAGGCGGTCCGAACGAGTGCTTGGTCCGTTCGGGGGAAGTCATCGTGCTCCCGGAGGACGCACCCACTGTGCGCAAGCGTTTGCGGGGTGTCTGCTCGCACGAGGAGGCCGTTCCGGGGGCCGTCCGGATGCACCTGAAGGCGGCGCACGCACTGCGCGTCGTCCCCATCGCTCGCGACGTCGGTGCCGCACCGCACCACGTCCACCTCGCCTGCCCGATCATGATCGGCACCTCCCGCCCGGTCATCGGCGGCCACCTGCCGTCGTTGCGAGGGGAGGGGTCCGTCGCGTTGCTGGACACCCCTCTCGATGCCCCGCACGGCGCGTTGGTCGCCGGTGTGCTGCGACACCACGGTGCGACCGTCCGCCCGTTCCCCGTCCTCACGCCGTCCGGCTTCGGCTCCGACCTCGCCCTCGCCGCCGCACTGCGCGCCACCCGCTCGGTGCCGGTGGTCCTGGTGTCGTCCGGCACCTACACGTTCGACGACGCCTGCCCGCCGGTCCTGGCCGCGTGCGGCGGCAACGTCGTCGCGGCCGCGGGCAACGGCGGGTCCGCCCGCCCGTGGTGGCCCGCCGCCCTGCCCGCCGTGACCGCCGTGGGCACCTCCGACCCGTTCTCCGGTCACGGCCCGTGGGTCGACGTGGTGACCAACGGGACCGACGTGCCCGCCAGCGTCGGCTCCGCGCAGTCGCTGTGCACCGGCACCTCGTTCGCCGCCGCGCTGCACGCCGCGACGCTCGTGCCGGTGCCGTAGCAGCTGAAGCCCAGGTGGGCGACGGCGCGCGCGGCCGCCGCGGGGTGGTCGAGCCGCCGGTGGACCGCCGCCATGGCCGCGCCGACCTGCCGGTCCGGGACGGGCAGGACGCTCGCCAGCACCGCCCTCGTGCCGGCGTCGAGGAACGCCCGCGCGAGGCCCGACTCGCAGGCCGAGAGCACGACGACCTGCGGCGGGTGCTCGACGCGGGCCAGGTCGTAGCCGTAGAGCGGGCCGTCGTCGAGCTCCAGGTACGAGAACAGCGGGTTGTCCGCGTTGACGACGCCGTGCGCCGCGATGTGGGCGATGCCGGCGCCTTCGAGGCCCCGCAGCGTCTCCTCCACAGTGGATCCGAGGACCGTGCCGCCGTGTTCCCGGTGCAGCGCGGTCACCTCCTCGTGGCCGAGGTCCGGTCCGGCGACCCACACCCTGCGGCCACCGGGTTGCGGTGGGCACCAGCGGTCCAACGCCGGCAGCACGTGCACCTTCGGCCGGAGCGCGGCCCACGGCATGTCGCGCAACACGCCGTCCGGGACCACCACGACCTCCTCCACCTGCGGCAACAGGTCGTTGTCGATCGTGCGGCCCGCGCGCAACGCCAGCTTGGCCGCCTGGACGAGCGCGGCCGGCTCGGCCACGACGCGGACGCTCTCCGGCGTCACGGCCAGCACCTGTCCCCTGTGGACGACGAAGCTGACCACCGGCAGGTGGCCGGGCACCTCGTCGCCGGAGGGGGAGCGCCGGGCCGTGGCGACGGTCAGCCGGCGGATGTCCCGTTCCAGCGCCTCGACCGGACCGCCGAGCGCCCGTGCCCGCCGCAGCCCGGCGAGTGCGCTCGCGAGCGCCGGATCGCCCGGCGGCAACGGCGACGGGTAGCTGCGGCGGTGCCGTTCGCCCCACCGCAGCACCTCGCGCGGCGTCCGGGCGAGGTCGAGCGCGCGTCCGGTCAGCTCCCGCCGCACCCACTCGTTGGCGAGCCCGGCGCCGTCCTCGTCGAGGACGCGCAGCCCGGCCCGGCACGCCGCCAGCGCACCCCGCCGGTCCGACCGCCTGGCCTGCGCGAGCCACCCCAGCGCCCTGGTCCTGGCCGGTCCGCGGAACCGCTGGGCCGCGACCGCGTCGACCTCGCCCGCGGCCAGCATCAGCTCGCCGTCCGGTCGTCCGGCCGTCCGGTAGAGCCGCAGCGCCGTGGCGGTGTCCCCGCGTCGCAACGCGCACCGCGCGCCGAGCAGCACCGCCTCCGGTGACCGCCGTCCGCACCGCTCCAGCAAGGCGAGCGCGGGCTCCACCACCCGGTGCGCCTCCTCGTCCAGCCCGGCCGCGAGCAACGCCTCCGCCCGATCGACCAGCGCCTCCGGCCGGCTCGTGGAGTCGAGACCGGCCCGTGCCGCCTCCTCGTACCGCCGCAGCGCCGACGGCAGGTCACCGGCCAGCATCGCGACGAAACCCCTGTTGTGCAGGCACATCGCGATCCGGCCGCTCTCGCCGATCCTCCGCAGCGCCGCCGCGGCCGCCGTGAAGTCCGCGTCCGCGCCGGCCAGCCGCAGGGCGTAGCACCGCGCGATGCCCCTGCCGATCAACGCGTTCGCGAGCCACCGCTGGTCGTCGTACCGGCGCAGCTCCCTGATCACGGCGGTCAGCTCGGCCATTGCCGGACGAGGGTCGGCCGACCGGCACAGGTGCAGCCCGCGCAGGCAGCGCGCCCGCGCGAGCTCGTTGCCGCGCAGCTGCGGCGTGGCGAGGTCGAGGTGCCGCAGGCTGCGGGTGCGACGGCCCCGGTCCAGGTCGATCCACGCGAGCGTCAGCCGGAACCGCGGTTCGCCGGTGAGCCGCAGGCCGCGCTGTGCCAAAGCGGCCGCCTCGTCGAGGTGCCCGAGCTCGACGTGGGCGACGCTCAGGTCGTGCAGGGCCTGGGCGCGTTCGGCCTTGGAGCCGCGGACCACCGTGCCGGCGATGGTGGCCCGCGGGTCGGCGCTGGCGCTCACGCGACGAACCAGTCCGTGGTCAGGCCCAGCTCAGGCACGCAGACGCACACCGGCCCCGGCACGACCTCGGCGCGGAACCAGCCCTCGGCGTCCGGCGCGACCGCCCGCACGGCCTCCGGTGAACGCACCTCGACGGTGCCGGTCACGCCGTCCAGGACGCCGGTCAGGCGCGGGCCGTCGAGCTGCAGGTACATCCGGCCGGTGCCGACGTGGAACACGAGCTGCCGCGACGGGCCGCGGACCGGCTCGTCGACGACCGCCATGGGGGCCAGGCCGGTCGGGACCGGCGCACCGACGGCCGGGGGCACGTCGGCACCGAACAGCGCGGCGATCTCGTCGAGCAACGGGTCCCTCACCGCGCCACCGCCAGCTTCCGGCGCAGCGCGGTGAGGCACCGGGTCCGCGTCGGGCCGACGCTCCCCAGCTTCATCCCCAGGGCGTCGGCAACCTGTGCATAACTCAGCTCGGGGCTATGGGCGGCGATCCTCAGCAGCCGCTGGCAGCGTTCGTTCAACGTGACCAGCGCCGTCCACAGCCGGTGGGCGCGGTCGTCGCCCAGCACGACGTCCTCGGGTGTCGGCAGGGCCGACTCCGGCTCCCAGCGGTCGACCGGGACCTCACGGCCGCGGCTGCGCAGCACGGCGATGCTCTGCCTGGTGGCGGTACGGAGCAGCCACCCGGCCAAGGCCTCGGGATCTCGCAGCCGGGTGAGGTGTTCTGCCAGGCAGAGCCACGTGCACTGGTAGACGTCGGCCGCGTCGGCGTGGCTCAGGCGGAACGATCTGGGCACCGACCAGACCAGTCGCGAGTAGCGCTCGACGAGCGCGTCCCAGCCCGTGGTCCCGGCTCGTGCGGACTGGACGACCTCGGTGTTGGAGTTCATGCCATTTGGAGTGGAACGCCGTCGGCACGGCTCCGCTGCTCACCCGAAAGTGGTTTGTCCACAGGTGTGGAGAAACTCATCCACACCTGTGGACAACTACAGCTTGTGGAGTCGCTCCACGGCCTCGTCGATCACCGCGTCCTGCTTGCAGAACGCGAACCGGATCAGGTGCTGCCACTCGGCCGGCCGGTCCGTGAAGACCTGCACGGGCACCGCGGCGACCCCGATCCGCGCGGGCAGCTCGCGGCACAGCGCCAGGCCGTCGGTGTAGCCGAGCGGGCGGACGTCGGCGCAGATGAAGTACGTGCCCTCCGACGACCGCACCTCGAAGCCCGCCGCGCGCAGCCCCTCCGCCAGCCGGGCCCGCTTCGCCGCCAGCGAGTCGCGCAGCGCCGTGACCCAGTCCAGCTCGGTGGTCAGCGCCTGGGCGACGGCGGGCTGGAACGGCGCCCCGCCCACGAACGTCATGAACTGCTTCGCCGCGCGCACCGCCGCGACCAGTTCGGCCGGACCGCACACCCAGCCGATCTTCCAGCCGGTGCAGTTGAACGTCTTGCCCGCGCCCGAGATCGACAGGGTCCGCTGGGCCATCCCCGGCAGCGAGGCCAGCGGGACGTGCTGCCGGCCGTCGAAGACCAGGTGCTCGTACACCTCGTCGGTGATCGCCAGCAGGTCGTGCTCGACGCACAACGCGGCGATGGCGCGCATCTCGTCGACGGTGAACACGGTGCCGGTCGGGTTGTGCGGCGAGTTCACCAGGATCGCGCGCGTGCGCGGCGTGACCGCGGCCCGCAGCGCGTCGACGTCCAGCGCCAACCGGCCGGACGAGTCCTCGCGCAGCCCCACGGTCACCCTGGTCGCTCCCGCGAGCGCCACCGACGCCGCGTACGAGTCGTAGTAGGGCTCGACCAGCACCACCTCGTCACCCGGCTCGACCAGCGCCAGCAGCGAGGCCGCGATCGCCTCTGTGGCGCCGACCGTGACCAGGACCTCGGTGTCCGGGTCGTAGGAGGTGCCGTAGCGCGACCGGTGCGCGGCGATGGCGGCGCGCAGCACCGGCATGCCGGGACCCGGCGGGTACTGGTTGACGCCCGACGCGATGGCCGACTGGGCCGCCGCGAGCATCGACGCCGGACCGTCGGTGTCGGGGAAGCCCTGACCGAGGTTCACGGCGTCGTGCTGCACGGCCAGCCCGGTCATCTCCGCGAAGATCGTCGAGGTGAACGGCTGCAACCTGGGGACTAGCGCTGGTACCCGCACAACGCAGGATCTTCACGGACAATGGTGCCGTGGAGCAACTGACCGCCGCTGACCAGCAGAAGCGCACAGACCTGCGCAAGATGAAGGTCGTCGCCACCAGCTTCCTCGTGGGTGCGACGGTCGTCTTCTTCGGGACCCACGCCTTCGAGGGCGCCTGGGTCGGGTACGTCCGGGCCGCCGCGGAGGCCGGCATGGTGGGCGCGCTCGCCGACTGGTTCGCCGTCACGGCCCTGTTCCGGCGCCCGCTCGGCCTGCCGATCCCGCACACCGCGATCATCCCGACCCGCAAGAACATGTTCGGCAAGACGCTCGGCGACTTCGTCGGCGTCAACTTCCTGAGCAAGGAGATCGTCCAGGACAAGCTGCGCCGCGCGGGCATCGCCGAGCGCGCCGGTGCGTGGCTCAAGCAGCCGGAGAACGCCGAACGCGTCACCAACGAGCTCGCGAACGTCCTCAAGGGCGCGATCACCGTGCTCAAGGACGAGGACGTGCAGGCCGTCGTCGAGCAGGCGATCGTCAAGCGCGTCACCGCCAAGCCGTGGGGCCCGCCGCTGGGCAAGCTCCTGGAGCAGGTGCTCACCGACGGCGCCCACCACAAGCTCGTCGACCTGATGTGCGACCGGGCCTACGAGTGGGTGCGCGACAACTACGACAAGGTCAGCCTCATCGTCACCGACCGCGCGCCGGCGTGGTCGCCCAGGTTCGTCGACTCGATGCTCGGCGACAAGGTCCACACCGAGCTGGTCAACTTCGCGTGGGCGGTGAAGACCGACGTCAACCACCCGATGCGGCTCGCAGTGGACCAGTTCCTGATCGAGTTCTCCGCGGACATGCAGAACGACCCGGCCACCCTGCAGCGCGCCGAGCAGGTCAAGCAGCAGGTCATCAACCACCCCGACGTGCAGAAGCTGATCAGCAGCGCGTGGGGCACGGCGAAGAAGATGCTGCTCGACGCCGCCGAGGACCCGTCCAGCGAGCTGCGCAGGAGGGTGATGCAGGGGCTGATCACGCTCGGCACCAACCTGACCGACGACCTCGAGCTGCGCGCCAAGGTCGACGGCTGGCTGGAGCAGGCCGCCGGGTACGTCGTGAGCAACTACCGGGCCGAGATCACCACGCTCATCACCGACACCGTCGAGCGGTGGGACGCGGAGGAGACCTCGCGCAAGATCGAGCTGCAGGTCGGCAGGGACCTGCAGTTCATCCGGATCAACGGCACCGTGGTCGGCGCGCTGGCCGGCCTGGTGATCTACACCGTGGCCAACGTGCTGTTCTGAGAGGCGCGCGAGCGTTTTCGGAACGTCCTGGCCTTCTCGCGATTGCCGCACACCCGCATGGAGCACCAGGTGCGGGAGCGGTTGCGGGATCTGTCGAAGAACGCGCGCAGGCAGTCGTCTGCGGGGCAGATCTTGAACCGCTCCCACGACCCGAGCACCGCGAGGCGGGCCGACGCCGCGAGCACCGCGCCCACCGCGTCGCTGCTCGCGAGCATCGGGACGCCGCCGGTCAGCTCGACGTGCACCACGCCGGCCGCCGTGCGCGGCCCTGACGACCCCTCGATGGACGAGCGCAGTGCCGCCCGCGCGGCGCGCGCCTGTGCGATCTCCCCGCTCCGCCCGAGGCCGCGTTCGGTCACCCACGCGCGCCAGGAGGCTTCACTGTCCAGTACGTGTCGAGTGTTCAGGAAGTCGAGCAGCAGCTCGACGTCGTGATCCCAGCCGACAGTCAGACCAGTCACCCCACCACTGTAGGCGCCACGGCGGTTGCCCGTCAGGACATCCGGGGAATGCACCCGGTGTATACACGGGGTGTACAGTCGTCCGCATGTCGATCGGTCACGCACTGTTGGGCCTGCTAGAGGGTGGTCCAAGGCACGGGTATGACCTCAAGCGCACCTACGACGAGCGCTTCGGGCAGGACCGGCCGTTGCACTACGGGCAGGTCTACTCGACGCTGTCGCGGCTGCTGAAGAACGGCCTGGTGACCGAGGCCGGAGTGGAGGCGGGCGACGGTCCGGAGCGCAAGCGGTACGCCATCACCGACGCCGGGGTCACCGACGTGGAGCGCTGGCTGGGCACGCCGGAGAAGCCGGAGCCCTACCTGCAGAACACCCTCTACGCGAAGGTCGTGCTGGCGCTGCTGTCCGGCCGCAGCGCGGTGGAGGTGCTGGACGTCCAGCGCTCCGCGCACCTGCGGACCATGCGCGAGCTGACCCGGCGCAAGACCGGCGGCGACCTGGCCGACCAGCTGATCTGCGACTTCGCGCTGTTCCACCTGGAGGCGGACCTGCGCTGGCTGGAGCTGACGGCCGCCCGCGTCGACCAGCTCGCGGAGCAGGTGGCGCGATGACGCTGCTGAGGGCCGAGGAGCTGCACAGGTCGTTCGGGAAGACGCACGCGCTGGCCGGCGCCGGGCTCACGGTCCGCGAGGGCGAGGTCGTGGCGGTCATGGGGCCGTCCGGGTCCGGCAAGTCGACCCTGCTGCACTGCGTCGCGGGCATCCTGCCGCCGGACAGCGGCACGATCACCTACCGCGACCGCGACCTGACCCGGATGTCCGACCACGAGCGCAGCGAGCTGCGGCGCACCGAGTTCGGGTTCGTGTTCCAGTTCGGCCAGCTGGTGCCGGAGCTGACTTGCCTGGAGAACGTGGCGCTGCCGTTGCGGCTGAGCGGGATGCGGCGCAAACCAGCCGAGCGCGCCGCGCACGAGTGGCTGACCAGGCTGGAGGTCGACGGCGTGGCCGACCAGCGGCCCGGTGAGACCTCCGGTGGCCAGGGCCAGCGCGTCGCCGTGGCCCGCGCGCTGGTCACCGGCCCGAAGGTGATCTTCGCCGACGAGCCGACCGGGGCGCTCGACTCGCTCAACGGCGAGCGGGTGATGCACCTGCTCACCACCGCGGCGCGGGAGACGGGCGCGGCCGTCGTGCTGGTCACGCACGAGCCGCGGGTCGCCGCCTACTCCGACCGCGAGGTCGTGGTGCGCGACGGGCGGTCCCGGGACGTGGAGCCGGCCGGGTGAAGCGGGTGATCGGCGACCTCGCCCTCGGGGTCCGGCTGGCGGTCGGGGGCAGCCGGAAGTCGTGGGCGCGGCTCGTCCTGCAGGGACTCGGCATCGGCCTGGGCGTGGCCGTGCTGGTCCTCGCGGCCTCGCTGCCGGGGGCCATCGACGTGCGCGACAAGCGCGGGGACGCGAGCGAACCGGTGTCGGAGGGCACCGGGCCGGCGCCGTTGCTGGTGAGCGTCGTGCACCTGGAGTACCGGGCGGAGCTGGTGCGCGGCCGGTACGTGAAGGTGCTCTCGCCGGACGCCCCCGTGCCGCCCGGTGTCGACCGGCTGCCCGGTGACGGGGAGGTCGTCGTGTCACCCGCGCTCGCCGAGCTGCTGGCGAGCGAGGAGGGCGCGCTGCTGCGGCCGCGGTTGCCGCAGCGGGTGGTCGGGACCATCGGCAGGGAGGGGCTCACCGGTCCGCTCGACCTGGTGTTCCTGGCCGGGGACGCCTCGATCGTGTCGACCGGGAGCAACGAGACGTACCGCTGGGGCGCGCACTACGGCGGCGGAGGGCTCGCGCCGATCCTGTGGCTGCTCAGCATGGTGGGCGTGATCGTCCTGCTGTTCCCGGTGCTGGTGTTCGTCAGCGTGGCCGCGCGGCTGGCCGCGGCCCAGCGCGACCGCAGGCTGGCGGCGTTGCGGCTGGTCGGCGCCGGTGCGAGACGGGTGCGGCTGATCGCGTCCGGTGAGGCGCTGGCCAGCGCGGTGGTCGGGCTCGCCGCGGGGTTCGGGCTGTTCTACGCGCTGCGGCCGTTCTCGGACGACGTCGTCCTGGAGCAGCTGGTGGTGTTCCCGGAGGACCTGACCCCGGCGCCGGCGCTGACGGTCGCGGTGCTCGTCGGGGTGCCGGTGCTGGCGGTGGCCACGTCGTTGTTCTCGATGCGGCGGACCATCATCGAGCCGCTGGGCGTGGTGCGCGAGCAGCGCCCGGTGCGGCGCAGGCTGTGGTGGCGGCTGCTGCCCACGGTCGCCGGTGCGGCGCTGCTGGCCAGCCAGGCCGGCCGGGTCACCGGCGACCAGCAGCCGGAGGAGCTGCCCGTCGTGCTCGGCGTGGTGCTGCTGATGTTCGGCATCCCGGTGCTGCTGCCGTGGCTGGTCGAGCGGGTCGTCTTCCGCCTGCGCGGCGGCACCCCGGCATTGCAGCTGGCCGTGCGCAGGCTCCAGCTCGACAGCGGCACGGCCGCGCGGGTCGTGGGCGGCGTCGCGGTGGTGCTCGCGGGCACCGTGACGTTGCAGATGGTCCTCGCCGCCGTCGAGAACGAGGTGGTGGACAGGGAGCTGACGCGGTCCCCACAGGACGTGCTGGCCATGCGGGTCACCGACACCACCGCCACACCGGGCCTGCGCGACGCGCTGGCGCGCAGCGCCGGGGTGCGTGCCGTGCACGAGCTGCGCTGGACGTCCGGCAGCACCGGCGAGCGGTCGTCCGTGTCGATCGTCGTGGGCACCTGCGCCGCGCTGCGGACGCAGCTCCCGGTGACCGGGTGCGCCGACGGCAAGGCGTACCTGGCGCGGGAGGCCACCGGCGGTTTCACCGTCACGCCGGGCGTGCCGCTCGCCGTCGGCAGGGACCGCGAGCAGCGGTGGCTGCCTCCGGCCGTGGTCGAGGAGGTCTCCGGCGCCACCACCGGCGGCTTCTACCTCACCCCGGCCGCCGCCCGGGGCCTCACCCTCGGCACCCGCGGCGTCGAGTACATCGCCCAGCTCGACCTGGCGACGCCGGACGCCGCCGAACACGCCCGCAACGCCGTGGCCCCGTACTCGTGGCGCGTGCGGTCGTTCTCCGGCGGCCAGTCCAGGATGTCGGAGGTGGAGCGGGTGTTCGGGCTGGTGCGCCAGGGCCTGTACGGCGGCATGGCCGTCACCCTGCTGCTGGCCGGTGCATCGATGCTGGTGGTGGGCCTCGAACAGGTCAGGGAACGCCGCCGTCCGCTGGCCGTGCTGGCCGCGTCCGGCGTCCCGCGCGCCACCCTGGCCCGTTCCCTGCTGTGGCAGAACGGGCTGCCCCTGGTGCTGTCGACGGTGGTGTCGGTGGCCACCGGCATCGGCCTCGGCGTGCTGTCGGTGAGGGTGTCGAGAGCCGAGGTCGCCTTCGACTGGCAGGGCATCGCCCTGGTCACCGCCGCCGCGATGGCCCTGGTCCTGCTGGTCACCGCCCTGACGCTGCCGTCCCTGCGCAAGGCGACCGGCGCCCTCGGCCTGCGCACGGAGTGAGGTGCCGATCTGCACGTGCCTACGATCAGGCCCGTGCAGATCGCCACCACCTCCGACCACCCGCACCTCTCCACGGCGGCGCTGGTCGGCGAGTGGCCCCTGTTCATCCTGAAGGACCCGATCTCCAACCGGTACCGCAAGACCGTCCAGCAGTACTTCCCGCAGTACGACGTGCTCGCACTCGACGGCTCGGAGGTCCTGGCCCACGCCGTGGCCGTCGCCCTGTGCTGGGACGGCACCCCGTCCACCCTCCCCGACGGCGGCTACGACGGCGCCATCGTCCAATCGGTGCGCGACCACGAGTCCGGCACCACCCCGGACACCCTGTGCGTCCTCGCCGCCACCGTCCGAGCCACCCACGCCGGCCGGGGCCTGGCCGCCGCGGTCCTGACCGCCCTCCGCACCCGCGCCCTCGCGAACGGCCTGTCCCGCGTCGTCGTACCGGTCCGCCCCACCCTGAAGGCGAACTACCCGCTCACCCCGATGGCCGACTTCGCGACCTGGACCCGCCCCGACGGCCTGCACCTGGACCCGTGGATCCGCACCCACCAACGCCTCGGCGCCACCGTCCTCGGCCCAGCCGAACGCTCCATGGTCGTGACGGGCACCGCCGCGGAGTGGCAGAGGTGGACCGGCCTGCACTTCCCCCGGTCCGGCCGGTACGTCGTACCCGGCGGCCACGACGTCGTGGTGTTCGAGGGGGATCGCGGCGTCTACGAGGAGACGAACCTCTGGATGCGCCACCTCTGACGGCCCAGGCTCCCGCCCGCGTACCGCACAAGACGCCCGCGCCTTCCGGTGCCTCCGCTCATCCCGCGCCGTTCAGCCCGCGTGGCGTGGCGTGGCTTGCGCCGCTCCGCCTGCGCTGCCCACGCGGTTCGGCTCGCGCACCGCCTCGCGCCGTCCGCGCTCGACAGCCCTACACCCGGTCCTTCCGCCGCAACCGCGCCTTCCCGACCCCACCCCCGGCCGCCGCACCGTGCTCCGCCAGCCGGTCCTGCACCAGCCCGTGCCGGAACTGGTAGCAGGCCCCGGCCCGACACAGCACCCCGAGCTTGCGCGCGTCCTCGAAGAACACCATCAGCTCCCACGGCAGCTTGCCCCGCAGCGCCAACCAGATCCGCGCCACGGTGAACCACCACCACCGCAGGTGCAGCACGGCCAGCGCGAACCCCAGCATCAGCCCGGAAGCCAGCCCCAGCCCGACCATGCCGGTCTGGTTCGGCCCGAACACCAGTGCCGCCGCCGAACCGAACACCACGGCCAGCACCAGCGACCCGGTCCACACGGCGATCCGGTCGCGCGCCATGGTCCACTGTGGACTGGAGGCCTGGGACAGCTCGGCTGTGCTGGACAACGCGAACCGCAGTGCCACGGCCACCGCGAGGCCCAGGCCGACCACCAGACCGGCGGACAACCCGTACAGCGCGCCGAAGACGAGGCCCGCCGCGAGGCCGAGTACACCGGGGACGAGGAGCAGGGAGCGCGAGATTCCCAGGCGTGGCTTGGGTTTGCGTTCCTGCGAGGCGGTCAGTGCGGCGCCGCCGACCAGGACGCCGGCGACCAGGCCGCTGAGCGGGGCGAGTTTCGGGGTGATCGAGTAGGCCATCAGCCAGGCGACACCGAAGCCGCCGATCGCGCCCAGTGCCAGTGCGCCGAGCAGGGCGAGCCAGGTGCGGCCGACCGAGCGGCGCAGCTCCCACCAGGCCAGTTCGCGGATGCCGCGGTCGCGCATCTCGTGCGCGAGGAACTCCAGCCACCTGCGCGCCCTGTCGCGGGGCCAGACCTGGCTGGCCCTGGCGTGGTGGGCGGCGGCGCGGTTGCCGAAGGCGCGGGAGACCAGCTCGTCGCAGAGGTGGTCGCAGACGGCGCGGGCGTCCGGGAAGCGGCCGCGGTCGAGGAGCTCGGTCGGTTCCGCCTCGAAGTCGGCGTAGACCATGCTGGCCAGCCACATCGTCAGCGGTGTGGACAGGGCGTCGGCGAGGCGGCCGTCCGGTTCCTCGCGCAGGTGGATGAACACCGGTTCCCAGCGGGCCGCTCCCACGCTGTCGGCGCTCGCCCGCAGGTAGGAGGCGACCTCGTCGAGGTCGAGCGGGGCCAGTTCGACGACGTCGGCGCCGTGCAGCGGGCCCGCGAGGTGCACGGCCTGGGCGTACTCGGCGGTGCGGCACGTGAGGACGAGCGGGCGCGTGGCGGGGAACGCCTTCGCGATCCGCGCCAGTGCGTCGGCGCGCTGGTGTGCGGGGACGTCGTCGAGGCCGTCCAGCACCGGCAGGACGCGGTGCTGCTCGATCAGCAGGTCACCGGCGTAGCTGCCGTAGAGCTCGGTGTTGCTCAGGGCCGGGTGGTCCTCGTAGAGGCGGCGGGTCAGCCACGTGCGGATGTCCTCGACCGCCGGGTTCCACGTCGACAACGGCAGCAGCACCGGCACCATGCCGCCGTCGTAGCGGTCGAGCAGGCCGCACGTCAGCAGCATCGCAACCGTCGTCTTCCCGGTGCCCGCCTCGCCGAGGACGACCATCCGGCGGTGGGGCTGCCGTTCGAACGCGCCGACCACCGCGTCGCTGTGGCCGGGGGGTGCGTTCCGTCCGTCACCCAGGTCCAGTTCGGGTGCGGTCCAGTGCAGGTCGAGGACGTCCGGGTCGGTGAGGCCGCGGGAACGCACCTCCTCGTTCCACTGCGCCTGCAGAGCGGTGGCCAGGGCGCGGCAGGCGGCGTCCAGGTGCTCTTCGGTGCTCAGTTCGGCGTTGTGCCTGCGCCGCACCCACGGGTCGAGCAGCGCGAGGAAGCCGAGGAACACCACGGCGAGCGCGCCCAGCCACACGTGCGGGTTGATGCCGTGGTCGGTGACGAACAGACCGGCAGCCGTGAGCAGTGCGGTCAGCACGCAGCCGGCCAGCAGCGCCTGCTGGCGGAATCTGGACATGCGCGCATCATGACGCACCGCATCCGCCCGGGGTCGGTTCAGTGAGCCGTGTCGTGCCGTTCGCTGTTGATCACAGTCGCCACCTCCGCCCGTCGAAGGTGAGGAACTGGCCGTCATGACCGATGGTGACACCGAAGTGCTGCCGCCGGGGTTTGCCCAGGTCCTCCCACAGCGCCAGCGCCTGTTCCGCCAGGTCCCACAGCCGTCGCGGACCGCCCTGGTCGACGTGCGAGCCGTGGTGGTGCACCCAGGAGCCGTCCGGGTGGCCCAGCCAGTCCTGTCCCGCGACGACGTCGGGCAGCGCGACGCCGGCGAAGAACTCGAACGGGCCGGCCGGGTCGACCACCGTGGCCATCGGCAGCGTGGTGGTCCTGCGGTCGAACGCGCCCGTGCCGGCGAGCGCGGGCTTGCGGGCGTGCGCGCGCAACGGCATGAAGCGGCCGTCCTCCACCAGGACCCGGCCCTCGCCGGTGCCGTCGCCGCGGGAGACGATCCGGACGAGCCCGGCGCCGATGGGGCGGTGCAGGGTGGTGATGACGAGGCCGCCGGGCCGGGTCTGCTCCAGCCACGCGGGCGGGATCGTCGTCACGGAACACGTCGCGAGCACCCGGTCGTACGGCGCTCCCGCCGGATGACCCCGCGCGCCGTCACCGATGACGCAGGTGGGGGTGAAACCGTTGCGGTGCAGGCGTTCGCGGGCCCGTGCGGAAAGCTGCGGGTCGACGTCGACGGTCGTCACGCGGTCGGCGCCCAGGGCGTGGCACAGGAGTGCGGCGTTGTACCCGGTGCCGGTGCCCACCTCCAGCACCGACTGTCCGGTGTGGACCTCCAGCGCCTCCAGCATGATCGCCATGATGGCCGGCATGCTCGACGAGCACGTCGGTGTGCCACCGGTCATCGTGTCGTCACCGTCGAACTGGGTAACCCAGACCCGGTCGGTGTAGACGAGCTGCAGCCAGCCGGGGTGCTCCGCGGTGACCGGTTCCCAGTCGCCGTCGTGCCGCTGGCGGTAGAAGCGCGGCAGGAACTCGTGGCGCGGCACCTCGCGGAAAGCCTTGAGCCACCGGGGATCGCGCAGCACACCGGTGCCGAGCAGGTGGTCGGCCAGCTCGGCGCGCAGGGCTCCGGCGTCGTCCATGACCTCTCCACGGTAGCCCTGTGGCGCAGCACACGCAGCGATTGCTAGCAGAGTGCTTGCAACTGCTAGCACCCCTCGCTAACGTGGTCGGTGCACGAGGAACGGGAGCGGGAACCAATGGACAAGTCCATCGACAAAGCCGTCGCGGACCTCGGCCGCAACATCGGGGACTTCATCCGCGAGCAGCGCAACACCGCGAAGATCTCGTTGCGGGAGTTGGCAAAGCAGGCCGGCGTCTCCAACCCGTACCTGAGCCAGATCGAGCGGGGACTGCGCAAGCCCAGTGCGGAGATCCTGCAGCAGATCGCCAAGGGGCTGCGCATCTCGGCCGAGGTGCTCTACGTCGAGGCCGGGATCCTCCAGCAGCGCGAAGGCGGTGCGTTGGCGGACGCCGTCGTCGCCGCGACCGATCTGACCGAGCGGCAGAAGCAGGTGCTGCTCGACGTCTACGAATCTTTCCGGCGGGAGAACGCCGCCAAGACCAAGGAGGAGTGATCTCCATGCCGAAGCTCACCCAGGACGACATCCGCACCGCCGCCGAGCAGGGCGCGCACGCCGCCCGCCAGGCCCTCCTCGCCGCCCTCGGCGCCGGTGACCTCGCCGCCAAGGCCGTGGTCGAGGCGCTGGGCAAGGCCAGGGAGCGCGCGGAGGAGGCCTCCGCGAAGGCCACCGACCTGCCCACCGAGCTCAAGGACCTGCGCGAGAAGCTGCAGCCCGCCGAGCTGAAGAAGCTGGTCGACGCCTACACCGCCTCCGCGGTGAACCTCTACAGCTACCTCGCGGAGCAGGGCGAGCAGACCCTCGAGCAGATCAAGGCCCAGCCGCAGGTCAAGCAGGCCGTCGAGCAGGTCGAGCAGGCCGTCGGGGCCGCCCAGAAGCGCGCGGGGACCGCCGCCGCCGACGCCCGCGTGCTCGCCGACGACGTCCTCGGCAAGGTGACCCGCCGCACCCGCTCGGTCGGCGAGAAGGTCGCCGTCCAGGTCGAGGACACCGCCGAGAAGCTGGCCGAGGAGATCGTCGAGGTCGGTGGCGAGGCCGCGTCCGAGGTCCGCAGCACCACCCGCAAGGCCGCGAACCGCACCGCGCCGCGCAAGCCGGCGACCACGACCCGCAGCACCGGCACCACCGCCGCGGTCAAGAAGCCGACCACGACGACGGACGACACCGCCAAGTGAGTCGTTGAAGACTCGTTGAGGTTCCTCCGGAGGGGGAGTGCGCCACGGCGTGCTCCCCCTCCGGTGCGTCCGGCGCAAGTGCGTCCCGCGGGCCGGATCGGGCCCTGCCCGACGCTCCGTTCCCGCTGACGCGCACGGGCACGTAGGCTGGTCCTGTGTTCCCCGTGCCGATCTTCAGCATCTGGAACCTCGACGGCATCGTGTACTTCCTCGCCGACCTGGGGTTCACCATCCTCGGGCTGTTCGCGTTCTTCCACGCGCTGAGCCAGCGCGTCGACGCCTACACCGCGGCCGAGCGCATGACGAAGCCGGCGTGGTTGGGCATCACCGGTGGTGGAGCCGCGGCGATGCTGCTGTTCTCGCCGGGCACCTTCGGGTCGATCTTCTGGCTCGCCGGTCTCGTCGCGGTGCTCGTGTACATGGTGGACGTGCGCCCCAGACTCATCGAGGTGCAGCGCGGCCCGCGCTGGTGATCACGAACTCCTACGGCTCCGGCTCGCCCGTCACCCTGGTGGCGCACGGGCTGGGGGCCACGCCCGGTGAGGCGCGCATCCCCGCCTCCGGGCTGCCCGGCACCCGCGTGGTCGTGACGCTGCCCTCCCACGGGTCGGCTCCCGACGCGCCGCCCGGCTACTGGGACTACGGGCGCATCGCCGACGACCTCGCCACAGTCGAGGCCGACCACGCGGTCGGCGTCTCGCTGGGGGCCGCGGCCCTGGTCAGGCTGCTGTCGCGGCAGCCGCGGCGGTTCCGGCGGGTGGCGTTGCTGCTGCCCGCGGTGCTCGACCAGCCGCGCCCTGCGGTCACGCTCCAGCAGCTCTCCGACCTCACCGCCGGCCCGTCCGCCTACGTCGAGGACCGCCGGCGGGCGCTCACCAGGCTCGAAGCCGCGGCCGAACAGCTGCCCGGCCAGGTCGCCGTCGCCGACGCCGGACTGCTCGCCCACGTCGAGGTCCCGGTGCTGGTCATCGCCGCCACGAACGACCCGCTGCACCCCGAGGACGTCGCCAAGGCGACCGCCGGTGCGTTCCCGAACGGCGAGCTGTGGCTGGTCGACTCGCCCGCGCCGATGATCACCCACCGCGCCGAGGTACGCCACAGGTTGGTCGAGTTCTTCGGCGGGTAACCGAACGACATGGCTGAGAAGAAGATCGCATTCCTGGTCGCCTCGGAGGGCATCGAGCAGGTCGAGCTCACCGACCCGTGGACGCACGTCGAGAAGGCCGGTGGCACGCCGCGGCTGCTCGCGCCTGAGCTCGGCGAGGTGCGCGGGTTCAACCACCTCACGCCGGCGGACGCGTTCCCGGTCGACACCAAGCTCGCCGACGCCAAGGCCGACGACTACGACGGCGCGGTCATCCCCGGCGGGGTGGCCAACTCGGACTTCCTGCGGATGGACGGCGACGCCGTGCGGCTGGTCAAGGAGCTGGTCGCGCAGGGCAAGCCGGTCGCGGCGATCTGCCACGGGCCGTGGCTGCTGGTCGAGGCGGACGTCGTCCGCGGCAAGATGCTGACCTCGTTCCCGAGCCTGCAGACCGACATCCGCAACGCGGGCGGTGACTGGGCCGACCAGGAGGTCCGCGTCTGCGACATGAACGGGTGGACGCTCGTGACGTCGCGCAACCCGGACGACCTGCCCGCTTTCAACCGCGAGGCGCTCAAGGCGTTCGGGCTGGCCGAGTAGCCGGGATCTGCAGCTCCCGGCCCTGCGTCAGCTCAGACGCGTCTCGGCGTAGTGCGCCATGGCGTCACGCGTCCACTCGGCCATGTTGCCGGCACCCTCGACGTCGAAGTTGGCCCGGAACTCGTCCGAGTCGACGTAGAGGTCGCCGAGGCCCTTGTAGGACTCCCGGTTGGGCGTCCAGCTCAGGCAGATCCAGCGGTAGTGGCGGTCGACCAGCTCCTGCGTCTGCGGAGTGTCGACCGCCGCGCCGGCGACGTACAGGGCACCGAGCTGTGTCGCGATGTCCTGCCACTCGGCCATGAACCGGTCCGCGTCGGCCCGGTTCCAGCCCTTCATCTTCCGCTTGCTCTCGGCGATGTGCTCCTTCGCACCCTCGCCGTAGCGCTCGACGAGCTCTGCCTCGTGCCGTTCCTGCTTCTTCGCGTCGAAGCCGTCGAACAGCTCTTCCATCTTCACCTCGTCCCCTCCTTCCAGTTCGGCGATCGTGCGCGCGACGGTGCCCGCCAGCCGGTCCAGCCGCCGCTGCTCGTCACGCAGCCACCGGTGGTGGTTGCGCAGGACGGTCAGCTGGTCAGTGCCGTTCAGCACCTCCGCAACCACGTCGAGGCCCAGGCCCAGGTCGCGCAGCAGCAGGATCTGCTGCAGGCGGTGCACCTGCTCCTTCTCGTAGTAGCGGTAACCGTTGTCGCCGATCCAGGCTGGCGGCAGCAGCCCGATCGAGTCGTAGTGCCGCAGCGTCCTGGACGTCACCTTCGACATCCGGGCCACCTGGGCGATCGACCAGGCCATCTCTTCTCTCCTTCGCGCTCTCCAATGACGCTAAAGGTTGACGCAACGTCAATGTCAACGCGACTTTTCAAGTGCACGCGGGGCGCTTTCGTACTCCAGGAGGGCACGCGGGGTCCCCGCGTGCCCTTGGAGGGAACGTAGGGTCCCCGCGTGCCCTTGGAGGGAACGTGGGGTCCCCGCGTGCCCCCGAGGGGAACGTGGGGCCCCCGCGTGCCGGAAAGTGGAGGGGGAGTGGGGGAGGATGAGAGGTGTGTGGACCATCGGTGGTTCGTTGGAACCCGTACCTGTGCTGTCGCGCCTCGACCTGGTCGCGGAACCGGTCGCGAAGGCGCTGAAGGAGCTGGACGGCGCCGACCGCGTCGCCGTCGCGGAGATCGACCCCTCGCTCGCCGACACCGCCGAGTTCTGCGCCCATTACGGCTCACCGCTGGAGGCCAGCGCGAACTGCGTGGTCGTCGCGGGCAAGCGCGGCGGTGAGGTCCGTTATGCGGCCTGCATGGTGCTGGCGACCATGCGTGCGGACGTCAACGGCGTCATCCGCAGGCGGCTCGACGCGCGCAAGGCGTCGTTCGCGCCGATGGACGAGGCAGTGGCGTTGACGGGCATGGAGTACGGCGGGATCACGCCCATCGGGGTGCCCGCGGACTGGCCGGTCCTGGTGTCGCCCGAGGTCGCCGCCGCCCCCGAGCTGGTGGTGGGCAGCGGCATCCGCGGTTCCAAGATCCTCATCCCCGGCGACGTGCTGCTGACGCTGGCGGGTGCCGAGGTGCTACCCGAGCTCGCCCGCGTACTTGAGCAGTAGCGCGACGGCCTCGTCGACGTCGTCGGTCACGAGGATCCACCGCTCGGCGTCCCGGCCGGCCGCGAGCTTCTGCACGAGCGGTGCGGCCGGGACCTCGTCGGTCCAGAAGGCCGTGCCCAGGAAGATCATGGGCGCGGCCGGGCCGACGCTGCCGTAGTAGTTCTGCGTGAAGTCCTGGAAGACCTCCTGGACCGTGCCCGCCTTGCCCGGCGTGTAGACGATGCCGCCGGTCGCGACGGTCAGCAGGCCCTCCTCGCGCACCGAGTTCGCGAAGTACTTGGCGTGCAGCTCGCAGGCCGGGTTGGGCGGCTCGTGGCCGTAGAACCAGGTCGGGATGCCGATCGTGCGCGGCACCTCGAACGACGGCACCTCCGGGAACGCCGCCAGCCACCGGCCGATCGACTCGTCGTCACCGCCGAACGACGGCGCCTCCGCCAGCTGCGCGAGCACGTCGGCGTCCGCCGAGCCGCAGCGCACGCCCAGCGGCACGGCCTCCATGGCGCCCGGACCACCACCGGTCAGCACGGTCAGGCCCGCGCGCCCCAGTGCGGCGCCGAGCTCGACGGCGTTGCGGTAGCCGTCCGAGCCGCGGGCCAGCGCGTGACCGCCCATCACGGCGACCGGCCGGCCGGTCAGCACCTCGTCGAGCGCCTCGGTGATCGAGTGGTCGTGCAGGCGCTCGGCCAGCGCGTGCAGCGGGTCAGGGTGGTGGCCCTGCTGCTTGCTGTGCCGGTAGATCACCGCGTCCGGGGTGTCGGCGTAGGTCCTCGGGTCAGCCGGGTCGAAGCCCGCGAACAGCTCACCGGGCGTGTAGAGGTGCGAGCGGTACACGTCGTAGGGCACGTCCGGGATCACCGGGAAGATCAACGCGCCCGCCGCCTCCGCCCGGCGCTGCATCGTCTCGCTGAGCGTGCAGCCGAGCAGCAGCGCGCCGTCCATCGGCACGCGCACGTCCTCACGCGTCAGGTCCAGCCCGACGATGACGGCTTTGCGCAGGTCGGGCGCTGCCCGCAGGTGGTCGAGGTCGGTGATTTCGGTCCGCACGGGAAAAGCCTATGCCCCGTGTTGCCGGCTAGAAGATCACCGTCTGGTTGCCGTGCACCAGCACCCGGTCCTCCAGGTGCCACCGCAGCCCGCGGGCCAGCACGACCTTCTCGATGTCACGGCCCTTGCGGACCATGTCCGCGACGCTGTCGCCGTGGTGCACCCGCAGCACGTCCTGCTCGATGATCGGCCCCGCGTCGAGGTCCGCCGTCACGTAGTGGCAGGTCGCCCCGACCAGCTTCACACCGCGCCGGTGCGCCTGGTGGTACGGCCGGGCGCCGATGAACGACGGCAGGAAGCTGTGGTGGATGTTGATCGTGCGGCCGGACCAGTGCGCGCACAGCTCCGGCGGCAGGATCTGCATGAACCTCGCCAGCACCACGGCGTGCGGGTCGTGCTTGTCGACCAGCTGGCGCAGCTGGGCGAAGGCGGCCTGCCTGCCCTCGGGGTCGTTCACGGGGAACGGGACGTGGTGGAACGGGATGCCGTGCGCGCGCGTGATGTCGCCGAACTCGGGGTGGTTGCCGATGACGGCGGCCACCTCCACGTCGAGCTCGCCGGTCGCGACGCGGGCCAGCAGGTCGTACAGGCAGTGGCCCTCCTTCGACACGAGGATGACCACGCGCTTGCGCTCGCCGGTGTCGGTGACCGTCCACGTCGACCGCGCGCCCAGCGACGCCGCCACGTCGGCGAAGCGGGTGCGCAGCTCGGTGGAGTCGAAGGGCAGGGAGTCCGCGCGGACCTCCTGACGCGTGAAGAACCAGCCCGTCTCCGGGTCGGTGTGGTACGCGGCCTCGACGATCCAGCCGCCGTTCTCCGCGAGGAACGTGGAGATCCGCGCGATGATGCCGGTGCGGTCGGGGCAGCCGAAGGTGATCACATAGCGGCGTTCAGGCGATGACACGACGGACGAGTATTCACGCCCTGGGCAGCGCCGCCAACAGCGACTCGTCACCGGACACGATCGCGTGGCTCGGACGGGCCCACAGCGCGCGGTAGACCGCGTCGGCGGTGCCAGCGAGGGTGGCGTCGGTGTCGACGGCCGAGTCGAGCACGTCCGTCACGACCGGCTCCTCGCCGGGCGCGAGCCAGACCTCCCAGGCCCGTCCCGCGTCGGCGGCGTGCACGAGGACCCGGCCGGTCACCTCGACGGTGCGGCCGAGCACCAGCTGGCGCGGCATCATGACCGTGAGGAACTCGTCGACGCCGTCCGCCGCGAACTCGGTGCCGAAGACCAGCGACGGCAGGTCGTGGCCGGTGGCGAGCTGCGCGTCCAGGCGGTGGACCGAGGTCTCGTGCGCCTGCCTGCGCGCCCAGAAGCCGGCGACCTGAGGGCCGTGGAACGTCCAGGCCGGACGGTCGGCGGGCACCTCGCGGAGCCGTTGCACGAGCGTCGCGAGCCCGTTGTCCCACCAGGCGAGCGCCTCGTCCCAGTCCCGGGGCGCCTTCGGCCACTCCGGGCGACCCGCGGCGGGTTCGGTGACGACGCAGGTGCCCGCCCACGTGTGCACCTCGGCGATGTGCCGCACCAGCTCCAGCACCGTCCACTCAGGACAGGTGGGGACCGCGGCACCCGGACCCGCCTGCTCGGCGGCCGACCGCAACGACGAAGCCTGCTTCTCGATCTGCGCGACGAAGTCCACCGGCCCACCCTAGGGTGCGACGGCGGCCCATTCGAGCGAGATCTCGCCCAGCCGCCAGCGCTTGCGGTCGTCCACCACCGGCCAGCCGCGCTCGACCAGCAGCCGCGCCGACTCCACCCAGCGCGCACGGGGTCCGAAGGGAGCGAACGGGGCCGCGGTGGCCCAGCACGCGTCCAGTTCGGCCAGCAGCGCGTGCACCCGTTCGCCGGGCACGTTCCTGTGGATCAGCGCCTTGGGCAGCCGCTCGGCGAGGTCGGACGGCACGTCGATGCCGGACGGCTTGCACGCCAGCGTGAACGTCCGCGGCCCTTCCGCCGACAACGTCACCCACGTGCAGCGCCGGCCGATCTCGTCGCAGGTGCCCTCGACGACCAGGCCGCCGGGCGCCATCCGGGACAGCATCGTGTCCCACGCCTCGAACGACTGCTCCTCGGTGTACTGGCGCAGCACGTTGAACGCGCGCAGCAGCACCGGCCGCGCGCCCGCGAGCTCGAACCCGCCGCGCCGGAAGTCGAGCAGCGGCGGGTCGGCGACGGCCTTGCCCGCGTCCACCCGCTCCTGGTCGATCTCCAGCCCGAGCACGCGCACGTCCGGCCGCACCGCCCGCAGGCGTGCGGCCATCTCGACGGTCGTGATCGGCGTCGCGCCGTACCCGAGGTCGACCACCAGCGGGTCCGCGGCGTCGCGCAGGAACCCCGCGAGCGTGCCGGTCATCCACCGGTCGACCCGGCGCAGGCGGTTCGGGTTGGTCGTGCCGCGCGTGGGCAGGCCGAGCGCGCGGGCCCGGCCGGCCGCTAGCCGCGGTTTTCGAGCCATCGCGAGGTGAACTCGCTCTCCTTGTCGATCAGCACGGCGACCTGCTCGGCGATCATCTTCTCGAGCTTGCCGCCCATCAGCGGGATGCCGACCTTGACCTCCCCCGTGAGGGTGAGCTTCGAGCCGGCGCCGTCGTCGGTGATCGTGAACGCGCCGTCGAGCCGGCCGGGCACACCGCTGATCGTCACCTCGACCGTGCCCGCGCCCGCCGCCCAGTTCTCCGTGCGCTGGATCACCAGGTCGCCGCCCAGTGCGGCCTTGGCGACCGACGGCAGGTGCTCAGCGGGCACGCCCTGCTTGAGCTGGTACGACGTCTTCCCCTCCACCGAGGTGAACGAGATCAGCTCGGCGTTCGGGCCCCCGATGGCGGCCAGCCGGTCGCGCAGGTGGGTCTCGTCGACCATCGCGCCGAAGACCTCCTCCGCCGAACGGGGTGAGGTGGTGTGGTGCTCGATGCGGCGTGCCATGTCGCGGAGGCTACCGTTGACGTCCGTGACCACCACGCAGTCCGTGCCTCTGGCCGAGCGCACCACGCTCCGACTCGGTGGACCGGCCGCGCGGTTCGTCCACGCCACGACCGCAGCCGAGCTGGTCGACGCCGTGCGGACGGCCGACGCCGCCGCCGACGAGAAGGTCCTCGTGCTCGGCGGCGGGTCCAACCTCGTGATCTCCGACTCCGGCTTCGACGGCACCGTCGTGGAGGTCGCCACCAAGGGCTTCCGGCTCGACCCGCTGGGCGGCGGCATCGTCCAGTTCACCGTCGAGGCCGGCGAGGAGTGGGACGCGGTCGTCGCCGAGGCGGTCGCGCAGGGCCTCGGCGGACTGGAGTGCCTGTCCGGCATCCCCGGCTCGAACGGCGCCACGCCCGTGCAGAACGTCGGCGCGTACGGCGTCGAGATCTCCCAGGTGCTGCAGTCGGTCGACCTGCTGGACCGGCGCAGCGGCAAGGTGCACCAGGTGCCCGCGGCCAAGCTCGGCCTCGCCTACCGCACCAGCGTGTTGAAGAACACGGACAACGCCGTCGTGCTGCGGACCCGGTTCTCGCTGACCGCGGGCGGCATGTCCGCACCGATCCGCTACGCCGAGCTGGCGCGGGTCCTCGGCGTGGCGCAGGGCGACCGCGTGCCGGCCGACGCCGCCCGCAAGGCCGTGCTGGAGCTGCGCCGCGGCAAGGGCATGGTGCTCGACCCCGCCGACCACGACACGTGGAGCGCCGGCTCGTTCTTCACCAACCCGATCCTCGACGACTCGACGTTCTCCGGCGTGCTGATCCGCATCGCCGAACGCCTCGGCACCGACGTCGACGTGCCGACCTACCCGGCGGGCCACGGCTTCCGGAAGCTGTCCGCCGCGTGGCTGATCGAACGCGCCGGCTTCCGCAGGGGCCACCAGGGTCCCGGCGGCCGGGTCGCGTTGTCGGGCAAGCACACGCTGGCGCTGACCAACCGCGGCACCGCCTCCACCGAGGACCTGCTGGACCTGGCGCGCGAGGTGCGCGACGGGGTGCGGTCGGCGTTCGGCGTCGAGCTGCACCCCGAGCCGGTCTTCGTGGGCGTCTCGCTGTAGCTCCCCGGCTCCCACCGCCGTCCGGGTGACTCCGTGTGACGAACGGCTACTTCGCGTGTTTCATTGAGGTAGGGGTGGAACGGAGGTTGCCATGAGCCACCTCGACGACAGCGCGCGAGAGGTCATCCGGCCGGTCAAGCGGATGGTCGAGGACGAGTTCCTCGCCCGGCCCGGCGTCATCGGCGTCGACATCGGCGAGAAGTACACCGGCGGCCGGCCCACCGGCCGGACCGCGATCGTGGTCTACGTGTGCACCAAGGGACCCGAGCACCCGCAGCAGATCCCGCCGGAGGTCGCCGGCGTGCCGACCGACGTGGTCGCGGAGACGGTCGTGCTGCACCGGGCGCGGCTCTCGCGCTCGGCCGAGGTGCTCGGCGAACCCGGTGCGGCGGAACGGCATCCGGTGCTGCGCGGCGGTCTGAGCATCGGCCCGGCGCGCGCGGTGCGGATGGTGCCGCCGGACGTGCCGGTCGCGGGCGACTACGTGGTCGTGGGCACGCTGGGCGCGTTCGCGGTGACCCGCGAAGACCGGAAGGTGGTGGGGCTCACCACGTTCCACGTCGGCTGCGTGGACGACGCGTGGGCGGTCGGCGACGAGTTCCTGCACCCGTCCAGAGTGGACGGTGGGCTGGTAGGTGCCGACCAGGTGGCCGTGCTCGACCGGGCCGCGCTGGCCGGGTCGGTCTCGGCGGCGGGGCTGCGGATGGGCGGCCGGCCGTTCCGCGCGGAGGTGCTCGACGTCGGCGCGCTGACCGGGACGGCACCGGCCGTGGTCGGCTCGTCGGTGCGGAAACGGGGCCGCACAACGGGTCTGACCTACGGCGTGGTCACGTCGGTGGACGCGACGCTGCGACTCGACTTCGGTGCCGAACTGGGTGTGCGGACGTTGCGCGACCAGGTCCGCGTGCACTCGGCCGAGCGCTTCGGCGACCACGGCGACTCGGGCGCGGTGCTCGTCGACGCGGACAACCGGGTCGTCGGGCTCTACGTCGGCGGAACGGGCACGACCGGGTTCGCGAACCCGATCGAGCCCGTCCTGCGCCTGCTGGACGTGGAGTTGCTCACACCCGGTGTACCCGAGTCGCGGAAGCCTGGGCCCGCGGCTTGAGCACGATCTCGTCGAGGTTCACGTGCGAGGGCCGGGTGACGGCGAACGCGATGACGTCCGCCACGTCGTCGGCCGTCAGCGGCGTGAGGCCCTGGTAGACCTTGGCCGCGCGCTCGGTGTCGCCGCCGAACCGGTTGGCGGAGAAGTCGGTCTCGACCATGCCCGGCAGGACCTCGGTGACCCGCACCGGTTCGCCGAGCAGCTCGCCGCGCAACGTCCGGTGCAGCGCCGACTGCGCGTGCTTCGCGCTCGTGTAGCCGGAGCCGTTGTCGTAGGCGTCACGTGCCGCGACGGACGTCACGGACACGATGTGGCCATCACCGGACGCGATCAGCTTCGGGATGAAGGCCTTGGTGACGAGCAACGTGCCGAGCACGTTCGACTCCCACATCCACCGCCATTCGTCCGGGTCGCCCTCGGCGACGGTCGAGAGACCGCGCGCACCACCCGCGTTGTTCACGAGGACGTTCGCGTGGGGTACCCCCTCCGCGAACGCCGCGACCGAGCCGGCGTCCGTGACGTCCAGCTCGATCGCGGTCCCCTCGATCTCTTTCGCGATAACGTGGAGACGGTCCAGACGACGTGCGCCGAGCACGACGTGGAACCCCTCGGCGGCAAGCCGCCGCGCGGTCGCCTCGCCGATGCCCGCGCTCGCTCCGGTCACTACTGCGACAGGTCGATTCACGACCTCGATCGTAGGCGTCGACCCGGGTGTGACTGACATCACTCGCACCAGGCGGTCGGGCTGGACGTCTTGGTTTGTGGAGGTCAGAACCGTGAAGAGAACCGTTGGTGCGTTGCTCGCCGGCCTGATGCTGCTGTCCGCGTGCTCGAGCGTCGAAGCAGGGTCCGCGAAGCCGGACAGTTCGCTCCCGTCCGCGAAGGTGACCGTGTCCCCCGTGGACGGCACCAAGGACGTCCAGGTCACGTCCCCCGTGCAGGTGGCGGTGGTGGACGGCAAGCTGGAGGCGGTGGCGCTGAAGTCACCGGAGGGCAAAGAGGTCAAGGGCACGCTGACCGAGGACAGGACCGGGTGGACCAACGCCGAGCCCCTCGGCTACGGCAAGACCTACAGCTACTCGGGCAAGGCCGTCGGCACCGACGGCAAGCCGGTCGAGCTCACGGGGTCGTTCACCACGGTGGCGCCGGGCTCGCAGACCCGCGCGACGCTGTGGCCGGGCGACAACCAGACCGTCGGCGTCGCGGCGCCGATCATGGTGAAGTTCGAGGCGCCGGTGCAGGACAAGGCGACCGTCGAGAAAGCGCTGAAGGTCACCAGTTCGGCGAACGTGCAGGGCTCGTGGGCGTGGCTGACCGCCCAGGAGGTGCACTACCGGCCTGAGCAGTACTGGCCGGCGAACACGCAGGTCAAGGTCGAGGCCAAGCTCTACGGCGTGAACTACGGCGGCGGCGCGTTCGGCAAGGCCGACGTGACCAGCGAGTTCACCATCGGCCGCAACCAGGTCGTGAAGATCAACAACCCGACGCACCAGCTCGTGGTGCTGCGCGACGGCCAGCAGGTCGCGTCCTACGCCGCCTCGTTCGGCCGGGACGCCGACCCGGAGCTGACCACGCCGAACGGCACGTTCGTGGTCATGTCGAAGCACGAGACGTTCTCGTTCGACAACCCGCGCTACGGCTACACCAACGTCGTGAAGAAGTGGGCCGTGCGGTTCTCCAACCACGGCGAGTTCATCCACGAGAACAACGACAACGCCGCGAACATCGGCAAGAACAACACCTCGCACGGCTGCGCGAACCTGCTGGAGGCTGACGCCAAGGCGTACTACGACTCGGCGCTGGTCGGTGACCCGGTCGAGGTGACCGGCTCCATCACCACACTGCCGGCGCAGTTCGACTGGTACGACTGGCAGATCCCG